>NZ_JBHVLR010000043.1:0-1090 GCF_042797335.1 Nocardiopsis sp. NPDC057823 | reverse complement strand
CTCCTGGGATGCGTTGCCCAAGCCGCGGGAGATCTACGAGTTCCTGGATTCGTATGTGATCGGGCAGGAGCAGGCGAAGAAGGCGTTGTCGGTGGCGGTCTACAACCACTACAAGCGGGTGCGCTCGGAGGGGGAGCGTCCGGGTGGTGAGGATGTGGAGATCGCGAAGTCGAACATCCTGCTGTTGGGTCCGACGGGGTCGGGCAAGACGTTGTTGGCGCAGACGCTGGCGCGGATTTTGAACGTGCCGTTCGCGATCGCCGATGCGACGGCGCTGACGGAGGCGGGGTATGTCGGTGAGGATGTGGAGAACATCCTGTTGAAGTTGATCCAGGCGGCCGATTACGACGTGAAGAAGGCCGAGACGGGGATCATCTACATCGACGAGGTGGACAAGGTCGCTCGGAAGAGTGAGAATCCGTCGATCACGCGGGATGTGTCGGGGGAGGGTGTGCAGCAGGCGTTGTTGAAGATCTTGGAGGGGACGACGGCGAGTGTGCCTCCGCAGGGTGGGCGGAAGCATCCTCATCAGGAGTTCATTCAGATCGATACGACGAATGTGCTGTTCATCTGTGGTGGGGCGTTTGCTGGGTTGGACAAGATCATCGAGTCGCGTACGGGGCGGCAGGGGATGGGGTTCAACGCGGTGTTGCGGTCGAAGGAGGAGTTGGCGGGGGGCGGTTTCGGTGAGGTGATGCCGGAGGATCTGTTGAAGTTCGGGATGATTCCGGAGTTCATCGGGCGGTTGCCGGTGATCACGAGTGTGCATGATCTGGATCGGGGGGCGTTGATCCGGATTCTGACGGAGCCGCGTAATGCGTTGGTGAAGCAGTATCAGCGGTTGTTCGAGTTGGACGGTGTGGGGTTGGAGTTCACGCCGGACGCGTTGGAGGCGATCGCTGAGCAGGGGATCATTCGGGGGACGGGTGCGCGTGGGTTGCGGGCGATCATCGAGGAGGTGTTGTTGTCGGTGATGTACGAGGTGCCGTCTCGTGAGGATGTGGGTCGGGTGATCATTTCGCGGGAGACGGTGATCGACAACGTGAATCCGACGATCGTGCCGCGGGCGCAGATCGAGCCCGAGCACCGC
>NZ_JBHVLR010000042.1:0-1199 GCF_042797335.1 Nocardiopsis sp. NPDC057823 | reverse complement strand
GTATGCGCGAGCACCCAATTATCTGCAGCGGACAAGCCCTCGGCCTATTAGTACCGGTCAGCTCCACCCCTCACAGGGCTTCCACACCCGGCCTATCAACCCCATCGTCTCTAGGGAGCCTTACCCTCTCAAAGGAGGCAGGAGACCTCATCTCGAAGCAAGCTTCCCGCTTAGATGCTTTCAGCGGTTATCCCTCCCGAACGTAGCCAACCAGCCATGCCCTTGGCAGGACAACTGGCACACCAGAGGTTCGTCCGTCCCGGTCCTCTCGTACTAGGGACAGCCCTTCTCAAGTCTCCAACGCGCACAGCGGATAGGGACCGAACTGTCTCACGACGTTCTAAACCCAGCTCGCGTGCCGCTTTAATGGGCGAACAGCCCAACCCTTGGGACCAACTCCAGCCCCAGGATGCGACGAGCCGACATCGAGGTGCCAAACCATCCCGTCGATATGGACTCTTGGGGAAGATCAGCCTGTTATCCCCGGGGTACCTTTTAGCCGTTGAGCGACACCGCTTCCACACGCCGGTGCCGGATCACTAGTCCCAGCTTTCGCTCCTGCTCGACACGTCCGTCTCACAGTCAAGCTCCCTTGTGCACTTACACTCAACACCTGATTACCAACCAGGCTGAGGGAACCTTTGGGCGCCTCCGTTACTCTTTGGGAGGCAACCGCCCCAGTTAAACTACCCACCAGACACTGTCCCCGAACCGGATCACGGCCCAAGGTTAGATGCCCGAAACAGTCAGAGTGGTATTTCACCAACGCCTCCACCACCACTAGCGTGGCAGTTTCACCGGCTCCCACCTATCCTACACAAACCATCCCAAACACCAATGTCAAGCTATAGTGAAGGTCCCGGGGTCTTTCCGTCCTGCTGCGCGAAACGAGCATCTTTACTCGTAGTGCAATTTCACCGGGCCCATGGTTGAGACAGTGGGGAAGTCGTTACGCCATTCGTGCAGGTCGGAACTTACCCGACAAGGAATTTCGCTACCTTAGGATGGTTATAGTTACCACCGCCGTTTACTGGCGCTTGGATTCCCAGCTTCACAGGGCGAACCCCGTTAACCGGTCCTCTTAACGTTCCAGCACCGGGCAGGCGTCAGTCCGTATACAGCGTCTTACGACTTCGCACGGACCTGTGTTTTTAATAAACAGTCGCTTCCCCCCGCTATCTGCGACCCCACCCAGCTCC
>NZ_JBHVLR010000041.1:0-1333 GCF_042797335.1 Nocardiopsis sp. NPDC057823 | reverse complement strand
TTTGAAAGCTGTAGAAGGACAAGGGAAAAAGATGTCGGGCTTTCTTGAATACTATTTCAACTTTTTTCAAGGAATGTATGAATTCAGAATGGGCGAATTTGTTAAAGCTATCATGTTCTATAGGCGAGCTGAGAAACGTTTGGAGCAAGTTGCTGATGAGTTAGAGAAAGCGGAATTCTATTACAAGATGTCCGAAGTGTTTTATCACATGAAACAGACACATATGTCTATGTATTATGTCACTCTTGCTTATGATACTTATAAGGCTTATAAGACGCATTCAATTTATATGGTTCGTGAAATTAATTGTTTAACTGTAGTCGCGGGAAATTATATGGATTTAGAAACTAGAGATAAAGCATTGACTTGTTTTTCTTTAGCTTTGGAAAAAGCGGAGGCATTGGGGAATAAGCATATAATTTTTAGGCAGCTGTACAATATCGGTATCTGTTATCAAGGGTTAAATCAAATTACGAAAGCTGTGTCGTATTTTCACCAATCCATTTTAGAAGGGGAGCCAATCGGTGAAAAGTTGTTTCAAGTCTATTATGAATTGATACGGATTCATTTGAATCAAAAAGAATTAATTGAGGGACGAGAATTTTACGAGAAAGCTAAGGAACAGTTGGCTTTACATAAAGATGATTTATTTCTGGATATGTTGAAGGTGCTGGAAAATTTATTTTTTAAGTCTGCAAATCTTAGTGAAGTATTGGCTTGCTTGGATAAATTGGAAAGCCCGAGAGGTTTACCTTACATGGAAGACCTAGCTTTGGAAGCCGCCCGATTTTATACTGAAAAAGGGCGTGTGGATGAATCTGTAAAAATGTATGAAAAGATGATATACGCCCAAAAACAAATTCAAAGGGGCGATTGTTTGTATGAATTTCTATAGGAACTGTGCTTTAGGTTTAATTTGTACATCAGCATTGGTTATCGGTGTTTTTGTTCAAGCGAATATAGATAGCTATAGTGCAACTGGTTTTCAAGTTTATGATTCTAGGGCAATGACTTAATTCTTCAGACCTTTTAGGTCTGTTTTTTTGTTGCGCAGCAGGACCAAAAAATCAAAAAAAAATCTCCCCCTGCGGGGAAATTTGGTTTAGTCTTTGGTCTTTTAGGTTTTTGGGTTTTAATCTTTTAAAAAGATGGCGGTTTCGCCAGCTTTTTGGCGATTTTGACGGAGTCAGAATCGTGTCTTTTCTTATCTTGATACATATAGAAACATTGAGATTTTCAAAAAGTGATATAAATCCAGTGGTGTCAAGGGTTTAAAGGTAATTTGACAGGGAAAAACCCCGTCTGCTATTATTAAGTTACCACACCAAATAAT
>NZ_JBHVLR010000040.1:1231-2536 GCF_042797335.1 Nocardiopsis sp. NPDC057823 | reverse complement strand
CACAGCTTCGGCGGTGTGCTTAAGCCCCGCTACATTATCGGCGCAGAACCACTTGACCAGTGAGCTATTACGCACTCTTTAAAGGATGGCTGCTTCTAAGCCAACCTCCTGGTTGTCTCAGCAACTCCACAACCTTTCCCACTTAGCACACGCTTAGGGGCCTTAGCTGATGATCTGGGCTGTTTCCCTCTCGACTACGAAGCTTATCCCCCGCAGTCTCACTGCCACGCTTCACTTCACCGGCATTCGGAGTTTGTCTGACGTCAGTAACCTTGTCGGGCCCATCAGCCAAACAGTAGCTCTACCTCCGGCAAGAAACACGCAACGCTGCACCTAAATGCATTTCGGGGAGAACCAGCTATCACGGAGTTTGATTGGCCTTTCACCCCTACCCACACCTCATCCCCCAGGTTTTCAACCCTGGTGGGTTCGGGCCTCCACGAGGTCTTACCCCCGCTTCACCCTGGACATGGGTAGATCACTCCGCTTCGGGTCCACAGCATGCGACTCAATCGCCCTATTCAGACTCGGTTTCCCTACGGCTACCCCACCCGGGTTAACCTCGCCACACACCATGACTCGCAGGCTCATTCTTCAAAAGGCACGCCATCACAACCCCGAAAGGATGCTCTGACGGCTTGACAGCACACGGTTTCAGGTACTATTTCACGACCCCTCACCGGGGCACTTTTCACCTTTCCCTCACGGTACTAGTGCACTATCGGTCACCAGGACGTATTTTGGCTTAGCAGGTGGTCCTGCCAGATTCACACGGAATTCCTCGGGCTCCGCGCTACTCGGGGACAGCGTCAACGCCTAGACTCTTCCTTCACCTACGGGACTCTCACCCACTCCGGTACCGCTTCCCAACGGATTCAGCTAGAAGAACCATCAACGCTCCGGGCCGGCAGACCCGAACAGACACGCCCCACAACCCCGCACACGCAACGACTGCCGTCTATCACACGCGCACGGTTTAGCCTCTTCCCCGTTCGCTCACCACTACTAGGAGAATCACTGTTGTTTACTCTTCCTACGGGTACTGAGATGTTTCACTTCCCCGCGTCACCACCAACCGCCCTATACATTCAGGCGGCGGCAACCCGACACAACTCGGGCTGGGTTCCCCCATTCGGACACCCACGGATCACAGCTCGGTTGACAGCTCCCCGTGGCCTATCGCGGCCTCCCACGTCCTTCATCGGCGCCTGGTGCCAAGGCATCCACCGTATGCCACTATCACTTGGCCACTACAGATAACAAGATGCTCGCGCACACTATTCACAAATCAAAACACCAACCGCA
>NZ_JBHVLR010000039.1:0-4480 GCF_042797335.1 Nocardiopsis sp. NPDC057823 | reverse complement strand
CGGCAGTTGAGCGGGATCAAGGTCGCGGGCCTCCCCGGCTACGGCAAGACCATGCTCATGCTCGCCTGGATGGCCTCGCTCGCGAATCGCGCCACCGTGCAGTTCGCCATCTTTGACGGCAAGACCTCCGACGCCCGATACGGCGACTGGGGCCAGGCCGGAGACCGCGCCATGTTCGTCGTCGGCGACAACCCGGAAACCGCCAACCAACGCCTGACCGAACTGGTCCGGCTGCTCAAGGACCGCCCGGCCGCCCTGGTCGAGGAACGGGGGACGCACAAGTTCTGGAAGCACGGGCCGACCGAGACCAACCCGCTCGTCCTGGTGCTCATGGATGAGTGCCACAACTACGCCGACACCAAGGGCCTGACCGGCAAGGACAAGCAGGTCATCGAGTCCAACCAGCGCATGATGCAGACCATCTCCAAGGAGGGTCGCGGGCTCGGCGTCATCGGTATCTTCGGCACCCAGAAGCAGACCGGCGACGCGATCCCGACCGCCGTCAGGGACAACCTGGAGGTCGGCGTCTGCTTCCCGACGTTCACCATCGATGCGGCCGAAGCGGCCCTCGGCTCGGGCATCCGCAAGGACGAGCCCAACGACCCCTCGAAGCTCGTGGACAAGGAGACCAACGTCGGCGTCTGCGTCGTCACCGGCGTCCCCGGCCTGGGCGGTCGATACGACCGAGTCCGCGTTGGCGACCTGGATGAAGACCAGCTCCCCGGCTTCATCGCCTCGACCGCGCATCTCCGCCGCGACGTCATCCCCGCGGCTGCCCCCACCGTCGTAGACGTCTCGACTCCCGCCGCCGACGAAAGCGCCGGCGCTTCCGTCCCGCTCCAGAAGAAGACCCGCCGCGCCCGGAAGGCAAGTTGATGAGCGACCCGTACGGCCCCCAGCAGGTCTACACACCTACACCGATCCACATCGGCCCCGGACAGGCCCTGAGCGTCCCTCAGAGCCTCCAGCAGCCCGCCCCGTACGTCATCGTCCAGCAGGCCGCCCCCGCGCCCTCCTGGCTCCGCCAGCACGCCGGACAGCTCGTCGCGGCTGGCGGGGCCGGAGCCCTCGTCGTCGCCGTCCTCCTGGCCGTCGCCGTCGTCGCGGTCGCGGTCGGCATCGGGGCCATCTCGTGCGCTCTCGGCTGGCTCGTCATCAAGAGCCTCATGGGGCCGCAGAAGCAGAAGTGACCGACCGGCGTGTTCCTACCACGCCGGTCAGCCACGGGAGACAGGATCACACGGAACGACGGAGGCCCGGACCGCTCGCAACGGCCGGGCCTCTGCTCTCCGCCACCTGGAACGCGAACGGAGAACGTCTCATGACCACGGTAGAGCACGGCGACGGCTCGGCACCACAGGTAGCCACCCCGCATGACGACGTGCCCCCGGTCCTCCCGCTGGATGGAGCACAGGCCGCGAAACACCTGCGGGCCTCGGGTAGCCGCCAGGTCTCCCGGCGCCCCGTTGCCGAAGGCCTTGAGGGGCGCCGGGCCGCCTCTGGCGGCCTGGCGGACGCCCCCCTTGGTACTACTACGGACTTTGTTTCCCCCCCTGCGGGGAAAACCGGGTCTGACCAGCACGAATGCGGGAAGGGCACCGATCCGTGTTGCCGTCGCCGCCGCCGCTTCGAGATCCGTCGGGCCATCTGGTCGTTCACGACGGTCAAGCGGCTCTCGGCCTGCGGACGGGTCATGGCTCAAGGCCAGAACGGCAAGGTCGACCGGGTCAAGATCCACGTCCGTGACGGGGTGGCCTACACCTCCGGTGTCTGCATCTGCGCGAACGGCTGGCTCTGCCCGGTCTGCTCGGCCAAGATCCGCGCCAAGCGGGCCAACGAGATCGCTGTCGGCGTCGCCAACCTGATCATGTCGGGTGGCTCTGCCTGGATGGTCACCTTCACCGTCCGGCATGCCAAAGGGCACGCGCTGGCCGAACTCCTCGACGCACTCAACGACGCATTCCGGAAACTCGGAAATGGCAACATGGCCAACCGTGAAAAGAAGCTCACCGGCAAGATCGGCACCATCAATTCGCGGGAAATCACCTACGGAAAGAACGGGTGGCACCCGCACCTTCACGTGATCGTCTGCTTCGACTCGGAGCCTGATGTCATCCAACTCACGTACATGATGGCCCGGTGGCAACGGCTCTGGATGGCCTGGACGAAGAAGCATGGATTCCCGGCCGATAAGACTCATGGGGTCAAGTGGGACAAGGTCATGACTGCCGAAGGTGCCGGGGAATACATCGCTAAGGCTCAGGACTCCGGACGCCACATCGGAAATGAGGTCGCTCGCGGTGATCTCAAGAAAGGCAAGCTGGGAAGTCTGACGCCGTTCGAAATGGTCGAGTACCTGCTTGCGACCGGGGACGCTGCGGTCGTTGACCTCTGGATTGAGTACGAGAAGGCGACCAAGGGCAAGTCCTGGCTTCGCTGGTCACCCAAGCTCAAGGCTCGGCTCGGAGTGGACGAGATCAGCGACGAAGAGCACGCCGCCGAAGAAGTGGCCGGCGGGGAGGTGGCCGAGCTGGCCGAGTCGGCCTGGAAGATGGTCGTCGCCCACGGCCTCGAAGCCCGAGTCCTCGAAGCCGTCGAACGAGGCGGATTTCCGGCACTCGTCAAGCTCCTCACTGCACACCAAATCTGGGCAGTCAAGAAACTCGCTCCTGACGACACGTCAGAAACCCCTGACGAACCGTCAGAAGACAATGTCGCCTAGGGTTGGAGAAGTGTTTGACCGTTGGTGATCTGTGGGGCGAGAGCATGAAAGGGGGCCATTACACTTGTACCAATGGAGAGGGCTGGATGCCCTCACCGCACGAAGTGGGCACTCGGCCCCCTTTCTTGCTCTCGGAGGGGCCCCACTGATCAGCAACGGTTAAAGACTTCTTCAGCCCGGAACCACAAAAAAAACTCGACCGCCTGCGGCGGAAGCTCCGGCCCCCGCCGGGAACAACGGAAAAGGCCCCCGCCGAATTCGACGGGGGCCTCTTCCAATTCCGCTACTCACGCATCCTCTTGTAGATCGCGGTCCGGCTGACCTTCGCAGCCTTCGAGACCTCTGTCGTGGTGAGGGCCTTCGATTGCACCGCGTGCACGGAGAGTTCGGTCTCCGCCGCCTTCGCCTCCTCCGCCAGATCCGAGAACGCCCGGATCAGGTTCCGATGCCACTCGGCCGGATCACGGGACATGGCCGCGTCGGCATGTCCGAGGTATCCGGCAAGCTCAGAGATCGCTTGCAGCCTCACCTGCATCTTTGTACGGATCTCGGCCGGTACTGACTCCGACATATTCGACCATCCTTGACTACGTCTGGCGATAACCTGGTTGACAACCCCCGTGCATGAGGTTCAGGGTAGAGCACGCAACACCCCGTAGACGAGCGATCGTCACCTGACGATCTGTCACAAGGAGAGATTCATGCCCGCGATCTTCCACGTCGACCAGGCCCGCACCTTCTCGATGGTCATGTTCCTCAGCTCCTCGCCCAAGATGCAGTTCGGCACCCAGCAGCAGGACACCGCCAAGGACGGCACGCCGAAGTGGGAGGTGCAGGTCGTCGCCTCCTTCACCCAGTTCGGCCGGACCGAGAACGAGATCCTCAAGGTCGGTGTCCTCTCGCACCAGGACCCCGCCGCCCCGCTCCAGGGGATGCCGCAGCCGGTCGAGCTGGTCGGCTTCCGGGTCGGTGTCACCCCGGCCGAGAAGCGGACCGACCGCAACGGCAACGAGAAGGTCGTCGGCGGCACTGCCTGGTACCAGGCCGACGAGATCCGCCCCCTGAACGCCGTTCCCACCTCCCGTAAGTCCGCCTCGCAGGAAGGCTGACCGTGTCTGTCACCGACTCCCTGAGCCTGTCTCCCCTGGTCGCCGTCATCGCTCTCGCGGTGCTGGCGGCCTGGGGGGCGGCTCGCCTCTTCATCGCCACCTACCGGTACATCCGGGCGACTCCCCTCCAGCGGGCTCGGATGCGCCATGCCTGGGCCGTCTCCCGCCGCTGGCGTCGCCTCGCCCCGAACGTCGGCCTCGCTCGCGTGGACGAGAACACCAAGGGCCGCAAGGACTGGCAGGGCAAGACCGCCAAGCCCGTCACCGTCGTCCCGAAGATCAGGGTGCTCCCCGAGCCGTGGGGCATCCGGGCCGTCATCAAGACGATCCCGAAGGTCGGGGTCGAGGAAGTCGAAAAGGCCGGCGGTTGGCTCGCGGACGCCTGGGACTGCCAGACCGTGGAAGTCCGCCGACTCAAGGCCGGACTCGTGGAGGTCCGGGGCATCGTCGGCAACCCGCTCGACGAGCACGCGCCGTACGCCTGGCCCGACGCTGACGACTGGGTCCTCCCGATGGGTCACAACCCCTGGATGCGCCAAGTCGCCATCCCGCTACGGCAGTTGAGCGGGATCAAGGTCGCGGGCCTCCCCGGCTACGGCAAGACCATGCTCATGCTCGCCTGGATGGCCTCGCTCGCGAATCGCGCCAC
>NZ_JBHVLR010000038.1:0-5722 GCF_042797335.1 Nocardiopsis sp. NPDC057823 | reverse complement strand
AACCGGGGCTAATACCGGATGCTTGTTTGAACCGCATGGTTCAGACATAAAAGGTGGCTTCGGCTACCACTTACAGATGGGCCCGCGGCGCATTAGCTAGTTGGTGAGGTAACGGCTCACCAAGGCAACGATGCGTAGCCGACCTGAGAGGGTGATCGGCCACACTGGGACTGAGACACGGCCCAGACTCCTACGGGAGGCAGCAGTAGGGAATCTTCCGCAATGGACGAAAGTCTGACGGAGCAACGCCGCGTGAGTGATGAAGGCTTTCGGGTCGTAAAGCTCTGTTGTTAGGGAAGAACAAGTACCAGAGTAACTGCTGGTACCTTGACGGTACCTAACCAGAAAGCCACGGCTAACTACGTGCCAGCAGCCGCGGTAATACGTAGGTGGCAAGCGTTGTCCGGAATTATTGGGCGTAAAGCGCGCGCAGGCGGTTTCTTAAGTCTGATGTGAAAGCCCACGGCTCAACCGTGGAGGGTCATTGGAAACTGGGGAACTTGAGTGCAGAAGAGAAAAGCGGAATTCCACGTGTAGCGGTGAAATGCGTAGAGATGTGGAGGAACACCAGTGGCGAAGGCGGCTCTCTGGTCTGTAACTGACGCTGAGGAGCGAAAGCGTGGGGAGCGAACAGGATTAGATACCCTGGTAGTCCACGCCGTAAACGATGAGTGCTAAGTGTTAGGGGGTTTCCGCCCCTTAGTGCTGCAGCTAACGCATTAAGCACTCCGCCTGGGGAGTACGGCCGCAAGGCTGAAACTCAAAGGAATTGACGGGGGCCCGCACAAGCGGTGGAGCATGTGGTTTAATTCGAAGCAACGCGAAGAACCTTACCAGGTCTTGACATCCTCTGACAACCCTAGAGATAGAGCGTTCCCCTTCGGGGGACAGAGTGACAGGTGGTGCATGGTTGTCGTCAGCTCGTGTCGTGAGATGTTGGGTTAAGTCCCGCAACGAGCGCAACCCTTGATCTTAGTTGCCAGCATTCAGTTGGGCACTCTAAGGTGACTGCCGGTGACAAACCGGAGGAAGGTGGGGATGACGTCAAATCATCATGCCCCTTATGACCTGGGCTACACACGTGCTACAATGGATGGTACAAAGGGCTGCAAGACCGCGAGGTCAAGCCAATCCCATAAAACCATTCTCAGTTCGGATTGTAGGCTGCAACTCGCCTACATGAAGCTGGAATCGCTAGTAATCGCGGATCAGCATGCCGCGGTGAATACGTTCCCGGGCCTTGTACACACCGCCCGTCACACCACGAGAGTTTGTAACACCCGAAGTCGGTGGAGTAACCTTTTAGGAGCCAGCCGCCTAAGGTGGGACAGATGATTGGGGTGAAGTCGTAACAAGGTAGCCGTATCGGAAGGTGCGGCTGGATCACCTCCTTTCTAAGGATTTTTACATGACGTACGTTTTGACACTTTGTTCAGTTTTGAGAGTTCAATCTCTCAATTATAGAAAGCACACTACTTTCTTCTTATCTAATAAGAAGAATTTTGGTTGCGATTGTTCTTTGAAAACTAGATAACAGTAATTGCTGAGGAAAAGTGAAACTTTTCTTTAATCAAACCAATAAATAACACAACAGTATGTTGTACCATTTATTCGCTAATGGTTAAGTTAGAAAGGGCGCACGGTGAATGCCTTGGCACTAGGAGCCGATGAAGGACGGGACTAACACCGATATGCTTCGGGGAGCTGTAAGTGAGCTTTGATCCGGAGATTTCCGAATGGGGAAACCCACTGTTCGTAATGGAACAGTATCTTTATCTGAATACATAGGATATTGAAGGCAGACCCGGGGAACTGAAACATCTAAGTACCCGGAGGAAGAGAAAGCAAATGCGATTTCCTGAGTAGCGGCGAGCGAAACGGAATTAGCCCAAACCAAGAGGCTTGCCTCTTGGGGTTGTAGGACACTCTATACGGAGTTACAAAGGAACGAAGTAAATGAAGCGACCTGGAAAGGTCCGTCGAAGAAGGTAACAACCCTGTAGTTGAAACTTCGTTCCCTCTTGAGTGGATCCTGAGTACGGCGGAACACGTGAAATTCCGTCGGAAGCTGGGAGGACCATCTCCCAAGGCTAAATACTACCTAGTGACCGATAGTGAACCAGTACCGTGAGGGAAAGGTGAAAAGCACCCCGGAAGGGGAGTGAAAGAGATCCTGAAACCGTGTGCCTACAAGTAGTCAGAGCCCGTTAACGGGTGATGGCGTGCCTTTTGTAGAATGAACCGGCGAGTTACGATCCCGTGCAAGGTTAAGCTGAAGAGGCGGAGCCGCAGCGAAAGCGAGTCTGAATAGGGCGTTTAGTATGTGGTCGTAGACCCGAAACCAGGTGATCTACCCATGTCCAGGGTGAAGTTCAGGTAACACTGAATGGAGGCCCGAACCCACGCACGTTGAAAAGTGCGGGGATGAGGTGTGGGTAGCGGAGAAATTCCAATCGAACCTGGAGATAGCTGGTTCTCTCCGAAATAGCTTTAGGGCTAGCCTCAAGTGTAAGAGTCTTGGAGGTAGAGCACTGATTGGACTAGGGGCCCCCATCGGGTTACCGAATTCAGTCAAACTCCGAATGCCAATGACTTATCCTTGGGAGTCAGACTGCGAGTGATAAGATCCGTAGTCGAAAGGGAAACAGCCCAGACCGCCAGCTAAGGTCCCAAAGTATACGTTAAGTGGAAAAGGATGTGGAGTTGCTTAGACAACCAGGATGTTGGCTTAGAAGCAGCCACCATTTAAAGAGTGCGTAATAGCTCACTGGTCGAGTGACTCTGCGCCGAAAATGTACCGGGGCTAAACGTATCACCGAAGCTGCGGACTGTTCTTCGAACAGTGGTAGGAGAGCGTTCTAAGGGCTGTGAAGCAAGACCGGAAGGACTGGTGGAGCGCTTAGAAGTGAGAATGCCGGTATGAGTAGCGAAAGAGGGGTGAGAATCCCCTCCACCGAATGCCTAAGGTTTCCTGAGGAAGGCTCGTCCGCTCAGGGTTAGTCGGGACCTAAGCCGAGGCCGAAAGGCGTAGGCGATGGATAACAGGTTGATATTCCTGTACCACCTCCTCACCATTTGAGCAATGGGGGGACGCAGGAGGATAGGGTAAGCGCGGTATTGGATATCCGCGTCCAAGCAGTTAGGCTGGGAAATAGGCAAATCCGTTTCCCGTGAAGGCTGAGCTGTGATGGCGAGCGAATTATAGTAGCGAAGTTCCTGATTCCACACTGCCAAGAAAAGCCTCTAGCGAGGTGAGAGGTGCCCGTACCGCAAACCGACACAGGTAGGCGAGGAGAGAATCCTAAGGTGATCGAGAGAACTCTCGTTAAGGAACTCGGCAAAATGACCCCGTAACTTCGGGAGAAGGGGTGCTCTGTTAGGGTGTAAGCCCGAGAGAGCCGCAGTGAATAGGCCCAGGCGACTGTTTAGCAAAAACACAGGTCTCTGCGAAGCCGTAAGGCGAAGTATAGGGGCTGACGCCTGCCCGGTGCTGGAAGGTTAAGAGGAGCGCTTAGCGTAAGCGAAGGTGCGAATTGAAGCCCCAGTAAACGGCGGCCGTAACTATAACGGTCCTAAGGTAGCGAAATTCCTTGTCGGGTAAGTTCCGACCCGCACGAAAGGCGTAACGATCTGGGCACTGTCTCAACGAGAGACTCGGTGAAATTATAGTACCTGTGAAGATGCAGGTTACCCGCGACAGGACGGAAAGACCCCGTGGAGCTTTACTGTAGCCTGATATTGAATTTTGGTACAGCTTGTACAGGATAGGTAGGAGCCTGAGAAACCGGAGCGCTAGCTTCGGTGGAGGCGTCGGTGGGATACTACCCTGGCTGTATTGAAATTCTAACCCGCGGCCCTTATCGGGCGGGGAGACAGTGTCAGGTGGGCAGTTTGACTGGGGCGGTCGCCTCCTAAAATGTAACGGAGGCGCCCAAAGGTTCCCTCAGAATGGTTGGAAATCATTCGTAGAGTGTAAAGGCACAAGGGAGCTTGACTGCGAGACCTACAAGTCGAGCAGGGACGAAAGTCGGGCTTAGTGATCCGGTGGTTCCGCATGGAAGGGCCATCGCTCAACGGATAAAAGCTACCCCGGGGATAACAGGCTTATCTCCCCCAAGAGTCCACATCGACGGGGAGGTTTGGCACCTCGATGTCGGCTCATCGCATCCTGGGGCTGTAGTCGGTCCCAAGGGTTGGGCTGTTCGCCCATTAAAGCGGTACGCGAGCTGGGTTCAGAACGTCGTGAGACAGTTCGGTCCCTATCCGTCGTGGGCGTAGGAAATTTGAGAGGAGCTGTCCTTAGTACGAGAGGACCGGGATGGACGCACCGCTGGTGTACCAGTTGTTCTGCCAAGGGCATCGCTGGGTAGCTATGTGCGGACGGGATAAGTGCTGAAAGCATCTAAGCATGAAGCCCCCCTCAAGATGAGATTTCCCATTCCGCAAGGAAGTAAGATCCCTGAAAGATGATCAGGTTGATAGGTCTGAGGTGGAAGTGTGGCGACACATGGAGCTGACAGATACTAATCGATCGAGGACTTAACCAATTTGAATGTATGCTTACTGTTATCTAGTTTTGAGAGAACACTCTCAATGGTTTGGTGGCGATAGCGAAGAGGTCACACCCGTTCCCATACCGAACACGGAAGTTAAGCTCTTCAGCGCCGATGGTAGTTGGGACTTTGTCCCTGTGAGAGTAGGACGTTGCCAGGCTGTTATTATTCCACAGTAGCTCAGTGGTAGAGCTATCGGCTGTTAACCGATCGGTCGTAGGTTCGAGTCCTACCTGTGGAGCCATACGGAGAAGTACTCAAGTGGCTGAAGAGGCGCCCCTGCTAAGGGTGTAGGTCGCGTAAGCGGCGCGAGGGTTCAAATCCCTCCTTCTCCGCCAGCTACATTATTTCATTAAGGCCCGTTGGTCAAGCGGTTAAGACACCGCCCTTTCACGGCGGTAACACGGGTTCGAATCCCGTACGGGTCACCATTTAGACAACATATTGGAGGATTAGCTCAGCTGGGAGAGCATCTGCCTTACAAGCAGAGGGTCGGCGGTTCGATCCCGTCATCCTCCACCATTCCTATCATACATAAGTTGGCGTATTAAGCCGGTGTAGCTCAATTGGTAGAGCAACTGACTTGTAATCAGTAGGTTGGGGGTTCAAGTCCTCTTGCCGGCACCATTTTTGGACAAGATAATAACATAAGTCTTTTAAAAAGAGCCATTAGCTCAGTTGGTAGAGCATCTGACTTTTAATCAGAGGGTCGAAGGTTCGAGTCCTTCATGGCTCACCATGTTTTTCTTGCGGATGTGGCGGAATTGGCAGACGCGCTAGACTTAGGATCTAGTGTCTTATGACGTGGGGGTTCAAGTCCCTTCATCCGCACCATTTTAGGAAGCGCCCGTAGCTCAATTGGATAGAGCGTTTGACTACGGATCAAAAGGTTAGGGGTTCGACTCCTCTCGGGCGCGCCATTTACGGGAAGTAGCTCAGCTTGGTAGAGCACCTGGTTTGGGACCATGGGGTCGCAGGTTCGAATCCTGTCTTCCCGATAATTTTGGGGCCTTAGCTCAGCTGGGAGAGCGCCTGCCTTGCACGCAGGAGGTCAGCGGTTCGATCCCGCTAGGCTCCACCAATTGTTCTTTGAAAACTAGATAACAGTAATTGCTGAGGAAAAGTGAAACTTTTCTTTAATCAAACCAATAAATAACACAACAGTATGT
>NZ_JBHVLR010000037.1:0-8439 GCF_042797335.1 Nocardiopsis sp. NPDC057823 | reverse complement strand
TCGCCGGCGTAGGCGACCACGTCCAGGGTGGACATGACCAGGCCCGCACCGTTACCGATGATGCCGACCTCACCGTCCAGCTTGACGTAGTTGAGGTTCTTCTCCTTGGCGGCGACCTCCAGCGGGTCACCCTCCTCGGGAACGGCGAGGCTCTCCAGGTCCTGGCGGAACTCGGCGTTCTCGTCCAGGGTGACCTTGCCGTCCAGGGCGACGACGCGGCCGTCCTTGGTGAGGATGAGCGGGTTGACCTCGACGAGCGTGGCGTCCTTGCCGACGAAGGCCTTCCACAGCTTGGCGATGATCTCGGCGGCGCCCGCGGCGGCGGCCTCGGGGAGGCGGCCGGCCTTGGCGATCTCCGCGGCGACGGCCTCGGGGGCACCGGTCAGCGGGTCGATCGCGATCTTGGCGACGGCGTCGGGGTTGGTCTCGGCGACCTCCTCGATCTCCATGCCGCCCTCGGCGGAGCAGATCGAGAGGAAGTTGCGGTTGGCCCGGTCCAGCAGGAAGGAGAAGTAGTACTCCTCCGCGATGTCGGAGGCCTCTTCGACCAGGACACGGTGGACCGTGTGGCCCTTGATGTCCATGCCGAGGATCTGCTCGGCCTTGGCCTGGGCGTCCTCGGGGCCCTCGGCGACCTTGACGCCGCCGGCCTTACCGCGGCCACCGGTCTTGACCTGGGCCTTGACGACGACGCGGGGCTTGCCCGCGGCGGCGAACTCGTCGGCGATGGCACGCGCCTCGGCGGCCGTGCTCGCCACCTTCCCCTGGGGTACGGGAATTCCGTACTCTGCGAAGAGTTGCTTCGCCTGGTATTCGAACAGGTCCACGAGGGTCCGTCCTTGTAACTCGCTGGCTCAGGATGTCTACCGGGGTGGCCTGGTCCGGATCCGGCTCACCACCGCGTGTCACACGACGCGGATGCCCCGAACGGGGGTCGAGCCGACTACAGGGATCGAGATCGCCGCGGCGTCTTTAGCCACCCGCGACATGCGCAAAGCTTAGTCGCCTGAAATCCGGCCGCCGGACACCGGGGGCGCGTTGGCTGCGCCGCCCGCACCGGTGATCGCGGCGCAGGCGGCTCTCGAAAGCCCCCCGATGGGAAAATCTGTGACGAGCGCCACGGCCTATAACACTGTGAACGAGACGAAAGTCCCGGATCCCCACGTTATGGGCATGCGACCAACGTCACGTCGCGATGTCACGCCGCGGCGACACGACATGACACGTCACGGTTCAGGCGGCGTGCGCGGGCCGCACGTTCTCCTTGACCCACTCCGCGATCTCCGCCGTGGGCGCGCCCGGTGTGAAGATCTTCGCGACCCCCAGGCGCTCCAGCTCGGCGATGTCCTCGTCGGGGATGATCCCGCCGCCGAACACCCGGATGTCCTCCGCGTCGTTCTCCTTGAGCAGCTCCAGCACGCGGGAGAACATCGTCATGTGGGCGCCCGAGAGCACCGACAGCCCGATCGCGTCCGCGTCCTCCTGCAGGGCGGTCGCCACGATCATCTCGGGCGTCTGGCGCAGCCCCGTGTAGATGACCTCGACACCGGCGTCGCGCAGCACGCGGGCGACGATCTTCACTCCACGGTCGTGTCCGTCGAGCCCCGGTTTGGCGACGACGACCCGTGCTGCACCTGCCATGGTCCAACCCCTCACGGCCCCTTGTGAGGGCCCTTGTGCGAGAACGCTGCGAAACAATCCGATGCCCTGAAGAGTAACCCAGGTCACTAGAGGTGACGGGGCGCGGGGACGGGTATCGTCCGGAACATGGCACAGCAACAGGAACTCGACTCGCTCGGCACCGACGAACTGCGCGAGCGCGCCGTCGAACTGGCGCGCAAGAAGTGGGACCTGCGCTTCTTCTGGAAACTCCTGGGGCTGATCCCCGCCGCCGAGGCGATCGCCGGCAACCGGGAGGCCAGCGAGGCGAGTGTCGCCCAGCTCTCCGGGTTCGTGTACGAGGCACTGTCCGCCGAGAACGACCCCAAGGTCCAGGAGGCCCTGCGCCCCGTGTACATCGAGTACCTCAGGGAGCATTCGGAGGAGGCCTGAGCGCGGGGGTGTGAGGGCGCGGGCGCGGTTCGGGGGGGCGTCGGTACGGCGGGCCGGGAGCGCCGGAAAGGCCAGAACGGCCGGGCGGGTCGGGGGCTCCGGGAGGGCCTGACCATGATGTCCGAAAACCGCCGGTCCGGGTCCCCGGGATCGGCAAGTATGGATCCCGTGATGGACGATGAGCAGCGCTACCGCGCCGTACACGGCAGGGACTCCCGGTTCGACGGGATGTTCTACACAGCGGTGCGCACCACCGGTGTCTACTGCCGTCCCAGTTGCCCGGCGCGCACCCCCAAGAGGCAGAACGTCGACTTCTACCCGACGGCCGCCGCCGCCCAGGAGGCGGGCTTCCGCGCCTGCAAGCGGTGCCGCCCCGAGCTCACCCCCGGCTCGCCCGAGTGGAACATCCGCGCCGACGTGGTGGGCCGCGCCATGCGGCTCATCCAGGACGGCGCCGTCGACCGCGGCGGCGTGAGCGAGGTCGCGTCCTCGGTCGGCTACAGCGAACGCCAGCTCAACCGGCTGCTCACCGCCGAACTCGGCGCCGGGCCGTTGGCGCTGGCCCGCACCGAGCGGGCGCGCACGGCGCGCACACTGGTGGAGACCACGGACATGCCGATGACCGACATCGCGTTCGCCGCCGGGTTCTCCAGCGTGCGGCAGTTCAACGAGACCATGCGCGCGATGTTCGACCGGGCGCCCACGGAGATGCGCGGGCGCGCCGTGCGCCCGGGCTCGGACACGATCACGCTGCGCCTGGCCTACCGGGCGCCGTTCGACCTCGACCGCACCCTCGCCTTCCTCGGCGCCCGAGCCGTCCCGGGCGTCGAGGAGTTCCACGGCGGCGTCTACCGGCGCACGCTGCGCCTGCCGCACGGCCCCGCCACCGCGGAGCTGTCCGCGGGCACCGGGCACGTGCTGTGCCGCCTGCGCCTGGCCGACACCCGCGACCTGATGGGGGCGGTGCGCCGCTGCCGCCGCCTGCTGGACCTGGACGCCGACCCGCAGGCCGTCGCCGAGACGTTCGCCGGCGACCCCCTGCTCGGCCCGCTGTCCGCCCGCTTCCCGGGGCTGCGCTCCCCGGGCCACCCGGACCCGGCCGAACTGGCCGTGCGCGCGGTACTGGGCCAGCAGGTGTCCGTGGCCGCCGCCCGCACGCTCGCGGGCCGCCTGGTCCTGGCGCACGGCGAACCCCTGGCCCCGGAGCTGCGCACCGGCGGCCTCACCCACCTGTTCCCCGCCCCCGCGGCGCTGGCCGCGGTCGACCCGGAGGACCTGCCGCTGCCGCGCACCCGCGCCGCCACCCTCACCGGGCTGGCCGCCGCCCTCGCCTCGGGCGGGGTCGACCTGGGTCCGGGCTGCGACCGCGACGACACCGAGCGCCGCCTCCAGGAGCTGCGGGGCATCGGGCCGTGGACCGCCGCCTACGTGCGCATGCGCGGCCTGGGCGACCCGGACGTGTTCCTGGGCACCGACCTGGGGGTGCGCAAGGCTCTCACCGGCGGGGCGCCGACCGGGAGCACCGGTCCCGGTCCCGGTCCCGACCCCGACGACAAGGCGTGGAGCCCCTGGCGCTCCTACGCCACCCACCTGCTGTGGGCCTCACTGTGAGGGAGCCGGACATGGATGCGGGCGTGGATACGGGCACGGCCCCGGCGATCGGGCCGGCCATGGATACGGACGTGGACCCGGAGACCGAACCGGGCGTGGACGACGTGGATAGAGACGTGGATACGGACATGGACATGCTGCCCCTCGACATCGAAGTACCGGAACCGGCCCGCGCCGCCGCGGTCGTGTTCAAGGACCCGGCACCGGGCCCGACCCGGTTCACCACCATGGACTCGCCCGTCGGGGAGCTGACCCTGTACGGCGACGGACAGGCCCTGGGCGGTGTGCTCACCCCGGCCAAGGACGGGAGCTCCCGCCACGTGCCCGCCGACTGGGTCCGGGAGGACACCGGCGTGCTCGCCGACACCGCCGACCAGCTGCGCGCGTACTTCGCGGGCACGCTCACCGAGTTCGACCTGCCCCTGGCCCCCGCGGGGACCGAGTGGCAGCGGCGCGTGTGGACCGCGCTGACCACCATCCCGTACGGCGAGACCGCGAGCTACGGGGAGCTGGCCCAGGAGCTGGGCCGGCCCACCGCGTCCCGCGCGGTCGGCATGGCCAACGGGCGCAACCCCATCAGCATCGTGGTCCCCTGCCACCGGGTGATCGGGGCGGACGGGACCCTCACGGGGTACGCGGGCGGACTGGAGCGCAAGAGGTTCCTGTTGTCCCTGGAGGCGCACGGGGCGTGACCGGAGCCCTGGAGGGCCGGGCTTCTCGAAAAGCGAAGCTCCTCCCCTTGTCTACGCGTGGGCGTCTGGTTACTCTGCGGTAGCCGCGGTCCTGAGGTAGGACCACAGGCGCGGCCGGGGCCGTGACACCGTCCCCGGCCACCGTCGAACCCCGCTCGCTCACCCCCACAAGGAGAAGCGTTGACGCCCCCCACCCCCCGTTTCCTCGGCCTGTCCACCCTCGCCCTCACCTGTGCGGCCGCCCTGGTCGCCACCGCGGGCACCGCCCAGGCCGCGCCCGCCCCCGCGGCACCCGAACTCGCCGCCGCCGACAACGTCGAGATCCTCGTCGAGCCCGAGGTCTCCGCCGCACTGCCGGGCGCCCGGGGCGCCGGGAGCGCCGAGGAACCGCTCGCCGACGCGGTCGTCGCCGACGTCCTGGCCGAACAGGGCGCGGGCATCGCCGCCCTCGACGCCCAGGACAAGGACGTGCGCGTCGACATCCGCGAAGCCTCCGACGGCTCCGCGTTCGGCGTCGCCATCGTCGCCGTCCCGGTCGGCTCCGAGGAGGCGCCGGAGGCGTGGCTGTTCGCCGCCGACCACACCGCCCAGGGGTGGGAGGTGGGGCTGGAGGGCAGCGCCGAGTTCTCCGACATCCTCGGCGGCTCCGACCTCCTGGACGCCGAACAGCGCGAGGCCGTCGCCGCCGCCACCGACCCCGAACAGGACGTCACGGCCGCCACCTACATCGGTGTGGGGCTGCCGTTCGCCATCGGCACCTCGATGATCATGACCGGCGGCCCGCACGGCTGGGGGTCCGGACACCCGTACAGCTCCGTGGACTTCGCCGGCGGCAACGGCCAGGCGCGCGCCGCCCGCGGCGGGTACGCGTACAGCCTGTGCACGGGGTGGACGCGCGTCATCCACGACAACGGGTACTCCACGGACTACTACCACCTCGAGAACTACCAGTGGCTGCCCGGCAACAACGTCGGCGTCGGGCACTACCTGGGCACCCAGGGCAACAGCCTCTGCGCGGGCGGCTCCAGCACCGGCGCCCACATCCACTTCGGCCTGAGGGCGTACACGGACCCGAACGCCGCGGGCTGGTACGTGCCGCTGCACGGCCGCACCCTGGGCGGCTGGACCTTCGTCGAGGGCGCCGCCTACGGCGGCTACGTGTACCGCAACGGCGTCGGGACGGTGTACCCGGGCGGGTCGGTGTACAACTACGGCTTCTAGCCCCCGGGGGAGGCCTCCGGCCCGGATCGGCGGGCCTCCCCCACCACCGGTCCGACATGCACGAGGAACGCCGCAGCCCTCGTCTCACCAGGACGAACCAATAATCTAGCCCCCCTTTACCATTGATATCTAGGGGGGCTAGATTTATTCTCATGGTCAAAGGGATGAAGCGGCGACAGGTCGAGCAGGCACTCGGCAGGCACGGGTGCGTACAATCCCGGAACTCCGGCAGAGGCAATCACGAAAAATGGATCCGCCCGTGCGGAGAGCACCGAGCGATCATCCCCCGACACGGTGAGCTCTCCCCAGGAGTCATCGCCGACACGATCAAACGCATGAAGTGCCTACCGGAGGGGTGGCTCCAGTGAAGACTTACCAGGTACACGCCAAGCGGTGGGACCGCGGCTGGGAGCTCCACATCGACGGCGTGGGTGTCACACAGGCCCGCCACCTCACCGAGGCGGAGGAGATGGCCCGTGACTACATCGTCATGGCCCTCGACCTCGACGACGACACGTTCACCGTGGTCATGGAAGACATCCGGGTGGACGCCGAGATCGACGCGCTCTCCACACAGGCCCGCCAGGCCCAACGCGAAGCCGAACGCATGCAGCAGGAGGCGGCCCGGAAGATCGGGTGCACGGTCACCAAACTGCAAGGACGCGGCTTGAACAACCGGGAGATCGCCCGCTATCTCAAGATCTCTCCACAACGGGTCTCCCAGATCTCCTCCCGCCAGAAGAGACCGGCGGACCGGCACGACCACCTGTGATCTCACCTGTTCCCCTCCCGCGCCCTCCTGAGCCGTACCCGCGACCGCGTGCCTACCCGTACCTTTCAACGTTGTGGTGGGTGGCGGGTGGGTCTGTCGGGGGCCGAACCACGGTCGGAGGGCGGATCATCTCCTTCGGCTCCAGAGGGCGAGGGTGGGCGTTCCCGCCGCCCCGGACACATGAGGATGGGGGCCACAGGTGGCCTCCCGCCCGGGCCCGGGGGTCGCTCACCCACTCGGAGCCCTCAGCCCCCGCCGGAGGGCGACGCGGGGCCTTCGCCCTAGGGGGCGAAGGCCGTGGGGGGCTTCCCGCCTGACTAGGAACCTCAGCCACTGCCGGAGGGCATCGCTGGGCCCCCGCCGCAGGGGGTGAAGGCCGCGGGCGGCTTCGCGCCCCGGCCCCAGGGGGTTTCCACCCGACCGGGAAGCTCAGTCACCGCCGGGAGGTAGACCGCCTCCTGCGCCGCAGGGGGTTTCCCACCCGACCGGGAGCCTTGGCCATAACCGTGTCACGCCAGCGGGGTGCCCGGCCCCAGGGGGTGAGAGGTACGGGGAGGTTTCCAAGTTGTCCGCCATCTGGGAACGGCGGTCTGTGGTCGCAGCCACAGGTGACTGGTTTCCAAGAGCCCGATCGCTTGTGAAGGTACAGTCGCGGAGCGTGGATCCGTCCCCGCGCAGTCGGCGCCCGGCAGACCACCAGAGGGGTGCGTTGGACGGGCGTCCCGGGTGGTGGGGGTGCGCTTTCCGGGGACGGGTCCGCGCGAGGTGCGCACACCCGCACCGCCTGGAAAGGTTGGGGGCGCCGGCGGCGGTGAAGGCGCTCCACGCTGTTGCCTACTCCCGCGGATGACCGCGGTACGGATGGGAGTGGGGGTGAAGGCCGCGCGCACCCACAGCCCCGAGCCCCAGGGGGTGTGGAAAGGAAGAATCGCGACCCCCGCCCCAGGGGGTGTCGCCGCACGTACCCGGAACCCCGGCCACAACCCGGGCACCGGACCGCGCACCTCCGCCCCCGGGGGTGAAGGCCGCGCGTTCCCGTGGCATCAGCCAGAGGGGGGTTGGGGAGGCATGACCGCGACCCCGGCCACAGCCCGGAGGAGAAACTGGAAACCTCCGCCCCAGGGGGTGTTGCTGGAGGTGGCCGCCGATCTGTGCCCCAGGGGGGTTCAGGAAGGAGGAACCACCGCCCTCGCCCTACGGGGGGTGAGGCCCGCACCCGACTCCCGGCCCCGACCCACGGCACGGAAGGGCATTCGCGGCATGCACCCCGGGGGTCAAGGCCGCGGTTCTGTTCCCGGCCTGGGGCTGAGGCCGCGGGTCTTGGCGGCGAAACCCCCCATGGCGGGGGTCGCGGTTCTTCCTTCCCACACCCCCTACGGCCAGGGTCGCGGTCCTGTGCCCGGTCTGGGGCCAGGGCCGCGTGAATGCTCTGCCTTCACCCCCGAGGGGTCGGGAGGGCAATGCCGACAGGGGTTACTACGGCGGGCGGCTGGGGTGACAAGCGAGGTCTGAGCAACAGCCTGTTTCCAGTCGGAGCGTTCTTTCCCTGGACCTGTGGCTGAGCGTGCCGCCTGGCGCCGACCCGTCCCCTGAACCAACCCCCGCCACCCCGGACGTGCACTCAACGCACCCGCCCGGCGGTCTGCCGGACCTCGTACGCGGGGACGGATCGACGCCCGGCCCGGGTCTGTACCTTCCCAAACGGTGACCGGTGGAGCACAACGCTTCTGAGAGAGCGCCCGCAGACCGCCCACCCCAGGCGGTGACCGTCCTGGAAACCTCACAGTCCGCCTCACCCCCCGGGGCCCGAGCCGAGTACCGCCCTACCCCAACCCCCTCGGGCCGAGGCGGGAAACCACGTGCGGCCTTCACCCCCTGGGGCCGGGCACCCCACTGGCGTGACACGGCTATGGCCAAGGGCCCCGGGTCGGGCGGGAAACCCCCTCCAGCAAAGGCCCCAGGACACAAAAAAAAGGGGGGCCGCTACGCGACCCCCCACACACCCACACCCCGAAAACAGGGAAAGCCCCCACCCGAAGGCAGGGGCTCTCAACCCGAAGAAAACCGTGGCGGCAACCTACTCTCCCACCC
>NZ_JBHVLR010000036.1:0-14645 GCF_042797335.1 Nocardiopsis sp. NPDC057823 | reverse complement strand
TGCTTAAGGGAGGTCGCGTCGTCGCTGGTCACGTCGGCGTGGCGTGCGGAATTTCGCCGACGTCGGGCGGAATCTCGCCCAGCCTTGGCGGAATTCCGCCCGACGAACTGACCTGCGGAAACGTCTCCGCCGGCTCCGTCGGAGGTGGGCACGGCGGAGGCCTGAGCGGTGTCACAGGGCTGCTCGGTTCGAGGGGCGGAATTCCGCCCGACGTCCTCACCTGCGAAAACATCGGTTCTGGTCTCGCGCCAGTCCTCAGTGAACGCATCGAGCTTGTCGAAGGCGTTGCGCCACACCTTCAGGGCGAGTTCGGCGGTCGGCCAGTCGTGAAGCTGGTACCGGCGCCGCGTGCGGATCGTGCCCTTGCCGGAGGAGGTGATGATGCGCTCTCCGTCGGGGTTGCTGATCAGGCCGACCTCGGTGAGGACCTGGAGGGCGTCCTTGACGGTCCGCACCCCGGAAGGTTTGCCGTTCGGGCCGGGCAGCAGGAACGCGAGCTGCTCGTGGCTGAGCAGCCGGACCTTCTTCGGCTGCTTCTCCAGGATCAGGCTGCGGATGATGACGTAGAGCCGGTACGCGGTGTGGTTCACCTGCGGGCACAGCGCGATCCAGTCGGGGATCTGGGTGCGGTACCAGCGATCGTCGTTGGGGCCGAGGAACTCCGCTTCCTCGGAGTGCACGGGGGCTTCGGGGCGGGTGGGCATGAGGCTGCTTTCTAGGCCGCCCCCACACAGCTCACGGCGTTTTCAGGTACCCAAGAGGTGCCCGGCCGCTCCTCCATCGGCTACAGTGGCCGATATCTATTGCAGGGGCGAGCAGTACTTAGTAGTGCCGTGTTGCTGTGTGAGAGCAACCAGCTTGTCTGGACGAGGCCCGGTTTGGTCGCCGGGCCTTCGTCATGTCCGGGGTGGTACGGGGTGGTCAGGCCCACAGCACGTGGGGACGACCCTACTGGAATCATCGGGCACTCAGGGCTGCAGCCGTGCGCTCGGATCCCCTGCGCCACACGGGAACGCACAAAGGCCTCCAGACGAGGACAATCCGGGCCCCTGTGCCGCGACCGGGCCACGTGCGATACTGAGAACAGCACGTTCTGCAGCACTTAATGCAGCATAGTAGGGGGCATGGCCATGACCCAGACGATACGGCGCCCTTCGGTGCCCATCGACCCCGACACCGCCCGCACCGTCCAGGCCGCCCGCACCGCGGGGACTCCCGAGCACGACGCCTTGGCCGTGCTCGCCGCCCGCGGCGGCATCCGCCTGCCCTCCGGCGCCGGCCAGCTCTCGGAGGCGGCCGCCCTGGCCGCCCTGATCGAGGTGGGGCGCCAGGCACTGCAGGAGCAGGTGCTGGAGGCCGAGTACCAGGCCATCGCCGCTGAACAGGACGACGAGGACCGGGCGGTGCGGGCCGCGCTGCGCCGCCGGCGCCGGAGCTCCCCGGAGGGGGACCGATGACCCCGGTCCGGGGCCGCGTCTACTGGGTCTACCTGGACACCGAGGAGGGCGAGCAGCAGCGCAAGCCCTACGTGGTGGTCTCCAACAACCACCGCAACCGCAACCTCGGGGACTGCCTGGCGGTGCGCCTGACCACCACCCGCAAGCAGGAGCGGACCACCGTGGTGCCTCTGGGGCCGGCCGATGCCCCGCTGCGCGGGTACGTGCTGTGCGACGAGATCACCCTGCTGTTCGCCGACGAGCTGCTGGAGGACGTCGGGGTGCTGAGCCACGCCACCATGACCCGGGTTGCCGCCGGGCTCAAAGCCGCCCTCGACCTGTCCTGAGGCGGCGCGCCCGGGCCCCGCGCGGCCCCTGGGTGCGTGGCGGGCCCCCGGGGCCTTGCGGCCCGGACGGTCCTGGATCCATGCCTGACCCGCGATAAGGCCCACTTATCGTGGGCCAGAAATCGCTCTGGCGCCTGCCCCCGTACCACCTTGGGCCTCATTTGGAGCCCCCTGCCCCACGGTCTCGCACACGTGATACGGGTAGCACTCGTAGCACGCGTGCGAGAGGTGCGACGCTCACCGGCTCGGGGCTGTTCCCGGCCTTGTGGGTACTCATTGTGGGGCCCGTTTTCGTGCCCCGCGCCGTTGTGGCCGTGCGTGATACCCCTCGCACGAGTGCTATGCGTCGCACTCGTGCGAGGGGTATCACGCGTATCACTCCTTCGGGGAGAGCTTCTGCTGCACGTGCGGGGCCGCCGCCGCCGCGGCTCGGAACAGCTCGGACACGACGGCGTGTTTGGGCGCTCGGGTGGCGTGGTGGATGTCGTCCACCGCCTTGGCCAGAGCCTCCACGGCGTCCGCGCTGGCGTACCAGCTGCGCCGGGTCATGGCCCCGGGGCCGGATCGAGAGGCCTCCGGCGCGGGGGCCCTGTCCGGGGCCGGCGTCGGCGCCTCCTGCCAGCCGTGCTCGCCCTGGCGCAGAGAGGTCATCTTCTGCCAGTCGTCGGTGAGCCCGCCCATGTCCGGGGCGGGGGCCGCCTTCCTCTTCGCCGCGCTCATCCGCGTACCGCCTTGGCCAGGTCCCGGAACCAGCCGGCGACCTCGGAGTCGGGGGCGTACTCGGTCACCGGGACCTTCTCCCGCCATGCCTCGCGGACCTCCTTGCGCTTGCGGATCTCGGCGATCACCGGCGGCGCCCCCAGGGCCCGGAAGGACTCCAGCACACTGGTGACCATGGCCCCGTCGCGTACGTCGAACCGTGAGGGCACCAGTCCCAGGACGTCGATGTCCACGCCCATGACCTGGCTCAGGGTGCCGATCTGCCGCAGCAGCAACCGCAGCGCCCGGATCGAGGAGTCCTCGGCCTCCACCGGGACGATGAGGCCGCCCCGGTGTCCCTCCCTGCTGCGGGCCGCGACCAGGGCGGCGTCGGTGGTCGCCCCCAGGGAGGGAGGGCAGTCGATGAGGCACACGTCGTAGGCGTCCTCCAGGCGCTGCAGGACCCGGGCCAGGCGGTGCTCGCGCCCCTGGCTCATGTACAGCCCCCGGTCGAGCAGGAACATGTCCAGCGACGTGGGCAGTACGTGCAGGCGTTCGCGGTAGGCCACCACCAGCTCGCGCGGATGGCCCTCCCACTCGCCCAGGATCGCCTGCGACAGGGTCGCGTCGTCGGGCGACTCCGGCACGCCCAGCGCGTCGGTGAGGTGGCCCTGGGGGTCCAGGTCGACCAGGAGCACACGCTCCCCCGCGTCGGCCATCGCACCCCCCAGGGAGATGGCCGACGCGGTCTTGCCGACGCCGCCCTTCTGGTTGATCAGGTCGTAGATGTCCATGGGGCGAACGTACGCCTCGCACAAGTGATACGCGTGCGACGACACGCACGCGTATCACTTGTGCGAGGCGTATCACTCGAGGCAGTAGGCCTGTGGGTCGGTGCAGTGGAGGCCGCGGCCCTTGCTGTGAGAGGTCTCCGGGACGAATCGGCCCGGAGGCGGGCGGGTGCGCCTACCATGAAAAATGTATTATATATAGTGAAAGCGGGGGTGATCCCAGCCTTGCTTCTGTAGGTGCACGAGCGCGTTGCGGAGAGCCCATGAACGATGACACGGTCGGCCTGATCACCTTGAAAGAGTGGGCTGCCCAGTGCGGGTACAGCCACGACTACGTCATGCGTGTGATGCCCCGCTACTATCCCGGTTTCCCCTCTCCGGAGCAGAAACGCCGCGGAATGAGCGAGAAGGGAGGTGGAGGCGGCAGTGCCCTGTACGACCCTGCCAAACTCGAGCCCTTCCGTCCCCGGCGCCCCGACCCCGCAGAGCTGGCGGAGGAGGACCTGGACAAGCAGGTCACCCTGGGCGGCTTCGCCGTCCTGATCGGGGTCAACACCGGCAGCCTGACCCAGATCAAGGACGACCGCCCCGACACACTGCCCCCCACGGTCGACGGCCAGCGCTCCTGGTACCCCAGGGCCAAGTACTACGCGCGGGACCTGTTGGTGATGTGGAACAGCCGCCCCGGCGGCGGTCCGGGATCGGACAAGCGGCGCCCGACATTGCCTTGGAATCTTCCCGAGCAGTGATCGGGCCCTGCCAGGCCAAGGGACGTCCCCATGGCCCGGGCGCATATCCCACTCGGGGCGCCTTGTCGTCGTTCAGATCGACAAGATGCCCTCGAGCTCATGAGGTACTTCCCCTCTTGCCGAGAGGGACCCCGGCTGCAGCCCCCACCGCCTTCCGGGAGCCGGACGATCATCTGGCCTCTGCCACCGAGCAGGCCCGCCAAGTCCGGGCTCGGGCTCGCGACCTCCCCTGGCAGGCAGAGCAGGAGCAGCACACCAGACCGTACGTGCTCAGCAGCTACGCATTTTGGAACCGGTCGCGGCCTGCCACGGGACCACCCGACGCCGTCTGCAGACCTTGGAAGACACCGGTCTGCGGGATTTGGAGTATCGGAGTCCACCCTGAGCGTGGCCGGTCCTGGAAGGCGGCCCCGCGGTTGGAAACGGCAGGGTCCCAGGCGTCGCTGGTGGACGCCCCCTCAGGCCTGGGTCCGGAACCGTGGCCACGGGTGTGCGGTCCTTTGGCCATGCCTGGCCGAGCGGACGGCCGCGAGTGGCCATCCCTGGTGCCCTCGTGATTGGGGTATGCGGCCACGGGGTCAGGGGTGGGCGGGCACGGTTTCCGGTTCCCAGTCCCGGCCGTCCCGTTGGCCGTCATCGCTCGGAGTGTGGCCACGGGTGGCCACCGGAGAGCGGTGGTACCCGAGCTCGGCCCGGTAACGGCGTGCGGTACGCGGTGAGGAGCCGATCTGTTCGGCGAGCTCGGCGTCGGTCATCTCCGGGTGGGTGACCAGTAGTTCTTGCACCCGGCGGCGTTTCTGCTCCGGCGACAACGCTCCCAGGGTGGGCTTCGGTGCAGGTTCAGGCTCTGTCTGGGGCACCGGTTCGGGGCGGAATGGTGAGGGGGGAGCGGTCTCGTCCAGGACCTGCTCGGGCAGCGCAACCGGAGCGGGATCCACCTGCGCCGCCGACTCCGCAGATGCTCGATCGGTCACCGGGGCGGCGTGGGCCGGCTCCTCCTGCGCAGGGGCCACAGGCGTGGCCTCCTGGCTCCCCGCCTCCTCCCGGTACGGTGCGGCGTTCCCCTCGTCTTCCGCCTTCGGGGGCGCGGCCAGAGCGTGGCCGGGGGCCTGGCCACCGGGGGTGGCCAGGTGCTGGACCTCGGTGGCGGTCATGGCCACCGTGGCCGAGGTCATGGCCCGGGCCAGCTCGAAGGCGGTGTCCAGCTCGTAGCCGTTGTCCAGCATCCACCGCAGATGGCGGGGAGTGTGCCGCCGCCAGGTGCGGCCGTGCTGCTCGCGCAGCATGGCATAGGCCAACTGGCGGCGCTGCTCGTGCTCCAGGGCCTGCGGGTAGGAGGTGATGCCCCACCCCAGCATGAGCCGCACCACCTTCAAAGTGGAGACCGGGTGGGCGATCCACCGCCCTGCGGGGATCCGGTCGGCGGCCTGGCCGTGCGCGAGCCCGGCCAGGTGCCGGATCCACGCCGCGACCCCCTCGGCGATGAGGATGATGACGATGGGCGGGCCGGCATGGCCCAGGTAGGAGGCGGTGGACCCGTCCCCCTGGGACACGTTCAAGATGATCGTGATCGCCGACAGCGCATAGGCCGCCCACCGGTTCAGCGCGTGCCGACGCCCCTGCCACTCCATGAGCAGGTCCATGGCCAGGAAGTAGACGATGACCGCGTCGATGCCCAACGGGAACAGGAACCGCAGGTCACCGCCGTTGATCGCGTGCAGCTGGGTGTGGGCCAGCCAGGTGGCGGCCTCGTACAGCGCCGCGTAGCTCATGGTGAACGCCACCAGGATCAACCCCAGCGCCACCACCGCGATGACCGCGGTGGCCACCAGATAGCCGCCGTGCAGCGGCACCGCGCCCGCACGCCGGCCGGGGCGGGCGGCGCGGGTCGTGGCCCGGCGCACCCCCCACACCAGGGCTCCGGTCACGGCCAGGGCTAGGGCGCAGATCAGCCACCAGGACACGGTGGACGACAAGTCGGGCATCGGTCTCTCCCCAGCATCACGAATCTGGACGAGTGTGTCAGAATCCGGCCACAACCCCGTGCCCGGGTGGCCATGGCCACCCCCTGTGGCCACCCCTGGGTGGCCACAGCCGGCCGGACCCGCCCACCCCTGTGCCGGAGGAACCCACGGTGGCCGACACGACCCAGCGCCGACGCGGCGACCGCAGGACAGGGGTACGCCGCGACCACTTCGTCAAGCTCAGCCTCAGCGACGACGAGCACACCCTGCTGGCCCGGGCCGCCCAAGAGCAGGGCATGACCGTGAGCGGGTTCGCCGCCCACGCCGCCTTGGGCGTGGCCCGCCAGGAGCTGGCCATCGCCCCCGACGCCCGCCAGAGCCTCATCGCCCTCAACGATGCCGTCAACGCCCTGGAGGCCCTGGCCTTGCGCATCGGCACCGACCCCGAGCCCGGGCTGCTGGAGCGCCTGGAGGCCGCAGCCCAGGCCCTGGAGGACGCCGGCGACGCAGTGGCCGGGGCCCAGTCATGATCGCCAAGGTCATGCGCGGCAAGGACACCCGGGGCCTGCTCGACTACCTGTACGGGCCCGGCAGCGCCAACGAGCACATCGACCCCCACCTGGTGGCCGCCTGGCGCACCCTGGCCGTCCCCGACCCCGGGCGCTCCCCCTCCCCGGCCGCAGACCTGGCGGTGCTGGCCCGCCGCCTGGACCGGTTCGTACGCCCCCGGGGGCGCCACCACGTCTGGCACTGCGCCGTGCGCGTCGCCCCCACCGACCACCCTCTGGACGACGCCCAGTGGGCGCACATCGCCCGCCGCCTGGCCGACGCCGCAGGCGTGGCCCCCGCCGGTGACGCCCGCGCGTGCCGGTGGGTCGCGGTGCGCCACGACGGACCAGAGAGCCACCACATCCACCTGCTGGCCACGCTGGCCCGACAAGACGACACCAACCCCGACATCCACAACGACGCCCTGCGCCTGCGCCAACGGTGCCGGGAGCTGGAACAGGAGTTGGGGCTGCGCCCCACCAGCGCCTCCGACCGCACCTCCACCCCCGCACCCACCCGCGGGGAGACCGAGAAGGCGCTGCGCCGGGGCCGGGAGCGGCCCACTCGCACCGTCCTGGAGGAGCAGGCCCGCCGCGCGGCCGCCGCCGCCCGCACCGAGGACGGGTTCTTCACCCACCTGAGCGGCCGCGGGGTGCTGCTGCGCCGCCGCGGCGCCGACCCGGTGGTGGGCTACGCCCTGGCCCTGGACCACGACCGCCTCGACGACGGGGAACCGGTGTGGTTCTCCGGTGCCTCCCTGGCCCCGGACCTGTCCCTGCCCCGGGTGCGCGCCCGCTTCGCCGGGGCGCCGCCGACCCCCGACCCGGCCGCCGCGGCGGCCCCGTGGTCGGCCTTGGCCACCGCCGCGCAGGGGGCGGCCGCGGCCTGGCCACGCCTGGCCGATGGCCAGCGGGCCGCGGTGGCCGCGGCCCTGTCGGACGCCTTCACCGCCCTGCCCCCGGCCGCCCCCGAACCGTGGCGGCCACCGCTGGCCACCGCGGCACGGCAGTGGCCACACGCGGGCCGGCCACCGGTGGCCACCGCCCCCACCCCAGTGGCCATCCCGGTGCGCGAGGCGGCCAGGGCCCTGTGCGCCACCCCCGAGCGGGCCGCCACCGACCGGCCCGGGTGCCGCACGGCGCTGGAGGCGCTGGCACGCACGGCCGAGCAGATCCGCTCCTGGCACGCCGCGCGTTCCTGGGGACCCCAGGAACGCGCGGCCCGGGCCGCCCACGGCCTCCTGTGCGAGGTCTTGGAATGACCCCACCCTCTACCTGTACACCGTACAGGTAGAGGGTGGGGTCAGCCCGCTCACAACCGGGGGCCGCGCCGGGGACCCGCCCCCGGAGGAGGCAGCCGCGGACCCTGGGAGCGCCCGGCCCCCTTCTTCGGCCCCAGGGCGCGGCTGAGCGGCACCGGCTCATCCAGCGGGCGGGCCTTCTGCGGGACCGCGGCCGCAGGGGCCTGCTGAGCAGGAGCCACCGGACCCACGCCCAGGCCAGAAGCCGGCGCGGGGGCCTGGTCCAGTTCGTCGATGACCAACCCCTCCTGGCGCACGGCCAGCGTGCGCGCGTACGCCGAGATGCACGCCTGCACGACCTGCTTGTCGCCGGACGCCTCCTTCAACCGCCCGCGCAGCGCGGGATCGGCCAGCGCCTCACCGGCCAAGTACAGGTCCGCGCGCTTGCGCGAGCGCGTCATCGCCGGGTACAGCGACCGGGCGTCGGCCCCCACTCCGTACACGTGCACACGCTCGCACGTCAGCCCCTGGGCCGCCGCGATCGTCATCGCATACCCCAGACTCAGGTCCCCCCGTGCGATCGCCTCAGGGCCGATCCAGGCGCTGTGCACCCGCCCCTGGCGCCGCCACTCCACCCGGGCCCCGCGCCGGGCGTCCACCTCGGCCACCACCCCGCGGAACCCGTTGAGGACGTCCTCGCCCTCACCGCGCCGCGACCGGTAGTCGTTGCGGCGCACCCGCACCGCGTCACCGGCCGCCAACGCCAGACGCCCCCCGCCGGCCAGCGCGAACCGCTCCTCGTCCCCGGCCAGGTGGCCGCCCTGGCGGGCCAGGGCCCGCATCCGGTGGTTAAGCTCCTCCACATCGCTGTTGCGGGCCGCCAGGACCAGCACGTCCTGCACCGCCTGGAACCGGTCGGCCCACCACGCCCGGGCGATGGCCTCATGGGCCTCGAACGCCCGCTCGGCGGCGTGCACCCGCCCCGCCCGCCCCCACACCGCCAGGGCGCTCTCCCGGGCCCCGTCCAGCCACGCCCGCAGGGCCTGCTGGTCCACCGCATCGCTCTGCCGACGGTTCTCCGTCAGCGTCTGGCCCCGCACCAGGGCGTGCACCGCCGCGAACGTCCCGCCGACCCCGACCGCTTCCAGCTGGGCCGGGTCGCCGATGCCCACCACCTTGGTGCCGGTGCGCTCGGCCTCCCCGACCAGCACCGCCATGGACCGGTCGTCGACCATCGCCGCCTCGTCCACGACCAGCACATCCACCCCCTCCAGGCCCTCACCCGAAGAGATCCGCGACACCCACGCCGCCACCGTGCTGGAGGCGATCCCCGACTCCGCCTGCAGATTGGCTGCGGCCACCGCAGCGGTCGCCGCCCCCGCCACCCGGTACCCGGCCTGCTGCCAGCCCGCGTACACCGCGCTCATCAGCGTGGTCTTGCCGGCCCCGGCCACACCCCGCACCAGATCCACACCGTGCCCGGCGCCCATCAAACGCTCGGCCACACCCCGCTGCTCCGCCGACAACGCGAACCCGCGCTCGGCCTCGAACGCCTCCAGCACCGCCGCCACCCGCTCCGGCGCCACCACCGCGGCCCCCTGGCCCAGGCGCCGCTGCGCCGAACCGGTGATCGTGCGCTCGGCCTCCACGATGTCGGCCGAACTCACCCGCACCGCGTTGGACAGGTGCGCCCCCTCCACCGTGGGCAGCACCACCGCACGGTCCGAGGCCAGGACCGCGTCGGTCAGCACCTCCACCTGCGACACACTCGTGATCCCGCCGCCCAGCGCGGCCGTCACCGCCGCCATCACCTGGGCCCGGCTGACCACCTTGCGGTGCGCCGTCACCCCCGTCTCGGGATCCCACACCCGCGCCACCAGGTCCTCCAGCGACGGCACCTGCGCCACCGGCGCCGCACCGGGCCCGGGCAGCGCCCGCCCCACCAGGGCGTCCACGTCGTAGCCGGCCGCCTCGGCGCGCGCCCGCCAGGCCTGCCGCGCGGTCCCGGTCTCCCCCAACGGGTCCTTGGCCTGGGCCAGCACCCGCCCCGCCGCCTGCTTCTGCGCCCGCGACGCATCCGCGCCCACCAGCTCGGTGATCTGGCGCGACCGCGAACTGAACAACCCGCGCAGCCCCGGATCGAACCCGACGATCTCCCACTCGCCGGTGCGCTCGTCCTGCTTCCACACCGCCCCGAACTCGCGCGCCGACTTCTCCCGCACCCGCGCCTTGGCCAGCTCCCCCAGCAGCGCCACATGCCGGTGCAGGTCACGCCCGCCCGCAGCCAGCGTCCGCCAGGTGCCGTCGACGCACTTGACCATGTTCGGGATCATCACGTGCGCGTGCGTGTGCGGATCCCCCACCTGCCCCTGGACCGGGCGCGCCGACCGGTGCAGCGTGATCGAGGCGGCCCACCCCGTGGCCTGCACCCTCCGGGCCCGCTGGCCGTCCCCGTGGTGGCCGGCCATCCCGTAGGCCAGCCACCCCTCCGCGTCGGTGACCGTCTCGCGCACCGACTCCAGGTACAGCTCCTCCAGCCGCGCCGCCGTCGCCTCATCGGCCAGCGCTATCGCACCCGAGTAGCTCTTGGGCACGTTCAGCACCAGGTCATAGCCCCGGTTGCCGACCCGCACCCGCTCATCGGCGTGCGCCCTGGCCTGGTCCAGCTCCGCCTGCGGCCACAGCAGGCCCGGATCCACGCCCACGGCCTCGGCGATCGCCTCCAGCTCACCCACCGGCGCCCGGTGCGCCTCACCGTCGCGGACCAGGCCCTTCTCCAGGCGCGCGAACCGGGCCGCCAGCCGCGGCGTCCCCAGCAGTTCGCCCGGGTCCATGTGCGCGGCCTCGGCCACCGCATGGACCGCCTCCACCACCGGCCGGGCCGCCAGCTTGGCCCGCGGGTCCACCGCCATCTTCGGGTCGACGAGCTGCTCGCCCGTGCGCGGGTCGCGGCCGGCCATCACCTGGCGCATCGACTCCAGCGCGGCCTCGTCGTCCAAGGTGGTGCCCGAGCGCTCGCCGAACTCGGCCCACCCCGCGCCGATCCGCTCCACCGCCCGCGCCGCCCCGTACAGCCGGTAGTCCGCCTGCCGGTCCTGCCCACCCTGCTCAGCGCTGTGGTCGTGGTCGGCGTGGTCGCACCCGCACTGGCTCTGCAGCCGGTAGTCGACCTGGGAGGCGTCCGGGCCCAGCGTCGTCACCCACGCCACCCGCCCCACCTCCCCTTCGTCCACCCGACCCGAACCGTGCACCGCCCCCGACGCAGGAGCGCCTCAGCCCCGCTCGCCCCCGGGCTCCGTCCAGGGCAGCGGCGGCCGCCGCTTGTCCGATCCCGCCCCCGGCCCGGGGCGGCTGTTCCACATCAGCAAGAGGTCCCGCACGAAGAACCGCGCCCGCGGATACCACCGCCGCCCGTCCACCGTGGGCGGCAACGTGTCGGGCCGGTCGTCCTTGATCTGGGTCAGGCTGCGCCCGTCCACCCCGATCAGCTTTGCGAACCCCCCCAGCGTCACCTGCCGGTCCAGGTCCTCCTCGGCCAGCTCCACCGGCGCCGGCCGCCGCGGCCGGAACGGCTCCAACTTGGCCGGGTCGTACAGGGCACTGCCCCCGCCCCCGCCCTTGGCCGTCACCCCCGTACGGTGACGCTCCGGAGCCGGGAACCCCGGATAGGCCCGCGGCATCACGTGCACCGCGTAGGCGTGGCTGTAACCCACCTCGGCCGCCCACTCCTTCAACGACACCAGGCCTTCCACACCGCGCTGGGACCGCTCACCCACGCCAGCACCCCCTGTCCCGCAACCCGATCCGCGCATACTCTCCCACACCCCCACCAATCACGACACGCCGAGATACCCCTTGGAGTGATACCTGCGCACTCACCCTCTCTTGGGGGGCGGGGGCGCGGGTCCGGTGGTGGGCGGGGGCCCGGGGACCGGGCCCCCGCCGCTCACTTCCTCTTGGCCCAGTCGCGGAGGTCCTTGCTGGCCTTCTCCATGTCCTTGCGGACGCTCTTGGGGGTCGGCTCCTTGGGCATCTTCGGCTCCTTCGGGGTCTTCGGCACGGGGGTTCACCTCCCTTCGGCGGTCGGCGGGGCGGGGGTCCGGCGGCTACCGGCCGTTACCGGTCGGCGGGGCGGGGGTCCGGCGGCTACCGGCCGTTACCGGTCGGCGGGGCGGGGGCCCTGCGGGCCCTGCGGCTTGCCGGGGTTCTTGGGCGGCTCGGTGACCCTGGTGGGGCGCATGGCTGGCCTCCTGGCTCTCTGTGGAGTTCTCAAGGAAAGGTGGCGCTGGACTCTCGGAGGGGGCGGGGTGCCCGGCGGGCGGGCACCCCGGTCGTGCGCGGGGGGCTAGAGCGGGCGCTTGTGGTCGGGCGCGGGCTCCGGCTGCGGGCGCGGGCGGGGCATCGGGTTGGGGTACGGGGTGCTCATCTCGGCTCCTGCCTCTCAGCCTTCACTGTATGTTCTACCCTTTTCGGGAGGGGGTGAAACCTCCCCCGGCGGGCTCTTCCGTGCGGATCGCAGATCCCTGCGCGCACCCCGCCCACCACCGGACCCGCGCCCCCGCCCCCCAAGAAAGAAAACCCCCACCCACCCGCACCCGACCCACCGACAGGACCCACAGGCACCGCCCAGCACACGAGCCATCCCACCCCCGGCGGCCAGCGTGGCCGGCCGCCGGACCTCCGAAAAACGGGGGGTGCCGCCCCCAGGCCGCGGCCCCGGCGAACACCACCCCGGGCGACCACCCACCGCGGACCGCCACCGACCGGGCCGGCGACCGCCAACGAAAACTAGTAACTCTCCCCTATAACTTGCTCTTCTTATGAGAAGGGCAAGGGTGGCCGTGGAGGGGCCCGCGCCGACCACGTGACGGTCACTGCCGGCCCTGTTGTATTCCGGGCCCGACTACCTGTGGTGCATGTCCACGAAGCGGCTGTAGTGCCCCTGGAACGCCACCGTGATGTCGCAGGTAGGGCCGTTGCGGTGCTTGACCACGAGCAGGTCGGCCTCGCCCGAGCGCGGGGAGTCCTTGTCGTGCAGGTCCTCGCGGTGCAACAGGATCACGATGTCGCTGTCCTGCTCGATCGCGCCGCTCTCGCGCAGGTCCGACATCTGCGGCCTCTTGCCTGCGCGGTCCTCGGACCTGCGGTTGAGCTGGGACAGTGCCACCACGGTGACCCCCAGCTCCTGGGCCAGCAGCTTCAATGCGCGGGAGATCTCGGTGACCTCCTGCTGCTTGCTGTCGTAGCGGCCGTCGGTCTGAACGAGCTGGAGGTAGTCGACCACGACCATCCGCAGCCCCAGGGACCGCTTGATACGCCGGCACGCCGCGCGGATCTGGGCGAGCTGGCTCACCCCGGTCTTGATCACCAGCTTCGAGTCGCTGATCACAGGCATCACCGCCCGGAGGGCCTCCCAGTGGTAGTCCTTCACCGTCCCGGACTTGATGCCGTGCAATGGCACCCGTGCCTCGGCTGAGAGCATCCGGTCGATGATCTCCTCCTCGCCCATCTCCAGGGAGAAGAACGCCACGGTCGCCCCGGCCCGGAAGGCGGCCTCGCGGGCCATGTCCAGAGCCAGGGTGGTCTTGCCGACTGCCGGGCGGGCGCCGATCACGATCATCTGCCCGGCCAGCAGGCCGCTGGTGAGGGCGTCCAGGTCAGCGAACCCGGTCGGCAGCCCTTGGAGGCCGCCGCCCTGGGCCGCGCGCTGTTCGATGCGGTCCATCGCGGCGGGCAGGTAGTCGGCCGGCAGCGGGTCTTCCGCTTCGGTCTGGGTCTGGGTGATCGCGAGGATCTCGCCCTGGACGGCGTCCACCAGGTCCACCGGGTCGCCCTGGGCGGCGTAGCCCAGCTGGGCCGCGCGGGTGCCGACCTCGATCAGGCGGCGCAGCAGGGCGTGGTCGAACACGATGCGGGCGTAGTAGCCGGCGTTCGCGGCGGTGGGGACGGCGTTGGCCAGGGTGTACAGGTACAGGGCGCCGCCGACGCGTTCCGACTCGCCGCGGCGGGTGAGCTCGGCGTTGACCGAGACCACGTCCACGGGCTCGCCCTGGTCCATGAGCGAGCAGATCGTGGTGTAGATGACCTGGTGCGCGGGCCGGTAGAAGTGCCCGGCCACCAGGACCGCCATGACGTCCACGGCGGCATCGGCGGAGAGCATCATCCCGCCGAGCACGGACTGCTCGGCCTGGAGGTCGTGCGGCGGGACGCGGGTGTCCTCGTGTGGGCTCATGCGAGCGTTTCCATCCCATGGGTGGGAGAGGCCGGGCGCTCAGCCTGCAGGCGGTGTCCGGGCCCCTGTGGTGTGTCCAGGGCGAATCAGGAAGAAGCGTCGGCGGGTGCCAGGCGGGCGGCCAGGTCCGGACGGCGCACCGGCCCGAACCGGTCGAGCAGCCTCTGGGCCATGCGCGGGTGCAGCACCACGCACACCGGGCAGTCCAGCGGCTCGCGGTGCTCAGCACACACCGCGTCGGGCCCCGCGGCCTCAGATGCGCCTGTGCGGGGCTGAGGCACACGCTCGCGCCGCAGCAGCCACAACCGGTGGCTCAGGTCTCCCCGCTCCGCCAGCGTGCGGATGAAGCCGCCCAGAGACTTTTTGGCTTCCGGCCGCAGGATCTCCACCAGCTCCCGAGCCTCGGCCTCGGTCGCGTCGGTAGCCGCCAGGACCAGGTCCTGGGGGGTCACGCCCGTCGTTCGAGCCGAAGGCTGTTCCTCCTCTTCCTCACGTGAGTCCTGCGTGCCACCTGAGGAGGAGGAAGGACTTCCTTCAGGAAACTGCTTAAGGGAGGTCGCGTCGTCGCTGGTCACGTCGGCGTGGCGTGCGGAATTTCGCCGACGTCGGGCGGAATCTCGCCCAGCCTTGGCGGAATT
>NZ_JBHVLR010000035.1:0-14870 GCF_042797335.1 Nocardiopsis sp. NPDC057823 | reverse complement strand
CCCCGCGTCGCTTCCCCCGGCACCGGTTGGGGGGCGCGCGCTGCCCCCCCCCCCCCCCATCGCCCCGGCCCCCCCGCCGCCGCCCCGCCGGGGCGCCCCCGCCCGGCCCGTGCCCGGGGTCAGACCACGGCGGAGGCCGGCACCCCGTGCCGGGCGGCGACCTCGGCGATCTCCGCCAGCAGCGCGTGCCGGTGGGCCGTGCCCAGGTAGGAGGCCCGGACTCCGTTGGCGGCCAGCCTCACCAGGTCGGCCGGCGCCAGGCCCATCCGGTGGACGGTGCGGTACTCCTCGGTGAGGTCGGTGCCGAACATGGTGGGGTCGTCGGTGTTGAGCGTGACCAGCAGTCCGGCGTCGAGCATGGCGGGCAGCGGGTGGTCGGCGATCCGCTCCACCGCCCGCGTGCACACGTTGGACGTGGGGCTGACGTCGACCGGGACCTGCTCGTCGACCAGGCGCGCCACCAGGTCGCCGTCGAGCATGGAGTCGATGCCGTGCCCGATGCGTTCGGCCCCGAGCAGGTCCAGGGCCTCGACCACCCGCTCCGGACCGCCGTGCTCCCCGGCGTGCGGCAGGCTGGCCAGCCCCGCCGCCCGGGCCCGGCCGAACACGTCGGCGTAGGGGACCAGGGTGCTGCCCGTACCGCCCACCCCGAACCCGACCGTGCTGGGCGGCGCGTCGGCCAGCACCGCTTCGAGGGTCCGCTCGGCGCTCTGCGGCCCGAAGTCGGTGGGGAAGTCGGGGATCCAGCGCAGCCGGATGCCGTGGTCGAGCTCGGCCTGCCGGCGGGCGGACTCCACGCCGTCGAACACCACCCGGGCCGGCACCCCGCGCATGAGGTGGGTGTACAGGCTGATGTGGAGTTCGGCGTAGCGGACGTTCTGCGCGGCCAGGCGCCCGGCGACCGCCGCGGTGAGCCGGGCGAAGTCCTCCTCCTCGCGCAGGGCCTCGACGGAGGCCAGGTACACGTCGAGGAAGTGCGGGAAGTCGGTGAACTCGTACCACGCCTCCAACGCGTCGAACGTGTCGGGGACGGACTCCAGCCCGTGGCGGCGGGCCAGGTCGAAGAGGGTCTCGGCGGGCATGGACCCCTCCAGGTGGACGTGGAGTTCCACCTTGGGCAGGTCGCGGATCAGCGCCTCGACGGCGTCGGGGACGGGGTTCGGGTGGCTGCTCATGGCGGGAGACTACGGCCGACCGACTCCGGCCACCAAGGTCTTCGGGCGAACCTCACACCTACCCGTCAGGAGGGTGTCCGGATACGGTCGGGGGTATGGCTCCCCCACCATCCCCCATGCTCCCGCCACGGCCCTCGACTCCCCCGCCCGCGCCGCATCCCAAAGTACTGCTGGCCGCCGCGAGGAAGGTCCGGCGCCAGAACGACCCACGCGGAAACGCCTTCACGGCCGCGTGGGTGGCCGGTGCCGTCTTCTCGATGGTCTTGGCCGCCAGCGGTTTCTTCCTCAATGTCGGCGCCGCGGTGACCGCTCTCCTGTCGTACGCGGTCCTCTCCCTGGCGGGGTGTGCGCTGCTCTGCACGGCCGTGTACCGGCTCACCCTGCGGTACGCCCTGGAGCTGACCGCCGAGGGCGCACTGCCGCCTGCAGCGGACCTGCACCATGTGGTCACGGCCGAGGGTCTGGTGAACCGGGGCGCTCTCGGCTGGCACCCGTGGGTGAACCGACACGGGTACGTCATCGCCGGGCAGCGGCTGCGGGAGTTCGGTATCCGGTATCCGGGCAGGGCGACCGCCCTTTACTGGGCCGGGGCCCTGCTCTGCGCGGCGACCGTCACCCTGTTACTGGTCTGGCCCGAGAACCCGCTGCCCCCGACCCACCTGCTCTTCCCCGCCTTCGGCGGTCTCGTCTCTGCATTCACCGCGGTCTCGCACCGGTCGGTGTCAGAGCACCAAAAGGGATACGCCGAGGCCTTCCGGGAGAAGTACGAGGCGTGGGGCGCCACCGGGGACCCGTACTTCCCCGGATTCCCCGAGCGGGGACCGGGGCGGGCGGGGCCCGCCCCGGCCCGGCGGGTCACACCGCCGGGGGCGCGCCGTTGAGGCGGCGCGGGACGCCCAACGGGTTGGCGTCGCGCAGAGCTTCCGGAAGAAGGTCGTCCGGCACCGACTGGTAGGTGACCGGGCGCAGGAAGCGGCGGATCGCGGTGCCGCCCACCGAGGTGTGCAGCGGCGCGGTCGTCGCCGGGTACGGCCCGCCGTGGGTCATGGCGTGGGTGACCGCCACCCCCGTGGGCCAGCCGTTCCAGACGACCCGGCCCGCCACGGACGCGCCCAGCGCCAGCAGCGCGGGCGCGATCGCGTCGTCCTCCTCGCCGTGCACGGTGACGGTGAGCTGGCCCTGGAGGACGCCCGCGGCCTCCAGCAGCCTCCGCTCGTCGGCGTAGGTCACCACCAGCGTCGCCGGGCCGAAGCACTCCTCCAGCAGGGCCTCGGAGTGCTCCAGCAGCGCGTCCAGGTCGGTGCGCAGCAGCGACGGCGACCAGCCGCCGTCCCCGTCCGCCGCCCCCTGGACCAGGACCTCGGTGGCCGGGTGCCCGGCCAGGGTGTCCAGCCCGCGGGCGAACCCGTCGGCGACCCGGTCGTTGAGCAGCGGTGCCGCGGCCCGCCCCGCGAAGTCGGCGACGAGCGCGTCGAGCTCGGTGTCCTCCGGCACGAACACCACGCCCGGCTTGGTGCAGAACTGGCCCGAGCCCAGGTTCGCCGACTCGGCGTACCCGGCGAGGATCTCCTCGCCGCGGGCGGAGGCGGCGGCCCGGGTGACGAACACCGGGTTCACGCTGCCCAGCTCCCCGTAGAACGGGATCGGGTCCGGGCGCGACACCGCCAGGTCGAACAGCGCCCGCCCGCCCGGGATGGAGCCGGTGAACCCGACGGCCCGGGTCAGCGGGTGCAGGACCGCCTGCCGCCCGGCCTCGACCCCCTCCACGAGGGCGAACGCCCCCTCCGGGGCGCCCGCGGCGGCCAGCGCCGCCACGACGACCTCGGTGGTGCGCCGGGCCAGGCGCGGGTGGCCGGGGTGGGCCTTGACGACCACCGGGCAGCCGGCGGCCAGCGCCGAGGCGCTGTCCCCGCCCGCGGTGGAGAACGCGAACGGGAAGTTGCTGGCCCCGAAGACCACGACCGGCCCCAGCGGCACCAGGATCCGCCGCACGTCCGGGCGCGGGGTGCCCCAGTCGGGGTCGGCGGGGTCGACCATGGCCTCCAGGTAGGTGCCGTCCTCCAGCACGTCGGCGAACAGCCTCAGCTGGAAGGTGGTGCGGCCCAGCTCGCCGCGGCAGCGGGCCTCGGGGTAGTGCGCCTCGGCCTGCGCCAGGGGGACCAGGTCGTCGGCGGCGGCGTCCAGGGCGTCGGCGACGGCCCGCAGCAGCCGGGCCCGCTCGGCCGGGGTGAGCGAGGCCAGCAGCGGGGCGGCGGCCGCGGCGCGCTCCATGACGGCGTCGAGTTGCTCGGGTGTGGTGTCCCGCGAGTCCTCGGTCGTCGGCGGGGTGTTCATGACTCAACCTCCAAAAGCGATGGCTGTGAGGCCTCGGGCACGCCACTACCCTGCCCTGACGGTGGCGCGGAAGGAAGAGTCCGCAGAACGAAACTGGAATTTCCCCGGAACCAGGTGATTCCGGAACGGCATCATAGGTGCTGTGACGACTAATTCCCGAAGCTCAACGCCCCCGCGGTCGCGGAGGACCCCCGCAGGCAAGAACGGGTCGGGTCACGCACGTGTCTCCACTGACGAGCTCGCCTTCGCGCAGGCCCCCCTCCGGAGGCTGCCGGCCCAGCAGCGCAGCATGCTCCGCGTCCAGCGGATGCTCGACTGCTGCGCCGAGATCCTGGACGAGGTCGGCTACGACAACCTGTCCACCACCCGGATCGCGGAGCGCGCCGGGGTCGCGATCGGTTCGGTCTACCAGTTCTTCCCCGACAAGAAGGCGATCACCCAGGCCCTGGGGCTGCGCTTCCTCGACCAGTTCGGCGCCCGGATCACCGAACGCCTCGCCGGGACGTCGTTCTCCCACTGGACCACCGCCGTCGACGCCATCGTCGACGAGTACATCGACATGCACCGCAACGTGCCGGGCTTCCGCAGCCTGCACTTCGGCGACATCGTCGACACCCGGCTGCTCAACGGCGGCACCGACAACAACCGGGTCATCTCGATCCGGCTGCGCAAGATCGTGGTGTCCGCCTCCGGCATCCCCGACAGCGACGAGCTCGACCGGGCCGTCAACGTGGCCGTCGAGGCGGCCGACGCCGTGCTCAAGCTGGCGTTCCGGAACGACCCCGAGGGCGACCCCGACCTCATCAACGAGGCGAAGAGGCTGGTGAGCAGCTACCTCACCGACTTCTCCCGGCGCAACGAAGGCGAGGCGCGGTGGTAGACGGCACCATGTTGGACGGCAGGTCCGCCCCGGTCGCCGGGACCGCCGCGGGCATCCCCTTCCTGGCCCTGCCCCCGGCGACGGGGGCGCACCCGGCACCGCTCGTCCTGGGCCTGCACGCGTTCGAGCCGCCGCGCAGCGAGGCCGCCCTGGCGGGGACCGCGCCCCTGGCCTCCCTGCCCGCCTGGCGCGTCTACCCGGGGCTGCCGCTGTTCGGCGCCCGGCTGCCCGAGGGCGGGGTGCCCGAGATCGGCCGCCGCGGGGAGAGCGACTACCTGATGGAGCTGTTCGGCCCCGTGGTCGAGGGGGCCGCGGCCGAGCTGCCGCGGCTGGTCGCCGAGCTGCGCTCCCTGTTCCCGATCACCGACGACCCGGTCGGCCTGCTCGGGGTGGGCGCGGGCGCCTCCGCGGTCCTGCTGTCCCTGGCCGAGGGCGACCTGCCGGTCGGCGCTGCGGCCCTGGTCAACCCGGTCACCGACCCGGCGCCCGTCCTGGCCGCCCGGGAGCGCAACCGCGGCGCCCCCTACGGCTGGACCGAGGACGCGCTGGCGGTCCGCGAGCGGTTCGACTTCACCTCCCGGGCCCCCGAGGTCGCCAGGCGCCGCGTCCCGGTACTGGTCGTCAGCGGCGGCCGGGACGACGTGCTGCCCCCCGAGCACGGCCTGGGCCTGCACGAGGCGCTGCGCGCCGAGTTCTCGGGCACCGCGGAGCCCGAGGAGCGCGGTTCGGGCTGGCTCCGGCGGCGCGGCCGCCGCCTGAAACAGGAGGCCGCCGCACCCGTGTCGCCCGAGGGCACCGACCATGTGCTCCGTCACATCGTGATCCCCGACCTGGCGCACGCCATCGGCCCCGAACCCGGGCTGGAACCGGGCCCGCTCACCCCCGGCGGCGTGCTCGCCGACCGCGCCCTGACAGAGTGGTTCCACCGGCACGTCACGGCTTCCGCGCAGGTCCGGGGCGGTGCGTGAGGGGTCCGGTACCCCGGTGGCGGTCCGCGCGCGACCGCAACCTCCCCGTGAGACCGCGTTCACCGTGTGCACTCCGCCGCATCTCCGGCCGTCCCCTTAACGGACGCCGCCGCGACAGTCGGTCCGCGTTCCATGGGATCATCCAGGGGCGACCGCTCGAGGGCGGTCCACCTGACCGTTTCGACTCATCCTTCAGGAGGGCGAACCACGTGACGGAACCGGCACCGGTCTTTGCCAGCGGGGTCGACAACGAGCGGTTGAACGCGCAGCTCCGCTTCCTTCTGGAGGTGGACAAACTCAAGCGCATCCTGCGGCAGAACCTGCTGGTGGACGGGTCCCGCAGGGAGAACTCGGCCGAGCACTCCTGGCATCTGGCGCTGACCGCGCGCACCTTCGCCGAGTACGCCCCCGAGGGCACCGACATCGACAGGGTCGTCGAGATGCTGGTGCTGCACGACATCGTGGAGATCGACGCGGGCGACACCTTCCTGTTCGACCAGGTCAACTCGCAGACCCAGGCCGAGCGCGAGCGCGCCGCCGCCGACCGCATCTTCCCGCTGCTCCCCGAGGACCAGGCCGAGGCCGCCCGCGCCCTCTGGGAGGAGTTCGAGGCCAGGGTCACCCCCGAGGCGCGGTTCGCCCGGGCCGTGGACCGGCTGTCGCCGATGCTCGCGAACTGGCACAACGAGGGCGGCACCTGGGTGCGGTTCGGGATCACCCGGGCCCAGGTCATGGAGAAGGTCAAGCTGATCGCCGAGGGGTCCGAGGCGCTGGGGGCGTACGCGACGGCGCTCATCGACGACGCCGACCGGCGCGGGTACTTCCGCACCTGACCCCCCGCCCGGGCGCGAGCGCCGGGCGCGCCCCGGAGCCGGAGGCGGGCCCCCGCGCGGTGGGACGGGTCAGACCCGGCCCATGAGCAGCTGGATCGCCGCGGACAGGCCCACGACCACCAGGACGACGCGCAGGGCTGCGGCGCTCAGCCGGCGGCCGAACCGGCCGCCCAGGTAGCCGCCGAGGATCGAGCCCACCGCGATGAGGCCGACCACCGGCCACGACGGCGAGGCCAGCACGATGTAGAACACGGCGGCGACGCCGTTGACGATCCCCGCGAGCAGGTTCTTCAGGCCGTTGAGCCGCTGGAGGTCGTCGTCCAGGGCGGCACCCAGGATGCTCATGAGGATGATGCCCTGGGCCGCGGCGAAGTAGCCGCCGTAGCTGCCCGTCAGGTAGGCGCCCAGCGGGAGCAGCGGACCGCCGTCCCTGCGCGCGGGCTTGCGGGCCCGGGCCCAGCGGGTGATGCGCGGCTGGAGGATGATCAGCACACAGGCCGCGCCGATCATGAACGGGACGACCTTCTCGAAGACCCCGGCGGGCAGGTAGATGAGCAGCAGCGCGCCGGTGATCGCCCCCATCAGGGACATGCCGCCCAGCCTGATGACCCGGGAGCGCTGCCCGGCCAGCTCCCTGCGGTAGGCGATGGCGCTGCTGATGCTGCCGGGCGCCAGGCCGATGCTGTTGGAGATGGTGGCGGTGATCGGCGGGTACCCCAGGGCCAGGAGCACGGGGAAGGTGAACAGGGTCCCCGACCCCGCGATGGAGTTGATCCCCCCGGCGGCGATCCCCGCCAGGAGGACGGCCGCAGCCTCCCAGAGTTCCATAGTCCGGCTTTCGTGGCTTCTCCGCTCCCCGACCGTCGAGGGCTCCCACAGCCTACGAGAGCGGCCCCGGTGAGCCGGTCATCGGGTCATCCACTGGCCGCCGGGACGGGCCCTGCGGCCCGTGGGGCAGGTCTTGCGTGAAGCCGTGCGGCCCCGGGGCGCTCGGGCGCACCGGGGCCGCACTGCGGGTCGCGGCGGGGGCGTCAGGGCACCCGCACGACCTCGTCGCGCAGGCGCTGGAACGCGGCGCCCACCCCCTGGATGGCCTGGCCCATCTCGGACGGCACGATCCACACCTTGTTGGCGTCGCCCTTGGCGATCTCCGGGAGCTTCTGGAGGTACTGGTAGGCCAGCACGTCGGGGTCGACCTTGCTGGTGTGCAGGGCCTTGAACACCATGTGGATGGCGTCGGCCTCACCGCGCGCCCGCAGGGTCTGGGCCTCGGCGTCGGCCTTGGCGGTGAGCATCTGCGCCTCCGCCTGCCCCTTGGCCCGCAGCACCGCCGCCGACCGCTCACCCTCGGCCCGCAGCACCGCGGACTGCTTCTCGCCCTCCGCGCTGAGCAGCTGCGCGCGCTTCTCGCGGTCGGCGCGCATCTGCATCTCCATGGCCTCCTGCACCGAGCCCGGGGGCTCGATGCCCTTCAGCTCGATGCGGCTGATCTCGATGCCCCAGTCGCTGGTGGCCTCGTCCAGCACCGCCTTCAGTTCGCGGTTGATCTGGTCGCGGGAGGTGAGGGTCCCCTCCAGGTTCATGCCGCCGATGACGTTGCGCAGCGTGGCGAGGGTGAGCTGCTCGACCGCCTGGATGAAGTTGGCGACCTCGTAGGTGGCGCGGTAGGCGTCCACGACCCGGATGTAGACCGCGGAGTCGACCTCCACGGCCAGGTTGTCCTCGGTGATGGCGGACTGCGGCGGGAAGCTCACCACCTGGACGCGGCGGTCGATGCGCTCGCGGACCTGGTCGACGCCCGGAATGACGACGTTGAACCCCGAGTCCAGGGTGCGGTGGTACTTGCCGAAGCGCTCCACCACGTCCTGCATGGAGTGGGGGATGATGCGCACGCTCCGCCAGAAGATGAGAAGGAGAACGGCGACGAAAAGGGCGACGATGATGACCATGGTCATGCGATCACCCCTTTGTCGCGCTCCGGGGCGGTATGCGCCGCGGCGGTATTCGACATCGACATCTGGGCAGCTCCGGTTCTCCTGACGGGGGTGCAGGCAACGCGGGCACGGACCGCGCATCGCCCGGCCCCGCCCACCCGATGATCATAAAGCGCGCCGAATTGGAGCGTTCCGCTCACCGCCGAAGACGGTACCCGAAGTCACATCAAGGAGCTATATCCGGACAGGAACAGTATTTAAGGTCAATATGATGGCGCTGTTTCCGTACCCCTTATCCGTGTTTTGGGACAGCGTCCACTCTGGGCCCCGGTATCGGCAACGGCCCGCCGTCGGTCCCGGACCCTGTCCTCGGCCCCGGTCCCGGCGCCGAGGACAGGGAGGTCACCGGGGATCCGGGAAAAGGGGACGGCCGGCGGAGGACCGCCGGCCGTGCACGGGAGGAGAGCGGGGAAGGGTTCTCGGAGGTCGGGAGCGGGTCCGGGGTCAGACCGCCCGGGCGTTCCAGCGGTCGCCGTCGCGCTCCACCTTCAGGGGCAGGCCGAACGTCTCCGACAGGTTGTCGGCCGTCATCACCTCGTCCAGCGGACCCGCCGCGACCACACCGCCCCCGCGCAGCAGCAGCCCGTGCGTGAACCCGGCCGGGATCTCCTCGACGTGGTGCGACACCACCACCAGCGCCGGGGCCGCCTCGTTGCGGGCCAGCGCGCCCAGGCGGCGCAGCAGGTCCTCGCGGCCGCCCAGGTCCAGGCCCGCCGCGGGCTCGTCCAGCAGCAGCAGTTCGGGGTCCGACATCAGCGCCCGGGCGATCAGCACGCGTTTGCGCTCGCCCTCCGACAGCGTGTGGAACTCCCGGTCGGCCAGGTCGCCGACGCCCCAGTGGCCCAGCAGCGCCCGCGCCCGGCCCAGGTCCGGGACGCCGTACTCCTCCCGGAACCGGCCCAGGTACCCGTAGGCCGCGCTCAGCACCAGGTCGAGGACCGGCGTGCCCTGCTCGATGCGGTTGGCGATCGCCGCCCCCGCGTACCCGATGAGCGGCCGCAGCTCGAACACGTCCACCCGCCCCAGGTGCTCGCCCAGGATCTCCACCTCGCCCGAGGTGGGGTACAGCTGGCTGAAGGCCACGCTCAACAGGGTGGTCTTGCCCGCGCCGTTGGGGCCCAGGACCACCCAGCGCTCACCCTCCAGCACCGACCAGTCCACGCCGTCCAGCAGGAGCGCGTCACCCCGCCGCACGGTGACACCGCTCAGCCCCAGAACCCGACCGTCCATCGTTCTCCCTCACGTCACTCGCGTCCCGCGCCGGTGCAGTGCCGACCCGGCCGGCGCAGCACCGACCTACCCTGGAGCCATGAACTCCACGTCCGCAACACTCGTCGCCTGGGGCAACGCCTGGCTGTCCGGGCACGTCGGCCTGGACGAGGCCGTGGACGCCGTCGAACGCCACAGCGGGCCCCAGCTCATCGGGACCGTACCGCCGGGGGACCTGCCCTTCGAGGAGGGCGTACCGCTGCGGGCCGCACTGGTACGACTTCGTGGCCTGCCGGGTACGAGACCCTCGGCGTTCCGGCTGGCACTGCCCGTACAAGGGGACCCGCTCGGTCTGGTCGGCCCCGGGGAGTTCAACCAGGCCGCGCTGGAGGCGCGGGAGGGGGTACTGCTCCGACTCGCCGACCGCCAGGTGGGGCTGGTCCCCACGACCGACCGGCGGGGTTCATCCTACGTGGGGGTCTCCTGGACCCCGTATCGGGCCAACGACACGATCCCCCAGGTACCCGGCCTGGCCGAGGCCGAGCAGGCGCTCAAGCTCACCCTCATCGAGGTCGCCCGCGACCTGGAGGGCGTCGACGACCTCACCGGCTTCTCCCCCGATGTCCGCCGGCGGGTGAACGCGCTGGGCTCCGCCGACGGGGGCGGCGGAGGGCTCCCGCCCGCCTACCCGCAGCGCGCCCGCGGTGTCGCCGAGCAGGCGGCGCGCCTGGCGGCGGTCGTGGAGCTGGCCGACGCCCGCTCCGGCCGCGGCATGAGCGCCCACCAGGCGGAGCTGAGGGCGCGGTCCCTGCGCCGGCTGGACTCGGCCGTGCGCCGGGCCCTGGTGGCCGCGCACTCCTCGATCCCCCTCTGAGCCCGCGTCCCGGGGCACGTGCCGTGCCGTGACCGGCGGGCCCTCCCCGTACGGCGCCCGGCCCCCGCGGCATGCGCCGGGCGCGCGGCCGAGGAGGGGTGGAGGAGAGGCGGAGGGGAGAGCCGCGGAGGGGAGAGCCGCGGCGCCGCGTCCGCCGGCCGGCGAACGCGGCCCGCCCCGGCCGGCCTCGCCGGCCGTCCGTCCGGGGCCGCGGGCTCAGGCGAGGGCGGTGACCAGCAGGGCGAAGGCCGCGGTGATGACGGCCACCCGGACGTAGTGGTAGAGGTCCCAGCGCTTCATCTGCCGCTTCCAGTCGGCGGGCCGGTTCTCGGGGGTCCACGTCTTGCCCCTGTTGTTGATCGGGACGAGCAGCAGGACCGACATGAGCACGCTGACGACCAGCAGCGCGGCGGCGGTGACGACGAGGCCGACACCCTCCTGGTGCCACCCGGCGACGGCCCAGATCCCGACGAGCACGAGCGAGCCGATGTACCAGACCGGCATCACGGCCCCGAGCATCCGGCCCCCGTGGCTCCGGCCGAGCTGGCCGCTGTCCTCGGGGAGGGCGTCGAGGATCCGGTTGAAGACGAGGGCGACGGCGAGCTCCACCCCCACCATCAGGCCCACGATCACGGTGGTGACGATCTCCAGTGCGACGAGCACGGCTGTGCCTCCAAGTTTCTAGCGCCGCTAGATTTTGATGCGATGCTAATACTGCCGCCGCTCGATTGTCTAGCAGTGCTAGAATCAAGCCATGTCGGTACAGGAACGCAAGCAGCGCGAACGGGCCGAGCGCGAACGCCTCATCGTGGCCACGGCCCGCGAACTCGCCGAGCGGCAAGGCTGGGACGCCGTCACCACCCGCCGGCTCGCCGAGCGCATCGAGTACAGCCAGCCCGTCCTCTACAGCCACTTCCGCGGCAAACGCGAGATCATCGGCGCCGTCGCCCTCCAGGGCGCCGCCGAGATGGCCGTGGCGCTGCGGGCCGCGACCGCCGCCGCGGACGGCCCCCGGTCGCGGGTGGCCGCCCTCGCCCGCGCCTACCTCGACTTCGCCGTGCGCAACCCGGCGGTCTACGACGCCATGTTCCGGCTCGACGGCGGCCTGGCCTTCGCGCACGAGGACACCCCCGAGCCCCTGAAGGACGCCTTCGCCGCCCTGCTGGAGACACTCGGCGAGGTCTCCGGGGACGGCGTCCACCCGGGGCTGTTCACCGAGGTGTTCTGGGCCGCCCTGCACGGGCTGGCCACCCTGACCCGGGAGGAGCGGCTGCCGCCGCAGTACGCCGAACAGAGGCTGGAGCTGCTGGTGGACCGGTTCATCGCGGCCTGACACGCCGTCCGGGCGGGGCGCCCGCACCGCGCACTGCCCCGCCCGACGGTCACGACCCGGTACCGGCCCTGGCCGGTACGGCCCGGAAGGGGCATCCTTGGTCCTGGGGGCCTGAGGGGGAGTCTCAGGGTAGGGCCAGGGAAGATACCTGATCCGCCCGCGACGGGCCCGAACCCATACTTGGAGTGCGGCCGACGCCCGGCCCACGATCGAGGAGGAGACCCGACACCATGCAGCCCGAGCACATCCGAGCTTCCGACGCGGACCGTGACAAGGTTGCCGAACGCCTGCGCGAAGCGCTGGCGGAGGGTCGCCTCACCCCCGTGGAGCACGAGGAACGACTCGACACCCTCTACAAGGCCAAGACCATGGGCGAGCTCGCGCCCATCGTCTCCGACCTGCCCGCTGCCGGGCACAGCCCGTTCCCCACCGCCGTCGACGGCGCGCACGCGGCCGACGGCATGGAGATCCTGGGCCAGGAGGCCCGCGACCTGGCCGGGCAGAGCAAGGGCTCGGAGAACATGGTCGCCGTGTTCGGCGGCTGCGAGCGCAAGGGCCGCTGGCTGGTCGAGCCCCGCACCAACGTGTCCGTCCTGTGCGGCGGCGTCGACCTGGACCTGCGCGAGGCCGTCCTGAGCCGCCGCGAGGTCACCATCCAGGTCGCCGTCATCCTCGGCGGGGTCGACATCACCGTCCCCCACGGGGTCAGGGTGATCAACAACACGTCCGGGATCCTCGGCGGCACCGAGCTGCACGGAACGGACCAGGTGACCGACCCGAACGCCCCCGTCATCCGGCTCACCGGCACCTGCATGCTGGGCGGAGTCTCCGTGAAGGCGAAGAAACCGCGCAAGTCGAAGAAGCAGAAGTGACACCAGGGCCCGGGAAGACCCCGGCCCGGGTGTCCACATAGTGAACTAGCTGGGAAAAGAAGCGACCTGCGCGACGGCGCCGGCGAGCGGCCGAGTACCGTGGACAGCGCCATGAATGATGAAACCACGTTGTCGGTGACGGTGACCGGTCGCGACCGTCCGGGGATCAGCGCGCGCCTGCTGAGCACCCTTTCCGTCTTCCCCGTGACCATCGTCGACCTCGAGCAGGTCGTCCTGGCCGGACGCCTCGTCCTGGGCGCCGTCCTGGAGGTGGACGAGCGCGTCGCCCCCGGGGTGAGCCGCCACCGCGTCTTCGAAGAGGTCCGCAACGCGCTCGACAAGACCGCGATCGACCTCGACATGGAGGCCGACTACGCCTCCGGGGACGCGCACAACCGGGTCAACGAGTCCTCCTCCGCCGCACGGCTGCACGTCACCGTGCTCGCCGACCCGCTGCGCCCCGGCGCGCTGGGCGCCATCACCTCCTGTGTGGCCCGGGCCGGCGCCAACATCGACCGGATCGAGCGGCTGTCCAGCTACCCGGTCACCTCCGTGGAGATGGAGATCTCCGGCGCCGCGGGCGACCCCGCCCGCCTGGCGCAGCTGCGCGCCGAGCTCGCCATGGAGGCCTCCACCCAGGGCGTGGACGTCGCCGTCCAGCCCAGCGGCCTGCACCGCCGCGCCAAGCACCTCATCGTCATGGACGTCGACTCCACCCTGATCCAGGGCGAGGTCATCGAACTGCTGGCGGCCCACGCAGGCTGCGAAGAGGAGGTCGCCCGCGTCACCGAGCAGGCGATGCGCGGCGAACTGGACTTCGAGGAGTCCCTGCGCCGCCGGGTCGCCCTGCTGAAGGGCCTGGACGCCGACGCCATCGCGGAGGTCTGCGAGGAGATCCAGCTGACCCCCGGCGCCCGCACCCTCATCCGCACGCTCAAGCGGCTGGGGTACGAGTGCGGCATCGTCAGCGGCGGCTTCACGCAGATCACGGACGTGCTCGTGGAGCGGCTCGGCCTGGACTACTCCGCCGCCAACACGCTGGAGATCGTCGACGGCAAACTGACCGGGGGCCTGGTGGGCCCGGTCGTGGACCGCAAGGGCAAGGCCGTCACGCTGGAGCGGTTCGCCCGCGAGGCCGGGGTGCCGCTGGAGCAGACCGTCGCCGTGGGCGACGGGGCCAACGACCTGGACATGCTCCAGACGGCCGGGCTGGGCGTGGCGTTCAACGCCAAGCCGGTGGTCCGCCAGCAGGCGGACACGTCGGTGAACGTGCCCTACCTGGACACGATCGCGTTCATCCTGGGGATCACCCGGGAGGAGATCGAGGCGGCCGACCTGCACGCACACGCGGAACCGGCGTCCATCGGGCATACGTCCCTGGGGTGACGGGGGGCGGGGGTGGGCTTGATCCGCTCAGGCGTTCCCTTGGGCTCTTTCAACGCTGTGGTGGGTGACGGGTAGGGCGGTCGGGGGTAGGCCTGTCGGGGGTCGAGCCACGGTCGGAGGGCGGATCTCGTCTCCTTCGGCTCCGGGGGCGGGTGTCCGGCTTCCTGATGTCCTCGGCCACCGCCGGTGGGCGTCGGGGGCCTTCGCCCCGGGGGCGAAGGCCGTAGGGGGTTCCCGCCCCGCCTCGGCCCCAGGGGGTTCCCGCCCGACTGGAAACCTCAGCCCCAGGCCGGACACAGAACCTCGGCCTTGGTCCCACCAGGTGCACGCCGCAAACGCCGTAGAGGCGTTCCCGTGCCGTGGGTCGGGGCCGGCGGCAGGGTGCGGGTCTCACCCGCATGGCGAAGGTGGCCGGCCCCTCCTCCCCACACCCTCCGGAGCGGAGGTCGCGGTCCTGTGCCCGAGCTGGGGGCGAGGTCGCGGGTATGTGCGGCAACACCCCCTGGGGCGAGGGTCGCGATCACGCCTTCCCACACCCCCTGGGGTCTGGGCCCGCGCGTACACGCGGCCTTCACCCCCGGCGGCTGAGGTACGCGGTCCTGTGCCCGGTCTGGGGCCAAGGCCCGTGGGTACGTGCGGCTTTCACCCCCGCTCCCGTCCGTACCGCGGTCATCCGCGGGAGTAGGCGACAGCGTGGAGCCCCTTCACCGCCGCCGGCGCCCCCAACCTTTCCAGGCGGTGCGGGTGCGCGCGCCTCGCGCGGACCCGTCCCCGGAAAGCGCACCCCCACCACTGAGGGTGTGCGCCCAACGCACCCCTCTGGTGGTCTGCCGGGCGCCGACTGCGCGGGGACGGATCCACGCTCCGCGGCTGTACCCTCCCAGGCGATTCAGCTCTTGGAAACCAGTCACCCGTGGCTGCGACCACAGACCGCCCACCCCAAACGGTGACCGACCTGGAAACCTCACAGTCCGCCTCACCCCCCGGGGCCCGGGCCGAGTACCGCCCTACC
>NZ_JBHVLR010000034.1:0-18717 GCF_042797335.1 Nocardiopsis sp. NPDC057823 | reverse complement strand
GAGTAGGTTGCCGCCACGGTTTTCTTCGGGTTGAGAGCCCCTGCCTTCGGGTGGGGGCTTTCCCTGTTTTGGGGGTCGTCCTTGGGGCGGCCCCCCTTTTTTGTGCCCTGGGGCCGGGCACCCCACTGGCCTCACACGGCTATGGCGAAGGCCCCGGCCTGCCCTCCCAAACCCCCTGGGGCCAGGGCGGGAAGCCGACCGCGGCCTTCACCCCCTGCGGCGCAGGTAGCGGTTCGCCTTCCGACAGGGGCTGAGGCCCCGGTTGGGTGGGAAACCCGCTGGGGCGGAGGTGGCGGTCCGCCTTCCGGTGGTGGCTGAGATCCCGGTCGGGTGAGACCCTCCTCGGGCTGGGGTGGGAAGCCGACCGCGGCCTTCACCCCCTGCGGCGGGGGCCCAGCGATGCCCTCCGGTTGTGGCCAAGGGCCCCGGTCGGGTGAGAAACCCCCTCGGGCTGGGGTGGGAAGCCACCCGCGGCCTTCACCCCCTGAGGCAGGGGCCCCGCGATGCCCTCCGTTGGTGGCTGAGGACCCCAGCCGGGTGGGAAACCCCCTGCGGCCAGGGCCCGCAGGTACGCGCGGCCTCCACCCCCTGTGTCCGGGACGGAGGGAACGCCCACACTCGCCCCCTGGGGTCGAAGGAGATGATCCGCTCTCCGGCCGTGGCTCGGCCCCGGACAGATCCACCCGTCACCCACCACAGCGTTGAAAGGGCATGAGAGTGTCCTTGGTGCTGGTGCTGGTGCTGGGTCCGTGGGTATGCGCGAACCATCACCCCCTGCGGCGGAGGCCCAGCGGCGCTCCCCGGCAGTGGCTGAGGGCCCGCTCCGCGGGCGACCCCCTGCGGCCTTCCCCGTGTGCCCGGGGACGACGGGAACACCCACCTCCACCCCCCTGGGGCCGAAGGAGACGTTCCGCCCTCAGGACGCGGCTGGGCCCCGGACGGACCCACCCGTCGCCCACCACGGCGTTGGAGGGGCGCACACGGGCGCATCAGCGGAGCCGAACGGAGGACCCGCCCCCCACCGGTGGGACAATTCACCCATGACGATTCCCATCCCCGCCGACCTGCTCGCCGCCGCCGAGGCCGCCAAGGGCTTCATGCCCACGGACGAGGGCACCGCCCTGTACGAGACCGCCCTCCGTTACGCCCCTGTCGGGCCCGTCGTGGAGATCGGCACCTACTGTGGCAAGTCCACCGTCTTCCTCGGTGCGGCGGCCCGGGCCACCGGCGTGAAGGTGGTCACCGTGGACCACCACCGCGGGTCGGAGGAGCACCAGGAGGGCTGGGAGTACCACGACGCGACGCTCGTGGACCGGGAGACCGGGAAGTTCGACACGCTCCCGCACCTGCGCCGGACCCTCACCCTGGCCGGGCTGGACGACGAGGTCATCGTCGTGGTCGGCCGCTCCGCCGAGGTGGCCTCGGTGTGGGGCACCCCGCTGGGGATGCTGTTCATCGACGGCGGCCACAGCGAGGAGGCCGCGCAGGCCGACTACGCCGGCTGGAGCGGGCACGTCGCCCCCGGCGGCGCGCTGGTGATCCACGACGTCTTCCCCGACCCCGCGGACGGCGGGCGCCCCCCGTACAACATCTACCTCCGGGCCCTGGACTCCGGTCTGTTCAAAGAGGTCGCGGCGGTCGGTTCGATGCGGGTCCTGGAACGGGTCGCCTGAGCCCTCCCACCTCCCCGAACCGGTCGGGCAACGGCCGTCCTGGGACACGCCCCCGCCGGGTAAGCCTTCGGTAAGAAGTCACCACCCGGTTATGGATTCGGCCTTGACATGGTTACGGCCCGGTATCGTGTCGAGAAGGGGCGGAGCGATGGTGGCGTTATCCCCCGAAAGACCACTTCGGTCCAAATCTTGACTGAACCGATCCGGGGCGGTTGCGCGTCAAATACCAGGACGGCACCGTGCCGGACGTGATTTGCCATGGGGGCGGGGAGCTGAGCGAGAGCACAAACGGCGCGAACGGGGCGGATGGGCAGCGCCCCGTGCACGATGAGGACGTCGCGCCGGAGACCAACGACACCTCTGCGGAGGAGCTGCCCGACGCCGGAGAGGACACGGCCGACCGCGCCCCGACCACCGGTGGTGGCGGGGACGCCGACTCGGCGGCCGACTCCGGGCCCATCACTTTCAAGACCAGCGGCACCTTCTTCCGCGAGCGGGTCGCGCAGGTCCTCGCGGAGCAGGGCTTCGACGAGTCCTCCGAGGGGGAGGACGGGCGGGAGCCGGGGAGGGCCACCGCGGAGACCGCGGAGGAGTCCGCCGAGGCGGCTCCGGAGGTGACCGGAAACTCGGCGGCCGACGAGCCCGAAACGGCGTCCGCGCAGGCGGAGAGGGAGACCGCCGACGAATCCGGGGAGCGTTCCTCCGCGGAGGAGTCCGCCGGCGCGGCCGCGGTGGCCGCTGCCGCCGCCACCGCGGCGCAGGCTCCCGAGCCGGCCGACGGCCCCCGGTCCGCGACCGACGGGTCCGAGGGGTCCGGTGCGTCCGAGCCGGGCGCCGCCGCGGCCGGTTCCGAGCCCGCGCCCGCCGCCGACGACACCACCACCGCCGCGGCCGGGAAGGCCGCCGACGCCGCCGAGCCCGCCGGAGCCGCGCAGGGCGGTGCGCCCGAGGCCCCGTCCTGGACTCCCGCCGCCCCGCCGGTCCCGCCCGCCGGGTCCGCGGCCGAGCCCTCGACGCCTCCCGTGTCCGCCGCGCCTCCCGCCACGCCCCCCGGTGCGCCCGAGGCTCCGCAGTCCGTCGCCGGGCCCGTTCCGGACCCCCAGGTCACGGAGGAGTCCGCGGCCGAGGCCGGGGCGATGTGGCCGCAGCCGCAGCGGCTGTCCAACTACGTCGGAGCCGCCGGCGCGGGCCGCCCGCCCCAGGGTCCCGGAGGCCCGAACGGTCCCGGAGGCCCGAGCGGCCCCGGGGGGCCCGGCGGCCCCACCGGTCCCAGCGGTTCGTCCAGCCCGTCGGGTCCCGCCGGCACCGGTCCCGGGAAGAAGGCCAAGGCCAAGAAGGGCAAGCGCAAGAAGCCGCTCTGGTGGCGGATCCTGCGCACCTTCCTGGTGGCCTCCGCGCTGATGGTCATCATCGCCTGCGGCGCCTTCGCGTACTTCTACGCCACCGTCGAGGTCCCCGACGCCGCGAAGGCCGACGCCGTGGAGCAGGGGTCGACCTTCTACTTCGGCGACGGGGAGACCGAGTTCGCCTACCGCGGCACCGACCGCGACCCCATCACCTACGAGGAGATGACCGAGAACGGCGACCAGGTCGTCGAGGCCGTCATCTCCGCCGAGGACCGGGGCTTCTGGACCGAGCCCGGCGTCTCCGTGCGCGGCACCACCCGCGCCGTCTGGTCCACGGTCACCGGCCAGCAGGTCCAGGGCGGCTCCACCATCACCCAGCAGATGGTCCGCAACTACTACGAGGGCGTGTCCTTCGAGCAGACCGTCTCCCGGAAGATCCAGGAGATCATCATCTCCATCAAGGTCGACCAGAGCGAGACCAAAGAATGGGTGATGGAGCAGTACCTCAACACCATCTACTTCGGCCGCCAGGCCTACGGGATCCAGGCCGCGGCCCAGGCCTACTACGACAAGAACGCCAATGAGCTGACCCCGGAGGAGGCCGCCTTCCTGGCCGCCGCCATCCAGCAGCCGACGCCGTTCGGCGAGGCGGACGTCAACACCACGCCGGAGATGGAGCAGCGCTGGCGCTACGTCGTCGACGGCATGGTGACCACGGGCGCCATCACCCAGTCCGAGGCCGACGGGATGGAGTTCCCCGCGCCGATCGAGTACGAGCCCGGGGCCGACAACGACCTGAGCGGCTACCGCGGCTACATGTACGAGGCCGCGATGCGCGAGCTGGAGGAGCTGGGCTACACCGAGGACCAGATCAACCGGCAGGGCTTCACCGTCGTCACCACCTTCGACCAGGACATGATGGACGCCGCCTACGAGGTGGTGGAGGCCGCCATCCCGCAGGAGGTCATCCCCGAGGGCGTCAACGTCGGCATGGCGACCGTGGACAACGCCACCGGTGAGGTGCTGGCGTTCTACGGCGGCCACGACTACCTGGAGAACCAGTACGACAGCGCGCTGCTGGGCGGCGCCCAGGCCGGTTCGGCGTTCAAGCCCTACGTGCTGGCCACCGCGCTGGAGGAGGGCTACAGCCTCAACAGCTTCGTGGACGGCAGCGGCCCGCGCCAGATCCAGGGCTCGCGGATCCAGAACGCGGGCAACGCCCCGGGCGGTCCGATGGACCTGGTCCAGGCCACCCGCGTCTCCAACAACCTCGGCTTCGTCGAGCTGAACATGGAGGTCGGCTACGAGAACGTGCGCGACACCGCGTACGACATCGGCCTGCGCGAGGGCAGCATCGAGGACCACCAGCTGGTGCCCACCCTGGCGCTGGGCGTCTCCACGGTGACGCCGCTGGACCAGGCGGGCGCGTACGCGACCTTCGCCAACGGCGGCCGCCACGTGGACACGCACGTGATCAAGTCGATCCTCAACGCCGACGGCGAGGAGGTGCGCCCCGAGGTGGAGTCCCGGCAGGCGATCAAGGAGTCGACCGCCGCGGACGTCACCTACGCGCTGGAGCAGGTGGTCCAGGGCGGTACCGGCACCTCGGCGAACTTCTGGACGCACCCGGTGGCGGGCAAGACCGGTACCACCTCGGACAGCGTCGCCGCCTGGTTCGTCGGGTACACCCCGCAGCTGTCCACGGCGGTGGGCGTCTACAACGAGAACAACCAGTCGTTCGGCATCCCCGGCTACGACATCTCCGGTGGTGGTGTGGCGGCGCCGATCTGGCGCGACTACATGCAGCGGGCGATGGAGGGGTACGAGCGCAAGGAGTTCCCGCCGCCCGCGTTCGCCGGGTCCACCCAGTACTGGGCGCCGGACCCGTCCACCCAGGCTCCGGAGGAGCCGGTGGAGGAGCTGCCGGAGGAGACGCCCCAGGACCCGGGCACGCCGGAGGTCCCCGAGGTCCCGGAGACCCCGGAGAACCCGGGCACGCCGGAGGTCCCGGAGGTTCCGGAGTTCCCCGGGCCGGGTGACGGCGAGGGCGGCGGCGGGGAGACCCCGCCGGCCCGCGAGGAGGTCAGGGAGTTCCCGGCCGGCTGACCCCGCCGGGCGGGGTGAGTGCGAAGGGGCCGCGGACGGCGACGTCCGCGGCCCCTTCGCCGTGTGCGCCCGGGCTCACCCGTCCCAGGTGTGCAGGAACACGTGCGACCCCGGCGTGGTCCGGGTGAGGGCGTCCACGGCGAGGATCACGGCGGCGGTGGTCCAGGTGCTGCGCTCCACCGGCCAGCGCACCTGCTCGGCGAACTGGTAGCCGGTCCAGTAGACGCCGTCGTCGCCGTCGCGCAGGTGCTGCACCTCGCGCAGGATGCGCACGCCGTCCCCGGTCCGGCCCACGGCGGCCAGGGCCAGGACCAGTTCGGAGGTCTCGGCGGCGGTGACCCAGGGCTGGTCGTCGACGCAGCGCACGCCCAGGCCCGGGACCACGAACCGGTCCCAGCGCTCGGCCAGGCGCGCGTGGGCGGCCTCGCCGCGGACGGCGCCGCCCAGGATCGGGTAGAACCAGTCCATCGAGAACCGGCCGCGGTCGGCGAACAGGTCCTCGTCGTCGTTGATGAGGCCGGACAGCCGGTCGGCGGCCTCGGTCCACTCCGGGCGCGGGCGGCCCAGCCGCTCGCCCAGGGCGGCGCCGCAGCGCAGCGCGTGGTGCACGCTGGCGCAGACGGTGAGCAGGGCGTGGTCGCCGGGGGACCCGTCCTCCCCGCGCGCCCACAGGATCTCTCCGCGTTCGCCGCGCAGGGCCAGCACGAACTCCAGGCCGTCCTCGACGACGGGCCACAGCTCCTCGGCGAAGGCCGTGTCCCCGGTGACGAGCAGGTGGTGGAACGCCCCCACGGCCGGGTAGGCGGCGTGGTTGGCCTCGCGCAGCTCGGTCACGGGGACGCCCTGGCGGAACTTGGCGGGCCAGCCGCCGCCGGGGTGGCGGGCGCCGGCCAGCCACCGGTAGGCGCGGCGGGCGGCCGCGGCGTGCGCGGGCTCCCACAGGCCGGTGACGGTCAGCGCCATGGCGCACTCGACGTGGTCCCACACGTCGGTGTGGCCGCCGGGGAACCAGGGCAGGGCGCCGGCGGCCTCCTGGCTGCGGGCCAGGTAGTCGGCGGAGCGCAGCAGCTGCCCGGCGTCCAGCACGCCGGGCAGGCACAGGGTCAGGTCGTCCGGTGCGGTGACGACGGACATCAGGCGGCGTCGAGCGGCTTGCGCACGTACACGACCACGCTCTTGCCGATGACCGGGTTGAGCAGGCGCTCGGCCACCCGGGTCACCTTGGGGGCCTGGAACATGTCCCAGACGAGCAGCTCGTGGTAGGCCTTGGCGAGCGGGTGGTCGTTGTTGTCGGTGCCCACCGCGCACTTGATCCACCAGTAGGGCGCGTGCAGGGCGTGCGCGTGGTGGTGCGGGCCGATCAGGAACCCGGTGGCCTTGAGCTTGGCCTCCAGCTCGGCGCGGGTGTAGATGCGGATGTGGCCGCCCTCGTTGGTGTGGTACTCCTCCGAGAGGGCCCAGCAGATGCGCTCGGGCAGGAAGCTGGGCACGGTCACCGCGGCGATGCCGCCGGGCCTGAGGACCCGGTACAGCTCCTTCATGGCGGCGGTGTCGTGCGGGATGTGCTCGAAGATCTCCGCGGCGATGACGCGGTCGAAGGAGCCCTCGTCGAAGGGCATGTCGAGGGCGTCGCCCTTGACGGTCTCCGCGGTGGCGGAGGCGGGGGCCTCGCCCTCCTCCTTCATGGCGGCGAACATGGTCTCGACGGAGGCCAGGTCCTCGACGTTCTGGTCGAAGGCGACGATGTCGGCGCCGCGGCGGTAGACCTCGAAGGCGTGGCGGCCGCCGCCGCAGCCCAGGTCGAGCACGCGGTCGCCCGGACCGACGGGGAACAGGGTGAAGTCGACGGTGATCAGTGGAGGCTCCCTCGTGTTCTGCGAAAAAGGTGCTCAGGCGCCGTTGGCCCGGGCGGGGGCGGGGCGGCTGTCCCCGTCGGCGGGGCGTCGGCCGGCGGCGGACGCGATCGTGGACGCGTAGCGGCGGGCGGTCAGCTCGGCCACCGCCCGCCAGGTGAAGCGTTCCTGGACGCGGCGCCAGGCGGCGGCGCCCATGCGTTCGCGCTCGGCGTCGTCGTCGAGGAGGCGGGCGAGCTCGGCGGCCAGCAGTCCGGGGTCGCCGGGGGCGATGAGGCGGCCGGCGTCGCCGTCGGTGCCCACGACCTCGGGCAGCGCCCCGGCGCGGCTGGCGATGAGCGGGGTGGCGCAGGCCATGGCCTCGACGGCGGGCAGGGAGAAGCCCTCGTAGAAGGACGGGACGACGGCGACCTGCGCGGTGGCGATGAGTTCGGCCAGCGCGGTGTCGTCGATGCCGCTGACGAACTCGACGCGGTCGCGCAGGCCGAGTTCGTCGACCAGCCGGTCGGTGGGCCCGCCGGGGCGGGGCCTGCTGACGACGGTCAGGGTGACGTCGCGCTCGGCGGCGAGTTCGGCGGTGGCGCGCAGCAGGGTGGCGACGCCCTTGAGGGGGCTGTCGGCGCTGGCGGTGCACACGATGCGGCCGGGGACGCGCCGGACCTCCGGGCGCGGGTGGAAGTAGCGGGTGTCGACGCCCAGGGGGGTGACCTCCATGGCCTCGGGGGCCACGCCGAACTCGCGGGCGATGTCGTCGGCGGAGGACCGGGAGGGCACCAGGATGGGGTCGAGGCGGCGGGCCACCCTGGCCTGCATCCTGACGAACCCGTACCAGCGGCGCTTGGAGAGCTTCTGCCACCCCTGTGCCTCGTCGATCTCGATGCGGCGGTCGACGCTGATGGGGTGGTGGATGGTGGTGACCAGGGGGATCCCGGCGGACTTGATGCCGAGCAGGCCCCAGCCCAGGGTCTGGTTGTCGTGGACGACGTCGAACTCGTCCAGGCGGCGGCGGAGTTCGCGGTTGGCGCGCAGGGAGAAGGTGAGCGGCTCGGGGAACCCGGCGGTCCACATGGTGGCGACCTCCAGGGCGTCGATCCAGTCGCGCCACTCGCGCAGCGGCGGGGCGACGAAGGGGTCGGCGTCGTTGTAGAGGTCGAGGGAGGGGATCTTCTCCAGGGTGACGCCCTCGTCCAGGACGGGGTAGGGCTGGCCGGAGAAGACGGTGACCTCGTGGCCCAGTGCGGCGAGCTCGCGGGACAGGTGGCGGACGTACACGCCCTGGCCGCCCACGTGCTGCTTGCTCCGGTAGGAGAGCAGGGCCACGCGCAGGGGGCGGTCGGGGTGCGGTCCCGTGCTTTTGCCCGACTGGGTCAAGAGTCCACCTCTTCGTTGGGTCGCGGGGCCCGGCCGCCTCGGTGGGCGGGGTGGTCGCCGCCGGGCGTCGCGCGCGGGCCGGGCCGGTGGCGGGTACGGGCGTCCCATATGTTACTCGTCAGTTGTGTTCGGGTCGGCCCCCGGGCCGGTTGGTAGGGATCCTATGCCGGGGCATCGGGCCCGGTGACGGCGACCCAGCGGGGCAGGGAGGGGGTTCCGGTGAGGGCGGCCAGCCCGCGCTCCTCGGCCAGGCGCAGGTGCGCCGCGGTCTCGGCGGCGGCCATGTGGCGGGAGCGGACGCTCATATCGGCCCAGGGCCGGCGCCAGGTGAGGCCGGCGGCGGCCTCCCACAGGGTGGCGGGGCCCGCGGCCCGGAGCAGCGTCAGGATCTCCGCGACGCGGTCCTCGTGGTGCTCGACGATCTCGGCGGTGCGGGCGCCCAGCCCGGTGAAACGGCGCTCGTGTGAGGGAAGGCACACCAGCGTGTCGGCGCCGGGCAGGCCCCCGACGGCCCGCTGGGAGGCGAGGAAGTCGCCGAGCGGGTCTCCCTCGCCGGTGGTCAGCGGGAACCGCCCCACGTGCGGGGTGATGCGCGGCAGGACGTGGTCGCCGGTGAACAGGAGCCCGCCGTCGGCCAGGTGCAGGCACAGGTGGCCGGGGGTGTGGCCGGGGGTCCACACGGCGCGCAGGTCGCGGCCGGGCAGGTCCACGCGGGCGCCGTCGGCCAGGGGGAGGTCGGGGACGACCGGGGGAGGGGAGTAGCGGGGGCCGGCCAGGAGTTCGTCGACGTCGTCCTCGGGGAATCCGGCGGCGCGCATCTGGTCGGCCAGCGAGCGCAGGCGGGCGTCGCCGTCGAGGGCGAGCATGCGCTCGGTGACGGTGATGTCGGCGGGGTGCATGGCCAGCCAGGCGTCGGAGGACTCGCGCAGCCGCCCGGTGAGCCCGGTGTGGTCGGGGTGGAAGTGGGTGAGGACGGCGCCGCGCACCTCCCCGACGGTGTGTCCGATCCGGGCCAGGCCCTTGACCAGGGCGTCCCAGGAGTCGTCGTGGTCCCAGCCGGTGTCGATGAGGACGGGGCCGTCGGAGCCGGTCAGGACGTAGACGTAGGTGAAGCCGAGGGGGTTGCCGGGGATGGGCACCGGCAGGCTCCACACGCCGTCTCCGAGGTCCTCGACGGGGGGTGTCTCGGGCATGGGCGGCCTCTCACTGGAAACAGAATCGGATTCGATTCTAGAGTGGGGGGTGTGCGCCGGCCGCGGCCGGGCGGAGGTCCGGCGGCGGGTGTGCACCCAGCGTGACCGCCGGGGGTGGACGACCCGTCCCGGAGCGAAATAGAACATATTCTATAAATCCTGTACCAGCGTTCCCAAAAACCCTGGATCGGTTCCGCAAGGCGGCTGCCCTGCCGGTCAATGAGGCGTGAATCATGGGAGGGAACCGCTGCGCGAACGGGAAGCGGTTGGATAACGTGTTCTCATAAGGTCGGTGCTCCGGACGGGCTTCGGCCACACCTGGTAGCCCTCTCGGTGCTGCGGCGAGCAGTCGGCGCGACCGACGACGAAGGGGAGAGATCCTGTGGCGGTACAGGCGCCGATCGGAACCATGTCGCGAAGCCAGACCCAGCGACGCAAGCGCATCGTGCAGACCGCGGCGGCCCTGGCCGTGCGCGGCGGCGTCGAGGCCATGCAGATGCGCTCGGTCGCCGAGCGGGCGGGGGTCGCCCTGGGCACCCTCTACCGCTACTTCCCCTCCAAGATGGACCTCGTCGTGGCCGTGGTCACCGAGGAGCTCGACCTGCTGGAGGGCGGCATCGTCCGCCGTCCGCCCACCGCCGACACCCCCGCGGGCCGCGCCGTGGACGTGCTGCTGCGCGCCACCCGGGGGCTGATGCGCGAGCCGGAGCTGGCCGACGCGCTGGTGCGCTCGCTCATCATGGCCGAGGTCAAGATCGAGCTGGACGTCCGCATCACCGACCTGGTCTGGCGGGTGGCCACCGGCTCGCTGGCGGCCGAGGACGCCCGCGAGGACGCCCCCGACATCGACCGCGAGGGCGTGGGCTACGTGCTGGCCGGGTCGCTCACCAGCGTGTGGATCTTCGAGCTGGTGGAGGTCCTCAAGGGCCGCCGCGACGTCGACGAGGTCGAGCGGCGGCTGCACGTCGCCGCCGAGCGCCTCCTCGCCTCCTTCTAGACCGGACCTCCGCCCCGCAGGGACCCGGGCGTCAGCCACCGCCCAGGAGCAGGCCCAGCAGGCCGCTGATCAGACCGCCTCCGCGCTCGGACCCGTCATCGCCGGGTTCCCCGCCGGAGGCGTCGTCGTCCCCGGGGCCGGGCGAGGGCGACTGCGACGGGGCCTCCCCCGCGGGGGGCTCCTCCCGGGGCGGGTCGCCGGGGTCGGCCGGAGCGGCCGGCGGGGCCTGCGGCTCTTCGGGGGCGGTCTCCTCCCGCGGCTCCTCCTGCCCGGTCTCCGGCGCGTCGGGCGTGCCCGACGCCGGTGCCCCCGGGGTGGTGGGCCCGGCCTCGGGCCGGGTGTCGGCGGCGCTGGATGAGGTCTCCACCCCGGTGAGCACCGGGCCGGCGGGCCGGGGGGCGTCCGGGCCCGTGCCGATGACGGTGGCGGGCTCCTCCGAGGCGCCGGCCCAGCCCCACAGCGCCATGGCCAGGGCGGCGGTGGCCAGCCCGGCGACCACCGGCAGCGCCCGGCGCGAGCGCCGGGGCGCGGTCTCCTCGTCCTCGTCCACGCCCCCGGGGCCGGGCAGCGGGGCCCGGTGCTCCTCCCGGACCGGGTGGTCGGCGGTGCTCAGCCGGTCGCCCGGCAGGACCCGGGCGGGGCGCGGCGCCCGCGCCTCGTCGGTCCCGTCCCCTCCGTCCTCGCCGCCGATGCCGGCGGCGTCCTCGGCGGCCCGGGAGCGGTGCAGCGGGTAGCCCTCGGAGGTGAGCGGGTGCATCTCCCGGGCGATGCGGCGGCGCTCCCCCTCCAGACCGGGGTCGGTGCAGGTCTCCAGGACCCGGTCGCGCAGGCCCGGGGGCGGTCCCGGCGGGCGGAGCAGCGCCAGGGCGGTGGAGACCTCCTCCATCCGGGCGCGCCAGCCGGCCTGTGAGGGCGGCCCCTCGTCGGCGGGCACGCGCTCGCGGGAGCGGGCGGCGCGCCGGGGGTCGCGGGCCTCGGCCAGGCCGTCGGCGGCGCGGCGCACCGCCGAGCGGGCCAGCTCGGCGCACAGGTCGTGGTCCAGGCCCAGGACGCGGGCGATCGCCGAGGCGGGCAGCGCGTGGCGCAGGTGGAGCTCGACCAGTTCGCGGTGGCTGGCCGGGAGGCGGGAGAACATGCGCGCGACCGGCTCCTCGGCGGGCACGGTGGCCAGCCGGGCGTAGGGGCACACGTGGACGAACCCGCGGCGGCGGGCGGCCGCTCGGACCAGGGCGTACAGCCAGGGGGCGCGTTCGGCCGGGTCGGCGGGCCGCTCGGTGAGCGTGCGCGCGGCGACCAGTCCGTCGTGCACGGCGTCGGCGGTGCCGGGGCCCTCGCCCAGGAGGGACCAGGCGTACCGGTACAGGGCCGGTGCGAAGGCGTCGTAGAGCGCCTCGACCGGCTCCGGACCCGGTTCGTCTCTTTCGTTGCCTCTGGTCACGATTCTCCCCCCACACCGCAGACGGTAGTGGGGGGAGTCGGACCGCGCGGGGGAATCCGGGGACTGTGGCGTGAAGGTGAGGTTTCTGTTACCTCACGCCGGGTCTCCGGGGTCTCGCGCGGGGTGAGGGGCCCTGTTCACTCGCCTCCGCGCGAGGGCGAGCCGATGGCGATCATGCGCTCGACGGAGCGGCGGGCCCGCTCCGCGGTGTCGGCGTCCACGGTGATCTCCGTGGTGCCGAAGCGCAGCGAGTTCAGCAGCTTGTCGGCGTCGATCATCTTCATGTAGTGGCACTCGGCGCGCGAGTTGACCGCCTCGAACTCGGTCCTGGGGTTGGCGTTGCGCAGCTGGTGCAGCATGCCGGTCTCGGTCGCGATGAGGACCTTCTTCGCGGTGGTGTTCTCGGCCGCGGTGAGCATGCCGCCGGTCGACAGGACCTTGACGCGCTCCTGCGGGACGGCGCCGCTGCCGACCAGGTACAGGGCGGAGGTGGCGCAGCCGCACTCGGGGTGCACGTAGACCTCGGCGTCGGGCTCGGACTCCACGCGCCGGCGCAGGGTGTGCCCGTCGATGCCGGCGTGGACGTGGCACTCGCCCATCCAGATGTGGATGTTGTCGCGGCCGGTGACGCGCTTGACGTGGGCGCCCAGGAACTGGTCCGGGAGGAACAGGATCTCCCGGTCCTCGGGGATCGACCGGATGACGTCGGCGGCGTTGGACGAGGTGCAGCAGATGTCGGTCTCGGCCTTGACCGCGGCGGTGGTGTTGACGTACGCGACGACGACCGCGCCCGGGTGCTGCGCCTTCCACTCGCGCACCTGCTCGGCGGTGATGGTGTCGGCCAGGGAGCAGCCGGCCGCCGGGTCCGGTAGCAGGACCGTCTTCTCCGGGGCCAGGATCTTGGCGGTCTCGGCCATGAAGTGCACGCCGCAGAAGACGATGGTGCCCGCGTCGACGGTGGCGGCCAGACGGGACAGGGCCAGGGAGTCGCCGGTGTGGTGCGCGACGTCCTGGATTTCCGGACGCTGGTAGTTGTGCGCGAGGATGACCGCGTCGCGCTCCTGCGCCAGGCGGCGGACCTCCGCGGCCCATTCCTGCCTGGTCATGGTGTCCGCCGAGGCGGTGACCGGTGCCATGTCCGTACTACTTCCTTGAGGCTGTGGGCGGGCGTGGACGCCGCGCCGTGGCTGGTCGGTGCGGGGACAGGGTTTTTGTCTGTCAGGCACAAACCTGTCGCAGCTTAACATGTCGGGGAACGGAAGGGACAGGGTGGATATCCCGGAAGCAAACGGACAGGTGGTGGGCGCCGTGGCCGAGGACACGGGACTCTCGGCGCACGAGGCGCTCGCCGTCGTCCTCCAGATCCGCGCCGGAGAGCTGTGCGTCCTGCTGTGGCGCCGCGCGCTGCCGCCCTGCGAGGGGGAGTGGGCGCTGCCCGGCGGCAGGCTGCGGGCCGACGAGAGCCTGGGCGCCTCCATCAGCCGCCAGCTCGCCCAGAAGGTCGACGTGCGCGACCTGTCGCACCTGGAGCAGTTGGAGACGCGCAGCGACCCCGACCGCCACCCCGAGCGCCGCACCCTGGCCACCGCCTACCTGGGCCTGGTCCCGGCCGGCATCGACCCCGTGGTGCCCGCCGACACCCGCTGGCACCCCGCCGGCGACCTGCCGCCGATGGCCTTCGACCACGCCTCCATCGTCCGCTCCGGGCGCCAGAGGCTGCGCGCCAAGCTCAGCTACACCAACGTGGGGTTCGCCCTGGCCCCGCCGGAGTTCACCATGTCGGAGCTGTCGGGCTACTACCGGGCCGCGCTGGGGCACGACGTGGCCGCCACCAACCTGCGCCGGGTGCTGCTGCGCCGGGGGCAGATCGAGGAGACCGGGCGCTCGGTGCCCTCGGGCCGCTCGGGCGGCCGGCCCGCGGCGCTGTTCCGGTTCCGGTCGCGGAGCCTGCAGATCACCGACGCCTTCGCGGTGCTGCGGCCCCCCGGACAGGGTGCGGGGGACAAGTAGACTTCCCCGACGTGGCTATTCGTACTGTGGTGTTCGACGTCGGGGAAACACTGGTCGACGAGACGCGGATCTTCGAGCGCTGGGCGGACCGGTTCGGGATCCCGCACATGGCGTTCTTCGGCACCATCGGCGGTGTCCTGGCCGACGGCGGCACCCTCACCGACGGGTTCCGCCTGATGGTGCCCGGATTCGACCTGGCGGCCGAGAGCGAGCGCTGGCGGGCCGAGGACCCGGACGGCGAGCGCGAGCACTTCGGGGAGAAGGACCTGTACCCGGACGTGCGGCCCGCGTTCGAGACCATGCGCCGGGGCGGCCTGTCGCTGGTCATCGCCGGGAACCAGCCGCCCGAGGCCGGGCCCGCGCTGGAGGCGATGGGGCTGGGCGTGGACGGGATCGGCATCTCGGACACCTGGGGCGTGAAGAAGCCGGAGCCGGAGTTCTTCGACCGGGTCCTGGACCTGGCCGCCCTGGTCCGGCCCGGGATCTCGGCCGGGGAGATCCTCTACGTGGGCGACCGGGTCGACAACGACGTGCTGCCCGCGCTGCGGGCGGGCATGAGGACGGCCCTGCTGCGCCGGGGGATCTACGGGTACCGGCACTCCGCCTCGCCCCACGCGGCACGGGCCGACCTGGTCGCCGACGACCTGCACCGGATCGCGGAGTGGGCCCTGGAACGGGCCTGACGGCCCGCCGCGGCCCCCGCCGCCGCGGCACCCCTCCCCATTCCCCCTCTGTCCGACGGGAAAAGTGTGTAATAGGGCGATTCGGTCACGGTGTGCGTCCTTCCCGTTTGGCGGACTCGAACACGGGTACCGTCGAACGGTCCGCCCCCGGGGTCCCCCCTCCCGCAGGGCCCGCACCCGTACCATCCGCCCCGCCCCGGACTGGAGACCCCGATGATCACCTTCGAGGGCGCCGCCAAGCACTACCCCGACGGCACCGTCGCCGTCGCCGACCTCGACCTCACCGTCGAGACCGGCCGGACGACGGTCTTCGTCGGCCCCTCCGGCAGCGGTAAGACCACGTCCCTGCGGATGATCAACCGCATGGTCGAGCCCACCCGGGGGACCGTGCGCATCGACGGCGTCGACATCCGCGAACGCGACCCCGCCCTGCTGCGCCGCGGCATCGGGTACGTCATCCAGCAGGCCGGGCTGTTCCCGCACCGCACCGTCCTGGACAACATCGCGACCGTGCCGCTGCTGGTGGGCACGCCCAGGAGGACCGCCCGCGCCCGCGCCGCCGAGCTCATGGAGCTGGTCGGACTCGACCCCGCCATGGGCCGCCGCTGGCCCCACCAGCTCTCCGGCGGGCAGCAGCAGCGCGTCGGCGTCGCCCGCGCCCTGGCCGCCGACCCGCCCGTCCTGCTCATGGACGAGCCCTTCAGCGCCGTCGACCCCGTGGTGCGCACCGGACTCCAGGACGAGCTGCTGCGGCTCCAGCAGGAGCTCCACAAGACCATCGTGTTCGTCACCCACGACATCGACGAGGCCGTGCGCCTGGGCGACCGCATCGCGGTGTTCCGCCCCGGCGGCGAACTCGCCCAGTACGACACCCCCGAGCGGCTGCTCACCACCCCCGCCGACGACTTCGTCGAATCCTTCGTCGGCCACGACCGGGGCGTGCGCCGGCTGTCGTTCTTCCCCGCCCGGACCCTGTCGCTGCGCGACGACGTCGTCTTCGAGGACGACCTCAAGGTCGAGGACGTGCGCCACATCGCCGCCGAACACCCCTGGCTGCTGGTCGTCGACACCGACCGGGCGCCCCTGGGGTGGATCTCCGAGCGCTCCCTGGCCGACGTCCCCTCCGGCATCCGCCTGGGCGAACTGGACACCGTCCCCTACGGTCACACGTTCACGGTGGAGACCGACTCCCTGCGCGCCGCGCTGGACGCCGCCGTGCTCTCGCCCGCCGGGCGCGCCGTCGGAGTGGACGGCGACGGCCGGGTGCTGGGAGTGGTGAGCCAGGACGAGCTCGGCGCCGCCCTGTGGTCGGTGACCGAATGAGCGCCGGGGTCTGGGACTGGGCCCAGGGCGTGTGGGACTGGGCGGCGGCCAACTGGTACTTCCCCGAGGAGCCGGGGCGGGGCATCCGGCCCCGGCTGGTGGAGCACGTCCGCCTGGCGTACTCCTCCATCGCCATCGGGCTGGTGCTGGCGGTCCCGCTGGGCCTGGCCTGCGTGCGCTGGAAGGTGCTGTACCCGCCGCTGCTGACCGGCGTGAACGTGCTCTACGCCGTGCCCTCCATCGCCCTGTTCTTCCTGCTGCTGCCCTACACCGGGTTCAGCGACTGGACGGCGATCGTGCCGCTGGCGCTGTACACGCTGGTCATCCTGCTGCCCAACGTGGTCGACGGGCTGAACCAGGTGCCCGACCACGTCCGCCAGGCGGCCGTGGCGATGGGCTTCGGCCCGCTGCGCCGCCTGGTCCGGGTGGAGACGCCGGTGGCGGTGCCGGTCATCATCGCCGGGCTGCGGGTGGCGTCGGTGGCCACCATCAGCATGGTCAGCGTCGCCTCCCTGGTGGGCCTGGGCGGCCTGGGGCGGCTCATCCTCAGCGACGGCTTCCGCCGCCAGTTCGACGCGCCCATCGTGGTGGGCGTCGTGCTCGTGGTGCTGCTGGCCTTCGCCACCGACGCCCTGCTCGTCCTGGCCCAGCGCCTGCTCACCCCGTGGGCCCGGCGCGACCGGCCGCGCGCCGGGTTCCGGCGCCGCCGCCGGGCCGCGGCGGCCCCCGCGGGAGCCGAGGCCCTCGAATCGACGGCGGTCGCACCGCCGGGGAAGGGGTGACCGTGGAGATCCTCGACGGCCTCATCGCCTGGTTCGGCGATCCCGCCCAGTGGAGCGGGTCCGCCGGCATCCCCGCCCGGCTCGGCGAGCACGTGTACTACTCGCTGCTGGCCCTGGTGCTGTCGGCGCTCATCGCGGTACCCGTCGGCCTGCTCACCGGGCACACCGGTGTGGGCGGGTTCCTCACCGCGAGCCTGGCCAACTTCGCCCGGGCGCTGCCCACCATCGGCGTGCTGTTCCTCGTCGTCATGGCGGCCGGGATCGGCCTGGTCCCGGTCACCGCCGCCCTGGTGGCGCTGGCGGTGCCGCCGATCCTGGTCAACACCCACGAGGGCGTGCGCTCGGTCGACGCCGGGCTGCGCGACGCCGCCCGGGGCATGGGCATGCGCGGCCGCGAGGTCCTGCTGCGCCTGGAGCTGCCGGTGGCGCTGCCGCTCATCCTGATCGGGCTGCGCACCGCCGCCGTCCAGGTCGTGGCGACCGCCACCATCGCCGCCTACGTGGGCGTCGGCGGCCTGGGCCGCTACATCTTCGACGGCCAGGCCCAGCAGAACCTGTCCATGATCCTGGGCGGTTCCGTCCTCGTGGTGGCGCTGGCCGTCGTCACCACACTTTTGTTCGCCGGGGCGCGCCGCCTGCTGGTCGCCCCCGGACTGCGCGCGCAGGCCGCGACCGCGCGGTGAGGGGTCCGCCGACACGGCGGGCCGACGAGAGAGAAGGTTTCCCGAAGATGAAGACACGGATCGCCCTCGCCGGGCTCCCCCTGGTCCTGTTGCTGAGCGCCTGCGGCGCCAGCGACCCCTTCCAGGAGGAGAACGGGGGAGGGGGCCAGGAGGGCTCCGGCGCCATCGTCGTCGGCTCGGCCGACTTCCCCGAGAGCGCGCTGCTCGCCGAGATCTACGGCCGCGCCCTGGCCGCCGAGGGCTTCGAGGTGGAGTACCAGCTCAACATCGGCAGCCGGGAGGTGTACTACTCGCAGGTGGAGTCCGGTCGGCTGTCGGTGTTCCCGGAGTACAACGGCGGCATCCTCGCCTACCTCGACGACCAGGCCCCGGTGGGCACCGCGGAGGAGACCAACGCGGCCATCACCGAGGCGCTGCCGGAGGGGCTGGAGATCCTGGAGTCGTCCGCGGCGGAGAACAAGGACTCCGTCACGGTGACCCCGCAGACCGCCGAGGAGTACGGGCTGGCCAGTATCGCCGACCTGGCCGAGGTGGCGGGCGACATGGCCCTGGGCGCCCCGCCGGAGTTCGAGACCCGGCCCCAGGGCGTGCCGGGCCTGGCCGACACCTACGGCGTGGAGTTCGGCGAGTTCCGGGCCCTGGACCCGGCGCTGATCCCGCAGGCGCTCACGGACGGGGACGTGCAGGCCGCCAACCTGTTCACCACCGACCCGCAGATCGCGGCGCAGGGCTTCGTGGTCCTGGAGGACCCGGAGAACCTGTTCGGCGCCCAGAACGTCACTCCGCTCATCAACTCCGAGCAGGTGGACGAGGACGCCCGCGCCGTGCTGAACGCGGTGTCGGCGGCGCTCACCACCGAGGAGCTGACCGCGCTCAACGAGCGGATCATCATCGACAACGAGGAGGCGGCCGACGTCGCCCAGGAGTGGCTGGGCGCCCAGGACCTGGCCTAGGGCGTGCTCGGCGGATCATTCCGGGTCGCGGCCGCGAGGCCTCCTCTCGCCGCGCCGCCTGCGCTCGGACAGCCGAACCCGGGCCGACCCGCGCTGGTCGTCTTGCGAGAGATCGCCTCGCGGCCGCTCCCGCCATTCGGCGCAAGCGCCGAAACACTCGAAAGCATCCGCCGAACACGCCCTAGGAGGTACTCCTCCGGGCCTTCGCTCCGCCGCGGCCCGACGGTCGCCCGGCCCGGCGCGCCGGGCCGGGCGGAGGGCGGGGGGCGGAGGTGCCCCGCGCGGCCGGGACCGGACGGTCCCGGC
>NZ_JBHVLR010000033.1:0-36762 GCF_042797335.1 Nocardiopsis sp. NPDC057823 | reverse complement strand
TCGCCGGCGTAGGCGACCACGTCCAGGGTGGACATGACCAGGCCCGCACCGTTACCGATGATGCCGACCTCACCGTCCAGCTTGACGTAGTTGAGCCCCCGCTCGGCCGCACGGGCCTCGCGTTCGTCGGTGCCGTGCGGGTCCGCGAAGCCGCTGCGCTCCGGGTGCCGGAACAGGGCGTTGTCGTCCAGGGTGACCTTGCCGTCCAGGGCGATGACACGGCCGTCCCCGGTCAGCACGAGCGGGTTGACCTCGACGAGCGTGGCGTCCTCGCCGGAGGCGACGTCCCACAGGCGCGCGATCACCGCGGCGACGGCGCCGCGGGCGCGGTCGGGTATCCCGGCGGCCCGGCAGATGTCCAGGGCGTCCGAGGTCGTCACCCCCGTGGGGTCCACCGGGGTGCGCACCACCGCACCGGGGTCGGTCTCGGCGACCTCCTCGATCTCCATGCCGCCCCGGGCGGAGCAGATCGAGAGGAACCTGCGCTCGGCCCGGTCCAGCAGGAAGGAGAAGTAGTACTCCTCCGCGATGTCGGAGGCCTCTTCGACCAGGACGCGGCGGACCGTGTGGCCCTTGATGTCCATGCCGAGGATCCGCTCGGCCGCGGCCCGGGCGCCCTCGGGGCCCTCGACGACCTTGACGCCGCCGGCCTTACCGCGGCCACCGGTCTTGACCTGGGCCTTGACCACGACCTTCCGGCCCAGGCGGCCGGCCGCCGCGGCGGCCTGCGCCGGGGTGTCGGCGATCTCGCCGCGGACCAGCGCGACACCGTACTCGCCGAAGATCTGTTTGGCCTCGTACTCGTAGAGATCCAACACTCCTCCTCTGTACGCTTCTCGCCCCCTCTCACAGGGATACCTCATACTGTATGCAGTATTCAATAGGCATCCACCCGAAGTCTCCTCTTCACAAGCCACACCTCATTTTGCATACTGCATACAAGGAGGTGCCGCCATGTTCCCCCGCCACCTGCCGGAGCCACCGGCCCGTCGCCCCCCGCCGACACCGGCCCCCGTCGCCGCACCCGCCGCGGACGCCTCGGACGTCCGCGACTGGCTGGGCAGGCGGTACACGGTGGGCCCCTCCGCCCGGGAACTGACCGGCCTGTCCCGGCCCGCCCTGCTCCTGCGCATCCTGCTCGCCGCGGCGGCCGTGGGCGTGCTCCAGTTCGGCTACGGGGCCGCGGTGCCCGTGCTGATCGCGGCGCACGGCTGGTCCCCCGCCCAGGCCCTGGTCCCGTTCCTCGTCTGGGCGCTGGTCCAGGGCTCCTTCGCGCCCGTCCCGCGCCTGCTCGGGGCACGCGGCCCGGCCGGCCCGGGTGCGGCGATCCTCCTGGGCACGGCGCTGTGCGCCGCGGCCCTGTACACGGTCGGCCACGCCTCGGACCCCCTGGCCGCCGCCGCGGGCTACGGCCTGCTCGGCGGCGCGGGCGCGGGGCTGGTCTACCACTCCTGCGCGGACCTGGTGGAGGGCTGGTTCCCGGACCGGCATACCGTACGCCTGGGCGCCGTGGGCGGGGCCTTCGCCCTGGGCCCGGTCCCGCTACTGCCCGCGCTGGTCCTGGGTCTGTCCCCCGAGTCCCTGGCCGCGGCCTCCACCGCCCTGGCCCTGGGCGTGCTCGCCCTCGGCGCCGCGGGCGGGATCGGGCAGCGCGGCGCTCCGGCGCACTGGTGGCCCCCGGAGCGCGACCCGCGCGCGGCCGCGCTGCGGCGGAGCGCCGATCCCCCGGCCGCACGCGACTTCAGCGCGGGCCAGGCCTGGGCGAGCGGGCGCTCACTGCTCGCCCTGCACACGATCGTGGCGCTGTCCGGGGCCGTGGGGCTGTTCACCCTCGTGGCGCTGCCCGCGCTCGCACTGGGCCTGGGCCGCGACCCCACGGAGGTCGCAACGGTGATCACGGCGTTCGCCCTGGCCAGCGGGCTCGGCCGGCTGGCCGCGAGCGTCGTCGCCGAGCGCGCCGGACGGCGCCGGACCCTCGCGGTGCTCCTGGCCGCGACCGCGCTCGGCCAGGCCGGGCTGGCCGCGGCGATCCAGGACGGCCCGCTCCCGCTGCTGGTCTGCCTGGGGCTCGTGGTGGGCGTGGGAACCGGGTCCTGCTACCCGCTCACCAGGGCGATCACCGAGGGGCACTTCGGCGCCGGGCGCCACGGCGGCCCGGGACGCCCGGCCGACCTCCCCGGTCTCGTCCACGGCTCCAAGGCGGTCGGCGGCCTGCTCGGGGTGGGCGGGGCGATCGCGCTCCTGTCCCTGCTCCCGGCCGGCTCCCACGCCGCCGGCCTGGCGGTCTCCGCCCTGCTCCCGGCCTCGGCCGCGGTCCTGGCGGCCCGGCTGCGCAGGCCGCTGCCGATCCGGACGCTTCCCCACGGGGTCTGGACAGCGGGCCGCCGGAGTGCTCCAATGTGATGCACACGGTATACAGTATCCGAACTTCAGACTCCCCCGCACCCAACGGCGAAGCACACCAGTCCTCTCCCGCACGAAAGGGGTCGTCGCACCGATGGCCGACGGCAAGGTATCCACCGAAACCAACAGCGAAAACACCACGATCTCCGGTGGCCACCTGGTGGCCAAGGCGCTCAAGGCCGAGGGCGTCGACGTGATCTTCACGCTCTGCGGCGGCCACATCATCGACATCTACGACGGCTGCGCCGACGAGGGCATCGACGTGATCGACGTCCGGCACGAGCAGGTCGCCGCGCACGCCGCCGACGGCTACGCCCGGATCACCGGCAGGCCCGGCTGCGCAGTCGTGACGGCGGGCCCGGGCACCACGGACGCGGTCACCGGCATCGCCAACGCCTATCGGGCCGAGAGCCCCATGCTGGTCATCGGCGGGCAGGGAGCCCTCAGCCAGCACAAGATGGGGTCCCTCCAGGACCTGCCGCACGTGGACATGATCAACCCGATCTCCAAGTTCGCGGCCACCGTCCCGCACACCGAGCGGGTCGCCGACATGGTCTCCATGGCCTTCCGCGAGGCCAACAACGGCGCCCCCGGGCCGGCCTTCCTGGAGATCCCCCGCGACGTCCTGGACGCCAGGGTCCCGGTGGAGCGGGCCCGCATCCCGGCCGCCGGACACTACCGGGCGTCCACGCGCCAGGCCGGCGACCCCGCCGCCATCGAGCGCCTCGCCGAGCTGATCGTGCGCTCGGAACGGCCCAGCATCCTGCTCGGCAACCAGGTGTGGACCACCCGGGCCACCGACTCCGCCGTCGAGCTGGTCCGCGCGCTCAACATCCCCGCCTACATGAACGGCGCCGGGCGCGGCACCCTCCCGCCCGGGGACCCGCACCACTTCCAGCTCTCCCGGCGCTACGCCTTCACCAACTCCGACCTCATCATCATCGTCGGCACCCCGTTCGACTTCCGGATGGGCTACGGCAAGCGTCTGTCCCCCGACGCCACCGTCGTGCAGATCGACCTCAGCTACGCCACCGTCGGCAAGAACCGCGACATCGACCTCGGCATCGTGGGCGACGCCGACGTCGTCCTCTCCTCGGTGCTCCAGGCGGTCTCCGGGTACGGCGACACCGGGGCCCAGGCCCGCAAGGGCTGGCTGGAGGAGCTGCGCACCCAGGAGCAGGCCGCGCTCGACAAGCGCGCGCACCTGCTGACCTCGGACTCCACCCCGATCCACCCCTACCGCCTGGTCAACGAGATCAACAAGTTCCTCACCGAGGACTCCGTCTACGTCGGCGACGGCGGCGACATCGTCACCTTCTCCGGACAGGTGGTCCAGCCCAAGTCCCCCGGCCACTGGATGGACCCGGGCCCGCTCGGCACGCTCGGCGTCGGGATCCCGTTCGTGATGGCGGCCAAGTACGCGCGGCCGGACAAGGAGGTGGTGGCGCTGTTCGGCGACGGCGCCTTCAGCCTCACCGGCTGGGACTTCGAGACCCTGGTCCGCTTCGACCTGCCCTTCGTGGGGATCGTCGGCAACAACTCCTCGATGAACCAGATCCGCTACGGGCAGATCGCCAAGTACGGCGCCGACCGGGGCGAGCTCGGCAACACGCTGGGCGACGTGCGCTACTCCGAGTTCGCGAAGATGCTCGGCGGGTACGGCGAGGAGGTCACCGACCCGGCCGAGATCGGCCCGGCCCTGCTGCGCGCCCGCGAGTCCGGCAAGCCCTCCCTGATCAACGTCTGGATCGACCCCGAGGTGTACGCCCCGGGGACCATGAACCAGACGATGTACAAGTAGCCCGGAAGGAGAGTCATGGGCAAGGCACTCGACGGGGTCCGCGTCCTGGACATGACCCATGTCCAGTCGGGGCCGTCCGCGACCCAGATCCTCGCGTGGATGGGCGCCGACGTCGTCAAGCTGGAGGCGCCCTCGGGCGACATCACCCGGCGCCAGCTCCGGGACAAGCCCGGCGTGGACAGCCTGTACTTCACGATGCTCAACTCCAACAAGCGGAGCATCACCCTGAACACCAAGAGCGCCGAGGGCAAGCGGATCTTCCTGGAGCTGGTGCGCCGCAGCGACGTCCTGGTGGAGAACTTCGCGCCCGGCGCCCTGGACCGGATGGGGTTCACCTGGGAGGTGCTCGCCGAGACCAACCCGAGGCTCGTCTACGCCTCGATCAAGGGCTTCGGCCCGGGCGCGTACGCCGACTTCAAGGCCTACGAGGTGATCGCCCAGGCCATGGGCGGCTCCATGAGCACCACCGGGTTCGAGGACGGGCCGCCGCTGGCCACGGGGGCGCAGATCGGTGATTCGGGCACCGGAATGCATACAGTAGCCGGTATCCTCGCCGCCCTGTACCAGCGGGTGCACACGGGCCGGGGCCAGCGCGTCCAGGTCGCCATGCAGGACGCGGTGCTCAACCTGTGCCGGGTCAAGCTGCGCGACCAGCAGCGGCTCGCCCACGGGCCGCTCTCGGAGTACCCCAACGACGACTTCAGCGACGAGGTCCCGCGCTCGGGCAACGCGTCCGGCGGCGGACAGCCCGGCTGGGCCGTGCGCACCGCGCCCGGCGGCCCCAACGACTACGTGTACGTGATCATCCAGCCCGCGGGCTGGGAGCCCATCACCCGGCTGATCGGCCGGCCCGAGCTGGCCCAGGACCCCGAGTGGGCCACCCCCGAGGCCCGGCTCGACAAGCTCGACAAGGCCTTCGCCCTGATCGAGGAGTGGTCCCGGGAGCTGCCCAAGTGGGACGTGCTCGCCGCGCTCAACGCGCACAACATCCCCTGCGGGCCGATCATGTCCACCCGGGAGATCATCGAGGACCCCACCCTGCGCGAGAACGGCGTGATCACCGAGGTCGACCACCCCGAGCGCGGCACCTACCACACCGTGTCCTCGCCCATCCGCCTCTCCGACTCCCCGGTGGAGGTCGACCGGTCCCCCCTGCTCGGCGAGCACAACGCCGACATCTACCGCGACGAGCTGGGCCTGACCGACGAGGAACTGGCAGAGCTCTCATCGAACGGAGTGATCTGAGCGCATGGCCGTCTACACCCCCGAGCGTTCCGACCGGGATCCCGCCCCGGTCCGCGAGGTCCTCGACAGGGCCCGCGCCGAGGGCCGGTCCGCCCTCACCGCCCCCGAGAGCCGCGTCCTCGCGGAGGCCTACGGCATCCCCGTCCCCGGCGAGGCCCTGGCCCGCACCGCCGAGGAGGCCGCCGCCCTGGCCACCGGGCTCGGCCTGCCCGTGGCCGCCAAGATCGTCTCCCCCGACATCCTGCACAAGACCGACGCGGGCGGGGTGGAGATCGGGCTGAACAGCGCGGAGGAGGTCGCCGCGGCCTTCGAGCGCATCACCGCCAACGCCCGCGCCCACGACCCCGACGCGCGCATCGACGGCGTGCAGGTCCAGCAGATGGTCCAGGGCGGCCTGGAGGTCCTGGTCGGCGCCACCACCGACCCCACGTTCGGCAAGGTCGTGGTGTTCGGGCTGGGCGGCGTGCTGGTGGAGGTCCTCAAGGACGTCTCCTTCCGCCTGGCCCCCGTCAGCCGCGAGGAGGCGCTGGCCCAGGTCGCCGACATCAGGGCCGCCGAGGTCCTGGACGGGGTCCGGGGCGCCGAGGCGGTGGACCGGGGCGCCCTGGCCGACCTGCTGGTGCGCCTGTCCGAGCTGGTCACGGACTTCCCCGAGATCGCGGAGGCCGACCTCAACCCCGTGTTCGCCTCGGCCTCCGGGGCCATCGCCGCCGACCTGCGGTTCGTCCTGGACTTCGCGCCCGCCGAGGGGCCCCGCAAGTTCGGGCGGGAGGAGATCCTGGCGTCCATGGAGCGCATCTTCAAGCCGCGCTCCATCGCCGTCATCGGCGCCTCCAACGAGGCCGGCAAGATCGGCAACTCCGTCATCCGCAACATCGTGGACGGCGGCTACGAGGGCGCCATCCACCCGGTCAACCCGAAGTCGGCCGAGGTCAACGGCCTCCCCTCCTACAAGTCCATCGCCGACGTGCCCGGCGAGGTGGACGTGGCGGTCTTCGCCATCCCGGCCAGGTTCGTGGCCGGGGCCCTGGAGGAGGCCGGGCGCAAGGGGGTGGCGGGCGCCATCCTCATCCCGTCCGGCTTCGCCGAGACCGGCGAGCAGGAGCTCCAGGACGAGGTGCTCGCCGTGGCCCGGCGGCACGGGGTCCGCATCCTCGGGCCCAACATCTACGGGTACTACTACACGCCGCAGAAGCTGTCCGCGACCTTCTGCACGCCGTACGACGTGGCCGGGGGGACCGCCCTGACCTCGCAGTCCGGCGGGATCGGCATGGCGATCCTGGGGTACAGCCGCAGCACGCGCACGGGCGTGTCGGCGATCGTGGGCGTCGGCAACAAGGCCGACATCGACGAGGACGACCTGCTCACCTTCTTCGGCCAGGACGAGCACACCAACGCGGTCGCCATGCACCTGGAGGACCTCAAGGACGGCCGGGCGTTCGTCGCCGCCGCCCGCGAGGTGGTCCCGAAGAAGCCCGTGGTCGTGCTCAAGGCCGGCCGGACCTCCGCGGGGGCCCGCGCCGCCGGGTCGCACACCGGCGCGCTCGCCGGGGACGACAAGGTCTACGACGACATCCTCCGCCAGGCGGGCGTGGTCCGCGCCCCCGGGCTGACCGAGCTCCTGGAGTACGGCCGCGCCCTGCCGGTCATGCCCGCCCCCCGCGGCGAGAACATCGTGATCATCACCGGCGCGGGCGGCTCAGGCGTGCTGCTGTCGGACGCTGTGGTGGACAACGGGATGTCGCTGTACGAGATCCCGCCGGACCTGGACGAGGCCTTCCGCGCCTTCATCCCGCCGTTCGGGGCGGCCGGGAACCCGGTGGACATCACCGGCGGCGAGCCGCCCTCCACCTACGAGAAGACCATCCGCCTGGGGCTGGAGGACCCCCGCGTGCACTCGCTGGTCCTCGGCTACTGGCACACCATCGTCACGCCGCCGCTGGTCTTCGCCGACGTCGTGATCGACGTGGTGGACAAGGCCCGCGCGGCCGGGATCGACAAGCCGGTGGTGGCCTCCCTCTCGGGTGACACCGAGGTCGAGGCGGCGAGCCGGAAGCTGTTCGAGCACGGGATCGTCGCCTACCCCTACACGACCGAGATGCCGGTGAAGGTCCTGGGCGCGAAGTATCGCTGGGCCCGCGCCGCCGGACTACTCTGACCGGGTGCCCGGTCGGAGCCGACCGCTCCGGCCGGGCCGCCACGACACACGACAGCCACCGAACCGCAACACGCGCCATACCCGCCCGGCGGCCCTGGAGCCGCCGCCGCAAGGCCGCCGGGCCCGGTCACCGCCACGACAGCCACGTCCGGCCACGGTGATCCGTCCGCGTACCCGACACGGCAGGGAGGTGCAGCACCACCCGGGGGCGACATGCGAACCACCGACTCGCATTCGCGCACACACGGAGTATCGCCTTGGATTCCTCACCCCCCACCCCCCGTCCCTCGGAACCCCCGGCTTCGCCCGAGACCGGGGGAGCCCACATCCCGGCGCAGCGCCGGGCCCACCCCTCCGAGTCCGGTCCCCCCGCCGAACCGGTGACCGCCGACTCCGCCACGACCGGAACCCCCGCCGACCCGCCGGCCGACGGCGCCGCGCCCCCGCAGGAGGAGCGGTACTGGAAGGCGGGCCGGCTGGAGCCGATGCCCATCCGGAGCCTGCCCAAGGCTCCCCCCTCCATCCACATCCTCGGACCGACCGTGTTCCTCGTCGCCCTGGGCGTGGGCATGGGCGAGTCCTACATGTGGCCGCGCCTGGTGCTGATCTTCGGCCCGGAGATCCGCTGGCTGTTCCTGATCGGCCTCTCCCTCCAGGCCGTGGTCATGCTGGAGATGTCCCGGTACGCGATGGCCACCGGGGAGAGCATCTTCTACGGCGCCGCGCGCGTGTTCAAACCGCTGATGTGGTTCTTCTTCGTGACGGCGATGCTGGTCTACATCTGGCCCGGCCACCTGTCGGCCGGGGCGTCCGCCTTCGAACGGGTGACCGGCATCCCCTGGCAGGCCACCGCGGTGGCCGGCATGATCCTCGTCGGCGTGGTCTTCACCCTCGCCAAGGTCATCTACGACCTGCTGGAGAACGTGCTCTCCATCTGTATCGGCCTGCTGGTGGTCGGCACGTCGGTGGTCGCGGCGATGGTCGGCAACCTGTCGGACCTCACCTCCACCCTCACCGGGATGTTCTCGTTCGGGTACCTCCCGGACGAGGCGATGACGGCGGCCTGGTTCCCCATCATCGTCGGCGCGATCGCCTTCGCCGGGCCCTCCGGCATGCAGCAGATGTGGTACACCCTGCACCTGCGCGACAAGGGCGCGGGGATGGGCGTGCACATCCCCAAGATCCGGGGCCTGCGGCACGCCGGCGAGCAGGAGGCCATGCCCTCCCACGGCTACATGTTCGACACCTCCGACCCCGCGGAGATGGAGAAGTGGAAGGGGTGGCGCCGCTGGGTCACCTTCGACGCCCTGGTGCTGTTCTGGGGCATCACCATGCTGGTGACGGTCTCCTTCACCGTCCTGGCCCAGTCCGCGGCCCGGTTCGACCCGCAGGTGACGGAGCTGATCCGGGCCGGCGACCGGGACGCGTCGCTGGACGCGATGGCTGGCGCCTTCTCCGCCGCCGGCAGCCCGATCCTCGGAACGGTGTTCTTCCTGTTCATCGCGCTGATCGGCCTCAACGCGACGCTGGGCCTGTTCGACTCCTTCTCGCGCGGCCAGGCCGACATGACCTACAACTTCGTGCCGGGCGCCAAGCGGTTCGGGCTCTCGAAGCTGTACGGCATGTTCCTGTGGGGGCTGATCGCCTTCGGCATCGTCATCCTGCTGTTCGGACCGGCCGACGGGCCCGCGGCCATCCTGGACGTGCTGGCGTTCCTGTCGGCCTTCGCGATGGGCGCGTACTGCGTGGTGCTGCTGCTGGTCAACAACATCACGCTGCCCAAGCCCATCCGCCCCGGGATCGTCTCCAACGCGATCATCGCGTTCGCGGCCGTGTTCTACCTGGGAGCGCTCTTCTACTCGCTGTTCGCCTTCGGGGTGGTGGTCGACTGATGCCCGCCTCGTCCGCCCTCCGGCTGGGAGGGAGCGCGGCCGCCCACCTGGAGGTGGCGGTCCCGGGAGCGGCCATCGGCGCCGTCGCCGGCCTGTTCGCCACGGGCCTCGGGATGGTGGCGGGGCTGTCCCCGGCCCTGACCGGCACCGTCGGCCTGGCCCTGGGCCTGCCGCTGGCCGTCCTCGGTGCCGCCTACAGCGTGCTGCTGGCACGCGGGGTCTTCCCGATCGGCGCGGTGGCCCCGCTGGCCCTGTACTGGCTGCTCGGGTTCCCCGCCGCCCGGCTGTTCGACGCCCACATGGTGGCGTGGGTGACCGGGGGCACCGCGCTGCGCGAACCGCTGCTGTCGTTCCTCGCGCTGCAGGCGATGCTGAGCTTCGGCTTCACCATCGGCTTCCTGTGGCTGCACGAACGGACCATGCCCCACTGGCTGATGCGGGTGCGCGGCCACAACCCGGTGGCCGAGTCGCTGTTCCAGCGCTACCTGGAGCACGCCGCCCACCTCCACCGCCGGCGCGGTGCGGGCGGGTCGCGCCGGAGGTCCCGCGGGCGCGGGCGTCCGGACTGACCCGCACGCGCCCGCGCGGCGCTCACAGGACCGACGGCCCCGGGCCGGGCACCCGCCCGCCGGGGCCGTCGGCCGTCCGCCCGACGCAGGCGGGCGGCGGGCAGCGGGCGGCGGGCGGCGGGCGGCGGAGCAGCAGTATCGGAGAAAGCCGACGACGACTCCCGGCCACCGCCACAGAAAAGGCGATGAACTTTTCAGGAAATATCCGAACAGCCCCTCCCTGGCGAATACCACGAGCGCCCGGGGCATGCTTGAAAAAGCATCCGGAATCCGTATCATGTCGCCATGTTCACACAAAGGCTGCAGGCGGCGGCGCTCCTGCTCGGCCCGGTCATATTCTCCATTTCTCCGTTCTTCTGGAACAATGGCCACTACGGCGCCACCGGCGGCATGCTGATCGCCCTGTCCATGCCACCCTGGGTGTACGGCCTCATCGGAGAGTACGGCCGACTCCGCGAACACCTCCCCCGGATCTCCGGAATCTGGCTTTTCATGCTCCTCGTGGGAATGCTCGGAACCGTCTCCTTCGGCCTTCAGGGATTCTTCGAGGAATCACTGGGAACGGTCGGCGACATATCCCTGGTGAGCTTCTCGGACTATCCTCCCCAGAGCATCCCCCTGCTGTGGCTCCCCGGCCCGGTCTTCCCCCTCTCGCTTTTCATTTTCGGCCTGATGGCCGGCTGGACCCGGATCGCGCCCCGCTGGGTGGCCGTGTTCATCTGTATCGCGGCCGTCGCCTTTCCGGCGGGCAGGGTCCTGCGCCTGGAGTGGGTCGCCTACGCGGCCGATCTGCTCGTGGTGCTCCCGTTCGCCTACCTCGCCTGGCACGCCTGGCACCGGGCGGAGGACGGTCCCGGGAGCGCCCGGGCCTGATCCGGGCGAAGGGCCGCCCCTCGCCCGGCCACCGTCCCGGGCGCCGGGCGGCCCTCAGCCTCCCGGCGGGGCGAAACCGGCCCGGAGGGCGATGTCGAAGGCCGCCTCCACGTCGAGGGACCCCGGGGGGTCGTCGTCGTACTCCAGCGAGCGGTTCAGGTCGCCCAGGAGTCCGTCGAGGACCTCGCGGGTGCAGCGCCGCCGGGACGCCGCCTCGAACAGGGCCTCGACCGCCCGCCGGCTCCCCTCCCCCGCGTCCGCCTCCACGAGCAGCCCGTCGCCCAGCGGCCGCATCGCCTCCTCCAGGGCCCGCCACTCGGTGAAGTACCGGCCGGCGGTGCTCTCCAGGCCGTCGTCCCGGAGCTCGGGAGGGTAGGCGATGCGCTCCCAGGAGGCGCCGTCGAACCAGTGGACGTGGCCGAGCATGTCGTCCATGGAACGCAGCCGTTTCAGGGGCAGCCACTCCGGCGCGCCGGCGAGCAGGTCCAGCGGGGGCTCCAGCCAGCGGGCACCGCTCATCTCGTGGTCCTCGCCGTAGAGGACCGCGCGCCCCTCGGGGAGGACTTCGAGCTCCCACCAGTTGCCGCCACCGTCCTCGTAGCCGACGCGCTCCCGCCCGGACAGCCAATGGGCGCGGAACCATTCGTCGGTCGCACCGCCCAGGGCCGCGCGGATGAGGACGCAGAAGGCACCGTGCCGCCACAGCTCTTCCGGAAGCGGCAGGCTCGGGGGATGGACGAGCCCGGGGGCACCTGGTCGATCGGTCATGCACGGCATTGTGGCACCCCGGTGAACCCGTCCGCGCGGCGTGAGGGCACGCACTGATCAGCGGTCGGGCGATCGCAGGGGCTTCAGACGGCGAGCCGTACATCCCAGACGGGATCCGCGGGCGCCCGTCCGCTTCCGGTCGACGGCGGCCGAGCTCCGTATGCCCGCCTCGTTCCGCGCAATGCGCGGCTCCCGCGACAGGACCCCGGCCGACGCAGGAGCCGCGATGCCTCAGGAACCCGCTGCGAGCCAGTACCGCATCGTGCGGCTGTACGCGGCGACAACGCGGGGGGCCGCCTCGGGCGCGGGCCAGATCTGGAGGAGGTAGGCGTCCACCGGGTTGCACTCCTCCCCGTCCTCGTCGTTTTCGCCCGTGTCGTCGGCCCCCGCGTCCGCGTCGCGGGCGTGGTAGCGCAACCGGTACCACCCCGGCCCGGTGGACGGCTCCGGCAGGGTGTGCGCCCCTTCGCCGGCCCACTCGACCAGGACCGGAGCACCCTGCGGCATGTAGAGGCTGACCTCCACGGCGTCCTCGTACTCGTCCAGGGCCGGGCCGGGGTCGGTTCCGGTGACGTTCACCGATAGGTCCACGTACCCCGTGTGCAGACCGGTCAGCAGGGTCACGTGACCGGACAGGCGGGGCCCCGGACACAACATGCCCGAGGGCCCGCCCAGGGGCACCACGCCGAAGCCCGCTTCACCGTCGACCAGGTCCGCCTGCCCATAGTGGACCCACAGGCGGATGTCGAGAAGGTCGTCCGTCATACGGGGCAACCTAGAAGACCGCTGTGACAAAAGCACCCGGACCCTACGCCCTGCGACACCCGCCCGGGGCCTGCACCGAGGGAAGGCCGTGGCGGGCTCACCGGGTTCCCCGGCCGCCTCCGGCGCCCCCGCCACCGACCCGCATCCCTGGCGCGAGGCCGGTCCCGTCCCGCAGGACCCGCCGCTCCCGTGTCCGGTCGGCCACAGCAGGAAAGGCGAAGGCAGCAGGCACCCCCGTTCGTGGACGCGGTACCGCCGGGTAGGTGCACACCCTGACCAAAAGCGGCCATGTACAGCTAAATCACGACGTGCACCCCCTCCGGGTTGGGACGATGACGCCTCCCCGATCCACGCTTTTCCACCTCAGGAGCGTCCACATGCCAGGCCCCCTCGCGCGCGCCGCCGCCATCGCCGCGGCCGCCCTCACCGCCGCCACCCTGATGTCCGCCCCGGCACAGGCCGCCTCCACCACCGGCGCGCTGATGATCACCCACGTGCGCCCCAACGCCTCCGGCTCGGACACCAACAGCAACACCAGCCTGAACGGCGAGTACTTCGTCATCAAGAACGTCACCACCCGCACCGTGAACGTGGGCGGCTACGTCCCCGACATCACCACCAACACCTACGGCCGCCCCCTGCCGTCCTACAACCTGCCGGCCGGGGCGGTGGCCTACGTGCGCACCGGCAGCGGCACCAACCGGTACGCGAGCGGCGCCCACCAGATCTACCGCGGCTACGGACGCCACGTGCTGCGCAACGACGGCCCCAACAACCCCGACCTGCGCCTGAAGCGGCCCGGCAGCGCCGACAACAACACCAGTTCCGGCTCGATCAGCACCTGCAACTGGGGACGGGCCGCCAACGGCACCACCTACCGCTGCTGACCCCCGCCGGGCGGCGCCGAGCGAGCGGCCGGCGATACCGACGACATGGACGGCGGCCCTCGCCGGAGTGACGGTGGTCGGTAGGGACCACGGCCGCGGCCGGCCCCGCGAACACGAGAAGTCCCGTACTCCGGGAGTTCCGGAGTACGGGACTTCGTGGTGCGGCCGGCCGGGCCGCCGACGGGAATCTCCTCCGGGATCCTCTTCGGCCCCGATCACCCGTCTAGGCCGGGTTCTCGTCCAGCTTGCGCCGTTCCTTGTCGTTGGGGTGGCGAACGATCACTCCCCCCATGCCGCCGGACCCGGCGAGCCGGATCAGCGGCGTTCCCGGGAGGCGGTCCGGGGTCGTCCTGTCTCTGAGGCCGCCGATGCCGGGGTCCATGCCCGTGGTGTCGGCGGTCCACCCGTCGGGGATGACGACCGTGACCCCGGAGGTCTCCCCGTAGGCCTCCACCAGGATCTCCCGCAGCCGGCTCCGGACCCGGCTGAAGTCGATCTTCACACCGCCCACACCGCCGTGGGCGATCACGTGGGCGGGCGCCTCCCACCGGCCGGGGCCGCGTACGGCGCCGCTCATCCCGCCCTTGAGCACCAGCGGCGGCAGCTGCTGATCGGAGTCCTGCGGCGCGGGCAGGTCGGCGGTCAGGGCGGCCAGCTCGGCGTGGGTCTTGGACGTCAGCGCCCGTTCCAGGCGCTCGTCCAGCTCGTCGTGGTCAATGCGCCCCTCGGCCGCGGCGTTGCGCAGGCGTTCCACCACCGTGTCCCGGTCCTGGTGGGAAGCCCGCAGCTCCCCGGCCGGAGCGGCGGGGGCGGGGAGAGGGGTGCTGTGGTCGTTCGCACTCATGCTCGTGTTCAACGGACACCGCCCGGCTTGCGCAGGGGCCTGGCGTTCCGCACCGGGAGGGGCCTGGGCTGCTGGTCACGGTTCTTGCGGCGGGGGCGGGGCTGCGCCGGGACGGAGAGGGCCGCCACGGGCGGGCGGGCCTCGGCGTTCAGCAGCCCGGTCAGGTCCAGGCGGAGGGGGGTGGCAGGCATGGAGCGCCTCATTTCCACTCGGTTCGTAGTACTTCACTTGAAGTGGTTTGAACATAGTACTACGGTCGGAGTGGTGTCAAGTCGGTCCGCCGACCCCGGATTCGGTGCACGGGGGCCTCGTCACACCGACTCGGGACCCTTGACAGGCGCGGCCCGGGCGTGTCCTGAGGAGGATCGCGGGGAAGCGGCCACATCATCGAACCCATGGAACTGGGAGACGAGCCGGGCTCTGTGACCGTGCGCCTCGTGGGCGGTCCGTCCTGCTGGGACGGGGTGGTGGTGGAGGGTGTTTTCGACCATGAGGAGATCTACGAGGTGCCCGTGGAGGAACTGGGGGCACTGTTGAGCGTCCCCGGGCGGGCGTCCCCGCGGGCCGTGTACGAGCCCGATCCGGACGGCGACCGGACGGCGTGGCTCTTCCGGGGCTGGGAGGGCCAGGCCCCTCCCCCCGCCGAGGAGACCGGCGACTAGGGCAAGGGCCCGCGTTGGCGAAGCGGACACGAACACAGGCCCCCGGCACCCCAGCGGCCGCCGGGGCCACCCTCCACACTCCGCCTACCACCCAGGGCGGCGCGCACCGCCGCCATGAGGGCGCAGGCCGTCCCCACTTCCGGGACCTGCCGCCCCCACTCCGTACGCGGGCGAGCGCCTCGGGCACCACCCGCTGGAGCAGCGCCCACGGCCCCTATCGAAGGCCACGATCACAATGAACCAGAATTCCAAAAAGAACGCCCTCGATATCGAAACCCACGAAGAACGGACCACACGATTGCACCCAGAAAAGAAATGACAGCAATCCCGAACCGCCCCGCACAAGAAGCCCACAGTCCCCGAAACAACAGCTTCAACAACCACACCAGGCCGCACCCGGGACAATGCACGTGCAAACGCTCATTCCATAAAGGGCACGAACCAAGGACGCGAGATCAGCGCTTTTTCGGCGACCGAGGTTATGCGACCATGGAACCGGAGGTGTTTCTCACAGTAGGGATCGTGTCGTGGAACTTCGCGTACTCGGCGACATTCGCCTGCATGCCAACGGCATGCCCGTTCCGCTGGGCTCCGGACGAGAACGTGAACTACTGGTGCACCTGGCCCTTGCCGGGAATACGTCGCTCTCCCTACCCGAGTTGGCCCAGAGGTTATGGGATTCCCCTTCCTCGACATTCCGCAGCACCCTGCACACCTACATCACACGTCTGCGTCGCAGGCTGGAGGAATCCGGCGTCGACCGGGAGCTGCTGTCCCACAACGAGGGCGGTTATCTGCTCCGTTTACCCGCGGGAAGTCTGGATTGGCAGCGCCTCCTCCTGGCGAGGTCCCGGGCCTCGGCATTCAAACAGGCCGGGGATCACGCGTCCGCCCGCTCCGCCTTGGAGGAGGCCGTCCGCTTGAGGCGGGGTACTCCCCTGGCCGGTTTGTCCGGCAGGTGGATGGCCCGGATGCGGCTCTCGATGGAACGCGCTTATCAGGAGACTCTCGGAGAGTGGGCGTCGCTGGCGCTGGACCTGGGCGATGCCGCTCCGGTGGTCCGCGTCCTGGATGACGCCCTCGTCCACTACCCGCTGAACGAGGCACTCCATCTCCATGCGCTGCGGGGGTTACGCGAGCTGGGGCGGACCGCGGACGCGCTGGTCCTCTACCAGCAGCTCAAGGAACGCTTAACGGAGGAACTCGGCGTCGACCCCTCCAGGGAGCTACAGCAGGAGTTCCGAACCCTCCTCCGACACACCGCCGCACCACCGGCCGACAAGGACCCGGCACCCCTCCGGGACGGCCCCCTCGCACCTTCGGCACCGGACAACCTCGGCCGTGACCTGACCCTGTTCCGCCGCAGAGAGGCCGAGCAGCTTCTGCTGAACACGAGCCTGCGCGAACAGTTCCCGTGCTCTCCGCGGACCTGGGTGATCAGCGGGATGGCGGGGATCGGCAAGAGCGCACTGGCCATCAGGGTCGCCCACCAGGTCAAGGGCGACTACCCCGATGCCCGGTTGTATCTGGACCTGCGGGGCAATCACGAACGGCTGGAGCCGCTCACCCCGGGTGAGGCCGTCACGGAGCTGCTACAGCTGCTGCGCATACCGGCCTCCCGGATTCCGGAGTCCTTCACGGGCCAGGTGGCCCTGTGGAGGGAGCACACCCGGTCCAGACGGGTCCTCTTGGTCCTGGACGACGCCGCCGGCGCCGAACAGGTCTCCGGGCTGCTCCCTTCAGGTGAGAAATGCGCGACGATGATCACCAGCAGGTTCCAGCTCCCCGAACTCGACGAGGCCGACCACCTCCCGCTGGGGTTGCCCTCGGTGGACGAATGCGCGGACATGTTCAGCACGGCCAGCGGCCGTGTGATCGAACACCCCGACGAGAGGGCGCTGTTGGAGGAGTTGGTCGCCCGCTGCGACAGGCTCCCGCTCGTTCTGCGGCTGATGGCCACCATGTTGCGGCTGCACCCCTCCTGGTCCCTCGACGGACTGCTCGCCCGGTTCCCGTCCTCGGAGCGGTCGGGAGTGGGGGCGTTCCGATTCGGTCACATGGATCTGAGCCGGGTGTTCGACCTGGCACTCCGGGCCGTGGACCCGCCGGCGCGGGAGGCGTTCTCGCGCCTCGGGCTGCATCCGACGCGGGACATAGGAGCGCCGGTCGCGGTCGCCCTGATCGGCGGTGACGCGCAGCAGGCGCACCGGGCCCTGGACGCGCTGGTCGGAGCCTGCCTCTTGGAGGAGCACGAACCGGGCAGGTACCGGTTCCACACCCTGCTGAAGAACCACGCCTTCCACCGTGCCCACGAAACGCTCTCCGCCGAGGAGCTGCGTCGGACACACGACAGGATGCACGACACCTATCTCTCCCTGTGCCGGGCCGCCGACGAGGTGCTCCACCCCCACCGCCCCGGGCACGGCCTCCGCGGTCCCGCTCCGCAGGCGGCGAAGCAGGATCCCGCTCTCGCCCAAAGGTGGATGCGCACCGAAATGCCCCGGGTTCTCACGGTTATCCGGGAGGCGTACGAGCGGGGACAGGAGGGGGTGGCGGCGGAGTTGTCGCACGCCGTGGCCGAGTACCTGGATCTCCACGGTCCCTGGCAGCCGGCCCTCCTGCTGCACGAACGGGCTGTGGCGTACGTGCGGGAGCACGGGAACGCAAGGGAAGCGGCGAGGGCCCACTACGACCTGGCCCGCGCCCTGTGGCGCTGCGGGGAACTCGACAGGGCCCATGAGCACGCCCGCGCCGCCGACGGCCTGTGGGCCCGGATGGACGAGCCTCTGGGCCGGGTATGGTGCGTCGCGCTCCAGGGGCTGTTCCACTACGTCTCCGGGGACTACGACCGGAGCCGCTCCTTCTTGGAAAGGGCCCTGGAGGACTTCAAAGCACACGGGAACAGGGCCGGGATCCTCTTCGCCCTGCGGCACCGGGGCCTGTGCCACTTCACCGTGAGTTCCTTCCACGAGGCGGTGGCGGATTTCAGCGACGCGATCTCGGTACTGGAACGGTCTCCCGATCCGCGATCGCTTTCCGGGATACAGGTCAACCTCGCCGGCGCCTTCCAGCAACTGGGTTACCACCGCCAGGCATGGAGCCTCTGCGAAGCCGCACTCGCGTCGTCCCAAGAGAACGGAGACGACCGCCAAGAGGCCATCGTGTGGGCGAATATGGGGGAACTGGCGCTTCACCGCCAGCGCCCTGCCCGGGCGGTCGAATGCCTGTCCCGGGCGCTGGACCTCATGGAGCGCTTCCCCGACCCGTGGGCGGCTCCGATGGTGCTGTCCAATACGGGGGCGGCCTATGCCATGAACGGGGAACCCGGCCAGGCGCGCGTCTATTTCCGCCGCAGCCTGGAGATGCGCGACTCGGCTCCCCCCGCCGCAATCTTCGATGCCTGCCTCGGGCTGGCGCTCATCGAGCTGGAGTCCGACGCCCCCGGGGCCGCGGTGGAACTCCTCGAGGACGGGCTCGCCGTCGCGTCCCGGTACGGTCTGCGGCGGGAGAGCGCGAAGGCCCATCACCTGCTGGGGCAGCAGCTCCACCTCCTGGGCCGGAGCCGACAGGGCCGGACCCACCTGGAGGCCGCCGCCTCCCTGTACGATGAACTCGCGGCGCCAGAAGCAGCATTAATCCAGCTATTGCTGGACACGACGGCTCTTCTGCCCGAATCGTGATCCTCGGGACCTTTGAAACAGGCCCACCCCCAGGGTGGAAGTCTGTACGATGCCACCGAGTCACACGCAGAGCACGCCGATAAGCGGCAAACACCCTCTTCAGAGCAGTGAAACGGGACGCCCTGGACTGCAGATCCTTGAGGCGCCCCGTTCTCATTGCGCTGACCGACCAGGCCCCGTCCCCTTCCAAAGTTTCAGGGTCTAGCTAGGAGAACAATGAAGTTCCCAAGAGTAGCCGAAGCGGCTGCTTTTTTCACCCTCGCCTTCGGCTGGGTGATCTATCTGGGCACCCACATACCGGGGCAGGGGGCGATCCTCTAACAGCTTTCGCGGATTGACCATCAGGCCCATCGCTGAACGCGGTGGGCCTTTTGGTTCGCCACTGCGAAGTCGCACTCCACGGCCTTTCTGCAAGAGTACCAGAACGTGCAGATGCACGTGCACGGACATTTTCGTGTTCTCATGGAAGTCCTCGCACGATCGACAGGTCCGGATACGACTCCGACGAAGGAGATCGAACCCCTGCTCGGTACCGCAACGAAGATCCGTGTGTCATGGGAGTAACGTGGACACCCCTCCCCATCGCCGTCCCCCTTCCGAGAACCGCATCCAAGGCCATATCAGCGGGACCTCCATCCAGGTGGGCACGCTCCGAGGCGACGTGCACCTGACGGGCGAACGCCGGCGGCCTCCGCCCCGCCAACTGCCCACACCGCCCGCGACCTTCGTGCGCAGGTCCGAGTCGACCGCGATGGTCTCCGACGCGCTCGCCCGCGCCCGTACGCATCGGAGGAACGGCCTGATCGTGCTCACCGGCGTGGCCGGAGTCGGCAAGACGGCCCTGGCCACCCACTTCCTGCACGACCACGCGGAACTGAGCGCGGACGGGGCCCTTTTCGTCGATCTGCGCGGATTCTCCGAAGGGAGGGTCACCGATCCCTACGAGGCGCTGGAAGTCCTCCTGGTCTCCCTGGGCGTGGAGCCCGGAACGGTGCCGGCGGACCTGGCCGCGCGCGCCGCCATGTGGCGCTCGGTCACCGACCGGACGCGCATCGCCCTGCTCCTGGACGACGCCTTCTCCGCCGCGCAGGTCCGCTCCCTGCTACCCGGGGGAGAGAAGAGCACGGTGATCGTCACTTCGAGGATCCACCTCGCAGGGTTGCGGATCGACGGAGCCGAGATCATCACGGTCCCCCCGCTGGACTCCGCCCAGGGCGTCGAACTCCTCACCAGGTTGAGCGGTCGGCCCCCGGCCACCAGTCAGGAGGAAGCGGCGATCGGCCACATCGTGGACCTGTGCGCGGGGCTCCCGGTGGCCGTGTGCACCGTGGCGATAGGCGAGAGCGCCCATCGTTGGCGGTCGTGGAACCGGGTCGAACGCAGGCTCCGGGACACCTCCGCACGCCTGGGGAGGCTCGCGGACACGGGTGAGCGGATCGGTTTGGAGGTATCGGTGCGCGGGGCGTTCGATCTCTCCTACAGGAACCTCGACCCCGCTCAGGCCCGGTTGTACCGGCGGTTGTCCTGGCATCCCGGCCCGGACCTCACCTCACGGATCGCCTCGTACGTGACCGGTGATCCGGTCTCCGCCTGCGAGGGCCTGTTGGAGGACCTCGCACACCACCATCTGCTGACGGAGTACCGGGACGGCCGGTACGGCTTCCACGACCTGTTGCACCTGCACGCCCGCGAAAAAGCCGCTGAGGAGGAGACCCCCCGCGCCTTCTCCGAAGGCGTCGGCCGGCTCCTGGAGATGTTCGGTGACCTGTCCGTGGCCGCGGACGCCCTGTTACGTCCGTACGCCGTGGCTCCCCCGGCACTGGAGGAGGCGCCGTTCTCCACGCCCGCCGAGGCCACCGAGTGGTTGCATGACGAGCGACGGAATCTGGCGGCCCTGGCCGAGCTCGCCCTCACCCGCGAACACCCCCGCCAGGCTCTGCGGCTGGTCGAGGGGTTGTGGTCGCTGTTCCTGCACCATGGGCAGGCGTCCCTGTACCTGCGAGCGGTCACCCCGGCGATCACCGGTGCGCGTGAACTCGGAGAGACGCGGGCGCTGGGACGGCTGCTGAACAAGCGCGCGCTGGTGTACGGCCACCTGGGCCGTGTGGACGACGCCATGGCCGACCTTGCGGACTCCGAGCGGATCTGGACCGCGGCCGGGGACCTGGAGCGCGTCGCCCAGACCCGGCAGCGTCGGGGCATCCTCGCCTTCCGGAACCGGCGGTTCGACGAGGCGCTCGTGCACCTTCAAGATGCGCTGGAGGTGGACGAGCAGACCGGGATCGAGCACAACAAGGCGATCACCTTGATGATGTTGGGCCGTGCCCATCTGGCCGCCGGCTCGCCCGTCCGGGCCCAGACGCATCTGGAGCGCGCGCTGCCGCTCCTGTCCGGCGACCCCTACAATGCCGCGCGCGTGCGCATCGCCCTGGGGTCGGTGCTGGTGGCCCGGTCGATGCCGGGCCGGGCTCGCCGCGAGGCCGAGGCGGGGTTGGAGGTGATGCGTGCGCGGGGTTCCTCTTCGGGCGAGGGCAAGGCGTGGGAGGTCCTGGGTGAGGTCGCCGAGTACGAAGGCGACCTCACCCGGGCCCGGTCGGCTTACGAGAGGGCGTCGGCCCTTCTGGTGGACGGCGACCCCGCCCGCCAGCGCGTGGAGCAGCGGCTGGAAGGGCTGGGATAGGGGTTCACCACCGGTCCACGGTCATGTGAACGGGATGGGTACGGGCCAGCTCCCGGAGCTGGTCCCGGTCGAGGCGGCCGTGGTTGGGGAACAGGTCCCCGATGAGCCAGCTCGCGTGCAGGACGGCGTCGTGCAGGGCCTGGGCCGGGTTTCCGGCGGCCACCCAGCCGTGCAGGAAGGACCCGAACAGGGCGTCTCCGGCACCGATGGTGTTGGCCAGGGGCCGCGGCAGCCGGGTGCGGGCGGTCACCAGCAGACCCTCGCGTGTGCCGACCATGGCTCCCCGGTCACCGCACCCGACCCCGGCCACCACGCATCCGGGGTAGGTGTCGAAGACGTGCCGGATCCATGCCCGGGGCGGGCACGGCAGCCGTTCGTGGGAGCAGAAGACCACGTCGGCGCTGTGCAGCCAGGGTTCCTGTTCGGGGTGGTCGATGTCGGCGACGACGTGGACGTCGACCGCGATCGGGACCCCCGCCCGGTGGGCGTGGGCGATGAGGGGCCGTGTGAACCCGATGGTGGTCAGTACGGCCAGGTCCGCGCCCTGGACCAGATCGGTGAAGACCGAGGTGGGGTAGAGGGCGTCGGCGAGGTCGTTGAGGTAGGTGGCGGAGTGCCTGCCCCCGTTCCCGTCGACCAGGCACAGGGCCAGTGCGGAGGACGGGGTGGGGACGCATCCCGGTCCGTGGAGCCCTTCCTGTTCCAGTCCGGCGCGGATGGCCCGGCCGGGCGGGTCCTGGCCGATGAGGGTGCACAGGTCCACCCGGGTGCCCAGGCGGTTCAGGGTCAGGGCCAGGTTGGCGCCCACACCGCTGACGCCGGTCGCCATGGCGGTGGTGTGCTCGCGCCGGTCGTCGGTTCCGGAGGCGACGGTCGTGGTGACGGTGGCGGCCGTGCACAGGTTCGCGACGCCGGCCACCACGATGCGCGGCGGGCTGCTCATGACCGCTCCCCGTGAAGTCCGGCGGCGGGCGGGCCGAAGGCGTCCTGGGCGATGGGATCGGGAAGGCGCAGCAGTTCGTACAGGAGGTCGCGGGCGCGGTCGGCGAATCCCAGGGGGTAGGAGGTGACCCGGGCGGCCAGACGGGCCACCGTGCGCTGCTCTGCCTCGGAGGGCCCTCCTTCCAGGAGCCGGTCCAGGGACGGGCCCCGACCCGACGCCACGGGCAGGCTTCGCAGGGCCTCGCCCATGGGCGAGGCGGGGTCGATGTCGGCCGCTCCGCTGCGGGTGACGAATACGGGGCGGCCGAGCAGGGTCGCGTAGAGCGTGGTGGACCCGTGGTCGCCGACCACGGCGTCGGCCGCCGCCAGGACGTTCACCCACTCCGGGGAGGCCGGACCGAGGATCAGCCCGGCCCGGGTGAGCGGACGCAGCCACTCCTCGACCTGCCAGGCCCCGTGGGCGGCGCGCACGTTCGGGTGGGCCAGGAGGGCCACCCGGCAGGCGCCTCCCCGGGCCTGGGCCACCAGGTGGGCCAGGATCCGGCGGTCGGCTCCGAGCAGGGAGGCGGGTCCCCAGGTGGAAGCGGCCACCACGAGCCTCTGGTCGCGCCCTATCCCCAGAGCGGCCCTGTGCAGGTCGCGGTGTTCGGCGGCCGAGAGCAAGCGGTCGGCGACGGCGTCCCCCACCACCCGTGCCGCCCCTGCGGTCTCGGGGCATTCCGAGGCCAGACGCGCTTCCTCGTCGTGGTGTGCGAGCGCGACGCGCGCCGGGATCAGGCGGCCCTCCCGGAGCAGGTTCTCCCGCGCCAGCCCGTAGGTCTGCCGGGGGCCGGCGGAGTGCCGGCCGGGGCGTGCGGGGATGAGCTTGTTGAACCCGACCCCGTGGGCGAACAGCACCAGAGGGGCGTGCACCATGTCCAGGTCACGGCTGGGGCTGGCCGCCAGCGCCGCGTCGAAGCGGGTGCGCACGGCCTGTTCCCACGGCACCAGCGCCGGGCCGGCCTCCTCCAGCCAGGTACGCACGCCCGCGCCGAACACGGAGTGGGGTGCGATGGTGAAGACGACCTGCACGCGGGGGTCCGAGGCCAGCAGCTTCACGGGGTCCATCAGCCTCTGGGTGTCGGCGACGGTGTGCGCGATCGCCAGAACCCTGCGCTGGGCCCGCCAGGTCATCCATCGGTCCGGTTCCATACCGATCGGGGTGTGAACCCATGTGTCCACCCGGATCTCCCTTCTTCCGCCCACCCGGTGCGGTGGGTCCCCCGAAGGATGCGGAAGCGGGTCGGACAGGTACCGGGCACACCGCTGGACAGGGCCTGGACAACATCCTGGACACCCGGCCATGACCAGGGAAGGCCGGTGTCCCGACGCGCACGGCAGGCCCTGCCCGCGCGAGGAGGCTCCGGAGGTTGCGCTTCTGAGCGCGCCGGAACGCTCTCGACGGGAGCTCCCGGCCGCGGAGGCGAGCGGGCGCAGGCCGCCGGTCACGGCGCTCTGTTCTTCCGAAGGGTCACTGATTCGACCGAGGGCCGTGACGGCCCGGGAACGCCTGCGGGGTGGGACTTTCGGGACATAGAGGGCGGGTATCGGCGTTCGCCGGGTGGACCCGCACCGGTTTCCCTAGGCTCGCTCGGAAAGATCCCCGAGGAGCCCCGATGCCCACTCCCCCGGTCCGCCCCCTCCCCCGCGACCCGTACCGCAATCTCGTCCTCCTGGCGCTGCTCACGCTGTCCGGCCGCCCGCCCGCGCACGAACTGCTGCCGAGCGCGCACCGGCTGGTGTCCCGGGCGCTGCCGTGGGGGCGGCGCAACCCCCGGGCGCGGGAGTACCCGCGGGTGCGGCTGCGGGTACTGCGGCGGGCGCTGCGCGGCAGGCGGCCGCGGCGGGGCGCGGCCGGGCTGCGGGTGTCGCCCGTGGAGGGGATCACCCCCTTCGAGCGGGCGCTGGCGCCCCTGGACGGGCTGGACCCGGCGGCGCGCGCCGGGTACGCGCTGCTGCGGGTGGAGGCGCTGGCGCCGGAGGAGGCCGCGGCGCTGCTGCGGCGGGCCGGGGCCACCGACCCCGAGGGGGCGCTGGACCGGGCTGCCGCGGTCGCCGACGGGTTCCGCCCGCCCGACCCCACCGTGGTGCGGGTCAGCGGGCGCGGGGCGCCGCCCGCCCGCGGTGCCCTGGCGGCGGCCGGGGCCGGGCTGCTCGTCCTGGCGCTGGCGGCCCTGGCCCTGACGACGCAGGCGCGGCCCGGGCCCCCGGGGTCGGCGTCCGCACCGGTGGAGGCGGCCGTCCTCACCGATGGGGACGCCTGGCGGGAGAGCTTCCGGCTGGACCTGACCGCGTGGCCCGCCCGGGGCGACGCCGTCGGCGACGAGGGTCTGGCCGACGCCGCGCTGGCCGCCTGGACCGACCACGACGGGCGGGCGCCGCGCGATCCGCGCCTGGTCTTCGCCGGCCGGGTGGACGGCCGCGACGTGGTGCTGCTGCACGACGCCCCCCGGACGGCCCGCTACACCCGGGACGGGGACGCCGAGGAGGTGGAGGTGTTCGCCGAGCCCGCGAACGGCGTGGCGAACTGGCCCGCCGTGCGCCTGTCCGAGACCGCCGCAGGCGTGCGCTACCTGCTGCCGCCGTGGGTCACCGAGGCGGCGTCGGCGTCCCTGGGCTCCGCGGAGGAGGGCTGGGCCGAGGTGCCGCGGGACGGGCACGGGGTGACCGGCCCGCTGCCCGCGGACGGGCACTGCGGCACCGGCCCGGTGCTGCGGCTGCGCGCCCCCGAGGTGGCGCACGGCCAGCCGTACACGGTGGTGGACCTGGGCGGGCCGGCCACCGCCCACCTGGGGTACATGCCGCCGCCGCCCGCCGAGATCCGCCGCCTGGGCCCGCACGAGGTCCTGGACGCCGAGCACGGGTTCGACCTGTGGGGCGAGGTCGCCTGCGCGGGCGGTCCGCCGCGCGGACCGGTGGTCACGGCGACGGCCTGGGAGTTCGCCGTACAGGACCTGCCCGGCGGAGGCTCCGGCCGGTGGGTGTGCCTGCGCTACGGCACCCACGACGGCGGCGGCCTGGCCCGTGCGGTGCTGGTGGCGACCACCGACGAGGGCACCGCGACGGTGGTCGCCGGGGAGAGCGCGGGCGGCTGGGCGTGCAGCAACCTGGACCGGCAGGTGGTGGCGGGTACCTGGTGGGAGGCCCCCGACGGCCGGTGGCACTACCTGGCGGCGGCCTCGCGCGCGGCCGCCTCCGTGCGGGTGTCGGGCGGGGCCGAGGGCGACGGCGAGGGCCCCGTGCTGGCGGTGGCCGGCCCCCGCCTCGGCGACGGCCCGCCCGCGGAGCCGGTGGAGGTGAGCGCTGTCGACGTGCGCGGCGACGCCATGACCCCGATCACCGGCTGACCCGGCGCTCCCACGGCCCGGGCGGCGCGGACGCGGGCGTCCGCCCGCAGCCGCCCGCGCTCCGGCGGCCCCGGCACCGCAAAGCCCGACCACTGGCCGCTTCCGGACAAGGAGGAGAATCCGGACAGGGCGTGTACGCCCGGTGCTCGGGTGGTATCACTGGGGTTGTCGGCCCGTCCGGACGGGAACCGCGTCGCCGTGCGCCCGCCCGCGACGGCCCCGGGCCGTAGTGAGGGTTGAACGATGTCGATCTGGTCTCGCGGCGACCGCAGGGGAAGAGTCGAGGAGGCTCTCCTCATGCTGAAGGGGCAGGGGATCATCGACGGCCTGGAGATCCTCTCCAACGGGGAGGACAAGCCCTACCGGGTGCTGCTGCCCGCCGGGCTGGTCCACATGGACGAGGACGAGGCGTCGATGTTCGCCCTGGGCGCCGTCGTGGGCGCGTTCGGCGACATCGCCCGCCGCCGGGCCTGAACCCCGCGCCCGGCGGACGCCCGCCCGCCCCGTGTGGAAGCGCCGCCCCCGTGCCGTGGGCCGGGGCGCCCTCCCGCACGGGCGCGGGCGACGGCGGGACCTCAGTCCCCGGCCCCGGCGCGGCGGGCGCGGTGGTCGGCGATGAGCCCGCGGTACCAGTGGTAGCTGTCCTTGGGATGGCGGGTCAGCTTCTCGTAGTCCACCCGCACCAGCCCGAAGCGGCGCTCGTAGCCGTAGGCCCACTCGAAGTTGTCGAGCAGGGACCACACGAAGTAGCCGCGCACGTCCACGCCCGCCTCGACGGCCGCCGCCAGGGCGGTGAGGTGGTCGTTCAGGTAGGCGATGCGGTCGGTGTCGCGGACCCGGCCGGAGGCGTCGGGGAGGTCCTCCTCGGCGGAGCCGTTCTCGGTGATGTAGATCGGCGGCAGGCCGGGGTAGCGCCGGTCCAGGTCGACGAGCATCTCGGTGAAGGTCTCCGGCACCACGGGCCAGCCCATGGTGGTGTGCCGGACGTCCTCGTAGGCGACCTGTTCGGTGCCGATGTCGACGGCGGTGCGGGCGGCCGGGTCGGGCTCGGTGTGCGGGGCGTCGCGGAGCTTGATGGGCCGGTAGTAGTTGACGCCGAGGAAGTCCAGCTCCCGTCCGATGACGGCGAGGTCGCCGTCGCGGCGCAGGGAGTCGTCGACGAGGTCCCCCCACACCTCCCTCTCGTTGTCGGGGTAGGCGCCGGCGAAGAGGGGGTCGAGCCAGACCCGGTTGTGCAGCGTGCGCGCGCGTTCGACGGCGGCCAGGTCCGCAGCCGAGTCGGTGGCGGGGACGAGGTGGTCGGGGTTGAGGGTGATGCCCACCTCCCCGGCGCCGGCCGCGCGCAGCTCGCCGACGGCCAGGCCGTGGGCCAGCAGCAGGTGGTGGGCGGCGGCCAGGGCGGGGGTGCCCTCGCGGGTGCCGGGCGCGTGGCGGCCGACGGCGTGGCCGACGAAGGCGGTGCAGAAGGGTTCGTTGAGGGTGATCCACCGGGAGACCCGGTCCCCCAGGCGGTCGGCGACGATGCGGGCGTACTCGGCGAACCGGTGCGCGGTGTCGCGGACGCGCCAGCCGCCGGCGTCCTCCAGCGCCTGGGGCAGGTCCCAGTGGTAGAGGGTGAGCGCGGGTTCGACCCCGGCGGCCAGGACGGTGTCGACGAGCCGGTCGTAGAAGTCCAGCCCCTCGGCGTTGGGGCTGCCCGCTCCGGTGGGCTGGACGCGCGGCCATGCGACGGAGAAGCGGTACAGGTCCACGCCCAGGGCGGCCAGGAGGGCGACGTCCTCCTCGTAGCGGTGGTAGTGGTCGCAGGCGACGTCACCGGTCTCGCCGCGGGCGACCCGGCCGGGGGTGCGGCAGTAGGTGTCCCAGATGGAGGGGCCGCGGCCGCCCTCGTTCGCCCCGCCCTCGATCTGGTAGGCGGCGGTGGCGGTACCGAAGAGCAGGTGCGGGGGCAAGGCGGGATACGGGGCGGGGTGGTCCATCGGCGGCCTTCCAGGTATGAGAGCGCTCCCATGCTAGGCCGGGTGATTAGTATTACCAATCCCTTTTCCGTACTCTCCTCGTCACCCTCGGCTACAGGCCCCGCCGGTCCGGCCCTCCCGGGTCACCGAACGCTCACATTCTCCGCGGAGGCGGAACCCTCGGGCCGCCGCGCACATCCCACGCCATGGCGTGCACGTGCCCGGACCCCTGGAGAGAGAAGCAACGGGAATGGACTGGATCGACTACTCACAGAACCGGCGCATCAGGGAACTGCAGGAGGACGTCAGCTCGGCCCACTCGATGCTGTACTCCGAACGCAAGAGGATGCGTTCGGAGCTGTCGAGCCTGCGCGGCGGCCTCGAACAGAGGCTGGACCGGGTCTCGGCCACCCTGGACGCCTTCATCGAGCTCAGCGACATCCGCGCCACCCTGGCCGTGTTCTCCCCGCACGCCCTGGCCAGGCACCGCGTCCTGGCCATGCTCGACGGGACGGTCCCCGCCGTCCTGGAGCTGGAGGACGTCCCCGACTACTGGCTCCCGCCCGCCGCACACGGCCTGCACGCGCTGCTCACCGGCTCCCCCGCCGGAGCGCTCCCGCACCTGGACGAGGCGGCCCGGCGCGACCCGGAGCGGGCCGCCGCCTTCTCGGTCCTGGCCGCCGCCCTCACCCGCGCCGAGTACGCCCGCACCCTGGGCGGCTCCGGCGACCTGCTCCCCCACCTGCCCGCCCCCGACGAGCAGATCAGCCGGGGACGGCGCGCCCTGTGGATCCTCACCGCCGACGGGTCCCTGGGCGAGGAGGCCCGCGAGCAGCTGCTGCTCTCCACCCTGCGGCACTGGTCGGCGCTGGGGGCCGAACCGCCCGCGCTCGACCTGTCGGCCCCCGCCGCCTCCGGGAGGTCCTCCCGCTCCGGCCGCCGCGGCGGCGGCAGCGCCCCGGACGCACAGCTGGACGCCCGCGCCGCGGCCGTGGACAGGCTCACCGCACTGCACGGGGACGTCGCCCGTATCACCGCGCTGGGCGGGGACACCGGAGCGGAGCGGACGGCGCCCGACGAGGGCAGCGCCTCCTTCCTCACCGAGGCGCTGGTCGCGCTGGTCGAGGAGGGCACCCCGGAGGAGGCCCCGCTGATCGCCCGCGCCAACGAGCTGCGCGCGGTCATCGAGAACGGCGGCGGCGGGCGCAGGCCCGGCTGGGACGATGAGGTCGGCACCGTCGCCTCCCTGCTGGCGGAGGACCTGCGCGCCTCCGGGGCCACCCCGCACCGCAGCACCTTCGCGCTGGTCCTGCAACGCCCGGCCGTGACAAGGGCCGTGGAGGACCTGCTGCGGCAGGCCTCGGCCCCGCTGCCGGAGTCCACGACCGTCACCGTCCAGGGGGTCCGGGTCGGGGTCACCGAGAACGGGCCCACCACCCCTCAGCTGAACCGGGCCGAACAGCAGCTGGCCCTCCGCTACCGCGCCGAGCACGGGGGCCGCCTCTACGTGTGGGGGCTCGGGGTGCTGGCCGCGCTCCTGGTGGTCCTGGCGCTGGTGTCCCAGGCCGGGTTCGCCTGGTTCCTGGCCGCGGGGTGCGCGCTGGGCGCCGTCGGCTTCCTCGTCCGCGACCTGCGGGAGGCCCGGTCGGCCGCGGAGGCGCGCGAGGCGCAGCTGCACCGGCTGCGGCGGGAGGCCGACCAGGCCGGGCGGCAGTGGCGTGAACGACTGGACGAGGCCAGGGCGCGGGAGGCCACCGCGCGGAAGCTGGCCGACGAGATCTCGGGCCTGCTCGACCCCCGGTAGACGGCGCTGGGATCCTGGGGCGGAAGAACCGTGAGAGGCGGATGGACATGGGCCTGTTCACCAAGAGGCCGCGGCTGCGCAGCGACCCCCGGGGCGTGTTCCAGGGACCGCTGGCGCACGCCTTCGCGAACGGGGCGCACATGCCCGTGGCCAACGGCGGGGTGTGGAACGCGATCCACTCCGCGTGCTCGTGCTGCGACGCGCGCGACGACCGCGAGAAGCTGCGTTCGGCCTGGGGCATCACCGACCACGCCGGGTGGGAGCGGGCCCTGGTGTCCCTGACCGCCGCGGACCGCGCGCCCACGGCCCTGTCCCTGGTGCTGGAGCTGCGCGCCCGGGTCGTGGACTCCCGTCCCGGGGTCCCCTTCGACGCCGGGACGTGGCCCGACCTCGTCGCGTACTGGTGCCGGGAGCGGGGCGCCCCCAGGGAGACCTACGACGAGATGGTGGCCGAGGCCGCCCGGGTGTGGGAGTACGAGGAGCGCATGGTCGCCGACGGGGTGCTGCCCCGGGGCGCGGTGGTGCGCACGGTGCGCGCCTACGACTTCGGGAGGGCCGTCAACCTGGCCCGGTGGGGCGTCAACGCCGGCTACGCCACCGAGGACATGGCCCTGCCGCACATCGTCCGGGCCGGGGCGATGTCGATGCGCCACCACGGGTCGTGGGAGGAGATGTCGGCCGGGTTCACCCTGGGCCGGGCCATGGGGTTCGACGACGGGGAGTTCGGCGTGTACTACACCGACTCGGTCAAGGCGCACCGGGTGCTGGCCACCGACCCGGAGAGCCCGTGGCGCAACCTGCCCTGGCGGATGTGAGGCGGTCCGCGCGCGGCGGGGTCACAGCCAGCCGTTGCGGCGGAAGACCAGGTACAGGCAGAGGCTGGACAGCCCCATCAGGAGCAGGGCGAGCGGCCAGCTGAACGTCCAGCCGAACCCGGTCGAGGGCGGGATGTTCATGCCGTAGACCGAGGCGATGAGGGTGGGCACCACCAGGATGCCGCCCCAGGAGGACACCTTCTTCATCGCCTCGTTCTGGGCCTGGGCGACGAGCGTGCCGTTGACCGACATGATGTTCTGCAGCAGCTGCGCGAGCGCGTCGACGCGCTCGCGCACCGCGGCCTCGTGGTCGGCGGTGTCGCGCAGGTGGCCGTACAGGTGCTCCAGCTCCCCGCGGTCCCCGCGCGGCCGGGGCCCGCCGGGGCCGCGCTGTTCGGCGGGCTCCCGCAGGCGGGCCATGAACTCCTCCAGGACCCGGCCGAGCGGGTCCACCGCGCGCTGGAGGAGGATGACCTCGCGGGCCAGCCGGTAGGTGCGCTGTGAGGTGCCGCGGGCCCCGGAGAACACCTCGTTCTCGAGCTCGTCGACGTCCTCCTGCAGGGCCGCGACGACCGGGGCGTAGGCGTCCACCACGTGGTCCAGGACGGCGTACAGCACCGCCAGGGGTCCGCGGGCGAGAAGGCGGGGCTCCTTCTCCAGGCGCGGGCGCAGGGCGGAGAGGTCCAGCCGGTCGGTGTGGGTGATGGTGATGACGAAGTCCTCTCCGGCGAACACGTGGACCTCGCCGACGCGCACCGCCTCCGCGTCCTCGTCGTACCCGGCCGGCCGCAGCACCGCGAAGAGGACGTCGCGGTACAGCTCGGCCTTGGGCCGCTGGTGGGCGACGACGGCGTCCTCCAGGGCCAGCGGGGGCAGCCGGAAGACCCGGGCCAGCTCCGCGAGCTGGTCCCGGGCGGGGTCGGCCAGGGCGATCCAGGCCATGCGGCCCGCGTGTCCGGACAGGGCCTCCCTGGCCCGGGCCGGGGTGGCGGCGGTGCCGTCGGGGCGGCCGTCCCGGTACAGGCGTATCCACATGCGGCCGGGGGCCGTGGCGCCGACCGGTTCGGCGCCCGCCCGGCCCAGGGCCAGGGTGCGTTCGGGCGAGGGGAGCCCGCCGCCCGGGTACGCGCGGGGTTCGGGGTCGTGGGATCCGGGTCCGCCCGTGTTCACGCGGGTGTCCTCTCGTCGTCGGTGGCGCCGCCGTGCACGATCCTGGCCGCCCGCGGGCCGCGGAGCGCCCCGACACGCCCGGGGCGGCGCGGGTCCGCGGGGGCTCAGGGGGCGGGGTCGGCCGGCAGGCCGGAGGCGCGCAGGGTGATGTTGAGGCGTCCCGTCAGGCCCAGGGAGGGCGGGGCGGTGCCGGGCCGGGTGCGGGGCACCCCGTGGTAGGCCAGGCGGGAGGGCCCGCCGAACACGAACAGGTCGCCGCTGCGCAGTTCCACGTCGGTGTAGGGGCGGGTGCGGGTCTCGGTGTTGCCGAACCGGAAGACGCAGGTGTCGCCCAGGCTGAGGGAGACCACCGGCTCCAGGGCCGCCTCGTCGCGGTCCTGGTGCATGCCCATGCGCGCGTCGGCGTCGTAGAAGTTGACCAGGGCGACGTCGTAGGGCGGGGTCCCGGGCGCGGGCGGGGCGCCGTAGGCGGCCTCCACCGCGCGGGCCGCCAGCGCGCCCAGTTCCGCGGGGAAGGGCCGCACCGGGGTGCCGTCGGGCAGGGTGCGCTCGTAGGTGTAGGGCCTCCAGAACCAGCCCAGTGAGGTCATGGCCACCGACATGCGGCCGCCGCGCGGCATGGTGTGGCGGAGCATCCCGGCGGGCCCGGCCGCCCACTCCCGGCAGCGTTCGACCAGGGCGGCCTGCCGCTCCGGCGGCAGCCACCCCGGCAGGTGGACGGCCCCCGGGGCGATCTCCGCCGGGGGCCCGGTGAACAGGGTGTCGCTCATGCCCCCATCGTGCCCGCCGGGAACGACGGACGCGCCCCCGCCGCGGGGGCGGGGGCGCGTCCGGGGGCCGGGGCCGGGGTCAGCGGCGCATCAGGTCGCGGATGTTGACCACGAGCAGCAGCACCACGATGAGCACCACCGGGACCGTGATGGCGATGCGCCAGTTGACGACGAACGCCGCGATGACGCCCACCACCAGGCCGACCACCACCGCCAGGACCGCCAGTCCGGTGAGGTACTGGAGGAACTTGCGGCGGGCGATCGAGTCGACCGCGGCGAAGGCGACGACCACGCCGATCATCGCGTAGAAGGTGAACTGCCCCTCCAGGAGGAACAGCGGCAGCGCGAGCGCGATCAGCAGCAGCGGGGTGCTCAGGGCCACCCACAGGTGCAGGAAGCGGGTGGTGCGCTGCTGCCCCGAGGAGTAGGGCAGGTGCGGGGCCTTGAGGTGCTCGGTCGGCCGCGGCACCAGGGGCGTCTCGGAGGCCAGGGCGCGCAGGTGGCTGTCGCGCTCGTCGGCGGTGAGGACGCGCTTCTCGTAGACGCCCGCCAGCTCCTTCTCCAGCGCGGCGATCTCCTCGGCGTAGGCGCGGGCGCGGGGCCGGGTGTTGGCCTCGCGGGCCAGGACCATGCGCGCGGAGTCGAGCTGGCGCAGGCGGTCGCGGCGCTTGACGATGTCGGCGTCGAACTCGCGGATGCGCTCCTCCAGGGAGAGGACGTGCGAGCGCAGCTCGGCGCGGGCGGCGGCCTCGGTCGGGGCGACCTTCTGCAGGCCCACCCAGGCCAGCGGGTCGGCCCAGGAGCGGCGGATGGTGCCGTCGCGTTCGTAGCGGGGGCCGCTGGGGGCGCGCTCACCGTCGAAGAAGTCGCGGGTGTCGCGGCCCCACAGGCCGCGGAACCCCTTGAGCCAGGGGGTGTCGTCGTCGATGACGACGGCGTTCCACTGCCGGTCGCCGCCCGGGCCCAGGCGTTCGCCGTCGCCGCGGGCGTAGTCGACGAAGGGGACGCCGATGCCGTGGCGGTTGATGGCGCTGTCGGCCCGGAAGATGCGGTGGGTGATCCACTTCCAGGCGTTGAGCAGGCCGCGCAGGACGGAGGGGTCGACCTGGATGAGGTAGTCGCCCGGGAGCATCTGGTGGGAGTGCGAGCCCGCGCCGACGTAGATGACGGGGTGGTCGCCGTCGCGGTGCAGGTCCGGGTCGTCCCAGCTGCGGCGCAGGTCGTCGCCGTGGTACTCGTGCGAGGAGGCGCCGACCCAGATCGGGCGGGTGGTGCCGTCGGGGTTCTCCACGACGTAGACGGTCACGCGCTCCCAGTCGGCCTCGTGGTCGTTGACGCCGCCGTAGATGGTCCGCCAGTCGTTCATCGCGTAGAAGAACCAGTACTGGAGGATGATGTAGCCGCCCTCGCGGGTGACCCGGCCGTAGTAGGTGGCGTTGCCGTCGTCCACCCGTTCCCGGTAGCGGGTCACCGCCGCGAAGGTGAGACCGCCCGGGACCGCGCCGCGGATCAGCAGGGAGAGCTTCATCAGGATGTCGAGGATGCGGCCCAGGACGCCGACGGCGGCCAGGCGGCCGCTCTTGGGGATGACCGTGCGCGAGCTGCCCCGGAAGCGGCGGGCCTCCTCGCGCAGGGTCTCCTCCTGGACGAAGCGCAGGTGCTTGTGGCGCCCGGGCCACTCCTCCTCGGCGGTGGCCAGGCGGTCGAGGTCGAGCTCTCCGACGGGGACGATGACGCGCTCGCGGCCCCCGGGCTCCTCGATCCACAGACTGCAGTTGCGTACGTAGGCGTCCACATCGGTGGGGAAGAAGAGTTCTCCCTCGGTGCACATGAGCACGGGTTCGTGGGCGCGCAGGAGTTCGAGATCAGTTTTCGCGGGCATCGTCGCGCCAGATTAGTGCATGTGGCGGGGCCGTCCGTCCCCTCCGCCCCGAGCGGGCCGAAGGCCCCGGCCGACGCCGCGCGGTGGTCTTCCCAGCTCGTGGGGACGCGGGGGGACGGCGCCCCCTCCCGGGGGCGCCGCGGGCCCCGTCGGGCACGCCTTGTGTGTCACGGATCACGGCAGCGCGCCGGGGGTGCGGGGCGTGCTCGGGAGGCCGTCGCGAGGGTGGGTGGAACGCACCCACCCTCGGCCCGCCCACACGGCCGGGGTCCGACCTAGCCTGGGTCCATGGGCACCCACGAAACGACCGGCGCGGAACCCCGGGCCACCCTGGAAGGCTTCCTGCGGGCGCGGCGGGACCGGGTCCGGCCCGAGGACGTCGGGCTGCCGGGCTCCGGGCGCCGCCGGGTGCCGGGGCTGCGCCGGGAGGAGGTCGCGATCCTGGCGGGGGTCAGCACCGACTACTACATGCGGCTCGAACAGGGGCGGGAGCGCAACCCCTCGCCCCAGGTACTGGACGCCCTGGCCCGGGCGCTGCTGCTGGACGGGGAGGCGGCCGACCACCTGCACCGGCTGGCACTGGCCGGCGGTCGGCGGAACCGGGGCGCGGCCCGCCCGGAGCGGGTGAACCCGCACCTGCTCCGGCTCCTGGACCGCTGGAGCGACACCCCGGCCTTCGTCCTGGGCGGGACGCTGGACATGGTGGCCCGCAACCGCCTGGCCGCGGCCCTGCACGCGGACTTCACGGTCACGGACAACCTGGCGCGCATGACCTTCCTGGACCCGGCGGCCCGCGGGTTCCACCGCGACTGGGACCGGTCCGCCGCGGCGGTCGTGGCGGAACTGCACAAGGCGGCGGGGGCGCGCGCGGACGACCCCCGGCTCAACGCGCTCGTCGGGGAGCTCTCCCTCAAGAGCACGGACTTCCGGACGCTGTGGGCCCGCCACGACGTCCGGGGCAAGAGCGGGGGCGCCAAGCGGCTCCACCACAGCGCGGTGGGGCCGCTGGACCTGCACTACGAGAGCTTCACGGTCAACAACGCCGACGGGCACGGGCAGCAGCTGGTCGTCTACCAGGCCGAACCGGGCAGCCCGTCCGAGGAGGCGCTCGCCCTGCTCGGCTCCCTGCACACCCTGTACCCGGAGAACGGTCCGGAGGCGGCGGGTGCGGGGACGCGCACCGGGCGGACCTGATGCGCCCCCGTCCCGGGCTCGGGGAGAAGTGCCGCGCGGTTCCCGGGAGTGGGACACCAGGGTGCACGGCGGCCTGGAACCGCGGCTCGGGCGGCACGAGGATCGACGGTGTCGTCCACCGCACGGGCCGAGGGGCACGCCATGCGTTCCGGACCCGCCGCCCGGCCGGCCGAGGCCGCGCCGGAGGAGGTCCGGCACCGGTCCGGTGACCCGGGCGCCGGTGTCCTGGCCTGCGCCGACGTGCTCGTGGAGGGGGACACCGACGGGCCGTGCGGGCGCGTACGCGGGTCCCGGACCGGGTCCCGGCCCGCGCCGTCCGCCGAGACGCCCCGCCGTCGTGGAAGTACGCCGACACGAGGAAGAAGAAGGAGGGCCGCCATGGCCGAGGAGACCACCGCGCCGCACCCGTTCGTGGGCATGTGGGTGACCGCCGACGGCTTCATCCGGCAGGAGCTGCTGCCGGACGGGCGCTACGACGAGGCGCGCGGGAACCGCCGCAGCGCCTACACCGGGCGCTACACGGTGACGGGGGACCACATCGACTACGTGGACGACACGGGGTTCACCGCCACGGGGGACGTGCGCGACGGGGTGCTGTACCACGAGCACCTGGTGCTCTACCGGGAGACCCCGGAGGGCTGAGGCCGCGCCCGCGGCCCCGGCCGGTAGGGCGGCGGGGCCGGGGGCGCCCCGGAACGGCGCCCCGGCCCCTCGGACCTCCGTCGAACCGGCACACCTCCGGGCCGAGTAAGCGGCGGCCCGGCCGAATGCACAATGCCGGGCCGGGCGGGGCCGGGCCCCTCGGGCCCGGCGGAGCGGTGCCACTGGGACGGCGACCCGGTGACCCCGACCGGGGGAAGAGCGCGGCGCGAGGCCGCGCCTCAAGGCCTCAAGGTCAGGCGGGGCGGGGGCGGCCACCCCGTCGGGCTCGCAGGAGCGCGCCTGGGCGGTGCCCCGGCCCTTCGGGGGGCTTCGGCCAACCGGGGGCGCCCCGGATCCGGGCGGTGGCCCGATCGGGTGCTCCTGCGTCGGGTCGGGGTCTTCGCTCCTCATCCACAGCTCCGGAAAGTACTTGCCAAAGTGGAAAGTGAGTGCGACCCTGGAAACAGGTTCGAACACCGGAGGTGGGATATGCGGCAGGACGAGGCACTGGACGCCCTCGAGCAGGCGGAGACCCTCAAGGCCCGCATGGGCGGGCAGGGCCGCTGGTACGCGGCCTTCGGCGCGGGGTACGCGGCGATGAGCTGCGCCCTGATCCTGGCGTTGGGCCTGCTGCCCTCCCCCCAGGCGCTGCCGTGGACGATGGGCGCCTTCGCCGTGGTGCTGGCGCTGCTCCTCACCTACGCGCTGACCCGGCCCGCGCAGCCGCGCAACCTGGGCGTGCTGCACCTGGGCATGATGGGCGCCTGGACCGTCATCTACCTGGTCACCCTCGTGGTGGGGATCAACCTCTTCCCCGGCGTGACCGCCTGGTGGGTCTCGGGTGCGCTGCTGAGCTGCCTTCCGCCGCTGACGGTCGCCTACATGGCGCTGCGGCAGAGCGGGAACCCACGATGAACCACCCGCGCAACCGCCTGGACGAGGTGATCCACTCCCCCGTGCGCTTCTCGGTGG
>NZ_JBHVLR010000032.1:0-38045 GCF_042797335.1 Nocardiopsis sp. NPDC057823 | reverse complement strand
GAGGAGCGGGCGGCGGCGTTCATCAAGGAGAACGTGTCCAAGCCGGTGGTCGGGTACGTGGCGGGGTTCACCGCGCCCGAGGGCAAGACCATGGGGCATGCGGGCGCGATCGTGTCGGGTTCCTCGGGGACCGCGGCCGCGAAGAAGGAGGCGTTGGAGGCCGCCGGCGTCAAGGTCGGCAAAACCCCCAGCGAAACCGCCAAGCTGGTGCGCGAGCTGTTCTAGCCGCTCAGGTCGTCACGGCCCCGCACCGCGCCTCCGGGCGCGGGCGGGGCCGTCGCCGTTCCCGGACCCGGTCCACGCCGGGGCCGCCGTTCCGCCGAGCCGCCCCCGGCTCAGCCGCCGGTGATCTCGCCCGGGCCGCCCCCGCGGCGCCGGCGGCGGGCCAGGGCGGTGATGAGGCCGGGCACCACCAGCAGGCAGAAGAAGCCCAGGAAGACGGAGATGGCCGTGACGTTGCCGGAGATGAACGTCGGCACGCCCCACACGAAGAGCAGGAACCCGCCCCAGCCCATGACGGACGACAGGTTGTCGTCGTCCTTCTTTTTCTTCTTCGCCACGGACCGGCCGGTCGCGGCCAGGTCCACCGGCCCCTCGCCGTTCGCCGCGGGGACGACCGCCGCGGAGGCGGACAGGAAGCCCGGGTGCAGGTTCGGGGGCAGGTCCTCGAACAGCGGGACCAGGTCCTTGCCGGTGACGGCGCGCAGGGCCGCGGCCGAGCGCTCCTCGTGCTCGTCGACGGTCAGCCGACCCTCCTGGAACGCGGTGCGCAGGGACTCCAGCGCCTCGTCGCGTTCGCCGTCGGAGAGGCGGTAGGGGGCGGGATCCGGGCCTGTCATCTTCGTCCGTTCGAGCGGGGGAACCGGCTTCTCCATCGTATGACGGACGTACCGGCCAGGGGGTTCCGGAACGGTCCCGCGGGGACGGGGAAGCACGACACGCGCGGCGGGGATGGCGCGGAGCAATCCGGTCCCTGGCAGCATAAGTCGGGTGAGCACGCCAGGATCACCCCCCGACCCAGCCCGCCGCACGGGAACCGCGGAAGCGCCGCGCCCGGTCTACTCGACCGGGGGCGTGGCGGCCGCGACCGCCGCGGGCATCGGCCTGGCGGTCATCGTCACCCTGACCATGGTCGGGTGGGTGGCCGCGCCCCACGACACGTTCGGCGAGGAGATCGTCGACCTGCTCCAGGGGGCCGTGCTGGCCTGGCTGGTGGGCCACCACGTGTCGTTCTCGGTGCCGGAGGGGAGTATCAGCCTCCTCCCGATCGGCTTGGTGCTGCTGCCGGGGCTGCTGCTGTACCGGTCGGGGCGGTGGGTGGCGCGCAACTGCGAGATCGCCCGGCTGCGGCACGTGCACCGGGCGGCGATCGCGATCGCCGGGCCGTACGCGGCGATCGCCGGGACGCTGGCGCTGCTGGCCCGCACCGACACGGTGGAGCCGAGCATGCCGCGGGCGCTGCTCATGGGATTCGTCATCGCGTTCCTGGCCGGGGGGCTGGGGGTGCTGCGCCAGCTGATGCGCGACAAGGGCGTGGTGGCCAGGGACCTGCTGGGGCTGATGCCCGCCCGGTCGCGGTCGCTGCTGGTGGGGATGCTCGCCTCCACCGGGACGCTGCTGCTGGGCGGGTTCCTGCTGTTCCTGGTGGCGCTGGCGGTGAGCCTGCCCGAGGCGGTCGAGACCACGCGGCTGCTGGCCCCGGGGTGGGTGGGCGGCCTGCTGCTGCTGCTCATCCAGCTCGCCTACCTGCCCAACGCGGTGGTGTTCGCGGTCTGCTACGCCCTGGGCCCGGGGTTCGCGGTGGGGGAGATGACGGTGGTGGCCCCGACGGGGGTGTCGGTGGGGCCGCTGCCGCTGCTGCCCATGCTGGCGGCGCTGCCGGAGAACGGGGCGGCGCCGGTGTCGTCCCTGGCGGCGCTGGCGGTGCCGTTCGTCGCGGGGGCGGTGGGCGGGGTGCTGACCCAGCGCAGCGCGCCGGACGTGGTGAGCGAGGCCGCGCCGCTGTGGGGGTTCGTGTGCGGGGTGACCACCGGGCTGCTGTGCGCCGCTTTGGGTGAGCTGGCGGGCGGGTCGCTGGGCGGCCACCGGCTGTCGGACGTGGGCCCGTCCGCCTGGCAGGTGGGGCTCGTGGCCGCGCTGGAGGTGGGGGTGGCCGCGGCCATCGCGGCGTGGGTCGCCAACTGGTGGTACACCCGCCGCTCCCCGGCGGCCGCGACCGCCGCCCCGACCGCGACGGCCGGGGCCCCGGCCGAGGACGCCCCGGAGCCGGAGGCCGAGCGCGCCGCGCGGGTGGAGCTGCCCGCCGACGTCCCGGTGGGCGAGGGGCTGGCCACGGTCACCCCCCTGCGCCCGCGGGAGGACAAGGGCGGTGGGGTCGCCGTCGAGGAGGCGCCCGAGGCCCCGGCGGAGGACGCCGCGCCGGCCGGGCCCACCGCGGAGGAGGAGCGCGAGCGCAAGGAACGGGAGCGGGCCGAGCGCGCCGAGGCCAGGGCCGCCGCCCGGGCGGCCAGGGCTGCGGACAGGGAGCGCAAGCGCGAGGAGCGCCGCGCCCGCCGGGCCGAGCGCCCCCGCCTGTGGCGCCGCAGGGCCGCCGAGGACGACTCCGAGGACCTGTACGGCATCACCTACGAGGCCGGCCCCGACGAGGTCGACGGCCCCCGCCCCTGACGTGCGCGGACAACCCCGCACCGGGGCCCGGCGTCCCTGGGACACGGCCCCCGGGGCCTGAGACGGGGGCGGGGCCGCGCCGGCGGCGCGGCCCCGTGGGGGTTGCTACTTCTCGGCCGGGACCGGGGGCTTGCGCTTGTCCGGCTCGAAGATGGCGTTGACCAGCTCCGTGCACCAGGCCAGCAGCTCCAGGTCGCGCAGCGGCTTGCCGCCCATGCCGCCCGCCTTGGGGACCGGCACCAGCAGGGTGCGGGTGGCCTCCTTGAGCAGCGACTTGGGGTACATCCGCCGCAGCCGCAGCTCCTGCGACTCCCGCAGCTCCACCGGGGTGAACCGGATCTGGTTGCCCTGGAGCACCACGTCCTGGAGCCCCGCCGCGCGGGCCAGGACCCGGAACCGGGCCACCGCCATGAGGTTGTCCACCGGCTGGGGCGGGGTGCCGTACCGGTCGGTGAGCTCCTCGTAGGCGGCGAGCACGTCGTCCTCGCAGGTGATGCCCGCGATCCGCTTGTACGCCTGGAGCCGCAGCCGCTCGCCCGGCACGTAGTCGTGCGGGATGTGCGCGTTGACCGGAAGCTCGACGCGGGTCTCGGTCTCCTCGGCGGCGCTCTGGTCGCCCTTGAGCTCGGCGACGGCCTCGCCGACCATGCGCACGTACAGGTCGAAGCCGACCCCGGCGATGGTGCCCGACTGCTCCGCGCCCAGGATGTTGCCCGCGCCGCGGATCTCCAGGTCCTTCATCGCCACGTACATGCCCGCACCGGTCTCGGTGTGCTGGGCGACGGTGGCCAGCCGCTCGTAGGCGGTCTCGGTGAGCGGCTTCTCCGGCGGGTACAGGAAGTACGCGTACGCCCGCTCGCGGCCTCGGCCGACCCGGCCGCGCAGCTGGTGCAGCTGGGAGAGGCCGTAGGTGTCGGCGCGGTCCACGATCAGCGTGTTGGCGTTGGGGACGTCCAGGCCGGACTCGACGATGGTCGTGGAGACCAGCACGTCGAAGTTCTTCTCCCAGAAGTCCACCATGACCTTCTCGAGCTGCTGCTCGTTCATCTGGCCGTGGGCGTAGGCGACCCGCGCCTCGGGCACCAGCCGCTTGATCTCGGCGGCGACCCTGTCGATGGACGCGACCCGGTTGTGCACGAAGAACACCTGGCCCTCGCGCATCAGCTCCCGGCGGATCGCCGCGGTGATCTGCTTGTCCTCGTACGGCCCGACGAAGGTCAGCACCGGGTGGCGCTCCTCCGGCGGGGTGAGGATGGTGGTCATCTCCCGGATGCCGGTCAGGCCCATCTCCAGGGTGCGCGGGATCGGCGTCGCCGACATGGCGAGCACGTCCACCTGGGTGCGCAGCCGCTTGAGGGCCTCCTTGTGCTCGACGCCGAACCGCTGCTCCTCGTCGATGATGACCAGGCCCAGGTCCTTGAACCTGGTCTCGGAGGACAGCAGCCGGTGGGTGCCGATGACCACGTCGACCTCGCCGGAGCGCAGGCCCTCCCGGGTCAGCTCCACCTCGGCGTCGGTCTGGAACCGCGACATCGGCTTGACGGTGACGGGGAAGGACGCGTACCGCTCGGTGAACGTGGACAGGTGCTGCTGCACCAGCAGGGTGGTGGGCACCAGCAGCGCCACCTGCTTGCCGTCCTGCACCGCCTTGAACGCGGCCCGCACCGCCACCTCGGTCTTGCCGTAGCCGACATCACCGCAGATCAGCCGGTCCATGGGGACGGACCGCCCCATGTCCTTCTTGACCTCCTCGATGGCGGCGAGCTGGTCGGGCGTCTCCACGTAGGGGAACGCGTCCTCCAGCTCCCGCTGCCAGGGCGTGTCGGGGCCGAACGCGTGCCCGGGCGAGGCCTGGCGGGCCGAGTACAGGCGGATGAGGTCGCCCGCGATCTCCCGGACCACCTTGCGGGCGCGGCTCTTGGCCTTGCTCCACTCGGCGCCGCCCATCTTGGACAGCGCGGGCGCGTCGCCGCCGACGTACCGGGTGACCTCGCCGAGCTGGTCGGTGGGGACGAACAGCCGGTCGCCGGGCTGGCCGCGCTTGGACGGCGCGTACTCGATGAGCAGGTACTCGCGGGTGGCGCCCTGGATCTGGCGGCTGACCATCTCCAGGTACCGGCCCACGCCGTGCTGCTCGTGGACGACGTAGTCGCCGGGCTTGAGCTGGAGCGGGTCGACGGTGCCCTTGCGGCGGCTGGGCATGCGCCGCATGTCGCGGGTGGAGGACTTCTGTCCGGCCAGGTCGGTCTCGGTGAGCACGACGGTGCGCACCGTGCGCAGCAGGAACCCGTGGTCGACCAGCCCGGTCGTCACGGTGGCCACGGCCGGGGCGGGCGGCCCGGCGAGGTCCTGGACCAGGTCGGCGCCGAGCCCGGCGTCGCGCAGCATCGCCACGAGCCGCTCGGCGGGGCCGTGCCCCTGGGTGACCAGCACGACGCTCCAGTTGTCGTGCAGCCAGCCCTTGATGTCGGCCAGGGCGCGCTCGGTGTCGCCGCGGTAGGAGTCGGCGGGCACCGCGCCCACCACCACGGCGTCGTCCTCCTCGCGGGTGCCGGCCTCGCCGGAGCTGAACGGGGTCAGCCCCCACCAGGGCGTTCCCAGCCGGGAGGCCAGGGAGCGCAGGTCGGCGATGGACATGTACGCGGAGGCGCCCAGGTCGATGGGCGACTCGCCGCCGGAGGCGGCGTTGATCCAGGACGCTTCGAGGAACTCGGCGCTGGTGGCCTCCAGTTCGATGGCGCGGGTGCGGATGCGCTCGGGGTCGCAGCCCACCACCATGGCGCCCTCGGGGAGCAGCTCCAGGAGCGGTTCCATGCGCTCGGCGAGCACGGGGGCGAACGCCTCCATGCCCTCGACGGCGACGCCGTCGGCGAGCTTGGTGAGGACCTCGGCCAGCGCCGGGTGCTCGGCGGCCAGGGCGCGGGCGCGCTCCCGGACGGTGTCGGTGAGCAGCAGCTCCCGGCAGGGCGGGGCGAACAGCCCGGAGGCGGCGTCGCCGTGGTCGCCGCCCTCGCCGGCCGCGATGGACCGCTGGTCGGCGACCTGGAAGTAGCGGATGTCCTCGACGCTGTCGCCCCAGAACTCCAGGCGCAGCGGGTGCTCCTCGGTGGGCGGGAACACGTCGAGGATGCCGCCGCGCACGGCCATGTCGCCGCGCTTCTCCACCAGGTCGACCCGGGAGTACCCGGTGTCGGCCAGGGAGCGCACGACGTCCTCCAGGGACACCTCGTCGCCCTGGCGGACCCGGACGGGTTCGAGGTCGCCCAGGCCGGCGACCAGGGGCTGGAGCACGCTGCGCACGGGCGCGACGACGACCCGCAGCGGTGTGGTCAGCGGGTCGGAGGGGTCGGGGTGGGCGAGTCTGCGCAGCACGGCCAGGCGCCGGCCGACGGTGTCCGAGCGCGGGGACAGCCGCTCGTGCGGCAGTGTCTCCCACGCGGGGAACAGCGCCACGGAGTTCTGGGGCAGCAGCGAACCCAGCGCGTCGGCCAGGTCGGCGGCCTCCCGCTCGGTGGCGGTGACGGCCAGGACGGGGCGGCCGGCGCCCAGGGGCGCGTCGGCCGCCAGCGCGCCGACCATGAAGGGGCGCAGTGCCGCGGGTGCGACGAGGTCGAGGTGGGGATCGCGGCCGCCGCGGGCGGTCTCGATCGCGCTGTGCAGTGCCGGGTCCCGTGAGACGTCGGCGAGAAGTCCAGTGAGGCTCATAGCACCAAAGAAAGAAGAAGAGTTCCGGTTCAGGCGGAAGGTCGCGGCCTGCACGGTGAGGGGCGGCGGCACGGCTGCGGGCGCCGCCCGGGTCTGTTCAGACTATCGAGTCCGCGGCCCGCACGCGGGCCGGGTCCGGACGGGAGCCGTTGCGGTGTCCCGGTCGGGGACGGGCCGCACGGCGGGCGGTGCCTTCATGGGAACCTTTCGTGACCTGCGCGTATTCCGCCCCTCGTGGGGCCGGGGGGCCGCCGGTGCGGTGCGGCGCGGCGGCGCGCGCCCCGTCCGGCATACGCTAGTGGCGATTTCGGTGAACCCCGGTCGGACCGTCGGAGAGGAAGTCGCGTGGTGAGTGTCGACAGGCGCGGGAGCACGTCGGAGGGGGCCTCCGGGCGACCGGACGCCCCGGTCCTCGCCCCCGGCCCGGACGCGCTCGCGCATCTGGAACTGATACTGAGCGGGGCGTACCCGCTGCCGGGATTCATGACACGCGAGCAGGCGGAGTCGGTGGAGCGCGCGGGCAGGCTGCCCGATGGGCGCGCGTGGCCGGTTCCGGTCATCCTTCCCGTCCCGGCGGATTTCACCGTCGAGGGCGGCACGGTGGTCCTGACCGACCCGGAGGGCGCCCCGCTGGCGGAGCTGGCGGTCGCCGAGCGCTGGAAGGACGGGGCGGGGGAGTACCGCCTGGCGGGGGAGGTGTCGCTGCTGAGGCCGCCCACGTACGGGGTGCTGCGCGAGCTGCGGGCCACCCCGGCGGAGGTGCGCGCCCGCCGCGACCTGGAGGGCCGGGTGGAGGGGCCGCTGCTGGCGGTGGTCACCGACCGGCCGCTGCACCACCGGGCCCTGCACCAGATCCGCGCCCAGGCGGAGGCCCTGGCCCAGGCCCCGGGGGTGGAGGCGGACCGCGCCGAGGTGCTGGTCCTGGTCGACACCGGGCTGGAGGACGAGGGCATGACGGCCGCGGTGCTGGCCGCCCGGCCGCTGCTGCCGCCGCACACCTCGTTCGCGGTGTGCACGCTGCCGCGCGCGGCGGCCCGGGCGAGCGGGCCGTTCGGCGGCCCGTGGGGGGACCGGGACGCGCTGCTGGCGGCGCACGTGGCCGCCGCGTACGGCGCCACCCACCTGGTCGTCGAGGCGGGGCGGGACGGCCCGGACGTGGACCGCGTCATGGCCCGGCGCCCGCCGGTGACGCTGCTGGACCCCGAGCCGTGGCTCTACGACGCCGACGAGGGCCTGTGGGAGCCGCTGACCCGGGTGGACCCGGCCCGGGCCCGCCGGGAGCCGTCCGACGCCGAGGTGGAGGCGGAGCTGGCGCACGGCCGCGAGCTGCCGGTGTGGTTCACCCCGGCGCGGGTGGCCGCGGAGCTGGCGCGGCTGCGCCCGGCGCGCACCCGGCGCGGGCTGACGGTGTTCTTCACGGGACTGTCGGGGTCGGGCAAGTCGACCATCGCGCGGGGCGTGTGCGACGGCATCCGCCGGGCGGGCCGCACGGTGACGCTGCTCGACGGCGACGTGGTGCGGCGCATGCTCTCGCACGGGCTGACCTTCTCGACGCAGGACCGGGAGCTGAACATCCGCCGGATCGGCTACGTGGCGGCGGAGATCGGCCGCCACGGCGGGGTGGCGGTGTGCGCGCCGATCGCCCCCTACGCCCGGGGCCGCGCCGAGGTGCGGGCCATGGCGCAGGAGGCGGGCGGCGACTTCTTCCTGGTGCACGTGGCGACGCCGCTGGAGGTGTGCGAGGCCCGCGACCGCAAGGGCCTGTACGCCAAGGCGCGGGCGGGGGAGATCCCCGCGTTCACCGGGATCTCCGACCCCTACGAGGAGCCCGTGGACGCGGAACTGGTGGTGGACACCGTGGACGCGGACCCGGCCGACTCGGTGGCGGCGGTGCTGGCCGCGCTGCGCGCGGGCGGCTGGCTGCCCGAGCAGGACCACTGACCCCTCCGCCCACGGCCGGCCCCCGCGCCCGCGGCCGGCCCCCCTTCGACGATGGACGAGGACCCGATATGACCGAGCCCCAGCCCGCCGGGCACCGCCTGCTGCGCCTGGTGGAGGTGATGCGCACCCTGCGCGCCGAGTGCCCGTGGGACCGGGACCAGACCCACGGGTCGCTGGCCAAGTACCTCATCCAGGAGGCGTACGAGACCCTGGAGACGATCGAGGAGGGCGACTTCGCGCTGCTGCGCGAGGAGCTGGGCGACGTGCTGCTCCAGGTGGTGTTCCACGCGGCGATCGCGGCCGAGCGGCCCGAGGGCGACCCGGCGCGGTTCACGGTGGACGACGTCGCCGACGCGATCATCGACAAGATGACCCGCCGCCACCCGCACGTGTTCGGCGGGGCGGAGGTGTCGGGCACCGACGAGGTGTGGTCGAACTGGGAGGCCATCAAGGCCGCCGAGCGGGCCGCCAAGGCCGAGGCCGCGGGCGGTGCGGACGTCTCCATCCTGGACGGGGTGCCCTTCGCCCAGCCCGCGGTGATGCTGGCGGCCGAGGTGCAGGGGCGCGCGGTGCGCAACGGGTTCCCCGCGGACCTGGTGGGCGACGACGGCGGCGAGGGCGGCGGGCTGTTCGCCGCGGTGGCCGACGAACGCGGCCGCGGCCGCGACGCCGAGACCGACCTGCGCTCGGCGGCCCGCCGCTTCGACGCGCGGGTGCGCGCGGCCGAGGCGGCCGCCCGCGCGGACGGCCGCGACCCGCGGGAGCTGTCCGGGGAGGAGTGGCGCGCCTACTGGGCCGCCACCGCCTGACCGGTCCGCACCGGCCGTCCCCGGCCGCCCGGCCCCGAGCCGCCCCGGCCCCTGTGGGCCCATCCGTCCCGTCCCGACCGTCCCGAGCCCCCGGCCCGTGCGGCCCATCCGCCCCGGCCGTCCCCGGCCGCTCCGGCCCGGGGCGGGATCATCCGCCCGGAGCCCCCGATCCGTGCGGGCCCGTGCGGGCCGCCCGGGTCAGGGCCGGGCCGGGTCCGGGGCGGGGGCGTCCAGGTCCAGGGCCTCGGCGGCGTTGGACAGCCGCCTGTCGAACCGGCCCAGCAGGGAGAGCAGCGGCCCCCCGGCCCGCAGCACCGTGTCGCGCAGCAGGATCCCCCGCCGGGTGCGCGGGGCCAGGACGCCCAGGCCCGCGTCGGCGATGGCCTGGTTGGCGTCCACGTAGGGCCGCATCCGCGCCTCGTAGGCGGCCAGGGCGCCGGCCGCGCCGTCGTGCCGGGCCAGCTCCCCGGCGAGCACGTACGCCCCGACCAGGGCCAGGCTGGTGCCCTGCCCGGACATGGGGGAGGGGCAGTACCCGGCGTCGCCCAGCAGGACCACCCGGCCGGCCGACCAGGTGTCCATGTGGATCCGGGTCACCGAGTCGAAGTAGAAGTCCCCGGTCCCGTCCATGGCGTCCAGGATCCGGTCGTTCTCCCAGCCCAGGCCCGCGAACTCCGCCCGCAGGTACGCCTTCTGCTCGGCGGGCGGCCGGCGGTCGATCCCGGAGGCCGCGGGGGAGCGGAGGAGGAAGACGGCCTTGGCGCCCTCGGCGCGGGGCGTCCGGTACATCCCGGCGGCCTTGCCGGGGACGTTGAAGAGCCGCGCCTCCCGGTCCAGGCCCAGGTGGTCGGGGATCGTGAAGATGCTGATGTAGGCGCCCAGGAACCGGGCGTACCGCCCCTCGGGGCCGAACGCGAGCCGCCGGGTGGCGGAGTGCAGCCCGTCGGCGCCCACGACCAGGTCGAAGGTGCGCGGTGCGGCGTTGAGGAAGGTCGCCCGCACCCGGTCGCCGTCCTGTTCCAGGGCCGTGAGGGTGTCGTCGTACAGGTACTCGGTGTGCGCGGTGGTGGGCGCGTGCAGGATGCGCACCAGGTCGCCGCGGAGGATCTCCAGGGACCGGCCGTCGTCCACCGCGTCGGCCGAGGAGAACCGGGCGGACCGGCGGCCCCGCGCGTCCACGAACGCCGCCCCGTCCATCTCGGTGACGTTGCGGCGGATCTCGGCGAGCGCGCCCATGCGCTCCGCCACGTCGACGGCGACGCCGCGCAGGTCGATGGCGTAGCCGCCGGACCGCAGGTCCGGGGCGCGTTCGACCACGGTCGCGCGGATGCCGTGGTGGTGCAGCCAGTGGACGAGGGCGGGTCCGGCGACGCCGGCTCCGGAGATCAGGACGTCGTTCACGGCGGGCATGGGGGTCCTCCTCGGGGTCCCGCGGCGGGTGTGCCGTCCCCTTTCACGGTAGAGAGCTACTTACCGGGCGTCAAGTAACTTACCGGTCGGAAGGTCAGGGTTAGACTCGTGGGGACGGTCGGCGGCAGGAACAGGAGTGAGGTCTGTGCCCAGAACGCACGGTGACACCAGGGCGGAGATCCAGGGGGTCGCCCTCGACCTCTTCGGCAGGCAGGGCTACGAGAAGACGAGCCTGCGCGAGATCGCCGAACGCCTGGACATCACCAAGGCCGCGCTCTACTACCACTTCCGGTCCAAGGAGGACCTGCTCCGGGCCCTCGTCGAGCCCCTGCGGCGGGACATGGAGGGGTTCCTGGAGGGCGTGGACGGGCTCGCCCGCGACGCCCCCGAGGAGGTCCTCGGCGCCTACTTCGACATCTGTGTGCGCCACGGCACCCTGCTGACCGCGCTGCTCAACGACCTGGCCTCCCTCAGCCGGATCGGGCTGGTCGGGGACATCATGGGCTGGCGGCGCCGCCTGGACGCCGCGCTCGTGGGGGAGGACGCCGGGATGCCCGCCAGGATGGGCGCCGTCATCGCCCTGGGCGGCCTCCAGGACCTCGCCGTGTACCTGGACCCCGAGGAGGCGGCCGAGCGCCGCGACCGGGCCGTGGCCATCGCGGCGGCCGCGCTGCTGGAGGGTACGGGACCGCGAACGGACGGCATGGACTAGACCAATTTCACAGGGTGCGCGCGCTCACACCCGGGGCGGGTCGCTAGTCTCGTGTGCGGGTCCTGGAACAGTGGTCCACAGAAACACCGAAGAGACGGAGAGACCGTGGCGTCCATCGAGGCAGTTCAGGCGCGAGAGATCCTTGACTCCCGCGGCAACCCCACCGTCGAGGTCGAGGTCGGGCTCGACAACGGCATCATCGGGCGCGCCGGCGTGCCCAGCGGTGCCTCCACCGGCAAGTTCGAGGCGGTCGAGCTGCGCGACGGCGGCGACCGCTACGGCGGCAAGGGCGTGAGCAAGGCCGTCGCGGCCGTCAATGACGAGATCGCCAACGAGCTGCACGGGTTCGAGCCCGACGACCAGCGGCTGATCGACCGCGCGCTCATCGAGCTCGACGGCACCCCCGACAAGTCCCGGCTGGGCGCCAACGCCATCCTCGGCGCCTCCCTGGCCACGGCGCGCGCCGCCGCCCTGGAGGCGGAGCTGCCGCTGTTCCGCTACCTCGGCGGCCCCAACGCGCACGTGCTGCCCGTGCCGATGATGAACATCCTCAACGGCGGCGCCCACGCCGACAGCAACGTCGACATCCAGGAGTTCATGGTCGCCCCCATCGGCGCGTCCACCTTCTCCGAGGCGGTCCGCTGGGGCGCCGAGGTCTACCAGGCCCTGAAGTCCGTGCTCAAGGGCCACGGCCTGGGCACCGGCGTCGGCGACGAGGGCGGCTTCGCCCCCAACCTGGACAGCAACCGCGCCGCCCTGGACCTCATCGTCGAGGCCATCGAGAAGGCCGGGTACACCCCGGGCACCGACATCGCGCTGGCCCTGGACGTGGCCGCCTCGGAGCTGTTCTCCGACGGCGTCTACACCTTCGAGGGCAAGCCGCGCACCTCCGCGGAGATGTCCGCCTACTACGCCGAGCTGGTCGAGGCCTACCCCCTGGTCTCCATCGAGGACCCGCTCGACGAGGAGGACTGGGAGGGCTGGAAGGCCCTCACCGACTCCCTCGGCGACAAGGTCCAGCTGGTCGGCGACGACCTCTTCGTCACCAACCCCGAGCGGCTGTCCCGCGGCATCGAGAGCGGCACCGCCAACTCGCTGCTGGTCAAGGTCAACCAGATCGGCACCCTCACCGAGGCGCTGGACGCGGTCGCCCTCGCCCAGCGCAGCGGCTACACGGCGATGATCAGCCACCGCTCCGGCGAGACCGAGGACACCACCATCGCCGACATCGCGGTGGCCACCAACGCCGGGCAGATCAAGACCGGCGCCCCGGCGCGCAGCGAGCGGGTCGCCAAGTACAACCAGCTGCTGCGCATCGAGGAACTGCTGGAGGACGCCGCCGTCTACGCGGGCGTGTCGGCCTTCCCGCGCTTCGCCCGGCGCGGCTAGTCTGCCCCAGTGTCCCGCGAATCGCAGCAGCCGCCCGCAAAGGCCCGTAAGGCGACCAAAGCCGACAGGCCGCGCGGCCGTGCCGCCCGGCGGGACACGAAGGCACCGGACCGGAAGAAGCAGAAGAAGCAGCAGGGGAGGGCGTCGCGACCGGCGCCCTCCCCGGCCCGGACCGTGCGGCCCATGCTCACCAGCCGGGCCGCGATCCTGGCCCTGGTCGTGTGCGTGATCGCGCTCAGCCTGGCCTATCCGCTGCGCGAGTACGTGGCCCAGCGCGCCCAGATCGCCCAGCTCCAGGAGGAGCGGGCGCGCATGGAGGCGAGCGTGCGCGAGCTGCGCGCCCGCGAGGAGGCCCTGAGCACCGACGAGTACGTCGAGCGCGAGGCCCGGCTGCGCCTGCACTACCAGTACCCGGGCGAGACCGCCTACATCGTGGTGCGCCCCGAGGACGAGGACGAGCCCGGCGCCGAGGCGGGCCCCGGCGAGCCGTGGTTCACCGCGCTGTGGCGCTCGGTGCGCGAGGCCGACGACCCCGCCGCGGGCGGCGCGCCCTGACCGTAGGCCCTCCGGCCCGGCCCCTGGCGGGGCGCGGACGCCCCGGGGGCCCTATCCTGGACCGGTCATGACTTCCGCAGATCAGCCCGCATCCGGGCGTACCGGGGACCCCGTCGACGCGCGCGACGTCGCCGCCATCGAACTCCAGCTGGGCCGCGCCCCGCGCGGCGTGCGCGGGGTCGCGCACCGCTGCCCGTGCGGCCTGCCGGACGTGGTGCGCACCGCGCCGCGGCTGGAGGACGGGACCCCCTTCCCGACCTTGTACTACCTGACGTGCCCGCGCGCCGCGTCCGCGATCGGCCGGCTGGAGAACTCCGGCCGGATGCGCGAGATGCAGGACCGCCTGGCAGAGGACCCGGAGCTGCGCGCGGCCTACACCGAGGCGCACGAGTCCTACATCGCCGAGCGCGCCGAGCAGGCGCGCCGCGACGGCGTGGAGCCGCTGCCGGAGGGGATGCAGAGCACCGGCGGCATGCCCACCCGGGTCAAGTGCCTGCACGCGCTGGTCGCCCACGAGCTGGCCGCGCCGGGGGTCAACCCGTTCGGGGCCCAGGCTCTGGAGGAGCTCCCGCACTGGTGGGACCGGGGCCCCTGTGTGTGCGTCGACGAGAACGCCCCCGAGGGCGCGGAAGGGAACGGGTCATGAGCGGTGTCGCGGCGATCGACTGCGGGACGAACTCGGTCAGGCTGCTGATCGCGGACGTCGTCCACATCGACGGTGACGAGGTCCAGGTCGTGGACGTCGACCGGCGCATGGAGATCGTGCGGCTGGGCGAGGGCGTCGACGAGACGGGGGAGTTCGCTCCCCAGGCCCTGGAGCGCACCTTCGAGGCGCTGCGCGGCTACGCCGAGGCCATCGCCGCGCACGGCATCGAGCTGGGCCCGGAGGCGGTCCGGATGGTCGCCACCAGCGCCACCCGGGACGCGCGCAACCGCGGGGTGTTCATCGACGGCGTGCGCGAGATCCTGGGAGTGGAGCCGGAAGTGGTCACCGGCCTGGACGAGGCGGAGCTGTCCTTCGTGGGCGCCACCGCCGAGTTCGCCGCGGAGGCCGCGGAGGACGGCCACCCCGACCTCAAGCCGCCGTTCCTGGTGGTGGACATCGGCGGCGGCTCCACCGAGTTCGTCCTGGGCGGCGGGACCGGGGACGAGGACGAGCTGGTGCGGGCCGCGCTGTCGGTCAACATCGGCTGCGTGCGGATGACCGAGCGGCACCTGCGCAGCGACCCGCCCACCGCGGAGGAGATCGCGGCGGCGACCGCCGACATCGACGCCGCTCTGGACGAGGTCGAGCGGGTCGTCCCGCTGCGCGAGGCGGGCACGGTGGTGTGCGTCGCGGGCACCGCGACGACGGTCGCCGGGATCGCGCTGGACCTGCCCGAGTACGACTCCGAGCGGATCCACCACACGCGCGTGTCCGCGGAGGAGCTGGACCGGATCACCGGGAGCCTGCTGGCGTCCACGTCGGTGCAGCGGTCGGAGATCGGCGTCATGCACCCGGGCCGGGTCGACGTGATCGGCGCGGGCGCGCTGGTGCTGTCCCGGGTCCTGGCCCGCACGGGGGCGGACGCGTTCACGGCCAGCGAGCACGACATCCTGGACGGCGTGGCCTGGAGCCTGGTCGTCTAGGCCGCGCTCCTCCGAACCTCCGCCCCTTTCCGGCCGTGCCGGGCGCCTCAGGCGCCCCGCGCACGCCGGCGGGGCGGGAGGGCGTGCCGAGAGCCGGGTCCGCCGGTGTCCGGCGGACCCGAGTGCACGGGGGCGGAACCTCGTGTTCTAGGGTTCACCAGGGTCTTTCGGGGTCCGGGCAAGGGACCTCCGGGTGAGACGTGTCACCCCGCAGGACCCTTGTGAACGCTTTCACAACCGCTCTGAGCTGCGGAAACGCAATCCGGGTCGGCTGGAAAGTGGTGGGAAGGTGGCCAGGTGTGAACCTTCTCTGTGGGTAGGTGCTTGTGAAAGAATGCACAAGCAGCGACAAAAAGGTCGGGCTCCCGTAACAGCCACGACTCGCAACACGAGTGGGAGCCTCCACCCCCGGGGCAACGGGGGAGGCCGAAGAAACCGTTAGGGCGGATATGCGATGACCGAGAGCAGGAACTACCGGCTGGTGCACGGCGGAGGGGACGAGGCGGAGATCCCGCACATCCTCATCGTCGGTGGCGGTTACCTCGGGATGTACACCGCGAAGCGGCTGGAGAAGAAGCTCGGTGCCGGTGAAGCGCGGATCACCGTCATCGACCCCAACTCGTACATGACGTACCAGCCGTTCCTGCCCGAGGCCGCGGCCGGGAGCATCGCCCCCCGCAACGTGGTCGTTCCGCTGCGCAAGGTCTTCAAGCGGGTCCGCGTCCTGGGCGGCCGGGTCGTGCGCATCGACAACGCCGACCGCACCGTCCGCTACGAGCCCAACGTGGGCGAGCCCGAGACCATCTCCTACGACTACCTGGTGATGGCCGCCGGCGCCGTCTCGCGCACCCTGCCCATCCCCGGCCTGGCCGAGTGGGGCATCGGCATCAAGACGGTCGAAGAGGCCGCCTACCTGCGCAACCACGTGCTCGACCAGCTGGCCATCGCCGACTCCACCGACGACGAGGACGTCCGCCGCAAGGCGCTGACCTTCGTGTTCGTCGGCGGCGGGTTCGCCGGCGCCGAGGCCATCGCCGAGCTGGAGGACATGGTCCGCGACGCGGTCCGCATCCACCCCTCGATCGAGCAGTCGGACGTGCGGTTCTACCTCATCGAGGCCGCCGACAAGATCCTGCCCGAGGTCGGCCCCGAGGTCGGGACCAAGGCCCTCAACCAGCTGCGCCGCCGCGGCATCGACGTCCGGCTCAAGACGTTCCTGGAGTCGGCCGTCGACCAGCGCATCAAGCTCAGCGACGGCGCCGAGTTCGACGCCGGCACCCTGGTGTGGACCGCGGGCGTCAAGCCCAGCCCGGTGGTCTCGGCCAGCGACCTGCCGCTGGGCCCCAAGGGCCACGTCGACACCAGCGAGTACCTCATCGTCAACGGCGCCGAGAACGTGTTCGCCGGCGGCGACAACGCCCAGGTGCCCGACGGCAACGGCGGCTACTACCCGCCCAACGCCCAGAACGCGGTGCGCCAGGCCCCGGTGCTGGCCGACAACGTCATCGCCACCCTGCGCGGCGAGAAGCCCAAGGCCTACCGCCACAAGAACCTCGGCGCGGTGGCCGGGCTGGGCATGCACAAGGGCGCCGCCCAGCTGTTCGGGAAGATCGGGCTCAACGGCCGCCTGGCCTGGTACGCGCACCGCGCCTACCACCTGTTCGCGGTCCCGACCTTCAACCGCAAGTTCCGGGTGCTGTCGGACTGGACCCTCGGGTTCTTCCTGCGCCGCGACTTCGCCGCGCTGCCCGACATGATCGAGCCCCGCCAGGCCTTCGAGGAGGCCAGCAACCCGCAGGTGGTCGAGGGCGGCCACCTGCGCCGGGTGAGCTAGGGCGTGTTCGGCGGATCATTCCGGGTCGCGGCCGCGAGGCTTCCTCTCGCTACGCCGCCTGCGCTTGGACAGCCGAACCCGGGCTGACCTGCGCTGGTCGTCTTGCGAGAGATCGCCTCGCGGCCGCTCCCGGCATTCGGCGCAAGCGCCGAAACGCTCGAAAGCATCCACCGAACACGCCCTAGCGCGGACGAGGACCGGATCGAGGCCGTCCCCCCGGGGACGGCCTCTTCGCGTGTCCCGTTCCGGCCAGTCCGCGGCAAATCGCGCGATCGGCCCGGCCGGTATGATGGGCTCGCCCTCGTAGCCCAATGGTAGAGGCAGGCCCCCTAAAAGGGTCACAAGTGTCGGTTCGAGTCCGACCGGGGGTACTCGCGGGCCCGGCGCCTCACGGCGCGGGCCGTTCCTGCTCCATCAGCAGTTGCAGCTGTGTGAACAGCCGCTCCCCGGGGTCGGACAGGTCGATCCCGCTGACCTCCGCCGCTCGGCGCACCCGGTACCGCAGGGTGTTCGGGTGGATGTGCAGCCGCTCCGCCGCCGCCCGGGCGTCCCCGAACGCCTCCAGGTAGGCCGACAGCGAGCGCACCAGCTCCGCGCCGCCGTCCCGGTCGTACTCCACCAGCCGCGACACCCGCGGGTCCCGCAGCGAGGGCTCCTCGCGCAGCAGCGCCAGCGTCTCCCGGACGAGCACCCGCGAGCGCACGTCCTCGATGGACGCGACCTCCCGGTCGGCGTCGCCGCGCATCGCCTCCAGCACCCGGTCGGCCTCCGCCCGCGAATCGGGGGCGTCGGCCAGCCGCCGCACCGGCGAGCCCACCGCCGCCCGCACCCGCAGGCCCAGGGCCGACCGCGCCGCCTCCACGATCCGGCCGCACAGCGTCATCACCGTGCGCTCGACCCCGTCGCCGTCCCGGGTCAGGTCGGGCAGCAGCGCGTAGACCCGCCCGTTCAGCTCGGTCACCAGGGCACTGCGCCGGTAGGCGGCGGTGTGCACCGACACCAGGTCGAGGAACCGGCGGCGGCGCAGCTCCCGCTCGGGGCGGTCGGCCCGCTCCTGGCCCTCCTCGCCCACCGGGGCGAACGCCGCCACCAGCGCGGCCCGGCGGCTGTGCACCTCCACCGTGTCCGCCAGGGCCGCCGCGTCGATCCGCCCCTCCAGGAGGCTGGACAGCAGGTCCTCGCGCAGCCGCAGCCCGGCGCTGGCCCGGGTGCGCTGGCGGATCATCTGCAGCGCGGCGGTGCGGGCGGCGCCCAGCAGCGCCTCCTCGGCGTGCTCGGACAGGGGGCGCGAGCCCTCCTGCACCCAGATCGCGCCCAGCGGCCGGTCGCCGGCGTGGATGCCCACCGCCAGCCGCCGCCGGATGCCCAGATCCGGGTGCTCGTCGATGCGCACCACCTCCTCGCCCGCGCGCAGCCGGGCGAACACCCCCCACTCGCGCAGCAGCGCCAGGTACGACTCCGGGCCGCGCCGCCCCAGCACCGACAGCCGCCGCAGCTCGTCCACCTCGGCGCCGCTGGAGTAGGCCAGCACCCGGCTCGCCGAGTCCTCGATGCTCACCAGTCCGCCGGTCAGCCGGGCGATGGTCTGGGCCATCGAGAACAGGTCGCCGTCGGCCTCGCCGGTGTCGCCGTCCTCCAGCAGCCGGGCGTCGTCGACGATGCTCTGGCACACGGCCTGGAACCGGTCCCAGCGCACCTCCGGCCGCACCGCCAGCAGCGCGATGCCCGCCTCCTGGGCCTCCGCGCGCAGCGGGGCCAGGTCGTCGCCGCCCACCCGGGGGCGGCGGACCGGGCTCCCCTCGGGCGGGGCCCCGGTCTTGACCGCGACCGCGCTCGCGCCCTGTTCGGCGATCCGCCGCACCAGCCGCCGGGCCGAGCCGCCGCGGGCCCCGATGAGCAGGACCAGGTCGCCGCCGCGCACCTCGGTCCGGTCCTCGGGGTCCAGGATGAGGACGTTGTCCACTTGGACATCCAGCCCCTCCGGGGCCGCGGCCACGTCCAGGACCGGGTCGCCCAGGGCGAGCAGCAGGCGGCGCAACGGGACGCCCGGGCGCGGCTCCGTCGCCTCTCGGTCGTGACCAGCGGGAACGTCAGAAGTCACGGGAGCCTCCGATGGCATGCGGCGAACGGCGGGCAGGACGCCGCGAAACGGGACGGTGGTGGACCTTCGGGTTTCATTTTGTCCTAGAGGACAAACAGGTCGGGCAAAGAGTGGCCCGCTCCACAAGGTTCGCACGGTCCTGTTCTGGGAGCGTTGGATGAGACAGCCCCTGCTCTGTTCAGGGATAAGACTTCCAGGGAGGTGCCCCATGGACGCCGTGACCAACGTCCCGCTGCCGGTGAACGAGCCCGTTCTCTCGTACGCGCCCGGCAGCGCCGAGCGCACGGAGCTCGTCGCCGAGCTCGAGAGGCTCGGCAAGGAGCGCATCGACCTGCCGATGCGCATCGGCGGCGAGAGCCGCATGGGCGGCGGCGAGCCGATCGACGTCGTGCAGCCGCACAACCACGCCGCCGTGCTGGGCACCATGCGCAACGCCACCCACCAGGACGCCCGCGACGCCATCGCCGCCGCCAAGGCCGCCGCCCCGGCCTGGCGCGCGATGTCCTTCGACGACCGCGCCGCCATCCTGCTGCGCGCCGCCGAGCTGCTCTCCGGCCCCTGGCGCGCCACCATCAACGCCGCCACCATGCTCGGCCAGTCCAAGACGGCCCAGCAGGCGGAGATCGACGCGGCCTGCGAGCTCATCGACTTCTGGCGCTTCAACGTCGCCTACGCCCGCGAGCTGATCGCCCAGCAGCCGCTGAGCGTCAAGGGCGTGTGGAACCGCATGGAGCAGCGGCCGCTGGAGGGGTTCGTCTACGCGATCACCCCGTTCAACTTCACCGCCATCGCGGGCAACCTGCCCACCGCCCCGGCCCTGATGGGCAACGTGGTCGTGTGGAAGCCCTCCCCGACGCAGCAGTTCGCCGCCGAGCTGACCATGCGCCTGCTGGAGGAGGCCGGGATGCCCCCCGGCGTCATCAACATGGTCACCGGTGACGGCCTGGCCGTCTCCGACGTCGCCCTCAACGACCCGGAGCTGGCCGGTGTGCACTTCACCGGCTCCACCCGCACCTTCCAGCACCTGTGGAAGACCGTCGGCGAGAACATCTCCTCCTACCGCTCCTACCCGCGCATCGTGGGCGAGACCGGCGGCAAGGACTTCATCGTCGCCCACCACACCGCGGACCCGGAGATCCTGCGCACCGCCATCGTGCGCGGCGCCTTCGAGTACCAGGGCCAGAAGTGCTCGGCCGCCTCGCGCGTGTTCGTGGCCCGCTCGGTCTGGGAGAAGATGGGCGACGCCCTCATCGCCGAGACCGAGGCCCTGACCATGGGCGACGTCACCGACCTGTCGAACTTCATGGGCGCCGTCATCGACCGCCGCTCCTTCGACAAGCTGGCCAAGGTCCTGGAGGACGCCAAGTCCGACCCGACCCTGGAGATCGTCGCGGGCGGCACCGCCGACGACTCGGTGGGCTACTTCGTGCGCCCGACCATCATCGTGGGCACGGACCCGTCCAACGACGTGTTCCGCACCGAGTACTTCGGCCCGGTCGTCGCCGTCCACGTCTACGAGGACGACCGCTACAGCGAGATCCTCAAGGTCGTCGACGAGGGCTCGGCCTACGCGCTGACCGGCGCGGTCATCGCCAACGACCGCACCGCGGTCGCCGAGGCGGAGGAGGCCCTGCGCTTCACCGCGGGCAACTTCTACATCAACGACCGGCCGACCGGCTCCATCGTGGGCCAGCAGCCCTTCGGCGGCGGCCGCGCCTCGGGCACCAACGACAAGGCCGGGTCCGCGCAGAACCTGTCGCGCTGGTCCAGCCCGCGCTCCATCAAGGAGACGTTCGTCGCCCCGACGACCTCCTCCTACCCCCACCAGGGGTAGCACCCGGGTTCCGCACCCCTCCCGTCCTGAGGGGTGCGGACTCCCCGCCCCCCGAAGCACCGCCGGCGCGGCCGGGCCGCCCCCCGGCCGCGCCCCGCCCGCGCGCGACACGACCGTCCGCGCTCGTCTCCTTCGAGGTCACCATGCTCCGCAAGCCTCTGCTGCTCGCCGCCAGGTCCACCGCCTGCCGCCGGATCGTCGAGCGCACTCCCGTCACCCGTGCCATGGTCCACCGGTTCGTCGCCGGCGAGGACCTGGGCACCGCACTGCCCGCCGTCGAGCGCCTGGCCGGCGACCGCCTCGTCACGCTGGACTTCCTCGGCGAGGACACCAAGGACCGCTCCCAGGCCGAGGGCACCGTCCTGGCCTACGAGGACCTGCTGGCGGCCCTGGGCGAGGCCGGGCTGGGCGACCGCGCCGAGGTGTCGGTCAAGCTGTCCGCCGTCGGCCAGTTCCTGGACCGCGACGGCGAGAAGATCGCCCTGGAGAACGCCCGGCGCATCGCCGAGGCGGCCAAGGCCATCGGCACCACGGTCACCCTGGACATGGAGGACCACACCACCACCGACTCCACCCTGGGCATCCTGCGCGAACTGCGCGAGGACTTCCCGTTCGTGGGCGCGGTGCTCCAGGCCTACCTGCGCCGCACCGAGGCCGACTGCCGCGACCTGAGCGGCGCGGGCTCCCGGGTGCGCCTGTGCAAGGGCGCCTACGACGAGCCCGAGTCGGTGGCCTTCCGCGACAAGCACGAGGTCGACAAGGCCTACGTGCGGGCCCTGCGCATCCTGATGGAGGGCGAGGGCTACCCGATGGTCGCCTCGCACGACCCGCGGATGATCGCCATCGCCGGGGAGCTGGCCGCCGCCAACGGCCGCGGCGCGGACGACTACGAGTACCAGATGCTGTACGGCATCCGCGAGGAGGAGCAGGTCCGCCTCGCCGCCGAGGGCAAGCGCATGCGCGTCTACGTCCCCTACGGCACCGAGTGGTACGGCTACTACATGCGCCGCCTGGCCGAGCGCCCCGCGAACGTGCTGTTCCTGGCGCGTGCGCTGGTCACGCGCAACTAGTTCCACACTGGTCCCACCTGGGACGACGGGGGCACGGGCCGGGGTCGAGACCCCGGCCCGTCATCGTGTTCGCCCGGGGTTCACGCGCCCCGCCCGGAGCCGTTTCCCAACGGTGACCTGCGCGCCGGAACCCCGCCGGAGTCCGGTGCGTTACCTTGTGGGCAGCAATCCACGGTTTCGAAAGGTCTTCCTGGACATGCGGATGCGCAGTTCCAACCCCGTTCTCAAGCGGGCGCTCCAGCAGGCCGGCCCGGCAGGGTACGGCCAGCAGCAGGGTCACCCCCAGCAGGGGTACGGACAGCCGTACCCGCAGCAGGGCTACCCCCAGCAGGGCTACGGCCAGCAGGGTTACGGCCAGCCCTACCCCCAGCAGGGCTACCCGCAGCAGGGTTACCCCCAGCAGGGCTACCCGGGCGGCCCCGCCCAGGGCCACGGCGAAGCCCGGATGACCATCGACGACGTCGTGGTGCGCACGGGCATGACGCTCGGCGTCGTGGCGCTCACGGCCGTCGTCAACTACTTCGTCTTCCAGGCCAACCCGGGCCTGGGCCTGGGCCTGTGGATCGTCGGCATCATCGGCGCCCTCGTCCTCGGCCTGGTCATCGCGTTCACGAGCAGCACCAACCCGGTGGCCATCCTGGCCTACGCGGCCTTCGAGGGCCTGCTCGTCGGCGGTCTGACGGCCTACCTGGCCGCCCTGCTGGTGGGCACCACCGGCGACGCGGGTGCCGGAGGCACCCTCATCACCCAGGCGGTACTGGGCACGGTCCTGGTCTTCGGCGTGATGCTGGCGCTGTACAAGTTCCGCGTCATCAAGGTCACCGACGGCTTCGCCAAGGTGGTCATGTACGCCACCCTGGGCGCCGCGGCCCTGATGCTGGTCAACTTCGTCGCGAGCTTCTTCATCAGCGGCGGCATCGGCATCCGCGAGCCCAGCCCGCTGGGCCTGGTCGTCGGCCTGGTCTTCATCGTCATCGCGGCCTGCACCCTGGCCCTGGAGTTCCGGGGCATCGAGGAGGGCATCAACGCCGGTATCCCGGCCAAGTTCGCCTGGCAGTTCGCCTTCGGCCTGACCGTCTCCCTGGTCTGGCTCTACATCGAGATCCTGCGCCTGCTCTGGATCATCAAGACGATCTTCGCCGAGTAGCCGACGGCGACCGTTCGTCCGCAGTACGGAGAAGGGCCGTTCCGGCAGTGCCGGGACGGCCCTTCGCCCGTTCGTGGAGCGGGTGCGGTCCGGGGCCGGCCTCAGGCCGACTCCGTGCTCCGCTCGCCCGCGCGGCGCGGTGCGGGGATGGAGCGGTTGCGTCGTCGTCGGTCGTATTCGGTGACGAGGGCCTGGGCGTACCACGGGGGCAGCCCGTACTCGTCGGCGAGCCAGTTGGCCCGGTCGGAGCAGCGGAGCAGGCCCGGTCCCTGGTCGAGGGCGTCGAACCACTCGTGGAGTCCGCGGCCGGTGACGGCCGGGATGCGTTCGATGAGCTTGGCGTGGACTTCCGGCGAGTGGGTTACCGGCATGGGCACCTCCGGCAGTGCGTTGGCGTTTGACGCTTACCTGCGACACTGCATCAGGATCACGGTATGGACAAGCCCCGGACACCGGCTTTTACCTTGCGCGTGCGGGAACGTTTGCCAAGGTGCCCTGGACGACCGTTACCGCCGGTGCTAAGCGGTCCCCGCACGTGTTCCGGAGTCGCCTCGGGCGGCGGGGCGAAAGTCCGGAAAACGCGGAGAGGTGCGGAAAAGCAGGAGGGGCCGGAGCGCGCGCCCCGGCCCCCTGTACGGGAGCGGGTCAGCTCAGGCGCTCGAAGACGGCCGCCATGCCCTGGCCGCCGCCGACGCACATGGTCTCCAGGCCGAAGGTCTTGTCGTGGAACCGGAGCCCGTTGATCAGCGTGCCGGTGATGCGGGCGCCGGTGCTGCCGAACGGGTGGCCGACCGCGATGCCGCCGCCGTTGACGTTCAGCTGCGCGTCGATGTCCACGCCCAGCTGGTCGGCGGAGGGCAGGACCTGGGCGGCGAACGCCTCGTTGATCTCGACCAGGTCGATGTCGCCGATCGCCATGTTGGCGCGGGCCAGGGCCTGCTTGGAGGCCTCGACCGGGCCCAGGCCCATGATCTCCGGGCTCAGGCCGGTGACGCCGGTGGACACGATGCGGGCCAGCGGGGTCAGGCCCAGCTGCGCGGCCTTGGTGTCGCTCATGATGACCAGCGCCGAGGCGCCGTCGTTGAGCGGGCAGGCGTTTCCCGCGGTGACGGTGCCGTCGGGGCGGAACACCGGCTGGAGCTGGGAGACCTTCTCGTAGGTGGTGCCGCGGCGGATGCCGTCGTCGGTGGTGACCACGGTGCCGTCGGGCAGGGTGATCGGGACGATCTCGCGCTCCCAGAAGCCGTTGTCCAGGGACTTCTCGGCGAGGTTCTGCGAGCGGACGGCGAACTCGTCCTGGCGCTGCCGGGAGACACCGGTGATCTGGGCGACGTTCTCGGCGGTCTGGCCCATCGCGATGTAGACGTCCGGCAGGGCGCCGTCCTCGCGCGGGTCGGTCCAGGCGGCGGTGCCGGCCTGGGCGCGCTTCTCGGTGCGGGCCTTGGCGTCGGCGAACAGCGGGTTCTCGTTCTGCGGGTTGTCGCTGCTGCCGTTGGCGAAGCGGCTCACGGCCTCCACGCCGGCGGAGATGAACACGTCGCCCTCGCCGGCCCGGATCGCGTGCAGGGCCATCCGGGTGGTCTGCAGCGAGGAGGAGCAGTAGCGGGTGATGGTGGTGCCGGGCACCGTGTCCAGGCCGAGCTGGACGGCGACCACGCGGGCCATGTTGAAGCCCTGCTCGCCGCCGGGCAGCCCGCAGCCGAGCATGAGGTCGTCGATCGAGGACGGGTCCAGCTGCGGGACCTTGGCCAGGGCGGCGCCGATGACCTGGGCGGCGAGGTCGTCGGGGCGGATGTCCTTGAGCGAACCCTTGAAGGCGCGCCCGATCGGGGAACGGGCGGTGGCGACGATGACTGCTTCGGGCATGGCGGCGTCCCTATCGGAGTGGAGCTACAGGTGTGCGACCGGCGTGGTGCCGGACGCGGCAGATCTTGTTACCAGTCAGTAAACCCGGAGGTCGCCCTCCCGCGCCACCCGGGGTCGTCCTTGTCCGTGATCTCACCGATCCCCGGGTTCGGGCCGCGGGGCCTCGGCGGGCGCCCCCGCGTCCGCGGGGACCCGCGCCCGGTCGGCGGAGGGGCCCCGCAGGCCGGCCAGCGGCCGGCGGACCAGGGCCGACCAGCGGCCCCGCCGCCCCTGCGCGGGGTCGCCGGCGGCGGACACCTCGGTGCCGGGGTTCTCCGCGGCGACCACGGCGGCCCGGTCCACCGGCAGGATGCCCGCGGTCGGCAGCGCGTCCGGTTCCGGGAGCAGCCCCAGCGCCGTGCACACCGACGGCAGCACCGCGAACGCCGCCTGGGCGTAGCCGCGCGCCGAAGGGTGGAACCGGTCGGGGCCGAACATGAGCGAGGGGTCGGCCCGGAACTCGTCGGCCAGCAGGTCGCTCAAGGAGACCGTGCGGCCGCCCGCCTCGGTGACGGCGATGGTCTGGGCGGCCGCCAGCTGGCGCGAGGCCCGCCGCGCCACCGAGCGCAGCGGCCACCCGATGGGGCGCACCGTGCCCAGGTCCGGGCAGGTCGCCACCACCACCGCCGTCCCCCGGTCCGTCAGGCTCCGCACGACGTCGCGCAGGTCGGACACCGCGTCGCTGGGCCGCACCCGGCGGATGACGTCGTTGGCGCCGATGAACACCACCGCCACGTCGTAGCGGGTGCCCTCGGCCAGCGCCCCGGACCGCTCCGCCTGCCCGGCCAGGGTGGCCGAGGTGGCGCCCGGGAACGCGGTGCAGCGCAGCCGCACCGGCCGGTCGGCGGCGTTGGACAGGCCGGTCGCCAGCAGCACCGAGGGGGTCTGGGCCGCGGTCTGGACGGCGAACCCCGCCGCGGTGGAGTCGCCCATCATGAGCATGCGGATCGGCGGCCCCTCGCCCTGGCCGTGCAGCCCGTTGACGACGGGCCTCTCCCACTCGGTGACCCCCACCGCCCGGCGGGCCAGCCGGGCCTGGAGGTAGAGGAGGGCCAGCGTTCCCGCGCCCACCAGGGTGAGCCCGCCGCCACCGAACGCGGTGGCCGCGGCTATCCGCCGTGCGCGTGCGGCTCGCAGCATCGGGACGACCTCCGCGGCGTCGGGCCTCCGACCCGCGCCCCTGCGCGGCGGGCCGGTCGGACCATCGAGGCTACCGGCGGGGGGAGGCCTGGTCACGTACCCCGGCGGAACAGCGTCCGAACCCCGGGGTGAGCACGGTCGAACCCGGGGGCCACGGCCCTGTCCGGACCGGGACCGGCCGAGCGCGCGGAACCCGCTGATGGGGGCGTTAGAGTCGGGTGGGAACGGGCCGGACCGGCCCTGTGGCCCCCGGGCCTGCGCCATCGGGGGCGCGAGTCGAACGGCGGGCCGGAACCCGGTCGCCACGATGCAAGGGAGCATGAAGTGCGGGTATACGACTCACTGATCGACCTGGTGGGGAACACCCCGCTCGTCCGGCTGCGGAAGGTGACCGAGGGCCTGGGGCCGAACGCCCCCACGGTGGTGGCCAAGGTCGAGTACTTCAACCCGGGCGGCTCGGTGAAGGACCGCATCGCCCTGCGCATGGTCGAGGCCGCCGAGAAGAGCGGCGAGCTCAGGCCGGGCGGCACCATCGTGGAGCCGACCTCCGGCAACACCGGCATCGGCCTGGCGATGGTCGCCCAGGAGAAGGGCTACCGCTGCGTCTTCGTCTGCCCGGACAAAGTGGGCCCGGACAAGCTCTCGGTGCTGCGCGCCTACGGGGCCGAGGTCGTGGTGTGCCCGACCACGGTCGCCCCCGAGCACCCGGAGTCGTACTACTCGGTCTCGGACCGGCTGGCCCGGGAGATCCCCGGCGCGTGGAAGCCGAACCAGTACGAGAACACGAACAACCCGGAGTCGCACTACCACTCCACCGGTCCGGAGATCTGGGAGCAGACCGAGGGCCGGATCACGCACTTCGTGGCGGGCATCGGCACCGGCGGCACCATCAGCGGCACCGGCCGCTACCTCAAGGAGGTCTCCAAGGGGGCGGTGAAGATCGTGGGCGCCGACCCGGAGGGCTCGGTGTACTCGGGCGGCTCGGGCCGCCCGTACCTGGTGGAGGGCGTCGGCGAGGACATCTGGCCGGGCACCTACGACACCGGGATCTGCGACGAGATCGTGGCGGTCAGCGACAAGGACTCGTTCCTGATGACGCGCCGCCTGGCCCGCGAGGAGGCCCTGCTGGTGGGCGGCTCCTGCGGCCTGGCCGTGGAGGCGGCGCTGCGGGTGGCCCGCGACGCCGGGCCCGACGACGTGATCGTGGTGCTGCTGCCCGACGGCGGGCGCGGCTACCTGGGCAAGATCTTCAACGACGAGTGGATGTCCGACTACGGCTTCCTGTCCGCCGACACGGAGGGGGCCACCGCGGGCGAGGTGCTGGCCGCCAAGGGCGGGGAGCTGCCCGACTTCGTGCACACGCACCCGGAGGAGACCGTCGGCACGGCGGTCGCGATCATGCGCGAGTACGGGGTCTCCCAGCTGCCGGTCATGAAGGAGGAGCCGCCGGTGATGGCGGCCGAGGTGGTGGGCTCCCTCGCCGAGCGCGACGTCCTGGACGCCCTGTTCGACGGCCGGGCGCAGCTGGACGACCGGGTGGAGGCGCACATGGGCCGCCCGCTGGCCACGGTGGGCACCGGCACGCCGGTGGCCGACTGCGTGCGGCTGCTGCGCACGTCGGGCGCCCTGGTGGTGCTGCGCGACGGCAAGCCCGTGGGCATTCTCACCCGGCAGGACCTGCTGGCCCACCTGTCGAACTGACGGGCCGGACACGGCACCGCGGGCCCGGACCGCGCTCGGAACCGAGCGTTGTTCGGGCCCCGGTGCGAACGGAACGGACATCGGGGCGCATACTCGAACACTGCTAATGTTCGCGGCGAGGCTACTGGCAGGTAACACATGGGAGCTCGCGTGTCGCGGCTGTTGTCCTGGATCATCCGTTCGCTCTGGTCGTACGCGCGCGGTCACGCGGAGATCCGCTCCGGTTCCCGTGCCGCGCGCAGGTTCGCGCGTTTCGGCGACGGCTCCGCCATCGCCTTCCCCACGGCCACGCTCTACGGCGAGCCCTGGATCGAGATCGGCGCCTTCACGGTGCTGGGCGGGGACATGACCCTGGCCGCCGGGATGGGCCCCGACTACGACCTGGGCCCGGGCACGGTCGTGCGGATCGGCTCGGGGTGCGCCATCGGGCGCGGCTCCCACATCGTCGCCCACAAGTCGATCGACATCGGCGACCACGTGTACACCGGCCCCTACGTGTACATCACCGACCAGAACCACTCCTACGCCAACACCGAGATCCCGGTCGGCCTCCAGTGGCCGGTCGACGACCCGGTGAGCATCGGCGCGGGCACCTGGATCGGCGCGAACGCGGTGATCCTGCCCGGCGTCCACCTGGGCCGCAACTGCGTGGTGGCGGCCGGGACGGTCGTGCGGCCGGGCACCTACCCCGACCACGCGGTCGTCGCGGGCGTCCCGGGCAGGGTCGTGCGCACCTACGAGCCCGAGCTGGGCTGGCGTCCGCCGCTGCGCGACACGGGCACGCCCACCCGCGTGCCCACCCCCGCCGCCGGGCCGCTGCCCGGCGCCCCGGAGGAGCCCCCGCAGCCGGGCACCCCCACCCGCTTCCCGCCGGTCTGACCCCCGGCTCCGGGCCGTGTCCCGGTCCGTCCCGGGGGCGATCGGTCGGCCGGGGTGCCGTTCGCGCAGGAGAAGGGGCCGGGGAGACCGGTCCGATCCCGGTTCCGGGCCGCGGTCCACCGCTGGCCCGGGTCGCGGTCCGGCCCGGGGCGACCGGTCGGCCGGGACGCCGTTCGCGCAGGAAGAGGGGCTGGGGAAAACGGGTCCGGGCGGGTCCGCGGGCACTATCGTGGTGCCCATGAAGTTCGACGGATTCGAGACGCTGGCCATCCACGCGGGCCAAGAGCCCGACGCGGGCACCGGGGCCGTGGTGGTGCCGATCTACCAGACCAGCACCTACGCCCAGGACGGCGTGGGCGGGCTGCGCCGGGGCTACGAGTACTCCCGCACCGGCAACCCCACCCGGGCCGCCCTGGAGGAGTGCCTGGCCGCACTGGAGGACGGCGTGCGCGGCCTGGCGTTCGCCTCCGGCATGGCGGCCGAGGACACCCTGCTGCGCACGGTGCTGTCCCCGGGCGACCACATCATCATCCCGGGCGACGCCTACGGCGGCACCTTCCGCCTGGTCTCCAAGGTGGTCGAGCGCTGGGGGGTCTCCTGGGACGCGGTCGACCAGACCGACACCGAGGCGGTGCGGGCGGCGGTGCGCCCGGAGACCAAGGTGATCTGGACCGAGACGCCCACCAACCCGCTGCTCAACATCACCGACATCGAGACGGTCGCGCAGATCGCCCACGACGCCGGGGCGATCCACGTCGTGGACAACACGTTCGCCTCGTCCTACCTGCAGCGGCCGCTGACCCTGGGCGCGGACGTCGTCGTCCACTCGACCACCAAGTACCTGGGCGGGCACTCCGACGTCGTCGGCGGCGCGCTCGTGGTGGCCGACGCCGAACTGGGCGAGCGGCTGGCATTCCACCAGAACACCATGGGAGCTATTCCGGGGCCCTTCGATTCCTGGCTGACCCTGCGCGGGGTCAAGACCCTGGGCGTGCGGATGGACCGGCACAGCGCCAACGCCGAGAAGGTCGTGGCCGCGCTGGAGGGCCACCCGGCGGTGCGCAAGGTCTTCTACCCGGGTCTGGAGGGGCACCCGGGGCACAAGATCGCGGAGCGGCAGATGCGGTCCTTCGGTGGGATGGTCTCCTTCGCTCTGCGCGACGGGGAGAAGGCTGCTCTGAGGGTGTGCGAGCGTACGCAGGTCTTCACCCTGGGCGAGTCCCTGGGCGGGGTGGAGTCCCTGATCGAGCACCCGGGGCGGATGACGCACGCCTCCACCGCGGGCTCCCCGCTGGAGGTCCCGGCGGATCTGGTCCGGATCTCCGTGGGCATCGAGTCGGCTGACGACCTGGTGGCCGACCTGCTGCAGGCTCTGGAGGGCTGAGGCGCCGGCGGGCCCCTTCGGGGGTCCGCCCGCCGTATCCGCAGCGCCCGAGGTCCTGCCGCGCGGGCTCCTCGGCGACTCTGCCGGGCCCGGCGCGGCGCTCCTGCTCTGTCGACGGGGGTGGGCTGCAACGGGGTGGGCACTCCGTTGTGCCGTGCGGGGTGCTCCTGCCACCCCGGGCTAGACCGTGGTGGGCGTACGGTCTCGCTCGGGGGCGGGTCGGGGAGCGGGGACCCGGGGGGTGTTCCCGCGCTGGGCGGGGTTGGCGAAGTGCAGGCCGACGACCAGGCTGCCGGTGCGGGAGAGGGCGCTGTTGTCGTCCTCCTCTCGCAGGGAGCGGTAGCCCCCCTTGCCGTCCTGGCGGCGGATGCCGATCGAGACGGCGAGGAAGAACCCGGCCGCCAGGGCCAGGAGGAGGCCGCCTACGGCGATGATGACGCTTGCGAACATGGGCTGTTCTCCGTTTGGGTCCGAGCTGTTCCTTATCGGTCGAGAGTGCCGCCACCCGGGGGGTGGGGCCCGGCACCGCGGGTGCGGTGTCCGTCTGCGGGCGGTTGGTGACCGGTCCTGGGGCCTCGATCGTCGCTTTTCCGTATGACCAACTGGCAGCGCCACCGTGTACTAAGGGTGGCCTTCATCTATGATGGGTTCAACAGAACCGGGCGGACTCGTTTGCTTGGTGTACCGATCACCTTGTTGGTACAAGTGAAGTTGTTCTAGTGCTACCCCCTTGAGGGCTGACTTATGCGGGCAGAAAGCAGATATCGACAGATCGCCCGGGCGCTGCGGCGGGAGATCAGGGAGGGGAGCCTGCCCCTCGGCGGGCAGCTGCCCTCGGAGAAGCAGCTCGAAGAGCGTTTCAGCGCCTCCCGCAACACCGTCAGGCTGGCGCTGGGCATGCTCCGCAACCAGGGGCTGATCGTCAGCCGCCCCGGCCGCGGCCACTTCGTGCAGGACGTCGTCCCCGAGACCTTCCACGCCAACCGCTCCAAGGGCGCCGACGGGTTCAACGAGTCCAACATGGCCGGGCAGACCCTGGAGGAGCTCCAGCTCCTCAGCGCCAACGCCGACCTCGCCAGCCGGCTGCGCGTCCCCGAGGGCGACATGACGGTGGTCCGGCGCATGTACCGCTTCTCCGGTGAGATCTCCGGGTCCATCAGCTCGGCGTTCTACCCGATGGACCTGGTCCAGGGGACGCCGCTCATGCTGCCCGAGGACGTGGAGAGCGGCCTGTCGGTCATGGCCGAACACGGCCACCGGCAGGTCGGGTTCGTGGACGAGCTGGAGACCCGGATGCCCAGCCCCAGCGAGGCCGCCCAGCTGGAGCTGCCCCCCGGGGTGCCGGTGCTGTGGGTCCACCGCACCGACCTCTCCGAGGAGCGGCCGATCCGGGTGGTCGAGACCGTCTACGCCGGTCACAGCATCCGCTACCAGTACGAGCACGGTGACATCAGTGCCTACCACCGCGACTGACCCGCGCGCCCGGCGGGCGCCCGCCGCTCCGGGGCGGGCGTTCCGGTGGTACGCGGGCCCCTTCGCGGGGGAGAACCCGGGACGGGGTCCGTCCGTTGACGGGGAAAGGCCGCCCGCTCCGCGCAGGCGGCCCCCCGCGGCCGACGGCGGCCGGGCGGACGGGACGTAAGGACACGCATGAGCACGTCGAAGAAGACGGTGGTCGCCGATCACCTGCGCGAGGCCCTCTCCCGCGGCGACTTCAAACCGGGCGAGCGGCTACCGGGCGAGGAGGAGCTCGCCGAGCAGTTCGGCGTCTCCCGGGCCACCGCCCGGCTGGGCATGCGCATCCTCCAGGACGAGGGGGTCATCGACATCCAGGCGGGGCGCGGCGCGTTCGTCGCCGACCACCGGCCCATCGTCCACCTGGCCACCCCGGTCTCCGGCGGCACCGACTCCGAGCGCTTCGAGGACGGCTACCAGCCGCACCTGCGCGAGGCCGGGTACGACCTGATCGAGCAGCAGATCAAGGTCAGCCTCGACACCATGCGGCCGCGGGTGGCCAAGCGCCTGCGCTGGGGCGGCGAGGAGCAGGGGCCCAACGGCGGCCTGGTGGTCATCCGCTCCTGCGACCGGTTCGTCGAGGGCGGCCTCTGGCAGTCCCAGGTCACCTTCTTCCCCTTCACCATCGCCAGCAACACCCCCCTCATGTCCCCCCAGCACCTGGAGCAGGGCGTCACCTCCGTGCTGCGCGACCTGGGGTACCGGGAGGAGTGGAACTGGGACATCGTGGGCGCCCGCATGCCGTCCCAGGACGAGGCGGACTCCTTCAACCTGGGCCCGGGCATCCCGCTGCTCGTCCACGAGCGGGTCGTCTACGACGGCGACCGCCCGTTGCGGTTCACCGAGACGATCATGCCCGCCAACCGCCACCAGCTGCTGTACTCCGGCGGCGACGCTCCGGAGGAACTGCTGCTCATGGCCTCGGACGTCAACATCTTCGAGCGCTGAAACGCACGTGCAGAAGCATGTGAGCCCGGCTCATGCACGCGGCCACGGCCGCCCGCCGAGGTAGGAGTCGAGCAGCAGGGGCGCCAGGGCCTCCGCGTCGGCGGCGACCGCGTCCACGCCGCGCCGCCGCACCACCAGGTCGCGGAAGGCTCGCAGCCGCGGGTCGTCGGAGAGCAGGAAGAACGTCACCCGCGCCCCCTCCCGCACCGCGGCGTCCAGCTCGGCGACCGTCACCTCCGCGGTGCGCGGGCTCGCCGGCCAGGAGAACCGGGCGTCGCCGTCCTCTCCCAGGTGGGCGGTGGGCTCCCCGTCGGTGACCACCAGGACGCGGTGGGCCAGGCCGGGGTGGCGCCTGCGGTACCCGCGCGCCAGCCGCAGCGCGTGGTGCAGGTTGGTGCCGGGGACCCGGCCCCACAGGTGGGCGACCAGCTCGGCGGGATCCGTCTCGCGGGCGGTCTCGCCGAACCCCACCCACTGCACCCGGTCACCGGGGTGGCGGCGCACCAGGGCGTCCAGCGCCAGCGCGGTGCGCACAGCGGCCTCGTGCAGGGATCGCGCCGCCATCGAGTGGGACAGGTCCACCAGCAGCGACACCGCCCACCCGGAGGACGGCTCGGTCTGCGCCGACCGCAGGTCCCGTGCCCGCAGCGCGGCGGTGTCGGCGGGGTCGGCGGCCCGGCGCAGCATCGCCCGGCGCATGCTGGCCACCGCGTCCAGCGGCCGGTCCGCCCGGTAGGGGACGTCGCGGCCGGTCGGGTCGGTGCCCGGATCGCCCCGCAGCCCGCCCCGGTGCGGACCCGGGCGGGGGGCGGCGCGCGCCTCGCCCAGCGCCACCTCGGCCAGCCGCCGCAGCTCGCGCGGGCTCAGCCCGTGGTCGGCGCGGTCCAGCCGGTCCCACAGCTCACGGGCCCCGGGCCCCAGGGCGCGGCCCAGCAGGGCTCCGGGGGAGTCCAGGGCGTTCAGGGCCGACCGGTCGCCCTCCGCGTAGCGGGCCACCGCCTTCTCCACGGCTCCCACGCCGTCGTCGGCGCCGGGGGCCTGCGCGATCAGGTCGAGCAGGGCGCGGGCGGCCCCGACGGCCTCCTCGGGCGGCGGGTCGGGTTCGGCCAGGGGGTCGGGGCCTCCCATGTACTCCCGGTACCGGAACCTCACAACCACTACCTCCAGGGGTGCGCGACGACCCGTTATGTTCCCGGCTTTCAGAACCGGTAGACCCCTCCGTCGGCAACGATGTCCTTGGACAGGCGTCGTTCCAGGTAGAGGCCCTCCAGCGCGAACTCCACCACCGCCGCGGCCAGCCCGGGGGAGGCCGGGCCGTCCTCGTCCTCGGGTGCGGCGGCCGCGATCATCGCCGCCAGCCCGGGCACCGCCCCGATCCGGCGCAGCAGCTCGGCCGCCCCCACCAGGTCGCCGCTCTCCACCGTGCCGCCCGCGGCGAACCGGTCGGCCAGCGGGGCCAGGTCCACGTCCCCCAGCCGGGCGCGGAAGGTGTCGGAGACGGCCCGGCGCAGCAACCCGAGCAGGATCGCCTCGCCGTCCTCCTCGTGGCCCATCGCGAACTCCACCTTGCCCAGCAGCGAGGGCACGGCGGAGGCCAGGTCGCACACCCGGGCCACCGGGACCTCCTCCCCGGCCAGCGCGGACCTGCGCAGGGCGGAGGCCGCAACCGTCTCCACCGCGGCGACCGCGAACCGGACCGACACGCCGGAGCGGGGGTCGACCTTGCGGGAGCCGCGGGCCAGCCTCGTGAACCGGGCGACGGCCTCCCACAGGTGCCCGGGGACCACGGTGCCGCCGGGCACCGACGCCTCCTGGCGCAGCACCGCCCGCTCGTCGTCCAGGGTCGGCGGGTAGTGGGTGCGCACCTGGGCGCCGAACCGGTCCTTGAGCGGGGTGACGATCCGCCCCCGGTCGGTGTAGTCGTCGGGGTTGGCGCTGGCCAGCAGCAGCAGGTCCAGCGGCAGGCGCAGCGCGTACCCGCGGATCTGGAGGTCGCGCTCCTCCAGCACGTTGAACAGCGCCACCTGGGCGCGGGCGGGCAGGTCGGGCAGCTCGTTGACGCAGAACACGCCGCGGTTGGCGCGCGGCACCAGGCCGTAGTGGACGGTCTCGGGGTCCCCCAGGGAGCGGCCCTCGGCCAGGCGGGCCGGGTCGATGTCGCCGATCAGCTCGGCGGTGCCGGTGTCGGGGGTGGCGAGCTTCTCCCCGTAGCGCTCGGAGCGGTGGCGCCACACCACCGGCAGGTCGCCGCCCTCCGCGGCGGCCCGCCGCAGGCAGGAGGGGCACACCGGGGCGTAGGGGTGATCGTTCACGGAACACCCGGCGACCGCCGGGGACCACTCGTCCAACAGGCCGGCGACGGCGCGGATGAGCCGGGTCTTGCCCTGGCCCCGCTCGCCGAGCAGGACGACGTCGTGCCCGGCCAGCAGGGCCTTCTCCAGGGCGGGCAGCACGGTGGCGTCGAACCCGTGCGTCCCCGGGAAGCGCGGGCGGCCGGAGGCCATGCGGGACAGCAGGTTCGCGCGGATCTCGGCGGCCACCGTGCGGTGCTCGTGGCCGGACGCGCGCAGTCCGGCCAGGGTCCCGGGCAGTGCGGGGGGAGGCGGAGGTGTCACCCTCCAGAACCTACTCCGTCGGACGGCGGCCGATGGCGGCCGAGGCCGGTCCCGGCCGGGCTCCGCAGCGGGCTCAGGGTGGGACAATGACGGAGTGTGGCACCCGCGTCGGGCGGGTCCGGTGACGAGTGAGGGGTCCAGCCGGTGGCTCGGTTCGGCGATGCACTGACGACCGGGGCGGACCTGGTGAACGCGGCCGAACGCGCGGCGCTCACCGCCCTGGCCCGTCTCGACGGTCCGGCCGACCTGGTGTGCTTCTTCGTCTGCGGCGCCGACACCGAGGAGGTCTCGCTGGCCGGGACCCGCGTGATGGAGCTGGCGGGCGCCGCGCTCACCCTGGGGTGCAGCGCCGTCGGGGTCATCGGCGGCGGCCGCGCGGTGGAGGGCCAGGGGTCGGTCAGCGTGTGGTGCGCCCGGCTGCCGGGGGTGGAGCTCACCCCGTTCCGGCTGGACACGGTGGTGGAGGGCGAGCGGCTCACCGTCGTGGGCATGCGCGAGCCGGGTCCGCGCGACCGGGCCGCCCTGCTGCTGGTCAACCCCTACGAGTTCCCGGCGCGCGAGTTCGTGCGCGAGTCCACCCGGGCGCTGGGCGGGCTGCCGCTGGTGGGCGGTATGGCCGAGGGCATGCTCGGCGAGGGGTCGGTCCGGCTGTTCTGCGACGGCTCGGTGGCCGAGAACGGCGCGGTGGGCCTGCTCATCGGCGGTGAGGGCGTGCTGGGCACCGTGGTGAGCCAGGGCTGCCGCCCGATCGGGCCGGCGATGACGGTCACCGCGGCGCACGACAACGTGGTCGAGGAACTGGCCGGGGAGTCCGCCTACACCCGCCTGGAGGCGGTGCTGGAGACGCTCTCGGACGAGGACCGGGACCTGGCGGAGCACGGGCTGCAGCTGGGCATCGCCATGGACGAGTACGCCGACCACCACGAGCAGGGCGACTTCCTCATCCGCTCGCTGACCGGCGCCGACGCCGGGGCGGGGACGCTGGTCGTCGACGAGTCGGTCGAGGTCGGGCAGACGGTCCGCTTCCAGATACGCGACGCCGGGACCGCGGACGAGGACCTGGCCCTGCGGCTGGCCGACTTCGGCGAGCGCCACCGGGTGGGGGCGGGGCTGCTGTTCTCGTGCAACGGACGCGGTGCCGCCCTGTTCCCGCACGCCGACCACGACGTGCTGGCGGTGCGCCGGGTGCTGGGCGCGGAGGCGGTGGCGGGGTTCTTCGCGGCGGGGGAGATCGGCCCGGTCGGCGGGGTCAACCACCTGCACGCGTTCACGGCCTGCCTGCTGGCCTTCGCCTGAGCGGGCGCCGCCCCGCCGCGAACCGGACCTTTACCGCCGTATCACCGACACCCGACACGAGTTCCTTGAGTGTGCGCATACCGGGGCGCTTACTAAGAGTGCACTATTTATTCACTCTGTGTGATCAAGGCGAAAGGTTCGTCATGCCCGGGTGCGCACCCACTTCGATCCGCATGCGCGGCAGGCGCTGGGCGGTGGCGGGGGCCCTGGTCCTGCTGCTCCCGGTCGGCCCCCGGCCCGCCTTCGCGGAGACCGGCTGGCTCCCCCAGGACCTGGGGTCCGCCGACCGCATCGGCCTGGTCCTGGCCTCCGGAACGCTGCGCCTGGACGGGGCGGCCGAGCCCCCGGCCTCCCTGCGCCGCGAGCGCGGGGCCCCGGCCACCGGCCTGGCGACCTTCCCCGAGCAGGCCCTGGAACGGCCCACCGACACCGTCGACGTGCGGGTGGGCTCCTCCGGCGACCCCGAGGACGTGCTGGCCGAGGTGCGCGGCGTCCGCGCCGACGGCATGTGGACCGAGTGGTACCCTGCCCCCGACCGCGGCGGCCGCATCACGCTGGACGCCGACGTCTCCCGGGTGCAGCTGCGGGTGGGCATCGACGGCGCCGACACCGCCGTCACCGGACTGGGCGTGCGCCCGCTGGAGGGCACCGGGGACATCCCGGCCGGCCTGCCCGACGACCCCTCGCCCGAGGCCGCGCCCCGGCCCGAGGGCGACGGGGGACCCGACGGCGGCGGGGAGCCCGACGGGGACGGCGGCGACCCGACCGGGGACGGGGACGGGGCCGGGGTCGGTGACGACATCCCCGAGCGCCCGTTCTCCGCGCGGCTCTTCGCCACCCGCATCGGCCTGGTCGGGGAGACCACCGCCAACGGGCACACCGTCCGCGCGAACGACCACTTCGTGGCCCTGCCCTCCCGGCGCGGGCTGGCCACCCGGGGCGGCGGCGAGTACACCGTCCGGGTGTGCACCACCGGCGCCCTGGGCCCGGAGGGCAAGGGCGACACCGAGGGCCACGAGGCCCGCTGCGCCTACCTGCCCGTCTGGGACGTGGGCCCGTGGAACATCACCGACGACCACTGGAACGCCGACCGCCAGTCCTGGCGCGACCTCGACCGGGGCCGCCCGCAGGCCCAGGCGGCCTACTCCGAGGGGCACAACGGCGGCCTGGACGGGTTCGGCCGCCGGGTGCGCAACCCGGCCGGGATCGACCTGGCCGACGGCGCGTTCAACGACGGGCTCCGGCTGCCGACCAACGGCTGGGTGCAGGTCGACTACCTGTGGACCGGCGAGTACCGCCACCGCGTCGAGGTCACCGCGCCCGCCGGGGGCGGGCCGGTCGAGGTGCGCGGCGGCGCGGGCCCGGAGCACCCCGCCGTCGGCACGGCCGCCCACAGCGCGAACATCGACGTCGTCTGCCAGGAGGCCGGGGCCCGGGTCACCGGCCCGCAGGGCACCGGCGACGCCTGGTACCGGATCGGCGAGGGCCACTACATCCCGGCGGTGTACGCCGAAGGCGGCGCCGACGCACCCGTCTGCGCCTCTTTTTGAACCTCCGCTGCGCTTCGGTTCGTGCTCGGCGCCCCCTGAGGGCGGGAACCTTCGGCCCTGCGTCGACATCCTCGCCCGCCCGTCGCCCACCACCACCCTCAACGGATGGCCTACGGCCACAGGCCTTCCTCGAGGACGTCTCCTCCGGGCCTCCAGAACCCCGCCGGGCGCCTCACGAACCCCCGGTGGCACAGGAGAGCAGCTGGGAACAGGTCCTAGATCGTTGATGGGAAATCCCTGAACCCGCTGCGCGCATGGCGAAGGGCGTCGAGGATCAGAGTGTGACCAATGACCTTGACGCCCTTCTGA
>NZ_JBHVLR010000031.1:0-46428 GCF_042797335.1 Nocardiopsis sp. NPDC057823 | reverse complement strand
GGGTGGGGGCGGCCCCCCCGGGGCGGGCTGGGGGGGGGTTCGCCCCCCCACCCACCACCCCCCCCCCCAGCCCCGCGGGGGGGGTGGGGGGGCCGCCCCCCCCCCCCCCCCCCCGACACCCGGGACCAGGGCGACCGCCCGCCCCAACTGCTCCCCGAACACCCCCGCGGCCGCGGCCCGCGCCCGCCCCCGCGGCAGCGCCACGCACACCGGCCGCGGCGGCAGCTCCCCCGGGGCCAGGGCCGCCAGCGCCACATCGGGACGCAGCGACGCCGCCGCCAGCGCCGGCAGCACCGTCACCCCCAGCCCCGCCGCCACGAACCCCTGCTTGGCCGCCCACTCACGCACCACATGGGCGATCCGCGGACGAAAACCCCGCTCCACGGCCGGACCGAGCAGGGTCTCCCCCGCCCGCTCCCGCCCCGCGATCCACGCCTCCCCCGCCAACTCCTCCAGCCGCACCCCCGCACGCCCGGCCAGCCGGTGCCCCGCCGGCAACGCCACCAGCAACGGCTCCTCCAACAGCGGGAGCAGCTCCACCCGCACCGGACCGGCCGGGGCGACCACCACCGCCGCGTCCAGCGCCCCCTCCTCCACCCGCCCCACCAGATCCGCGGTCAACGCCTCCACATGCGTCACCTCCACCCCCGGGTGCAGGCGCCGCAACCCCGCCAGCGCCCGCGGCACCAGGGTCACCCCCGCACTGGAGAAGGAGCCCACCCGCAACCGCCCCCCGTCCAGGCGGCGCAGCGCCGCCAGCTCCGCCCGCGCCGCCGCCAGGTGCCCCACCGCGGCACGGGCGTGCGGCACCAGGGCCCGCCCGGCCCCGGTGAGCGCCACACCCCGCGGCAGGCGGTCGAACAGCACCGCCCCCAGCTCCTGCTCCAGGGCCTGCACCTGACGGGACACCGCCGACTGGGTGTACCCCAGCACCCGGGCCGCCGCCGTGAACGACCCCGTCTCGGCCACCGTCAGGAAGACCTCGTACAACCCATGACGTTCCAGCATGCCTCCCATGCTGGACATTCGCTTGTGGCATGTCCAGTCGCGGGCCTACCGTCGAGGCCATGCAAGAGATCACCTTCATCGGCCTGGGACACATGGGCCTGCCCATGGCCCGCCGACTGCTGGCCGCCGGACACCCGCTCACCGTCTGGAACCGCACCGCCGCCAAGGCCGACCCCCTGGTACGGGAAGGCGCCACCGCCGCCCCCTCGGCCGCCGCCGCGGCCGCCGCCTCCCCGGTCCTCATCACCATGCTCGCCGACCCCGACGCCCTGGACGCCGTCGCCGCACAGATCCTCCCCCACCTGGCCCCCGGCACCCTGTGGATGGAGATGTCCTCGGTCGGACCGCGCGCCATCGCCGACCTGGCCGCCCGCCTGCCCGCAGGGACCACCCTCGTGGACGCCCCCGTCCTGGGCAGCGTCGGCCCGGCCGCCGCCGGAGAACTCACCATCCTCGCCGGCGGCGACACCACCCCCGCGGCGAAGATCCTCGACGTCCTGGGCCGCACCGTGCCCTGCGGCCCCCTCGGCTCGGGCGCCGCCCTCAAACTCGTCCTCATCGACGCCCTCATCGGCGGCGTCGCCGTCATCTCCGAGGCGATGCGCCTGGCCGCCGCCCTGGGCGTCCCCGAACAGGCTGTCCGGGACGGACTGCTCGCCGGCCCCATGGCCGGCGCCGCCGCACGGGCCTTCGCCCAGGACGCCCTCTACCCCGTCCGGCTGGCCGCCAAGGACATCGCCCTGGCCACCACCACCGCCGACCTGCCCGTCCTCACCCGGGTGCACGCACTCCTGACCGCACACCCCGGCCTCGCCGACCGGGACCTGTCCGCCGTCCTCACCGGCTGACCACCCCTCAGGGGGCGGTGGGCGGCGCGGTGCTCTCCCGCGCCACCACCTCCCCCGGCACGGTCACCACCCGGAACTCCCCCTCATGGTCGGCGTCCAGGGCCAGCTCCGCGGCCTTCTCCCCCATCTCCTCCAACGGCAGCCGCACCGTGGTCAGCGCCGGCGTCAGATCACGCAGGGTCGGGATGTCGTCGAACCCCGCCACCGACAGGTCCTCGGGCACCTTCATCCCCAGATCCCGCAGAGCCGCCATCGCCCCCGTCGCCATCACGTCGTTCACCGCGAACAGACACGTCGCGTCCGTACCCAGCGTCATCAGCCGCCGCGTGGACTCATACCCCCCGTCCCGCGTGAACGCCCCGTGCATCACGTTGTTGTGGTCCAGCGCGATCCCCGCCGCCGACAACGCCCCGTGGAACCCGTCCAACCGCTCCCGCGCCGTACGCAGATCACTGGGCCCGGCCAGGATCGCGAACCGGCGGTGCCCCAACCCCACCAGGTGCCGGGCCAGGGCCGCGGCCCCCGACGCGTTGTCGGGACTGACCGTGTCCGCCGGCAGCCCCGGCTGGGACACGCACGCCACCCGCCCGCCCTGACGCCGGAACGCCTCGATCTCCCGGGCCAGCCGGGCGTTGCTCTCCTCATCGGTGGAACGCGACCCCACCAGGATCACCGCCTTGGCCCGGTGCGAACGCAGCGCCGCCAGCACCCGCCCCTCCTTCTGCACCGACCGGCCCGTGGTGCCCAGCACCAGCACCAGCCCCTGCTCCTCGGTGCACCGCGTCACCCCCGCCGCGATCGACGAGAAATAGGGGTCGGAGATGTCGTGCACCAGCAACCCCACCAGGGAACTGCTGTTGCGCGCCAACGTCTGGGCCGAGGCGTTGGCCAGGTACCCCAACTGCTGCGCACTGGCCGTGACACGGTCCCGCAGCCGCTGGCTGACCTGCCGGGTACTGCCGTTGATGACCCTGGAGGCGGTCGCCAGGGAGACCCCGGCGTGCTCGGCCACCTGCTCCAGCGTTACGTAACCCGAGTCCACGCCCCTGGCCCTTCTCGTCCCACGTCCTGGAAAACTCTTTCCCAGCGTAGCCGAGCGGGCGGCGCCCCGACGCTGCACCGCCTCACCCCGCCCGGTCGACGCGCAACCGGTCACGCCAGGTCGCACGGGGCTCCCACCCCAGGTCCCGGCGGGCCTTGTCACTGGAGAACACCGCACGCCCGTCCGCCAGCGCACCGGCCACCGGCGCCGACCCCGGGTGCAGACGCGCCATCAACCCGTCCACCGGCCCCTCCGCCAGCGGATCGGCCGCCACCGCGTTGTACACCCCGCCGTGCTCGACCCGCTCCGGGGCCTCCACCACACGCGCGAACAACTCCGCCGCATCGGCCGCGTCCACATAGTTGAACAGCGACACCCCCGCCAGCTCCGGATCCGCCACCCGCTCGGCCATCGTGTGCCCCAACTGGGTGGGCGCCCCCTCCCACTCCTGCGGCGCCACCACGTACCCCGGCCGCACCGCGCACAGCACACAGTCCCCCGAGGTCCGCGCCAGCGCCCGCACCGCCTCCTCCACGATGAGCTTGCTCAGCCCGTAGGCGTGCCAGGGCGCCACCGGGTGCTCCTCGTCCAACGGCAGGTACCGGGGCCGCCACCCCGGGGTGTTGTAGCCGTACACCGTCGGACTGGAGGCGGCCACCGCCACCCGGGCACCGTGCTCCACCGCCGCACCCAGCACCGCCCAGGCCAGACCCGTGTTGACCTGGAGCGTCTCCACGTCCGGACGCGCGAACGGCACCGCGATCCCGGCCAGGTGCACCACCGCCTCAGGACGCACCTCGGCGAACACCCCCGACCGCGCATCCGCGTCCAACAGGTCCGCCACCAGCCCCCGCACCCCCGGGGGCCCCTCGGCCGGCGCCACGTCCACCGAGGCCACCTCGTGGCCCCGGGCGGCCAGACCGGCCACGACACTGCGGCCCAGCCGCCCCGAACCTCCGGTGACGAGCACACGCATGCGGGTCTTCCCTCTCTCGTTCTTCGATTCCGCGTACATCCCGACGCACGGCTCAGGGCAGGGCGGCGACGGCCGCCGCCAGGGCGTCCAGATCCCCGGGGTGCCCGTCCACGACGGCCGTGCGCAGACACCTGGTCAGCTCCCGCCCCGCCGGGAGCGGCAACCGCTCCTCCCAGGCCAGCGCCGGACCCACCCCCGGATACTCCCGCGCACGCACGAACCAGGGATCGGTGTGCCCGCCCGGCTGGTGGAACAGCAGCGTCCACGGCCCGCCCGCGTCCCCCTCCAGGGCCAGCCACCGCGCACGCGACCCGTGCAGCCCCTCCTCGCCCCGCACACCGTCCGGCCCCAGGACCCGGGGCGCCGAAGGGCCGATCGGGGCCCGCCAGAACAGCCCCCCGTACCCCGCGCCGGGACGGCCGTTGGTGGCCGGGCTGCCGATCGACAGGTCACGGCCGCCGGTGTTGCGCAGCGTGCACTCCAGGTCCAGCACCCACGCCGACCCGTCCAGGCCGCGGGCCCGCCACCGGCGCTCCTCGCGCAGCAGCTCACCCCGCCCCGGACCGGTCCAGGACACCTCCTCCACCCACACGCCCCCCGGCCGGGCCACCGGGCCCCGCGAGCTCTGGCGCCCGTGGTTGTCCAACATCACCGACCCCCGGTCCGGGGTGAAGGTGCGCCCGCCCCAGAACGACGTACCCGACACGTCCGGCACCGCCACCCCCACACCCAGGTGGTGGCGGTGGTCCTCGGGCACCACCTCGGTCACCACCACCCCGGCCCGGGTGCGCACCGGGTGCAGGTACGGGCGCGGCGACAGCCGCGGCTCCACATCCGCCCCGCCGTTCCACACCGCCACCGCCGCACCGGCCCCGCCGGGCGCCATCCTCGTCATGAGACCGCCTCCGAATCCATCCGCGCCCAGGGAACATCCAGCTCGCGGAACAGGGACAGGGACTCCGCGGCACGCGACACCAGGTCGGTGACACCGTCCACGGTCCGGTGGACCACCCCGCCCTCCTCCCACACCCGCTGGTGCTCCGGGCCGATCGGCACCGGATCGGGCCCGGTCCGCACCGCCTCCAACACGTGCATGAACCCCCGCGTCGCCCCCGGCGGCACCAGCAGCGGCGTCCCGTGCCGCAGGTGGTCCACCAGGTCCGCCACCAGGTGGCGGCGCGGATGGGTCGCCGTCACCGGCGCCCGGCCCGGCCGGTGCACGCTCACCCGGTCCAGCGTGTACTCCAGCTCGATCCGCCCCCGCTCCCCGTGCACCAGCAGCCGCGGCGGGACCTCCGTCGGCGCGCACAGGCTCGTCGCCAGCACCACCGGCACCCCGCCGGCCGTGCGCAAACGCAGCGCCGAGGTGTCATCGCTCTCGATGGGATGCGCCCGGTACAGGTCCAGCTCGATGTCCGAGGGCGCGTGGGCGCCCTCGCCCACCAGCGCCAGCGCGGTGGCCGTCGCGTGCGCGAACGGGTTGGTGATCGCCCCGTCCACCACCTCGCGCCCGTCCAGGCGCCGCCGCCCCGCCCACGGCGCACGCCCGTAGTAGGCCGAGGTGCGCACCCACGCGGCCCAGCCGCCGATACCGCGCACCCGCCCCACCGCCCCCTCGGCGATCAGGGCCCGCACCGCGTCCACCGCCGCCGACCCCAGGCTCTGGAACCCCACCTGGCAGGCCAGCCCGGAGGCGTCGACCGCCTCCACCAACCGGTCCAGCTCGGCCAGGGTCGCCGTGGTGGGCTTCTCCAACAGCACGTGCGAGCCGTGCTCCAAAGCGGTCAGGGCCAACGGAAGGTGCGTGTGGATGGGGGTCACCAGCACGGTGACGCGCGCACCGGTCCGCTCCAGGGCGGTGGCCAGGTCGTCGAAGAAGGGCACCGCACCGTGCCCCTCCAGGTCGTCGCCCGCCGCCGGCGCGACCCGGTCGCACACCCCCGCCAGCCGCACCGTCCCGGCCTTGACCAGCGGCAGCAGCGAACGCAGGTGGGAGCGGCCGTGGCCGTGCAGGCCCACCAGCAGCAGCGGCACCGGGCCCGCGGCGCTCACGCGTCCTTCCCCGCGACCAGGTCGGCGACGCGCACCGGCGCCCCCGAGGCCATGGAGGCGTTGGCGGCCAGCCCCGTCAGCAGCGCGTTGCCGCCGTCGGCGTGGTCGGGGCGGATGCCGTCGTCCAGCCGGCCCAGCAGCGCGTCGAGCATCGCGGTGTCGCCGCCGCCGTGGCCGCCGGTCCCCACCTCCACCGGGACCTCCTCGGGCCCGCTCCAGTGGCGGCGCAGCACCAGCCGCGAGACCGTGTCCTCCTTGGGGGCGGGCATGCCCCGCACCGGGTTGTCCTCGGTACGGCCCGCCACCGTGCGGTCGAACTCCACCATGTCCAGCTCCAGGCGGCCGCGGCTGCCGGTCACGGCCAGCCGGTACCCCTCCCAGGGGGCGTACGCGGTGAGGTGGTAGGTCAGGCGGGCCCCGGTGTCGTAGCGCACCAGGACCGACATGTCGTCCTCGATGGTGATGCCGGGACCGAACACGTTGAGGTCGCGGCGGTAGCCGTCCTCGTGCTCGGCCTCCAGGTACAGGGCGCTCAGGTCGGGGCTGTCGGCCAGGTGCAGGGCGAAGGGGTCGGCGTCGGCGGCCGCCGAGCCGTGGCCGCGCTCGTAGTCGGCGGCCAGCCCGTGCCGGCGCCCGTTCTCCTCCCCGTAGAAGAACAGCCGCCCGGAGGCGAACACCTCCTCCGGACGCGCGGAGATCCACCAGTTCACCAGGTCGAAGTGGTGGCTGGCCTTGTGCACCAGCAGGCCCCCGGAGTTGGCCTTGTCGCGGTGCCAGCGGCGGAAGTAGTCGGCGCCGTGGCGCAGGTCCAGCATCCACTCGAAGTGGACCGAGCCGACCTCGCCGATCGCGCCCTGGGCGATGAGCTCGCGGACACGGCGGTGCACGGGGTTGTAGCGGTAGTTGAAGCCGACCGTGACCCGGCCGCCGGTGCGCTCGCGCGCCTCCTCGATGCGGCGCAGCCCCTCCAGGTCGGTGGTCATGGGCTTCTCGGTGATGACGTCGGCGCCGTGCTCCAGGGCGGCGACGATGTAGTCGGCGTGGGTGTGGTCGACGGTGCACACGATCACCTCGTCCACGGCCTGCTCGGCGAGCATGCGGGAGAAGGCGTCCGCGGCGTAGGCGGGCACGGGGTCCAGGCCCGCCTCGGCGACGATCCGGTTGTGCACGGCCATGCGGGTGGCGTTGGTGTCGCACAGGGCGACGAGGGCTCCGTGGCGGCGGTGGGTGGAGGCCAGGGCCCGGGTGTACATCCGGGCCCGGGAACCCGTGCCGACGATCGCGTACCTGCGTTGCGTGGTGTGGTTCACACCAGGATGGTAAACGCTTTCCCATTGGAACCACAATGCCCGGGAGCGATCCCATGACCGAAACGGGTGGGGCGCACGGGGCGAACAAGGGGATGAAACGGGCACAAGGGGGCAGGAAGTTCCGGCCGAAACCCCAGCCCGGCGGGCGAACCGGAAGGTAACGATCCGGGCGGCGCTTGCCCCGCAAGGGGAAACCGGGCGTTGACACCCTTGTAACCCGGTGCTAGAAACTGAGCATCCTAATAGCTGGATAGCGCTTACCAACCCATAACCTGCGCTTTTCCGCAGTGTTCTCGGACACAGGGGCCATCGGCCCCGGTCCGCGCCCCTCCCCGATCAGATTGGCGGTCCGTGACCATGCACCCTGGTACGCGCGTCTCCACCTCACGGTCGGAGACCGCCCCCACAGGAGGCGGATCCCTGTGAGCGCGCTCCTCCAGCGCGGCACCCGCCCGGCGGCGGCACCTCCGGCCCCCGCCGGCAGCGGCCGACGCGCCCCCAAAGGCGGCACCGGCCGCCGCAAGCGCGAGAACCTCGCCGCCTACGGCTTCCTCGCCCCCTGGTTCGTGGGCCTGGCCCTCATCACCGCCGGCCCCCTGCTGGCCTCGCTCTACTTCTCCTTCACCGACTACAACCTCATCGGCGACTACGAGTTCGTGGGCTGGGCCAACTACGAGCGGATGCTCGAGGACGCCCGCCTGCACAGCGCCCTGCGGGTCACCTTCGTCTACGTGTTCGTGTCGGTGCCCCTGCAGCTCGCACTCGCCCTCGCCCTGGCGATGGTCCTGGACCGCGGCGTACGCGGCCTGGCCCTGTACCGGTCGGTGTACTACCTGCCCTCCCTGCTGGGCGGCAGCGTCGCCGTCGCCATCCTGTGGCGCCAGGTGTTCGGAGCCGAGGGCCTGGTCAACCAGGTACTGGCGTTCTTCGGCATCCAGGGCGAGGGCTGGGTCTCCCACCCCGACCACGCCCTGAGCACCCTCATCGTGCTGAACGTGTGGACGTTCGGCGCACCCATGGTCATCTTCCTGGCCGGGCTGCGCCAGATCCCCGCCATGTACTACGAGGCCGCCGCGGTGGACGGGGCCGGCAGACTGCACCGCTTCTGGCACATCACGGTCCCCATGCTCACCCCCATCATCTTCTTCAACCTGGTGCTGCAGATCATCAACGCCTTCCAGACCTTCACCCAGGCGTTCATCGTCAGCGGCGGCACCGGCGGCCCCTCCGACTCCACCCTCTTCTACACGCTCTACCTCTACCAACGGGGGTTCGGCGCGTTCGACATGGGCTACGCCTCGGCGATGGCCTGGCTCCTGCTGATGATCATCGGGGGATTCACCGCGGTGAACTTCCTCGCCTCCAAGTTCTGGGTCTTCTATGGCGACTGACACACGGCTCCCCGCCCGCCCCCGCGGCACCCGCGACCGCAACGACCGCATCCGGCGCCTGCTCACCCACATCGGCCTGATCGGCTTCGGCCTGATCATGCTCTACCCGCTGCTGTGGATGCTGTCGAGCTCCTTCAAACCCACCGCCGAGATCTTCCGGGAACCGGGCCTGATCCCCTGGAACTTCACCCCGGAGAACTACAGCGAGGGCTGGAACGCCCTGCAGTACCCCTTCCACCACTACCTGCTGAACTCAGCGATCGTGGTGGGCGGCTCCATCGTCGGCAACCTCATCGGCTGCTCCATGGCCGCCTACGCCTTCGCCCGCCTGGAGTTCCGCGGCAAGCGGCTCTTCTTCGCGATCATGCTGGCCACGATCATGCTGCCGATCCACGTCGTGATCGTCCCCCAGTACATCCTGTTCGCGGAACTGGACTGGATCAACACCTTCTACCCCGTCATCGTCCCCAAGCTGCTGGCCACCGACGGATTCTTCATCTTCCTCATGGTCCAGTTCATCCGCGGCCTGCCCCGCGACCTGGACGAGGCCGCCCGCATCGACGGCTGCGGACACGTGCGCATCTTCCTGCGCATCATCCTGCCCCTGTCGATGCCCGCCCTGGCCACCACTGCCATCTTCACCTTCATCTGGACCTGGAACGACTTCTTCAGCCAGCTGATCTTCCTCACCCGGCCCGACATGTACACGGTCCCGGTGGCGCTGCGCACCTTCGTCGACTCCAGCTCCCAGACCTCCTGGGGTCCCCTGTTCGCCATGTCCGTGGTGGCCCTGGGACCCGTGTTCGGATTCTTCCTCGCCGGCCAGCGCTACCTCGTCAAGGGCATCGCGACCACCGGCATCAAGTAGATATCGAGAGGACCCACCCCCTATGTCCCCCGTGAACAAGCGCCGCGCCCGCCGGCCACTGGCCCTGGCCGCCACCATGACAGCACTGGCCCTGGCCGCCACCGCCTGCGGAGGCGGCGGCTCCGAATCCGAGGACGGCGTCGTCGAACTGCGCTACTCCTGGTGGGGCGCCGACGACCGCCACTCCACCCTCCAGCAGGTCATCGACATCTTCGAGGCCCAGAACCCCGACATCCGGATCGTCGCGGACTACACCGACTGGGGCTCCTACTGGGACAAGCTCGCCACCGCCACCGCCGCCAACGACGCCCCCGACATCATGATGCAGGAGGAGCGCTACCTGCGCGAATACGGCGACCGCGGCGCCCTGGCCGACCTGTCGCAGATGGAGGGCCTGGACCTGTCCAAGATCGACCCGCTGGTCGCCGAGAGCGGCGACCTGGACGGCGCCACCTACGGCATCGCCAGCGGCGTCAACGCCTACACCATCCTGGCCGACCCCGAGGCGTTCGAGGCCGCCGGCGTGGAGATGCCCGACGACACCTCCTGGACCTGGGAGGACTACATCGAACTGTCCGCCGAGATCACCGAGGCCTCCGGCGGCGACATCGTCGGCACCCAGAGCATGGGCTACAACGAGCAGGGCTTCCAGATCTTCGCCCGCCAGCGCGGCGAACGCCTCTACAACGAGGACGGCACCCTGGGCTTCTCCGAGCAGACCCTCGTCGAATGGTTCGAGCTCAACCAGGAACTCCTGGAGACCGGCGGCCAGCCCGAGGCGGCCCAGAGCGTGGAGATCGAGGCCGGCGGCCCCGACCAGTCCGTGCTCTCCACCGGCACCGGCGCCATGGCCCACTTCTGGACCAACCAGCTGGGCGGCATCACCGAGTCCTCCGGCAACGAGATCGAACTCCTGCGCTACCCCGGCGAGTCCACCGGCGAGCGCACCGGCATGTTCTTCAAGCCCGCCATGTTCTACTCCATCTCCGCCGGCTCCGAGCACCCCGAGGAGGCCGCCCGCTTCGTCGACTTCATGCTCAACAGCACCGACGCCGCCGAACTGATCCTGGCCGACCTGGGCCTGCCCGCCAACGTCGACGTCCGCGGCAGCATCCTCAGCTCCCTGCCCCCCGCCGACGAACGCAGCGCCGTGTTCATGTCCGAGATCGAGGACGGCATCGTCGACGGCAACCCGCCGCCGCCCATCGGCGCCGGCCAGGTCGTGGAGATCACCAAGCGCGTCACCGACTCCCTCGCCTTCGGCGAACTCACCCCCGAGGAGGCCGCCCAGCAGTGGATCTCCGAGGTGGAGGCCGCCATCGGCGCCCAGTGACCCCCTGACCCCCCACCGCGGGGCCGCCCCCCCGGCCGGGTGGGGCCCCCCCCCCCGTACCCCCCCCGGCCCCCCCCCCCCCCCCAAAAGCACGCCCTTCGCCCCCCCGCCTCCGGCGCCCTCCGCGGCATCATCCTCTGGTCCCGGCCCCCCGGCGCCGAACGCCCCGCCGAGCCCCCCCCCGGGGGCCCCCCCGGGGGGGGGGGCGCCCCCCCGCCGCCGTACCCGCCCCGGCCCCTCACGCCCCCAGATAACGCAGCACCGCCCGCACCCGGCGGCTGTGCCCCGTCCCGTGGTCCAGGTCCAACTTGTCGAAGATCGCGTTGACGTGCTTTTCCACCGCACTCAACGACACGTGCAACCGCTCCGCGATCGCCGGATTGTTCCACCCCTGCGCCATCTGCTCCAGCACATCGCGCTCACGCGGCGTCAACCGGGCCAGCGGATCGGGCCGCGCGTGCGCCAACAGCCGCCGCACCACCTCCGGGTCGAACGCCGCCCCGCCCGCCGCCACCCGGTCCAGCGCCGCCAGGAACTCCCCCACATCCGCCACCCGGTCCTTGAGCAGATACCCCACCCCGCCCGGCGACCCCGTCAACAGCTCGGTCGCATAACGCCGCTCCACGTACTGCGACAGCACCAGCACCGCCACACCCGGATGCCCCGCACGGATCTCCAGCGCCGCCCGCAACCCCTCATCGGTGTGCGTGGGCGGCATCCGCACATCCACCACCGCCGCATCCGGCGCGTGCCGCACCACCTCGGCCACCAGCGCCCCGGCATCCCCGACCGCCGCCACCACCTCGTGCCCCTCCTCCTCCAAAAGGCGCACCAGACCCTCCCGCAACAGGACCGAGTCATCGGCGATCACCAGACGCATGAACCCTCCACCCTCCTCGAAACGCCCCTCACCCCGGCAGCACCGCGCACACCGTCGTCGGCCCGCCCACCGGACTGTCCACCGACAGTGTGCCGTCCAAAGCAGCCACCCGCCGCGCCAGCCCCGTCAACCCGCCCCCCGCCGGATCCGCCCCGCCCCGGCCGTCGTCCCACACCCGCAGCTCCCAACCACCGCTCCCACCCGTCAGATGCACCGCCACCTGACCGGCCCCCGCGTGCTTGACCGCGTTCGTGATGGCCTCCCGGGCCACGAAGTACAACGCCGTCGCCGGCACCCCCACCGGCACCGGATCGGCCGCCACCCGCACCGCCACCGGCAGCGGACACCGGTCGGCCACCTCCGTCAACGCCGCCTCCAACCCCAACGTGTCCAACGCGTTGGGGTACACCCGCCAGGCCACGTCCCGCAACTCCTCCAACAGCACCAGCGCCTCGGCGTGGGCGTCGCGCACCAGCCCCGCCGCCCGCTCCGCGTCCCCACCGCGCCGCGCCCGCCCCAACAGCATCGACAACGCCACCACCCGCTGCTGTACCCCGTCGTGCAGGTCCCGCTCGATACGGCGCCGCTCCTCGTCCACCGCCCGCACCACCTCCGACCGCGTACGGGTCAGCTCATCGATGCGCCGCACCATCAGATCCCGGGTGCTGGGCCCCACCAGGCGCCGCGCCAACAGCGCCTCCACCGCACCCACCGCCTCGGTGCCCGCCCACAAGAGCCCGGCGGTGCCCAGGCCGAAGATCGCCCCCAACGACAACGAGGACACGTGCATCCGCACCCCCGTCATCCGGATGTCCACCGCGGAGGCGCCCCCGGTCAACGCGTCCCACACCAGACCGACCCCGAACAGCACCGCCAACCCGCCCAGCACGAACAGCAGCAGCGACGCCACCAACGCCACCGGCAACCGCGCCAACAGGTACAGCACCCGCGCACGCACCCCCGGATCGGGGTGCACCACCCGCCCGTACCAGCGCCCCAACCGCCCCAGGTCCCACTCGGCAACCCGCACCGCCCACCCCGCCACCGCGGGCCGCAACGGCGGCCACAGCGCCGCCGGCGCCGCCACCACCCACAGCACCGTCACGGCCGCCGTCACCTGCCCCGCCCACGCCCCCGCCAGGGACCGGGCGAACCGCCCCGCCACCGCCGCGACCGGCTCCCACCAACGACCCGCCACCGCGGCCCTACCCCCGCTCACCTCAGGCGTCGCGGCGGGCGAGCACCACCGCACCCGCCGCCAGCGCCACCGCCGACCAGCACAGGAGTACCACGCCCGCCGCGAACGGTCCGATCCCCACCGGCCCCAACGCCAGATCGGTGTCCATGAACCCCGCACCGGCCACGAACAGCGTCCGCTCGCCCAGCACCACCGACAGCTCGCCGCCCATCATCAACAGCATCACCGGCAACCCCACGATCAGCAGGAACAGCGTGGTCAGCGCCCCGGCCACCGACCGCAGCGCCGCACCCGCCCCCAGCGCCGTCACCGCGACCAGCGCCAGGTACACACCCTGGCGCAGCACGGACACGACCGCCTCGCCCGCCTCCAGCGTCCCGTACCCCGCCAGGTAGGGGTGGGACATCACCGCGAACGACAGCACCGTCCCGACCGCCGCGGCCACCACACCCAACACGAACACGAACCCCGCCGCCACGACGGCCTTGGCCGCCAGCAGCCGCCACCGCACCGGCACCGCCTGCAACGACGCGTGCAACGACCGGGAGGAGTACTCGGTGGTGATGACCGGCAGCACCAGGCCGACCACCACGAACTGCACCACCCACAAAGTGGCGTAGGCCGCCATCTCCGGGGCGGGCACCTCCGCCACCGGCACCGACCCGTTCTGGGCGTTGGACACGGTGGAGACCGCCACCGACGGCGCCACCGCGCACATCAGCACCAGCGCCACCGCGGCGCCCCACCAGGTGGTGCGCACCGACCGCAACCGCACCCACTCCGCGGACACCGCCGCACCCAGGTCCGACAGGGCACGGCGCGCACCGGCCGGCCTTTCCACAACGGCGACCGGCATCATCGCTCTCCCCCGTTCCGGGCGGTGTACTGCACCGCGTTCTCGGTCAACTCCCGGTAGGCCTGCTCCAGCGAGGCGTCGCGGGTGCGCAGCTCGTGCACCACCACCCCGGCCCGGTGGGCCAGCTCCCCCACCCGCTCCATCCCCAGGCCGGTGACCACCAGTTCGGTGGGGCCGGGCCGCTCCACCGTGGCCCCCTCGGCCGCCAGCGCGGCCACGAGGTCCTCGGGGTGGGGGCTGCGCACCACCACCGCCGTCCACGCGCTGTGCGCCAGCACCTCGGCCAGCGGCGCGTCGGTGATCAGCCGGCCCCGCCCGATCACCACCAGGTGGTCGGCGGTCAGCTGCATCTCGCTCATCAGGTGGCTGGAGACGAACACGGTGCGCCCCTGCCCGGCCAGCTCCCGCATCAGCTCGCGGATCCACCGCACCCCGTCGGGGTCCAGCCCGTTCACGGGCTCGTCGAACAACAGCACCCCCGGATCCCCCAACAAAGCCGCGGCGATCCCCAACCGCTGGCTCATCCCCAGCGAGAACGTCCCCGCCCGCCGCCGGGCCGCACCCTCCAGCCCCACCCGCTCCAGCACCTCGTCCACCCGCCGGTCGGGGATGCGGTGGGTGCGCGCCAGCGCCAACAGGTGGGCGCGGCCGCTGCGCCCCGGGTGCACGGCACGGGCGTCCAGCACCGCACCCACATGGTGCAGCGGCCTATCCAGCTCCCGGTAGGGGCACCCGCCCACCAGCGCCCGCCCCGACGTGGGGTGGTCCAGCCCCAGCACCATGCGCATCGTGGTGCTCTTGCCCGCACCGTTGGGCCCCAGGAACCCGGTGACCCGCCCCGGGCGCACCTGAAGGTCCAACGAGTCCACCGCCAACACGTCGCCGTAGCGCTTGGTCAATCCCCGCAGGGTGATCATCGGCTCTCCCGTCCTCGCTTCCCGACGGTGCCCATGCTGGCCGCCGCGCCCCGGCCCCGGCCATGGTGCCGCCCGCCGAAGAGGGGTGCGGTTTACCGCAGGACACCCCGCCGCGACCTCTGGTACGGTCACACCATGCAGCGCGCCCACAGCACGACGACGCCGGAGATGCCACCGGCGCGCTGACTCTTGCACTCAACGAAGCCCCGGGGCGCACCTCCCCGGGGCTTCGCGCATCCGGTGGTCCGCCCCCGCACCCTCGGGAGGAACCCGTGACCACCGCCGACCACCGCCGCCTGGGCCGCGACCTGGACCTGTTCGACACCGACCCCCTCATCGGCGCCGGACTGCCGTTCTGGCTCCCCGACGGCGCCACCGTCCGCCACACCCTGGAGGAGTACGTGCGCGGCCTGGAACGCGAGGCCGGGTACGTGCACGTGTACTCCCCCGCCCTGGGCAAACGCGCCCTGTACGAGAAGTCCGGCCACTGGGCCCACTACCGCGACGGCATGTTCCCGCCCCTGGACGACGGCGGCGACCAACTGGTGCTGCGCCCCAGCCTGTGCCCCCACCACGCCCTGCTGTACCGCTCCCGCGGCCGCAGCCACCGCGAACTGCCCCTGCGCGTCGCCGAACTCGGCGACATGTACCGCCAGGAGCCCTCCGGGTCCCTGGGCGGCCTCACCCGCGTACGCGCCATCCGCCTCAACGACGCCCACATCTTCTGCACCCCCGACCAGGTCGTCGACGAGACCGCCAACGCACTGGACCTCATCGGCCGCGCCCACCGCGCCCTGGGCATCACCCCCCTGCGCCACCGGCTGTCCCTGCCCGGCCCCGGCGGCAAGTACGCGGGCGAGGCGGCCACCTGGCAGCGCGCCACCGGACTGCTGGTGGCCGCCCTGGAGCAGGCCGGCCTGGACTGGGAGGAGGGCCCCGGCGAGGCCGCGTTCTACGGACCCAAGATCGACGTGCAGATCGCCGACCCCGCCGGACGCGAGTCCACCCTGTCCACCGTCCAGGTCGACCTGCACCAGCCCGAACGCTTCGACCTGCACTACACCGGCCCCGACGGCGCCCGCCACCGGCCCGTCATGGTCCACCGCAGCGTCATCGGCAGCATCGAACGGGTGGTCGCCCACCTCACCGAGGTCCACCAGGGCGCCTTCCCCGCCTGGCTGGCACCCCTCCAAGCGGTGGCCCTGCCCGTGACCCCCGACCAGGAGGCGGCCGCCGCCCACCTGGCCGACCGGGCCCGGCGGCGCGGACTGCGCGCCGACACCGCCCCCGCCGACACCGGCGCCCTGGGCGCCCGCATCCGCACCCACCGCCTGGTGCCCTACCAGGCCGTCATCGGCGCCCGCGAGGCCGCCCAGGGCACCGTGGCGGTACGCCTGCGCGACGGCCGCCGCCTCCCCGCCCTGCCGGCCGAGGAGTTCCTGGACCGGGCCGCCGCCCTGGCCGCCGCCCACACCACCGACCTGTGGGACGAATAAAACCCCCGGTACCGGGGGCCGGCCGACCCGACCGCGCCCCCGGCACCGGAATACGACGGTAGCCTCAACGCGTCAACACAGTGCGGGGAGGAGAACAGGGTGTCGGACAGCTGGACCGCGATCGACTTCGAGACCGCCAACCAGGACCGGGGCAGCGCCTGCGCCGTCGGCCTGGTCAAGGTGCGCGACGGAATCATCGCCGACCGCCACACCACCCTGATCCGCCCGCCCGCCGGAATCGACTTCTTCTCCCGCCACAACATCGCCGTCCACGGCATCACCCCCGACGACGTCGCCGACGCCCCCACCTGGCAGAGTGTCCACGCCCGCATCGTGGAGTTCGCCGACGGCGACCCCCTGGTCGCCCACAACGCCCCCTTCGACATGGGCGTCATCACCCAGGCCTGCGCCCGCACCGGCCTGGCCACCCCCGCCTGGGACTACGCCTGCACCCTGGCCCTGTCCCGCCGCACCTGGGCCGAACTGCCCGACCACCGGCTGCCCACCGTCAGCGCCCACATCGGCCACCGCGTCACCCACCACCACCGGGCCGACGCCGACGCCGAGGCCGCCGCCCGCATCGCCATCGCCGCCATGGAACGCCACGGCACCACCTCCCTGGCCGACCTGGCCCGCGCCGCCGGCAGCACCCTGCGCCGCCTGACCCCCGCGGCCCCGGCGGCCCCCGCACCGGCCCCGGCGCCCCAGGCCTCCGGCGAGGACCGGTTCGCCCGCTGGCAGCGCGCCGCCCGCACCGACCTGCCCGCCCCCTCCCCCGACGCCGACCCCTCCGGCCCCCTGTACGGCAAGGTCGTGTGCGTCTCCGGCGACCTGGAGTCCATGGACAAGCCCGAGGTGTGGCGGCGCATCGCCGAGGCCGGCGGCACCCCCGCCAAGAACGTCACCAAGAAGACCGACATCCTGGTCATCGGAGGCCACGACGGCCCCGGCAAGACCTCCAAGCACCGCCAGGCCGAGACCTACGCCGAACGCGGCCAGGCCATCGCCTTCCTCACCGAGGCCGACCTGCTCCTCCACCTGGGCATGACCACCGGCGCCTGACCACAGGACACGAAAAAAAGGGGGCCGCCCGCACCGCGGACGGCCCCCCTCGACCCCGACCCGTCACCGCTCCGCGCGCTGGCGCGGGAACCGCAGGATCGCACCGCTGCCCGCGGCGGGCTCACCGTCGTCCAGCACCTCGCTGAACCCCGCATCCGCCATCACCGCCGACCGCAGCATCAGCGCACTGGCCGGGGCCCGGAACGCCGTATCCGGATCGTCCAACCCCTCTGGCTTGGCCGCCACCAGGATCGGCGCGCTGGACGACCCCCACAGCTCCGGCTCACCGTCGCGCTCGGCACCCAGCAGCAGCGTGCGCACCCGCGCCTCCGACAGCATCGGCAGCGTCGACTCGGTACCCCGCACCGCCTGGTCCTGGGCGAGCTTTTGCTCGAACTCCTCCAACGCCCCCTTCTGGGAGTCGGCCACGAACGCGCGCAACGCCTGCGCCGCGGCCTGGTGCAGGCGCTGCTCCGCATCGGGCCCGCCGCGACCGCCCGGCACCACCTCGATCGGGATGGAGAGCCTGCGCTCATGGATGTTGTCGCGCAGATACGAGATCGCCTCGTCGTCCCCGCCCACGATGATGATCCGGGCATCGACCTCCGCCACCGCCTCACGCACCAGCTCGGCCAGCCTCGCGGTGTTCTCCCGCCAGGTCTCCAAGTGGTACTGCTTGCGGACGTAGTCGCCGTTGTACCCGCCCAGGCTCCCCGGCCCCCCGCGCCCCATCGTGTCGATGTTGTGCAGGTCCGCACCGGTGAAGTCCCTCTCCGACACCGGCCTGGGATCGGGATCGCCCGCGTAGGCGAACACCTTCGCCTTGACCCGGTCCAGGGCCACCAGCGCGTACGGCAGGTGCCGGCCCCGGTCCACCACCACCGGCAGCGCGTCGGGGACCGGCGCCCACAGCGCCCGGTCCCGCGCCGGCGGCTCACCCAGCGTGTACTCGCCCAGCAGCCGCCCGCCCGACGCGAACAACGCCTGGCCGTGGTCGCCGTAGGCCCGGGAGGAACCCTCCCCGACCGCCTCCTCCAGCACGTCCAAGGTCGCCTCATCGGCCCCCTGGGCGCTCAACCGCTCGCGCAGGTGCCGCCAGCGCAGCTCGATCTTCTTGTCCGCGTCGGTGGTGTCACGGCTGGTGTCCAGATGCACCGAGGCCACCGGGGCGTCGTTGTCGTACAGCGGTCGCAGAAAACCAAGGTCCATGTATCCGCGGGGCGCGATCCGGGCCTCGCCCCGCCCACCTCCTTCTCGGGGTCGGCCTGTCGGGCCATCCTCAGCTGAGGGTGCTGCCACCGTAACCGCCCACGTCGGGGGCGACGCAAGTCCTTGCCCAACGATTCCCCGACCTTGCCCGAAGCCGGAGCGTACGACCCGACACAACACGCACACCCACGGTCGGGTACGCACACCCCCGCACCCCCTAGCGTCGAAGACCGAAGAAAGGAGCACGACCGTGCTGGAGGCACTGAACCGGGCACTGGACCTGGTGGAGGAGGACACCTCCCGGCCGGTGGACGTGGCACGGATGGCGCGCGCGGCGCTCACCTCCGAACACCACCTGCGCCGCATGTTCACCTCCCTGGCCGGGATGCCCCTGTCGGAGTACGTGCGCCGCCGCCGGCTGACCCTGGCCGCGGTGGAGGTCGCCCAGGGCGACGCCACCCTGCTGGACATCGCCGTCCGCTACGGCTACGGGTCCGCCGAGGCGTTCGCCCGCGCCTTCCGCGCCCTGCACGGGGTCGGCCCCGGCCAGGCCCGGCGCACCGGCGCGGTCCTGACCTCCCAACCGCGCATGACATTCCGACTGACCGTGGAAGGAGGTACCGCCGTGCGGTACCGGATCGTGGAAAAAGAGGCGTTCCGCCTCGTGGGGTACCGGGCACGCGTGCCCCTGGTGCACGAAGGCGTCAACCCGGACATGGACGCGTTCGTCCGCGGCCTGGGCGAGGCCGCCTGGGAGCGCCTGGCCGCCCTGTCCGACGGCGAACCCGGCGGAGTCGTCTCGGCCGTGGACGACATCGAACCCGAACGGGCCGAGGGCAGCCTGCTGGACTACTACCAGGCGGCGGTGAGCACCGCCCCCGCCCCCGAGGGGATGGACGTCCTGGAGGTCGCGGCGGGCACCTGGGTGGTGTTCCCCTTCGAGGACGTGCCCTTCCCCGAGGGCATCCAACGGGTGTGGGTCGACGCCTACGGCCAGTGGTTCCCCTCCCACCCCACCCACCGCACCGCCCCGGGCCCCGAACTCGTCACCGCCGACTACGGCGAGGACGGGTCCACCGCCTCCGGAGAGGTCTGGGTGCCCGTCGAACGCGTGTGAGACCCGGCCCCCGCCTCGGCCGCGCGCACCGCCCGCGTGGTCAGGCGGGCCGCCGACACCGCCACCAGGGCCGCACTGAGCACCCCCGCCACCAGGAACGGGGCCGACAGCGCCCACACCCGCCCCACCACCGGCTCCAAGGCGGCGGCCAGACCCCCCGCGGCCAGCGCCCCCACCGGCGCGGTCCCCCACCCCACCGTGCGGTAGGCCGCCAGCACCCGCGACAGCAGGTGCCCGGGAACGATGCGCTGGCGCAGCGACACCGTCACCACGTTCCACCACATGGTGAAGAACCCCACCGCCACGAAGCACACCGCGAACACCCACACACGGTGCACCGACCCCACCAGGAGGTAGCCGACCGCCTGCACCGCCAGGGCGGCGGCCAGCGCCACCCCCGGCGCCACGAGCGGCACCAGCCGGTGCACCACCTGCGCCCCCAGCACCATCCCCGCCGACACCGCCGTCAACAGCAGCCCGAACCCGGCCGCCCCCACCCCCAGCACGTCCCGGGCGAACAGCACCAGGACCGCGGCGTTCATCGACGCCGCCAGATTGGACAGACCCAGCACCACCGCCAGGGTGCGCAGCAGCCGGTGCCCCCACAGCCACCGCACCCCCTCGCCCACCAGGACCCGCAACGGCACCGCCGCCCCCGCCCCGGCCGCCGGCGTGAAATCCCCGCGCAGGGCCAGCAGCGCCCCCACCGCCCCCGCCGCCAACAGGGCCTGCGCCCCGAACGCCGCCGCCGCGGACACCGCCACCAGCACCCCCGCCAGCGGGGCGCCCGCGAACCGGCCCGCGACCTCCTCCACACTCCACAGCATCCCGTTGGCGCGCTCCAGGCGCTCGCGCGGCACCACCATCGGCATCAGGGACTGGGCGGTGTTGTCGAAGAACACCTCGCACACCCCCACCAGCAGCGCCGCGGCGACCACCACCGGCACCGGCGCCGCCCCCACCGCCGCCAAAGCGGCCAGCACCACCAGGACCAGCGCCTTGCCCGCCCCCGCCCGCACCATCAGGCGGCGCCGGTCCATCCGGTCGCCCACCGCCCCGGCCACCAGCGCCCCCAGCCAGGGCAGCCGCCCCGCGGCCGCCACCGCCGCCACCGCGACCGGGTCACCGGTCAACGTGGCGGTGTACCAGGGCAGCGCCACCAGGGCGATGCCGTCCCCCAGGTTGCCCAGCGCCCCGGCGGCCAGCAGCCGCCGATAGCCCGGGCCCAGCGGCGGGAGCGTACTGCCAGGGGCCGCCATGGGGCCTCGCCTCCTCGGTCCGGGAACGGTGCGCGCCATCCTGGCACACCCCGCCGCCCCGCAGGGGCCGCTCTGCGCACCGCAGAACCCGAACCCCCACATGTACACTTGTACATGTACGTTTGTTCCAGAAACCGTGGAGCGCCCCCGTGACCGACACCGACCGCGGCTCACCCCGCCCCCGCGACCCCCGACGCCGCCGCCGCGCCATCATCGAGGCCGCCGCCGACCTCATCGTCGGCGAAGGCGCCGCCCACCTCACCCACCGCCGCGTCGCCGCCCGCGCCCAGGTCCCCCTCGGCTCCACCACCTACTACTTCTCCTCCCTCACCGAACTCAAGACCGCCGCCCTGGAACACCTCACCCGCGAAAGCGACACCTGGCTGGAACAGGTACGCACCACCCTGGCCGACCACCACGGCGACCCCCGCGGCCTGTGCGACCTCATCGCCCACTACCTCGCCGACCGCGGCCAGGTCGCCACCGATTTCGCCCTCGCCGCCGCAGCAGCCGACGACCCCGCCCTCCGCCCCCTGGCCCTGACCTGGTTCAACGGCCTCGTCGACGCCCTGACCGCCTACACCGACCCCCACACCGCCCACGCCGTCGCCGTCTTCACCGACGGCGCCCTCATCCACGCCCTCCTGCACGACACCCCCCTGGACACCGACACCCTCTACCGCTCCATCACCGCCCTCCTGCACACCGCCCACCCGAGGACCCCATGACCGCCCACCCCCCGCCCACCACCACCCCGACCCGGCGCCGCCGCTGGGCCGGCCTGGCCGTCCTGTCCGCCGGCCTCCTCGTGGTCGCCATGGACATGACCGTCCTCAACGTCGCCCTCCCCGACCTGGCCGCCCACCTGCGCCCCACCGCCGCCCAACAGCTGTGGATCATCGACATCTACTCCCTGGTCCTGGCCGGCCTGCTCGTCCCCATGAGCGCCCTGGCCGACCGGTGGGGCCGCCGCCTCCTCCTGCTCACCGGATTCACCGTGTTCGGCGGCGCCTCCCTCCTGGTCCTGCTCGCCGACACCCCCGCCGCCGTCATCGCCGTACGCTCCCTCCTGGGCGCCGGCGGCGCCATGATCATGCCCACCACCCTGTCCATGATCCGCAGCCTCTTCCCCGACCCGCGCGAACGCGCCACCGCCCTGGGCGTCTGGGCCGCCACCTCCTCCCTGGGCATGGCCGTGGGCCCCATCCTGGGCGGACTGCTCCTGGAACACTTCACCTGGCACGCCGCGTTCCTGGTCAACGTGCCCGTCATGGCCGCCGCCCTGGCCGCCGGCCTGCTCCTGCTCCCCGAGGCCCGCGACCCCGCCCCCGGCACCTGGGACGCCACCGCCACCGTGCAGGCCATCGTCGGCATGGTCGCCCTGGTCTGGGCCATCAAACACTTCGCCAAGGCCGGCCCCGGCGACCCCGCCGCCTGGGCCGCCCTCGCCGCCGCCCTGGCCGTGCTCACCTGGTTCGTCCTGCGCTGCCTGCGCCGCCCCGACCCCCTGCTGGACGTGCGCCTGTTCGCCCGCCCCCAGTTCACCGCCGGGGTCCTGGCCGCACTCACCTCCATGCTGGCCATGGCGGCCCTGCTGCTCCTGGTCGCCCAATGGCTCCAACTGGTCCTGATGCTGTCGCCGTTCATGGCCGGGATCCACCTCACCCCCATGGCCGCGGGCGCCGTGATCGCCTCACCCCTGGCACCCCGGGTGGCCGACCTCATCGGGGCGCGCGCCGCCCTGTCCGGCGGACTGGCCGTGGCCGGAGCGGGCCTGGCCCTGCTCCACCTGGCCCCGCCCCTGGTCCCCGTCGTCCTGACCGCACTGCTGCTCATCGGCTGCGGCGCCGGCGCCCTCACCATCGCCTCGGCCATCATCATGTCCGGCACCCCCGCCGCCAAGGCCGGCAACGCCGCAGCCATCGAAGAGACCGCCTACGACCTGGGCAACGTCCTGGGAGTGGCCGTCCTGGGCTCCATCGCCGCCGCCCTCTACCGCGCCCGCCTGGACACCGCCGGCATCACCGGCCCCACCACCATCGAACTGGCCCACGCCCGCGAATCCCTGGGCGCCGCCCTGGAGATCGCCGAACACACCGGCACCGCCGAACTGGCCGCCCGCGCCGGCACCGCGTTCACCGACTCCCTGTCCCTGACCGGCCTCATCGGCGCGCTCGTGATGCTCACCGCCGCCGCCGCGGTCTTCGCCCTGGTCCCCCGCCGACTGGACCTGCACACCCAGCACCACTGACGCGCACCGCCCCCGCCCCCCGAAAAACGGGGACGGGGGCGGGGGCGGCGGGTCAGATACCGGTCCGGCTCAACCGCGTACGCGAACGCTCCAGGAACCGGCGCAGCACCTCGTTGAACCGCTCGGGCCGCTCCAGATTGGGCAGGTGCCCCGCCCCCTCGATGATCTCCACCACCGAATCGGGGATGCGCACATGCATCGCCTCGGTGAACTCCGGCGGCGTGAACCCGTCCTCCTGCCCCGCCACCAACAGCGTCGGCGCCGAGATACGCCGCAGCAACGGCAGGTGGTCGGTCCGCTCGGCCCGGCCCAGCAGCGCCGCAGCCGCACCCTCCGGCGGCGCCGCGTACATCATCGCGCGCACATGGTCGGCCACCGCGGGCAGCGCCCGCACATTGGCCTCGGTCATCATGCCCACCAGCATCTCGTCGGTGTAGCCCACCATCCCCTCGGCCCGCAGCCGCGCCGCCACCGCCCGCCGCGACGCCCGCCCCTGCTCGGTCTCGGCATAGGGGTTGGTGGCCGCCAGCGTCAGGGAGTCCACCCGGTCCGGGAAGAGCCGGCACAGCTCCAGGGCGATCTGGCCGCCCATCGACAACCCCACCACCCCCACCGAGTCCAACCCCACATGCTCCAGCAGGGCCGCCAGGTCACGGGCGAAAACATCCATGGTGGTGACCCCCGGGACGACCGTCGTACGGCCGTACCCGCGCAGATCCGGCACGACCACCCGGAAACCGCGCCCGGCCAGCGCCCGGACCTGCGGCTCCCACAAGGTGTGGTCGAAGGGGTGCCCGTGCACGAACAGCAGCGGATAGCCCACGCCGCGGTCCACATAGTGGACGTCGATACCGCGCACGCGGGCTGTACCCGTTCCGTCACCGTTCACCGGGTTCGTCTGATGTGCCACAAGAAACGATGCTATTCACGCGCGCAAGAGCATCGATCCGTGGGGTACCGCACACCAACGGGGAAGGGCCGTAGGCGGTCCCTCGACACCTACGGCCCCCGCGCATCGCGACCTCCGTCCTCGGCCACGGCGCCCGCGTGGCGAACACCACGCCCCCCTCGGGGTCCAGGACACCCGATCACAGGAGGAGACGCCCCGGGCACCGGTCGGGTTCGGCCCCCGCGGCGACTTCATCGCAGGAATCATCCCCCCGCGACCCGACCGGCGAAACTTTCCTACCCGCCCGAACGCCCCCTGCGCCCCAGCACCCACGCCGCCACCAGATAGGGCGCCGCGAACACCGCGAACGCCCACCCGTGACCGGTCAGCGCGAACACCACCGCGTACAACGGATACGCCGCCGTCGTCACCAGATCCGTGCCCAGCCCCGCCACCGACGTCACCGTGGCCCGGCTCGACCCCGTGATCCGCTCCTGCAACCGGGCATCGGCCACCACACAGGCCGCCTGGCACACACCGAACCCCGCACCCAGCAGCACCCACCCCACGGCACCGCCCACCAGGGCCCCCGACGCCACGGCCACCGCCGCCGCACCCAGCAGCACCGCGAACACACCGGCCGGCAGACGCGAGACCGGGCCGGCCAGCAGACCGCCCACCGTCACCCCCGCCCACACCACCGCCAGCACCGCGGGCACCCCCGCGGCCGCCACCCCGTGGCCCGACACCAGCAACGGCACGTACTCGTCCAGCATCCCCCAGAAGGAGGTCACCACCACCAGCAGCACGACGGCGCCCCGCACCCGCCGGTCCCGGCGCACCTGCACCAGCCCGGCGCGCAGGACCGCACCGTACTCCCGCAACGTGGCGGGCTCGGGGTCCTCATCCCCGTCCCCACCGGCCTCCGCGGCGGACGGGACGGCCGGGGCGGAGGGGTGGTGGGGCCGGTGCGGACCCGCCCCCACCACACCCGGCGCCCCCAAGGCGCCCCCCGGGCCCGGACGGTACTCGGGCAGCACCAGACCGGCCAGCGCGCACACCCCGCACACCGCCACACTGGCCGCACCCACCGCCGCGTACCCGCCCCAGGCCATCACCGGCACCGCGACCAGGGTGGCCGCACCCACCGCCGCCACCCCCAGCGCCCGGGCCACACCCATCACCCGCGCGTAACGGCCCACCGCACCACGGCGGGCCAGCTCGTCGTGGACCAACGCCTCAAGGCAGCCCGAGGACAGGGAACCCCCCACCCCCCACAGCACGAACCCCGCAGCGAACACACCATAGCCCGGCGCCAGCAGCCACAGGGCGAAACCGGCGGCCGTGAACACCGGGGCCGCCGCCAACAGGTACCGGCGCGGGACGACGTCGGCCAGAGCCCCGGCCGGCACCGAGAACACCAGCCCCACCCCGGACCAGAGCATGAAAAGGGAACCGATCTGCGCCACCGACAGGCCGTGGTCGGCGAACAGCAGGGCGTACACCGGATACAGGAGGACGAACTCCTCCGCCGCCGCGTACACGTACAGCGGCCCGGTCAGCCGGAACACGCGCGCGCCCGGGGCGCGCACGGACTTGACAATCATGGATGAGGTCTTTCGGTCGAACGTGCAGGGACACCAAAGAGCGGTGCCCCCGGGCGGGGCCCGGGCACGGACCGAAGACCGTCGTAGGACTTAATGTCGCTTGCGCATGCCGCCAGCATACGCCGCCCCCGCCCCCAGCGCAGGGGCAGGGGCGGCGCACACCCGAAGGGACCGGAACCGGGACCGGGACCGGGACCGGGGGATGGTGCGCCCTCGCATCACGACCGGTGAACACACCGATCATGCACACCCCGCCCCCGCGACGGCAAAAGGTTCCCCCGAACCGTCGCGCACCGCCACCGATTCGTCACCCCATGTCAGAAGATGTTCACTCCGGCAAGACCGGAGAGTTCGCCCCCCTGTGACCGGATGGAACACGGCCCCGCCACCCCCGGCGGGCACCGACCCGCACCGAGGAGAACCCATGCCGGACACCCCCATCACCCGCCGCCGCGTCCTGGCCGGCGGCGCGGCCCTGGGCGCCGCCGCCCTGGCCGGCGCCGCCCCCTGGAACACCCCCGCCGCCGCGGCCGCCCCCCGCCCGGCCCCGCGCACCGACCCCTTCACCCTCGGCGTCGCCTCCGGCGACCCCGACCACACCAGCGTCGTCCTGTGGACCCGCCTGGCCCCCGACCCCCTCGCCCCCGACGGCCGCGGCGGCATGCCCGACCGGACCGTCGACGTCCACTGGCAGATCGCCGAAGACGAACACTTCACCCGCCCCACCGCCTCGGGCACCGCCACCACCGGCCCCGACGACGCCCACACCGTCCACATCGAGGCCCGCGGCCTGCGCCCCGGCGCCCACTACCACTACCGCTTCCGCACCGGCACCCACATCAGCCCCGTCGGACGCACCCGCACCACCCCCGCCCCCGGCGCCCGCACCGACCGCTTCGCCTTCGCGTTCGCCAGCTGCCAGAGCTTCACCCACGGCCACTACACCGCCCAACGCCACCTCGCCGACGAGGACCTCGACCTCGTCGCGTTCCTGGGCGACTACATCTACGAGACCGGCGAGACCGGAACGGCCGGCCGCCCCCACATCCCCGCCCATGAAGTCCACGACCTGCCCGGCTACCGCATCCGCCACGCCCAGTACAAGACCGACACCGACCTCCAGGCCGCCCACGCCGCCTTCCCCTGGGCCGTCGTCTTCGACGACCACGAACTGGAGAACAACTGGGCCGACGACCACCCCCACGGCGGACAGCCCTCACCCGAGTTCACCCGCCGCCGCGCCGCCGCCCTCAAGGCCTACTACGAACACATGCCCCTACGGCCCGCCCAACGCCCCCACGGCCCCGACCTGCACCTGTACCGCACCCTGACCTTCGGACGCCTGGCCCGCCTGCACCTGCTCGACACCCGCCAGTACCGCGACGTACAGTCCACCCCCGACCGCGAGGACCCCGACCGCACCCTCCTGGGCGCCGAACAGAAAAACTGGCTGCTGGACGCACTGGCCACCACCCCCGCCCAGTGGAACATCCTCGCCCAGCAGGTGTTCTTCTCCCAGCGCGACTTCGCCGCCGGCACCCCCCGCAGCTTCAGCGACGACGCCTGGGACAACTACAAGGCCGAACGCGACCAGGTCCGCGACCACCTGGCCGGCGTGCGCAACCCCGTGGTCATCACCGGCGACGTGCACGCCAACTACGTCGTCGACATCAAGGCCGACTTCGACGACCCCGCCTCCGCCACCGTCGCCACCGAACTCGTCGGCACCTCCTTCACCAGCGGCGGCGACGGCACCCACCACAACCCCGGCGACGCCGTCCAGCTCGCCGAGAACCCCCACATCAAGTTCATCGACCGCACCCGCGGCTACGTCCGCAACACCCTCACACCCACCCACTGGCAGGCCGACTACCGCACCGTGGAACGCGTCTCCACACCCGGGGCGCCCATCACCGACCTGGCCCGGTTCACCATCGCCGACGGCACCCCCGGAGCGGTCCCCCAGGCATGACACACCCCTTGTGGGGCCCGCCCCCAGGGCGGGCCCCACAAGGGGGTCAGGACTCCGCCGGCGCGATCCACAGGGCCTCGGCGGCCACCAGCCCCAACGACCGGTCCCGCCCCCGGCCCCCCGGACCCGAACGCACCGTGATGCGCAACGACCCCGCGAAGGGCAACCGCTCCTCGACCCGCACCGTCATCCCGATCCCGATCTCGATATCGGCCAGGTACCGCAACAGGTCGGGGTCGGTGTCGTTGACCCGCACCACCGTGCCCTCCACACCCTCCTCGGCCTCCGACAGCAGCACCGAGGGCCGCTCCACCACACGCCCGTCACTCGTGGGGATCGGATCACCGTGCGGATCGACCACCGGATCGCCCAGATACGACGCGATACGGTCCACGAACTTGTCCGACACCACGTGCTCCAGGATCTCGGCCTCGTCGTGCACCTCGTCCCAGGAATAGCCCAGCGCCGCCACCAGGTACGTCTCCAGCAGACGGTGGCGGCGCAGCACCGACAGCGCCGCCTTGGTCCCCTCCTCGGTCAGGCGCACCGACCCGTACCGGCGGTGGTCCACCAACCCCAGATCGCCCAGCTTGCGCAGCATCCCCGACACCGAGGAGTTGGAGACCGACAACCGCTCCGCCATCCCGGAGATGGTCACCGGACCGGTACCGCGCTCCTGCAGGTCGTAGATGACCTTCACGTAGTCCTCAACCGACGTGGACGGTCGTGTCGGGGTGTCGTTCATGGTCGTAACCGTATCGCGGACCACCCCCGCGCCACGATTTCCGCACCACCCCCCACCACGGCCCTCACCGGCCGGGGGAGGCGAAGGACAGGCCCCGGGCGGCCAACTCCTCCTCCAGGATCCGCACCGCCTTGGGGCCCACCCCGTGGATCTTCAGCAGATCCGCCGCCCTCACCCGCGTCAGGTGCTCGAACCGGGTGTAGCCGTGCAGCGCCAGCTCACGCGGCGCCACCTTGCCCATCCGCCGGGGGAACTCGGTCGCAGGCACCCCCTCCTGCCCGTCCATGGCGACCCTCCCGCCGCATCGACGACACGTCCGGGACGAGCCTAGAGCCTGCTTCGGACGCTCTCCCGTGCGGAACACCCGGCGGGGTTCTCCAGGCCCCGCGGGAGCGGTCCCCGAGCAAGGCCTGCGGCCGTCGAGGGGGCGGCGGGTGACGGGCGGGCGAGGACCGCGACGGAGGTTCCGGAGACCCCGCCCTCGGGCGTACCGGGTACGGTGGCCGGGCCGCGGCCGCAGGCCGCCCGTTGAGGACCTCTGAGGACCTCCTGCCACCCGACGGGCGGGCCGCAGCGCAACAGGGGTCGAAGCACGGCCCGGACGCCGACACCGGCCCTCAGGCCGGGCAGCCGTCACCGCCCGGCACCAGGTCCGGACGCCCCCGCGAGACCACGCGCACCCCCGCCACACCCACCTCGCGGACCTGCAGGGAACCGCACGCACAGCGCACCCACACCGTCGACCCGGCCGCCGTGGCATGCCGGGACACCACACGGAAGGGCTGGGAGTCGGGCCAGCCGCAGTGCGGGCAGGTGCTCGTCATCGTCGTCCTCGATTCCTTCTCCTCGGAGACCGGACCCCTCCAGCCTCCCTCTCCACACCATCAATGTCCACGTTGAATTTCTGGACAAGACCATGAAGCATGGACTACATGATCGACCTACGGCGCCTGCGCGTCCTACGCGCCGTCGCCCACTACGGAACCGTCACCGCCGCAGCCGAAGCCCTCCACATGACCACCTCGGCCGCCTCCCAACAGATCCGCCTGCTCGCCGGAGAACTCGGCGTCCCCCTGCTCGAACCCCGCGGCCGCGGCGTACGGCTCACCCCCGCCGCCCACGACCTGCTCACCCACGCCGACGACATCACCGCCCGCTGGGAACAGGCCGAGATCCAGATCCGCGGCCTGGGCACCGAACCCGCCGGACTCCTGCGCGTCGCCTGCTTCCCCGTCGTGATGTCCCGCCTACTGGCCCCCATGGCCGCCCGCCTCTCAGCCGACCACCCCCGACTGGACGTACGCCTCACCGAGACCGAACCCGGACCCGCCCTGGACCTGCTCTTCCAGGGCGAGGTCGAACTCGCCGTCATCGAAGCCGCCCCCGGCGTCCCCCCGCCCACCGACACCCGCTTCGACCAGACACCCCTCCTGGACGACGTCCTGGACCTCGTGGTCCCCCACGGCCACCCCCTGGCCGACCTCACCGAGGTACCCCTGGCACAGGCCGCCGACCAGACCTGGGTCCTACCGCCCCCCGACACCACCTGCCACGCACACGCCATGTCCGCCTGCGGCGCCGCCGGCTTCACCCCCCACGGCCCCCACCGGGCCCGCGAGTGGAGCGCGGTCGCCGCCCTGGTCGCCCACGGCCTGGGAGTCGCACTCATCCCCCGCCTGGCCGACCTGCCCGCCCTGCCCATCACACGCGTCCCCCTGAAGGGTAAGCCGTCCCCCGCGCGCAAAATCCTCACCTGCACCCGCCGCGGCTCGCGCACCCACCCCGCCGTCACCGCCGCCCTGACCCTCCTGACCGGCCTGGCCGCCGACCTCGCCCGCCCCCGCCCCTGAACCGCACCCCCGCCCCCCGCACCGCAGTGCGCACCATCACACCCGAAAGGCACCGCCATCACCCACACCATCACCCCGGGCACCACCGCCGACCACCCCGCCTGCGCCGACCTGTGGACCGCCGCCCTCGCCCACCGCGACGGCACCGCACCCGACCCACAGGCCCGCGCCCGCGCCCACCGCGCGCTCCGGCACACCCCCAGCCTGCTCCTGCATGCCCCCGGCCATTCCCCGGGCGGCTACACCCTCACCCACCTGCCCACCGGCACCGACCGCACCGCCCACCTGGCCTACCTCGCCATCGCCCCCGCCCTCCAGGGCGGCGGCCGCGGACGCCTCCTGCTGGACACCACCCTGGAACACCTGGCCCGGACCGCCGACGCCGTCACCCTGCAGGTCGCGCCCGCCAACACCGCCGCCCGCGCCCTGTACGAATCCACCGGCTGGCAGCCCCTGGGCCCGGACCGCTTCGACTCCGGCCGCCCCGCCCTGCGCTACCGCAAGACCCTGTGACCCCACCCCTTGACTTCAACATTGGTCAAGGTTGTCGAATGGTCGGCGACACCCCGCCCCCACGGGCCCCACCCGACCACCACCGGAGCACCCCATGACCACCATGACCGTCGGCCCCATCACCGACACCGACCGCACCGACGCCACCGCCACAATCCACGCCCTACAGGACGCCTTCAACACCAACGACCCCCACGCCCTGGGCGCCCTCTACACCGACCACGCCTCCTGGACCAACGCCGCCGGCACACGCCTGGACGGCCGCACCCAGATCACCGCCTTCGCCGAAAAAGCCATGACCGGCCCCCTCGCCGACTCCCGCGCCCGCTACGACGTCGTCAAACTCCTGGCCCTGTCCCCCGACCTCATCGCCGCCAACGTCCACCAGACCCCCGTCGACACCACCGGACACCCCGCCCCCGGCCCTCACGGACGCGCCCTGTACATCCTCGCCCGCACCCCCCACGGATGGCGCATCGCCGCAGGCCAGAACACCGCCATCGACCCCACCTGAACCACACACCAAAGGCGGGGCCCCACCGGGCCCCGCCCCCGCACACCACGACCGTCAGCGCACCGCCGCCCCCGTCCGCCCCGCCTGCTGACGCGGCACCGACGGCCGGACCCCCAGCACCCCCGCCAGGAAATCCGACACCAACAGCAGCGCCGCCCGGTTCGCATGCGTATCACGCATGCTGTCCACCATCATGAAATCGTGGATCATCCCCTGGAAGCGCACCGCCGTCACCGGCACCCCCGCCTCCCGCAACCGGCGCGCGTACGCCTCACCCTCATCACGCAGCACATCCGCCTCACCATTGAGCACCATCGCCGGCGGCAGACCCCGCAACTCCTCCAACGACGCCCGCAACGGCGAGGCATAGATCTGCGCCCGCTCCTGCGGATCGGTCGTGTACTGGTCCCAGAACCAGATCATCCCGTCCCGGTTCAAGAAATACCCCGTCGCGAACTCGTGGTACGAACCGGTGTCGAAATCCGCGTCGGTCACCGGGTACAGCAGCGCCTGCCCCTTGAGCTCCACACCCCCGCGGTCCTTGCACATCAGCGCCAGCACCGCCGACATGTTCCCGCCCACCGAGTCCCCGCACACCGCCATACGCGACCCGTCCAGGCCCCTGCCCGCCCCGTGCTCCACCACCCACCGCGCCGCCGCGTAGTTCTGCTCGATCGCCGTCGGGTACTTCGCCTCCGGCGCCCGGTCGTACTCGGGGAAGACCACCGCCGCCCCCGTCCGCACCGCCAGCTCCCGCACCAGCCGGTCATGGGTGTTCGCACTGCCGAACACCCAGCCCGCCCCGTGGATGTAGAAGACCACCGGCAAAGTCCCGGTCGCCCCCGCCGGGCGCACGATCCGCACCGGCACCTGCCCCGTCGGACCGCCCTCCACCGTGACCCACTCGTCGGCGACCTCCGGCTTGGGCACCCCCTCACCGCTCTGCACACCCTCCAGGACCTCCCGGCCCTGCTCCGGCGGCAGCTCATAGATGAACGGCGGATTCGCGTTGGCGTCGGCGAACTCCTGGGCGGCCTGTTCCAGGACCACCTTCTTCTCGGACATCCATCCCCCCATGGAAGAACCCCGGACCGCGCTCCCGCGGCCCGGGGCCACCCTTTTCCACCGCACCGCCCCCGCAAACGGCCGATTCCCCCACCCTGACCAGGCCATCACCCACCCATGCCCCACCGCCCCCGCACCCGCCCATCCCTTTACCCCCACCCGCCCCTGACCAGGCACACCCCCGGGTACGACGCCCGGGACGACACCACCACCGGCGAGGGACCACGCACATGAACCTCATCACCAGGGGCTTCCACGGACGACGCGGCGGCGACCCCGACCGCATCCCGCCCGGCCAGTACCAGACCCACGACTTCCCCGTCCTCACCGTGGGCCCCACACCCCGCGTCGACACCGACACCTGGACCCTCACCATCACCACCGAGACCGGCACCCGCCACACCTGGACCTGGCGGCAGCTCCTGGACCTGCCCCAGGAGAACCCCCACACCGACATCCACTGCGTCACCCGCTGGACCAAACTCGACACCGACTGGACCGGCGTCAGCCTCGACACCCTCCTCCACGACGTCGAGACCACCGCCGACTACGCCCTGGCCCACTCCCACGGCGACTACACCACCAACCTCCCCCTCCAAGACCTCACCGACGGCCAGGCCTGGATCGCCCACACCTTCGACGGCCGCCCCCTCACCCCCGAACACGGCGGCCCCGCCCGCCTCCTCGTCCCCCACCTGTACTTCTGGAAATCCGCCAAATGGATCAGCGGCCTCACCCTCCACCACGAAGACGAACCCGGCTTCTGGGAACAGGCCGGCTACCACGACTACGGCGACCCCTGGCGCGAACAGCGCTACCAGGGGGACTGACCCATGGCCCCCTGGACCCCGGCCACCCTGGAAACCGACCGGTGGGAGACCCCCACCGCCCGCACCCTGGTCCTCTCCGTCCCCGGCTGGACCGGCCACCGCCCCGGACAACACGTCGACCTGCGCCTGCGCGCCCCCGACGGCTACACCGCCGAACGCTCCTACTCCATCGCCTCCGCCTCCGGCCCCGACCGCCTGGAGATCACCGTCCAACTCGACCCCGACGGAGAGGTCTCCCCCTACCTCGTCCACGACTTCACCCCAGGCGACCAGGTCGAACTGCGCGGCCCCCTCGGCGGCTGGTTCGTCTGGGACACCACCTCACCCGACCCCGTCGTCCTCATCGGCGGCGGCTCCGGCATCGTCCCCCTGGCCGGCATGGTCCGCGAACGCCGCCGCACCGGAAACAGAGCCCTCTTCCGCCTCCTGTACTCCCTGCGCACCCCCGACGACCGCTACTACCGCACCGAACTGGGACCCGCCGCCGGACCCGGCGTCGACGTCTTCCTCGCCTACACCCGCACCGCACCCCCCGGATCGGCCCGCGGACCCAAACGACTCAGCATCGCCGACCTCAACACCCACGGCCTCCCCGCCGAACTCACCCCCGTGTGCTTCGTGTGCGGACCCACCCCCTTCGTCGAGACCGTCGCCGACGGCCTCCTCGCCCTGGGCCACGACCCGCACCGGATCCGAACCGAACGCTACGGCAGCGGAGGCGGACGATGAACCCACCCACCACCCGCACCCACCTGGACGCCAACGTCCTCGCCGGCCCCCTCTCCGAGGTCTTCGCCGTCGACATCACCGCCGCCGAACGCCTCTGCGCCCACTGCGGCGACCGCGGCGCCTTCGCCCGCCTGCACGTCTACACCGACGGCCCCGGCCTCATCGCCTGCTGCCCCGCCTGCCAGACCCTGGTCCTGCGCCTGGTCCGCACCCACCGCGGACTCGTCCTGGACCTGGGCGGCACCGGCTGCATCACCCTGCCCGCCCACGACTGAACCACCCACCCGACCGGCCCACAGCGCCCCGCCGCACCCCCAGGACGACCACACCCGAAACAGGGACAAAGACCCCGTGTCATCCCCGCACCCACCACCACCGGGAACCTATCCTGCGCCCATGCACATCCGCATCCTGTGCCGCACCTGCATAGGCACCGGCCGCCGCACCCTCATCACCGCACGCCTCGAAGACGACCACACCCTCACCCCCACCCTCCTCACCCACCCCTGCACCGACTGCGACAGCCACGGCCACACCACCCAGACCGCCACCGTCCACCCCGACACCACCCACCCACCCCCCACATGACCCCACCCCACAAAAAAAAAGGGGGCGCCGACCACACCGCCGACACCCCCGCACACTCACCCCGCCAACGGCAACCACCCCGTCCGCACCTGCCAGCCCCCACCCGCCTCCAAACGCTCCACCACCGCACGCTCCAAACGCGTCCTCCGCGACGCCCGCGCCACATCCACCTCAGGCAACCCGAACACGAACCGGAACACATCCGACTCCCCCGGCACACCCCCACCCACCAACGTGAACCGCCGCTGGAACCCCACGATGTTCGACCCCTCCCCCAACACCTCACCCCACCGCGGATCCAACAACCACGACGTACACGTCGCCACCACCGGATCCATCCCCAAATGCGCCCGCGCGAAAGGCCGCGCCCGCCCCAACGCATCCGACACCGACACCGGATCCAACCCACCCGACGGAATGTGCAACCGCAACACCGGATCCCCCACCCCGAAACCGGGACCCAACCCCGCCGCCTCCTCCCGCGAATACCACTCCACCCCGCCCTGAGGCCCCAACACCGCAGGCTCCAACTGCAACCCGCCCACCCAGAACAACCGCCCACGGAACTGCGCCGCCACCCACGACGCCGTCTCCACACCCACCCGACCGAACATCCGCCGCGAACGCCCCACCTGCACACCCACATCCGCCAGCGTCGCCCGCGTCACCGCAGGATCCACACCCAACGCACCATGAGCCGCATACTGCGCCGGCACCCGCGCCGCAAAAGCCACCAACGACGCCACCCGCACCCGCACATCGTCATAACCCACCAACGACGGCCAATCCACCCACGTCCCCACAGGCAACCCCGCATCCGCCGCCAAACGCCGGTACATACCCACCACCAGCGCCCACGCCTCCGCAGACCACCCCTCACCCGACGGCCCCGGCCACACCGCCGCCACATCCGCCCGATCCAACGGCTCCAGACCGAACTCGTCCCACACCCGCTCCGCATCCGCCCCCTGCGGCACCCGCAACGGCTCCAACGGCTCCGGCAACCCCCGCGCCGCGATCAACCAACGACGGTCATCCTCCGCCAGACCCAACCGGTCGGCCACCATGTCAGCGTTCATCCGCACATCATGGCCGAACACCCACCCCCGACGCGAGTGCCCGGAAAACCCACCACGAACACAACGACCACAAACGAACCCGAACCCCCACACCACGCGTCCCACCCAGGGAAAACCCCCTTCACCCCCACAAGAAGGTCTGGACAGTGGGCATAGTGTTGACATGTCCCGCCCCTAGCACCGCACCCACCGAGACGAGGACGACCTCCGATGCCCCACCCGGCACACCGTGTACGTGAGTGGCTCACCGCCTACGACTCCCCGACCACCTCGGTACCCCACGTGCTGTGCGACCGCCACCACCCCGACCGCACCGCCATCACCCAGATCGGCCCCGACCTCACCCCCACCACCCTCACCTACGGCCAACTCCGCGAACGCTCCCAAGCCCTCGCCAACGGACTCGCCGCCCACGGCATCCGCCCCGGCGACCGCATCGCCACCCTCATCCCCAAAGGCATCGACCTCGCCGTCACCGCCCTCGCCACCTGGCGCCTGGGCGCCGTCCTCGTCCCCCTCTTCACCTCCTTCGCCCCCTCCGCCATCCGCGAACGCCTCACCTCCTCCCACACCCGCCTCGTCATCGTCGACGACCACCACCGCACCAAACTCGACACCGACGACACACCCCCCTGGACCATCGCCACCACCGGCACCCACCCCCTCCGCGACGGCGACACCACCCTCACCGCCCTCTCCACCACCGACGCACCCCCCACCCCCGACACCGCCGTCGGCGGCGACGGCCTCCTCGCCATCGTCTACGTCTCCGGACTCGTCGGCCCACCCCGCGGCGTCCCCGTACCCGTCCGCGCCCTCGCCGCCATGCACGCCTACCACCACTACGGCCTCGGCGTCGACGACCACGACACCTACTGGAACACCGCCGACCCCGGCTCCGCCTTCGGCCTCTACCACGGCCTCATCTCACCCCTGCTCGCCGGACACGCCTCCATCGCCCTCCGAGCCGGATTCTTCGACCCCGAACTCACCCTCGACGTCCTGGGCATGTACGAGGTCACCAACCTCGCCGCCGACCCCACCACCTACCGCACCCTGCGCGCCGCCACCAAGACCCTGCCCCCCGAGATCGTCGTCCAACGCCTCACCAGCTTCGGCGAACCCCTCGCCCCCGACGTCATCGACTGGGTCACCGACCTCTTCGGCATCCCCGTACGCGACCACTTCGGCCAGACCGAACTCGGCTGGTGCGTCGGCATCCCCAACGGCGACACCGGCCAGGACACCGGCGACGCCACCCCCGGCGCCATCGGCCCCGCCCTGCCCGGCTGGAAGGTCACCGTCCTGGAGGCCATCTCCGACGAACCCGCCCCCCTGGGCGCCTACGGCCGCATCGCCGTCGACCTCGAACACAGCCCCCTGGCCTGGTTCACCGGCTACCTCGACAACGACGCCGCCTCCCAGGTCCGCTTCACCCCCGACAAGGCCTTCTACCTCACCGGCGACACCGGCATCCTGGACCGCCGCGAATGGCTGTTCTTCTCCACCCGCGACGACGGCGCCATCCTCAGCCGCGGCTACCGGATCGGCCCCACCGAAGTGGAGGCCGTCCTCAACGAGCACCCCGCGGTGGACGAGTGCGGCGTGTACTCCATCCCCGACGAACTCGCCGGACAGCTGATCGGCGCCCGCGTCGTGCTCGCCCCGGGCACCGGGGCCTCCGAGGAGCTGGCCGCCGAACTCAAGGACTGGGTGGGCACCCGGTTCGCCACCCACGCCGCACCGGACGTGGTGGACTTCGTGCCCGAGCTGCCGCGCACCGCCTCGGGCAAGATGCGCCGGTCCCGGCTGCGCTGACCGGACCGGGGTCCCCGGACCCCGGGGACCCGCCGGGGCGGAGCCGGCGCTCCGCCCCTCAGCCCTGCGGCACCAGCTCGTCGATGCGCGCGGCCAGCGCCATGTCCTTGTCGGTGATCGCCCCGACCGAGTGGGTGGACAGGGCCAGGTGCAGGGTGTCGTAACGGATGTCCATGTCGGGGTGGTGGCCGGCCTGCTCCGCCGCCTGCGCGATGGTGTTCACCAAAGACACGACGGCCGGGAAGTCCGCCAGACGCAGGGTGCGCCGCAGCACCGGCCCCTGCGAATCCAGCTGCCAGCCGTCCAGGCGCTCCAGGCCGTCGCGGATCTGTTCCTCGGTGAGCTTCACGGTGACCCTCCCCGGTAGGCGTCCGGTGTGCACGCCGCACCTACCCGCCCCGGACCGGCTCCAACCAGGCTGTTCACCAGGAGAGGGGTGCGGCGGAGCCGCACGCCTTCTTATTGTTGTGGGCTTTTGGTCAAAAGAACCCCCGCCTTTACGACGTAGATTTTTCAGGGGAGCACAGCGTTCCCACTGCTCCGTTACCAACCTGAGCCCCTGCCCCTGACCAGGCACGACGCCCCTCCCCGCCCCCGCGCGCCCCGCCCGCCCCTTGCACTCTCCCCTGGTGACCGGCTTCACTCGGGTGGATCCGGTACCCCCTACCCCCCGACACCGGCCCGGAAGCGAGCCCATGCCCCCCACGAAGCGCCGGTCGCTCCGCGCCCGCATGATCACCCTGGTGCTCCTGCCCAGCACCGTCCTCCTCCTGGTGTGGTCGCTCTTCACCGCCCTGCTCGTGGGCGACATCCGCGCGCTGCGCACCGAGACCGCCCTCACCCGCGAGGCGGGCACCGCCGTCTCGGCGGTGATCGGCGCCCTCCAGGACGAACGCCTGGCCACCGCCGCCTCCGCGAACGGCGCCCAGAGCAGCCTGCTGGCCCTGGAGGACTCCCGCGCCGCCACCGACGCCGCCGTCGACGAACTGGCCGGGGTCCTGCGCGGCTTCGACGCCGACGTGCTGCCCGTCCAGGCCCTGCACCTGCAACGGGACCTGGGGGGACTGGCCCACCACCGCGACATCGTCGACGCGCTGCCGCCCTACCGCCGCGAACTCGTGCAGACCGCCGCCGCCTACCACGACCTGGTCGAGCAGGGCCTGCGCTTCTGGGACTCCCGCGTCGAGCACGCCGAACCCGCGCAGATCCCCCGCCTGCGCTCCCTGACCTCCCTGATGCGCGCCCGCGAACTGCTGGCCCGCCAGAACACCGTGTTCACCCACGCCGTGGCCACCGACACCTTCACCCCCGGCGCCCACACCGAGTTCGTCGCCGCCGCCGGCGCCCAGCGCCACACCTGGGACCGCATCGGCGCCGAACTCGCCCCCGAGGACGCCCGCACCTACCGGCTCCTGGAGACCTACGACTCCCTCCGGCGCGTGCGCGACCTGCAGAACGAGGTCATCGCCGCACCCCAGCACACCCGCCCGCCGGTCAACGCCTCCGCCTGGCAGGGCGCCGCCGAGGCCTCCGACCAGCGCATGCGCTCCGTCGAACGCGGCCAGCTCCGCCTGCTGGCCGACTACGGCGACGCCCGCTCCGCCGACCTCGCCCGCACCGCCCTGCTGACCAGCCTCCCGATCCTGGCCGTCGCCCTGGCCTCGGCGGCCGTCGCGATCACCGGCGCCGTCCGCATGGGCCGCCGCCTGCACCGCCTGCGCACCACCACCCTGGAGTACGCCCGCGTCCACCTGCCCCGCCTCACCGCCCGCCTGCGCGCCGGGGAGGAGGTCGGACCCGAGCCAGCCCCGGTGCCGCGCACCCGGGGCGACGAGATCACCGACGTCGCCGACGCCTTCGACGACGCCCGCCGCGCCGCCGTGGCCGCCGCCGTCCAGGAGGCGCGGCTGCGGGCCGGGGTGAGCGCCATGTTCGGCACCATCGCCCGCCGCACCCAGTCGCTGGTCCACCGCCAGCTGGCCGTCCTGGACCGGCTGGAACGCGACGAGACCGACCCCGACGCCCTGGCTGCGCTGTTCCGCGTCGACCACTTCAGCGCCCGGCTGCGCCGCAACGCCGAGAACCTCATGCTGCTCAGCGGCGGCGCCCCCACCCGGCGCCCCCGCGCCCCGATGCGGCTGCACGAGGTGGTGCGGGCCGCCGCCGGGGAGATCGAGGACTACACCCGAGTCCAGCCGCGCGGCCTGCCCCCGGTGGCGCTGCGCGGCGACACCGCCGCCGACACCGCGCGGCTGCTGGCCGAGCTGCTGGAGAACGCCACGGCGTTCTCCCCGCCCGACACCGAGGTCGAGGTCGGCGCGGTCCTGGGCGACGGCTGCCGCATCGAGGTGACCGACCGGGGGCTGGGCATGGGGGAGGCCGCCCTGGAGGAGTGCAACGCCCTGCTGGCGGACCCGCCCCGGTTCGACGTCGCCGGTCTGGTGGAGGACTCGCCGCTGGGCCTGTTCGTGGTCGCCACCCTGGCCGCCCGCCACGGGCTGCGGGTGGAGCTGTCCGCCGCACCGGGCGGCAGCGGCGTGCGCGCGACCGTGCACGTGCCCGCCGACGCCCTGGTCGAGCCCGGCCCCGCGCCCGCTCCCCCGCCGCCCGCCGCCGTCACCGCTCCCCCGTCACCGGAGGACACGGCGCCCGGCGGCACGGTGTCCGAGAGCACGGTGCACGCGCCCCCCGCGAACGGGGACGGCCCGCACGGGGGCACCGACGCCGACCACTACATGGGGCTCCCCCGCCGCCGGCGGCGCGCCGTCGACCCGGCACCCGGACCCGCGACCACCACCGATGACGACGACCGCTCCCCCGAGCGGGTCCGTTCGCTGATGAGCGCCTTCCAGGCCGGAACCCGGCGCGCCCGCGCCGCCGGACCGGACGGCGACACCGAGGAAGGATGAGGATGATGTCCGCCCAAGCCGAGGAGAACGGGACCGGCACCCTGGACTGGCTGCTGGCCGACCTGGTCGAGAGGATCGCGCATTCGCGCAGCGCACTGCTGCTGTCGGCCGACGGGCTGCCGCTGGCGGCCTCCCCGGGCATCGACCGCGAACACGGCGAGCGCCTGGCCGCCATCGCCTCGGGGTTCGCGTCCCTGGCCCGGGGCGCCCGCGCACCCCTGGGGGCGTCCAAGGTGCACCAGACCGTGGTCGAACTGGACACCGTGTTCTTCTTCGTGGTCGACGCCGGGCAGGGCGCCTCCCTGGCGCTGGCCGCCGGAACCGACTGCGACATGGGCCAGGCCGCCTTCGAGATCAACCGGCTGGTGCGCCGGGTCGGCCCCCACCTGGCCGCGCTCCCGCGCCGGGGCGGACGCGGGTGATCCCCGACCACGGCGAGGGGCCGGACCTGATCCGCCCCTACGCGCTGACCGGGGGCCGGACCCGCCCCTCCCGGTCGGACCTGACCCTGACCACCTCCGTGGTGGCGGTGTCCGAGGTGGTCGAGGACGATCCGGAGTCCCGGCGGATCCACGCCCTGTGCGGCCGGCCGGCGACGGTGGCCGAGGTCGCCTCCCGGTCGGGGCTGCCGCTGGGCGTGGTCCGGGTGCTGCTGGCGGACCTGGTGGACCGGGGATACGTGCTGGCCCGCTCCCCCGCACGGGGGCGGGACCGGCCCGACGAGGCGACACTGCGCGCGGTACTGGCGCGCATCAAGGAACTCTGAGGCGCATTGAACGGAACGACGACGATGGACGCACCGGGAGTGTTCGGGCAGGCGCCCGACACGCTCAAGATCGTGGTGGCCGGCGGTTTCGGCGCGGGCAAGACCACGCTGGTGTCGGCGCTGAGCGAGGTCGAGGCGCTGCACACCGAGGAGGAGATGACCGTCGCCGGGACCGGCGTGGACGATCTGGAGGGGGTGGAGGCCAAGACCACCACGACGGTCGCCCTCGACTTCGGCCGCATCACCCTGGACCCCGCCACCGTGGTGTACCTGTTCGGTACACCGGGGCAGCGGCGTTTCTCGCACATGTGGGAGGAACTGGTGGAGGGGGCGCTGGGCGCGGTGGTGCTCGCCGACACCCGCCGCCTCACGGACTGCTTCGACGTCATCGACTTCTTCGAGGCGCGGCGGGTCCCGTTCGTGGTGGCGGTGAACTGCTTCGACGGACAGCGCTCGCACCGCGCCGAGGACGTGCGCGTGGCACTGGACGTGGCCGACCCGGTCCCGGTCATGCTCTGCGACGCCCGCGACCGCTCCTCCGTCAAGGAGGTGGTGGTGGAGCTGGTCGAGCTGGTGCTGCGCCTGGAGCTGTCGGGCGCCTGACCGGCGGGGCCCGCGGGCCCGGCCCCGGGGGACCCGGAGGGGGCGGGCGGGAGCGCTGCGGCGCCCCCGCCCGCCGTGCCGCGCGGGGTCAGCCGCCGTTGCGGCGCCGGTCCACCGGCACGATCAGCGGGGTGTGCGTCTCGGGGTCGGGGATGATCCGCACGGGCAGCCCGAACACGTGCTCCACCAGCTCGGCGGTCACGATCCGGGAGGGCTCCCCCTCGGCGACGATCTCCCCGTCCTTCATCACGATCAGGTGGGAGGCGTACCGGCAGGCGTGGTTGAGGTCGTGCAGGACCGCCACCAGGGTGTGCCCGCCCTGGGCGTGCAGCCGCGCGCACAGGTCCAGCATGTCCATCTGGTGGGCGATGTCGAGGTAGGTGGTGGGCTCGTCCAGCAGCAGCAGCGGCGTCTGCTGGGCCAGCACCATCGCCAGCCACACCCGCTGGCGCTGCCCGCCCGACAGCTCGTCCACCGACCGGTCGGCCAGCTCGGCGACGCCGGTGGCCTCCATCGCCTCCGCCACCACCCTCTCGTCGTCCTTGGACCACTGGCGCAGGAACCCCTGGTGGGGGAAGCGGCCGCGGGCCACCAGGTCGGCCACGCCGATCCCGTCGGGGGCGATGGAGGTCTGCGGCAGCAGCCCCAGGCGCCGCGCCACCTCCTTGGCCGGGTAGGACGAGATCGCCTGCCCGTCCAGCAGCACCCGCCCCTGGGCGGGCTTGAGGGTGCGCGACAGCGCGCGCAGCAGCGTGGACTTGCCGCAGGCGTTGGGCCCCACGATGACGGTGAACGAGTTGTCGGGGATGGTGACGGCGAGGTCCCGGGAGATGACGCGCTGGTCGTAGGCGAGCGTCAGCTCCTGGCCGCTGAGGCGGTCGATGTGGTGGACGGTCATGTTCTTCCTCGTGGGGATGGGTGCGCGGGTCGGGCGGGCTCAGGCGCGGCCGCGCCGCCACTCGGTGTACAGAAGCCAGATCAGGTAGCCGCCGCCGATGACGGCGGTGACCACGCCGACCGGCAGCTGCGTGGGGGCCAGGGCGCGCAGCGCCACCAGGTCGGCCACCGCCAGCAGGGCGGCGCCCATGAGCGCCGCGCCGACGAAGGTGGTCCCGCCGGTGCGGGTGAGGCGGCGGGCCAGCTGCGGGGCGGCCAGGGCCACGAACCCGATGGGGCCCGAGACGGCGATCGCCGCGCCGGTCAGCGCGCTGGCGGCGGCCAGCGCCGCCATCTGCGTGGCCTGGGTGTTCACGCCCAGGGCGCGCGCGGTGTCGTCGCCCAGCTCCATGAACCTCAGCCGGCCGCCGAGGTACACCAGGACCGGGCCCAGCAGCGCCAGGCTCGCCCACACGGCGGTCACCTCGCTCCAGCCGCGGGCGTTGAGGCTGCCGATCATCCAGATCTGGGCGCTCATGGCGTCGGTGAGCTCGGCGCGGGTCAGCAGGTAGTCGCGGACCGCGGTCAGCATCGCCGAGATGCCGATGCCGACCAGCACCAGCCGGTACCCCTGGACCCCGTTCCTCATGGCCAGCAGGTACACGACGGCGCCCGTGAGCAGGCCGCCGGCGACGGCCCCCGCGGACACCATGATCCGGCCGCCGCCCACCAGCAGGATCACCGCGACGGCGCCGGTGGCGGCGCCGCTGGTGAACCCGATGATGTCGGGGCTGCCCAGGGCGTTGCGGGACAGGCTCTGGAAGACCGCACCGGCCAGGCCCAGGGCGGCGCCCACCCCCAGGGCGGTCAGCGCCCGGGGCAGGCGCACGCCCTGGACGAAGAACACGTCCAGGCGCTCGCCGACGCCGGCGATGGCGGCGGGCACCGCGGCGATGGGAATCTCGTAGTCGCCCACCGACACCGACACGACCAGGGCGGCCGCGGCGGCCGCGACCAGGACCAGCGCCACGACGAGCGTGCGCGGGCGCACCAGGAGCGAGACGCGGTCGCCGAAGCGCAGGGCGAAGGAGCCGCGCGGGGTGAGCCGGCCCCCGGTGCGGGGGCGCGGCGGGGTCAGGGTGCTCACAGGGCTGCCATCTTTCTGCTGCGGACCAGGGCGATGAACAGGGGGGCTCCGACGAACGCGGTGATGATGCCGACCTCCAGCTCGGCACCGGGGACGACGACCCGGCCCAGGGTGTCGGCGGCGGTGAGCAGGATCGCGCCGAACACCGCCGAGTAGGGCAGCAGCCACCGCTGGTCGGGGCCGGTGACCAGGCGGGCCACGTGCGGGATGATCAGCCCCACGAACCAGATGGGCCCGGCCGAGGCGGTCGCCGACCCGCACAGCAGGATCACGGCGATCGCGGTCAGGGTGCGGATCGTCGGGATGCGCGCGCCCAGGGAGGCCGCCAGGTCGTCGCCCAGGGCCACGGCGTTGAGGGAGGGGCCCAGCAGCAGGGTCAGCGCCACGCCCCCGATGAGGAACGGGGCGACCTGCCAGAAGATCTCCAGGTCGCGGCCGACCAGGGAACCCACCTGCCAGAACCGGATGCGGTCGAACACGAAGTCGTTGAGGACGATCACGCCGAAGATCAGGCCCTGCAGGACCGCGGCCACGGCGGTGCCCGCCAGCGCCAGCCGCACCGGGGTGGCGCTGGCCGGTCCGCGCGAGCCCAGCATGTAGACGGCGACCGAGGCCAGTGCGGCGCCCAGGAAGGCGGGCCAGATCAGCGCCGACCCGGCGGCCCCGAACGCGAACACCGCGACGACCACCGCGGCGGCGGCCCCGGAGTTGACCCCCAGGATGCCCGGCTCGGCCAGGGGGTTGCGGGTGAGCGCCTGCATGAGCGCCCCGGCCAGGCCCAGCGCCGCCCCCACGAACACGCCGATGACGGTGCGCGGTACGCGCAGGGTGCGGATGACGTTGTGGTCGTAGGTCCCGTCGTAGGCGGTCAGCGCGGCCCAGACGTCGGCGGCGGGGATGGGCTTGGCGCCGACGGTGATGCTGAGCAGGACGCACACCGCCAGGGCTCCCAGGGCCGCGAGCAGGCCGACGGGCCGGACGATACGCCGGGTCAGGGTGGGGGGTGCGAGGGTGGGCGCGCGCAGGGCCACGGCTTCCCCGTTCGTCGTGTAGGTGATCGTGGGCGTCGTCCGGGGGCGTCCCGGCGTGGACCGTTCCCACCACCGCGGATCGACCAGGACAGGTTAGCCTTACCTGGGTCGTCCTCGCACGGAAGGGTCCCCCATGTACTTCTCCCGCAGCCTCCGCCCCGGCCGCCGGACACCCTCGGCGCGCCCGTCCGGAACAACGGTCACCCTAGCGGCATCGGCGCTGGTCCTCGTCCTGGGGGTGACCGGTTGCACCGGCGCCGGGCCCGCTCCGGCCCCCGAGGGGGCCGGGACCCGGACGGTGGAGGGCGCCGACGGGACCGTCGAGGTGCCCGCGGACCCGCAGCGGATCGCCGTCCTGTGGCGTCCGACACTGGCCGCCGTGACCCTGCTGGGCCACCACCCGGTGGCCACCATGGGCACCCCCGGCGCCCCCGGACAGGGTCTGGCCCCCTTCCTGCCCGAGGACGTCGGGGGCGACACGATGAACCTGGTCACCAACTCCCCCGCCGAGGACGACGTCAACCTGGAGGCGCTGGCCCTGGCCGGACCCGACCTCATCATCGGGGTGTCCACACAGGTCGGCGCGCAGGACGGGATCGAGGAGGAGCTGTCGGCGATCGCGCCCACCGTCCTGCTGGAGTGGGAGGGCACCGGGTCCTGGCGCACCCACCTGCACGACGTGGCCGCCGTCCTGGGCCGGGAGGCCGAGGCCGAGCGGGCCGACGCCGCCTACGACGCGGCGGTGGAGGAGGCCAGGACCGCGATCGGGGAGGCGGGGGTGGACCCGGCCACCGAGGTGTCCCTGGTCCGGCTGCAGAGCGACACGGAGGTCCGCCTGGAGACCGCCGCGTCCTTCCCCGGACAGGTCATCGGCGACCTGGGACTGGCCCGGCCCGAGGGGCAGGCCGAGCCCGAGGGCGGGACCGACTTCGTCCCGCTGTCGTACGAGAACCTGGACCGGGGCGACGGCGATGTGGTCTTCGTGCTGGCCGGGTCCGGGTTCCCCGACGCCCCCGACACGTTCTCCGACGGGGTGTGGGCCGGCCTGGAGGCGGTGCGCGGCGGCCGGGTGTACCGGTTCGACTACGACGTGTGGGGCGCCGCCAACCTGCACGCCGCCCACCGCATCGTCGAGGAGGCCACCGCGGCGCTCACCGGCCGGACCGAGCCCGCCCTGTAGGCGCCCGCGGGCCCCGGGGTCCTCCTCCGGGGCCCGCCGCGTCGGCGTCCGGCGCCGTCAGCGGCCCCTGCGGGCGGCCCGGCCGGTGCGGGTGCTCCCCGAGGGGCGCAGCAGCCAGCCGATGAGCCCGCCCACCACCACGGCCGCCGTCAGGGTCACCCACAGCGGGGAGGTCACGGAGACGAGCAGCAGCCTGATCTCGGTGGGCTCCCGGTTCTGCACGATGAACACCACGACCCCGACCAGCAGGACCAGGGCCACCCACAGCTTCGGCGAGGCCAGCGGCCCCCGCCCGTTCTCCACCGTCGTCGGATCGGTCATGGCGTCCCCCTTCGTCCGCGGCCGGCCCGGCCGCGTCTGAGCCCGGCCCCGCCCGGCTCCCGGCCGCCCGCGTCCGCCGGGGGCCCGCCGGGCACGGACGGCCGGACCCGCGCGGGGCCTCCCCTGCCACGTCACCGGCGGCGGGCGCGAACAAACCCCGCGGAAGGTGAGCAGTTCTTTACCCTCCGTGCCCCCGGCGGGCGCGCCGCGGTCCGGGCGGGGCGGGCGCCCCCCCCGGCCCCCGGGGGGCAGGTGGCGCCGCGCGGGGGGGCGGTGTCGCCGCGGGCGGAGGGGGTGGGGCGGGAGTCGGCCGGTCTGTTTTT
>NZ_JBHVLR010000030.1:0-49629 GCF_042797335.1 Nocardiopsis sp. NPDC057823 | reverse complement strand
GTTGGTGTTGCCTTGGTCGACGGCCTGCCGAAGCCAGTCTTCGGCCTCCTCCAGCCGGCCCGTCTCCTGCAGCAGGAAACCGAGGAAGGCCATCGCGTTGGTGTTGCCTTGGTCGACGGCCTGCCGAAGCCAGTCTTCGGCCTCCTCCAGCCGGCCCATCTCCCGCAACAGGATCCCGAGGGAGACCATCGCGTTGGTGTCGCCTTGGTCGGCCAAGGGGCGCCAGGCTGTTTCGGCGATGTCGGCCCGTTCGGCGTTGCGGGCCGTGACGCCGATGGTGAAGCGGTCCTGATCGGTGGCCGCGGCCAGAGCAGCGCGCCAAACCGCATCGGGCAGGGGGTCTTGGGTTGTGAGGTAGTCGAAGGCCCGCCACCGGCGACCCTGATGGTCGACAGGCACCAACAGCCCGGCCAGGCCGCTGCGCCGACAGGTGGCCCACTCCCAGGCCTGGTCGGCCTCCTCGGGCAGAGGCGGCGGATCGGGCAGGTAGCTGGTGTGGGCGGTGTGGAGCTGTTCTCGGGTCAGCGGGCTGGACAGCCCGGCCCGGGCCAGGCCCACCGCTGCGGCCACTAGCGCGTACCCGCGCGGGTAGCCGCTGTCGGGACCATGGTTCCAAGCCTCTTGGAGGTAGGGGCCGGCGGCCAGCTGCTCGGCCACGCCGAAGCGCTCATCGGCGGCGGCCCGGACCAGGCGCGCATCGTCGCTGGCTCTGGCACGCTCACGCTCCTGCACGCTCCAGCGGCGGTCAAGAGTGATCGGTGGGGTTTTGAGCACCGCATACCCCACCCCCTCGGTACCCGGGGTGGGGTCGGTGGCGCTGGGGCGCAGGGCATCCAGCCGTTCTTGGCGGATGGTGGCGGCCACCACCGCGTTGGCTTGGCCCAGTTCGGCGACCAGGGCCGGGGTCAGACCGGATGCGGCCAGGTGGCGGTCCACATCGTCCAGCCACACCACCCACCCCTGCGGTGCGCGTGAGGCCCGTTCCCTGAGCCAGGCGGACAGGGGACGTAGGTCGGCGTCCTCGGGCGGGGCCACCAGCATCCGCTCGGGCAGGGTCCGGGCCAACGCCTGGGCCAGGGCGCGGGTCTTGCCCGCGGTCGAGGCGCCGGCCACCAGCACCATCCCCCCGCGCGGCGCGGCCGCCGCCACTGCCAGGCGCCGGTCGAGTTCGCCGTCCACATCCCGTGCAACGTAGGGCGGCAGGCCCTCGCCGTCCGGTCCGGGCAGAGCGTCGTGGGCACCCAACTCGTGCGCATCTGCCTGGCCGGCGGGCAGAGCCACCTCCACCCACCCCGGAACCGGCGGTTCCGCCGGCGCGGGCGGGGAGTGCATGGTGACCGGGCCGTGGATGTCTCTGGCCTGGATCGAGGGCCCGCGGATATCGCTCGCGCGGTTGTTCACCGACGTTCCTGCGGGGGCAGATGCGGGTGCCGTCCCCGGGGGAGAGGGAGTGCGCTGGGGCCAGGCCAGGGCCAGGGCCGCGGCGGCCAGGACGAAGGAGCCGGTCCCCGCGGCCCAGGAGAGCTCCTCCAGCCCGGGCAGCAGCAGCGAGGCGCCCAGCACCGCCAGCGAGGCCGCTCCCACGGCCGCGAGGATCCACACCCACGTTCGTCGCATACGCCGAGTCTGCCGCTTTCGCGGCGCTCTCGGCCACGCCTGCAGGACTTATCGCGGGCCAGAAACCGCCTCGGGAGCCGCCGGTGCCGGTATAGGAATACGAGCCCTCGGAGGTGTGGCCACGGGTGGCCAAGGGGTGGCCACGCCCCCGCGACGGCCCGCGTCGACCGGACCCACCCGGCGCCGAGGGGGCCGCTGCCGTCGGGCCCTGGCCAAGCCCCGCCCCGGGGCCTGGCCACCCTCCCCGCCGGTATGGCCGCCGGGCGCGCGGGCTCGGCGGCCACCGCCCCACTCGGTGCCGTAGATACGGCATGACGTACACACGGCGTACTCCGGCCTGCGAAAACACCGGCACGGTTCACCGGACCGGGGGTGGCCAGCCTGGGATTCCCGTGACGGACACTCCCCCGGCCCCTGTCCAGACCCGTCCCGGCCGGATAGGGGTCGCTGTCCGCGCCGCCCCTTCCCGCCCCCGCTCCCGAACCGGTGGCCACCCCGCCGCCCAGGGGTGGCCACGGGTCCGGACACGGTGGCCACCAAGCCACAGAGTCAGCGACGCGCCTTGGTGACTTGGCGGGGCTGGGGCGCTCCGGCGGCCTCCCATTCCGCCAAGGCCTTCTGGAGGCGCTGGGCGAGTTCGGGCGAGGCCCACCGCCCCTGAGCGGTGTGCCGGATGTACTCGTGGGCGCCCTGGCGCAACGCCGACTCCGGGAAGCGCAGCACCGCGGCCGTGAGCGTGTGGGCACCCTCCACGTGCGACACCGAGTCGATGCACCCCTCGGGGGCCTCGATGTGGCTGGGGTCGTAGCCGTTGGCGCGGTTGTTGTCGCACCGCCAGTACCACCGGCCGGAGTAGGCGCACTCGCACGCGATGGTGCCCGTCATCCGGGGGTGCCGACGCCGCCATTCGGCGTCCAGGGGCAGCACGTCCTTCGTCTGCGGGGCCTTTTTGCCGCACAGGCAACACACCAGGTGGATCTTCGGAGCCACGGACGGCCTCCTCACGTCGGGGAGCTCATGCTCGCAGCGCGTCCTCATCCAGGGGTGGCTTTTCGAAGAAAAAACCGGCTGAGCTGCATACAAACCAGGTTGGCGACTTTCCATAAAGTCACGAAGCCACGGAGTCGGCAAGCTGGCTTTCCAACCCTGCGGATCTACGGGAAACCCGCCCTCCTCCACCCCGGTCCGGGTAGATATGGCGTGTCCACCCCCAGCGCAGAAAGGCCCCCATGGTTAAGCCGCTCTCGTGGAACCACTACAGGCAGGGAGGGATCGACGGCCTGATCCTGTTCCGGGTCACAGGCCACAACTACGACAGGCCGCCCTTCACCCTGCACACCTCCCTCCCGGTGGGAGGAAGCCGGTGGAACTCCTACAAGGGCCAGAACGTGGCCCTGACAGACCTGTCCACCGAGAAGGCCGCGCAGGCCAAGGCTCAGGAAGTCCTGGAACAGTTCACCGCGACGCTGGAAGACGGCACCATCACCTGGACCTCTGGCGGCCCGGTACGTCCGACCGTGGGTGTGGTCGGCGGCATGAACCTGTTCCGCATCCAGCGTCTTCCCGGCCGGGTCCTGCTGCGCTCGCGTCTGCCCATCGCACCGGGCGGAGTCGCCCAGGGCGACCTGGCGAACGTGGACGCGGCCAAGGTCAAGGCCGCCCAGATGATGGAGCAGTTCGCCCACCACGTCGGCCTGGTCTACCGGCCGACATCCTGAGAACAGCACCGCGCCGTAGATACGGCATGACGTATCTACGCCACTAGCCTGACCAGCGGAAAGGCCCGCACCCCAGCTCGGGGTGCGGGCCTTCGTCGTGTCCGGGGTAGATCCTCCCCATGCACTCGGAGTTCGGCGAGCCCGACAACGTCTCCGAGGACCAGGCCGCCGACGATGAGGCGTGGCTGGCCTCCCTTCCAGCCGGGCAGCGCGCCCTGCTGGAGCTGGTCATTGCCCGGATGTGCGAAGCGGCGAGGGACAGCACCTACCGACCCGACGGATGAGCGTCGCCCCGTGGGCGGCAGACCGGGGCCCGCCGGCCACGTCCACCGGCTCCTCCCGGAAGGAGCGGGGCTGCTCTCCTCCTCAGTGCGCCGGCCCCCGCGGCCCTTGCCGGGTGAGGGCGGCCCGGATCGCGGCGTCGTGCCCGCCGCGCCCCCGCGACGGCGACTCCATGTCCTTTTCGAGCCCCTGAACGTCCACGGAACCGATGCTTCCACCCGCACCACCGCAAGGACGGAGCTTTCACGGAACACGATCAGGAGCAGGACCAGGACCCGAACGCCATCACCGACACAGGCAGACCAGCACCAGCAGGACCAGGAATGTGATCAAACCTAGGCACCATCGCCGCCGCGACCCCGGGCTCCTCGGAACGCGGACCTGATGTGCTCGTTCTCCTGTGGAGGACGCCGCCGGTCCGTAGGATCACCGATCGTCGCCGAACCGAGGAGCGTCCGATGTGTGAACTGCCGTCTGTGACCTCCGTGGTCCAGGACCTCGCGGACAGCGAGGGGGTGAACGCCCGCCTGGTCCAGGGCGTGTGGCACCTGGAGCTGACGGAGGAGGCGCTGGTGTCCCTGGTCTTCGAGCAGCGCCGCCTGGCCCGGGAGGCCGCCCTGGCGGAAGCCAACTCTGCTCCGGAGCCGGAGGTGGACGAGTTCCCCCGGGACGAGGACCTGGACGCCGCCCTCGAGGAGTTCGCCGAGCCCGACCCGCGGACCGGCGCCGAGGCGTCGGGGTGCGCCTGGTGCGGTGCTCCCCTGGAGATCAACCCCCTGGGGCGCCACCGCCGCTACTGTTCCCGGGCCCACCGCCAACGGGCCTACGAGGTGCGCACCGCACTGGCCCGCCGCGAAGCCGACCGAGCGGCCGGGAAGATCTCCTCCGACGCCTGACCCCTGCGGGGCCGCCACCACTCATAGTGCCTAGGTGTGTGGAACAGCGATGGCGGTGAAGTGTCAAGGAGTGTGCGCCTCGAATGCGCCAGCGGACGGCAGGCCAGCTTCCGGTCCGGCCGGGACGGTCTCCGTGCGCCTGGTGGGCGGCCACCCCCGCTGGGCCGGGCAGGTCCTGGAAGTTCCCCGCGGCGAAGTCCACGACGTTCCGTTCGGCGATGTCGGCGCGTTCCTGATGGTCGAGGACGGTTCCTACCCCGACCATCTCGCGATGACCGAAGGCGTGGACTGGCGGGCCCACTACGCACCCGTCTCCGGAGGGAACCGGACCAGCTGGCACTTTGTCGGGTGGGTCCCCTCCTGACCATCGGCACAGGTCAACCGGCTTTCGGGTATACCCATACACCGGTGTAAACGCACACCGGTGCCCAGGTACGTCGGTGTATCGGTCCACCGGTGTACCGGTAGGCCGGTCCACCAGGACGCCGGTGTATGGGAGATACTCGCGACCATGAGCGATGAACCGAGGATCTACACGGTCGCCAGCTACAAGGGTGGAGTCGGCAAGACCACCCTCGCCAGCGAGCTGGCCTACGTCTTGGACGCGGTCCTGGTCGACCTGGACTGGGACCGCGGGAACGCGACCCGTGCCTGGGGGTACCGAACCGAGGAGCGTTCCAACGCGCCGATGCTGGACGCCATCGAGACCGGGCGCACCCCGCGCCCCCTCAAAGGGGTGCGCAAAGCGGACCTGGTGCCGTGCCACGAGGACTTCGTGGAGACCCAGCCCGCTCCCGACGTCATGGCGTCCCTGCTGGAGCGGTGGGCGAAGGAGTGGGGGCGCGACCTGGTCGTGGACACCCACCCCGGCGGCAGCCCGTCGACCCTGGGCGCGATGTCGGCCGCGCACCGCATCCTGGTGCCGGCCCCGTTCGGCGAGAAGGAGCACGAGGCCTTGGAGGGGATGGTGCAGCAGCTCGCGGACTACCCGCTGATGGTGATCCCCTCCCGGGTGCCGCCGGTGCCCCCGGCCCGCGACATCGAGCGGCTGCGCCGGATCACCGAGGCCGCCGGGGTGCCGGTGGGGCCGCCGATCTCCCACTACGTGTGGATGCCGCGCCGCACCCGTCGTATGGCCGTGAGCGCCCCACCCGTCACCAAGCAGGGCCAAGGGTTCGCCGACGAGGTCGCCGCGGTGGCTCAGGCGGTGGTCGTGTGAGCAACGGGCTGGACAAGCTGACCCAGCGGCGCCAGCGGCGCCAGGCCCCGGCGCCCAAGCATCCTCGCACCCCGCCCGAGGAGGGGCAGGAAAACGGGGCGGTGACCACCGAGTCCACGAAGGAAGCCCCCATCCCGGCCGCGCCGGCGGACCCCGAGCCCGCACCCAAGCAGCGGCCTGCCAAAGCCAAGGCGACTGCGCCCGCCGAGCGCAGCGACGCCACCCGGTCCAAGCGGACGCCGTCAGTGGAGGCCTACCTGGACCAGGAGCTGATGGACTGGCTCTGGCAGATCGAGGCCGCGGCCGTCGCGCGCCGGGAGCGGTCGGTGGCCAGCCCCGCGATCCGCCTGGCGCTGCGGGAGCTGAAGAAGCGGATGACCCCGGAACAGGTCGTGGACGCGCTGCTGGCACAGGCCCCGGAGCGAACGGGGCGCCCTGGGCGGCCGCGCCGCTGAACCAACCGGTGTGCCGGTTTACCTGCCTACCGGCGCACCGGTGGACTGGTGTACCGGTAGGCCGATACACCGGTGTATCGGTGTGCTGGCCAGTCCAGCCAGGGTGTTGCAAGCCCTTGCTGTTCAGGCCGCGGTTGTGCCGTGCCGCGCTGGACAACGGTGCGGCACGATCCGCCCGAACGAGCAAGGAAACCCGCCTCCCGGAAGGGCAGGGTCGAAGCGCAGAAAGAACAAGCCGCAGGCCGACTTTCCCAGCCGGAAATATAGGTACGCAAACGGTTCACGAACCGATCCCAAGCACCGGGCATGTCCCCGGGCCTGGCCTGAGGGGCGGCGGCGAAGGACCGAGGAACCTCCGATTCCACCGGGCCTCCCTGCGTATTTGGCTGGTCACACGTGCTGCCCGTGTCGAAGAATCTTGAGATAAAGAAATTTCATATTTCAAATGAGAAACATTCCATGATGGGATGAAATCATTTGTCCTGGAACGTCGGACACCTGGTGTACCTTTTAACACGGAGGTCACGAATTCATCGTCGCGACCCTTAGGTAACGGGGGGTTACCTTGGCATCTAGTTTCCGCCTGAATAAGCGGGAAACCGAGAAGTTCCGCCGAGAACTGACCAAGAAACTGAACAAGGGCGGGGGAGTCCGAGTGGACGTCGCCGGCACAGCTACCGGCGACCACGGAGGACTCAGCATGGAACCGGACCCGAACGGCAGCCTCTACCTGGGCTTTCACCGGGTCCTGGTCCACTGCTACGAGGAAGGCCACCGGCAGACGGTCAGTAGGACAGCGCATCAGATCCTGGATATCGAAGGCCTGGACGAGGAGAACGCCGAGACCCTGGTCGAACGGTCGCTCGATCTGCTCGCCGACCAGGGCCTGGTGAAGCTGTTCCCCACCATGGGCAGCCGGTACGCGATGTACGACATCACCGACACCGGGCGCATCTACGCTGCCGAGGTGCTCGAGCGGCGAGCCCGGCCCGGATACAGGGCACGTGTCTTGCGCACCTCGCTGTTGCGGTGGCTGCACGAGAACGAGGGAGCGGCGGGGCTGAGCGAGGTGCCGCTCACCCACCGCCATGTTGAAGGCTCTGAGGCCGGGGAGGAGGAGCTGGCGAAGGTGATGGACGATCTCACCGCGCGCGAGCTCGTGCGCTCCGCGGATGAGGAGGGATCGGTGGTCCTGACCGAGCAGGGCCACCGGTGTGTGGAGAACTTCGGGGGAGATGTGTCCAAGTACGAGGAGGGTCGTCCGAAGGCGGGGGCCACCTACACCGTGAACTTCAACGGTGCCGCCACCGGGGTCCAGGTCGGGCAGGGCGACCACAACACGTTCAACCAGGACAACCGGTCAGAGATGACCGAGCAGGTGCGCGGTTTCCTGGAAAGCCTCGAGCAGGTGCGCCCCAGCCTGGACCTGGACGAGGGCAGCGGGATGGAGTTGGACCGGGCGGTGACCTCGCTGCAGGAGCTGCTCCGGACCGACGAGCCGGAGCCGACCCGTGTGGGTGTTCTGCTGCGCTGGATCGGCGACGTCCTGAACAAGTCGGCGTCCCAGGCGGTCTCGGGGAGCGTGGCACCCCTGCTGCTGGCCGGGCTGAACGAGTTGTTCGCCCATTTCCCGCAGTTGCTCGGCTGAGCTGAGGGTCTGTGTCGATTGAGAAGGTCGGCACAGACCCACCGGCACACGGATACACCGGTGTATAGGCCTGCCGGTAAGCCGGTCTGCCCGTTCGCTGCACGTCAGGCGGTGCAGCAGAGGGTGCGTTGAGAACATCGGAGGCTGTCGTCGACCACGTCGGCGTCAGCCGTGATCTCTCAGCCTTCGACCGTGTAGGCGGTGTCGGCGACGGTGCGGACCACGTCCCGGGCGGCTCGGGCGTCCCCGAGGGCCCGATGGGCGCCGCCGAGGGGGCCGGGGCGGCTGGTGCGGGCGGCGGCCCCGCGCCAGGCCATGGCGCACGCCCACTCCCAGCGCGGACGCTGGATGCCATGGCGGCGGCAGGTCTGGGCGATGAGGCGCCGGTCGAAGTCGGCGTTGTAGGCGACCAGGAGTCGCCCGTCGGCGATCTCGCTCAGGCGGGACCAAACCTCGGCCCAGGCAGGCGCACCGGCCAGCTCATCGGGGGTGATGCCGTGCACCCGCTGCGCACCCGCCTCTACCGGCACACCGCCGGGGCGCACGAGGGTGTCGAGCAGCACAGCGCCGGTGTCGGCGGCGATCGCCGCGATCTCGACCACCACGGCCTGGGACCCCAGCCCCGTCGTCTCCACATCCAGGACCAGGGCGGCGCCGGGGGCCAGGGCGCGGCGCGCGGCCGCGATGGCCCGGTGCGCGGGGGTGGCCAGGTCCACCAGCCGCCGGTACGCGCCAGCGGGGTGCGCGGCCAGGTCCTCGCGCAGTCCGGCCGGATCCGGATGCCCGTCGGCACGTACCGGCCAGTCCAGGTGCCATCGGCCTGCCCGTGGCCGGTAGGTGGTGGTCACCTCCAAGCCGTACCCGTGGCGCAGGTGGTCGGTGAAATCCTCGATCGCCGGACCGGGGGGCGTCTCGGGCATCCCGGGCAGGGCCGCCACGACCCGCTCGGGGATCGCGGCCGCCTGGTCCCGGTCGTAGAGGGCACGCCCCTCATAGTGATCGGCGACGGACAGGTGCCCCTGCTCGACCAGGAGGGGGACGTGGCCGGCGCGCACGGGCCACCCGGTGCGGGCGGCCAGCGCGGCGGCGGTGCGCGTGGCCCCCACCGGGCGCAGGGGAACGGGATCAACGGGAACAGCGGTCATGACCTTGAGCCTGCCAGAACCCCCAAACACACGGGAGGCGATTCATGGAATACGGACGCTCGCATAAGGAAAGGAGTGCTCGGCTCATCCAGGACACCCCAACGCGAGAGGCACACGACTATCCCCGCATGCGTGGGGAGCACCACCAGCACCATGCGCCTACAATCTTTGGCCCACGGAACATCCCAAATAAAAAGCTCCGACGATCTGGCAGATCATCGGAGCACTATGGGATACGACGAATCAGGCGTGTGCTATTCGTCGCCGAGAATCCACCCGAAGAGCCGGGATGCCAGCTCTCTGAGCAGCACGGACACGACGATAGGCGCTGCTACCAGGCCAACCTTGCGCCACCGCTCGGGCATGACGGACTCCAATCACGGACCTCGAAGCGCCCCGGAAGGTTTTTCGGGACGCCAAGAGAATACACGGAAAACGAGCACCGGGCGCATTGGATCATTGTTCGGTGACGTTGGAAGGCTGCCCCTTCCAACTGGGCAAAAGAATGTAGAGGCATTGTGCTGGAGACGTTTTCCGGGCCTTCTTGAATATGCGTTTGCGGTGGGGCCGCTACTCGCTTCTGCGTGTGCTGAGCGCAGCGAAGATGGCAGTGCTCAACCGCAGTGAAGCTGCCGGCAGGTGGATCAACGGCCTCCCCCGACCACCGGTGCTGCGGCTAGCCTGCCGCACATGACTTCCCACGCCTCGGATCCCCACCCTGGAACGAGCGGGGGGCGGATCCCGGGTGGGCCGGGCTGGTACATGGACGCCCTCACGCTGCTTCCGGTGATCGAGGACGTGCAGGAGTTCCGCGACGCCCACGAGCACGACCGGGCGCTGCCGGTCCTGGAGAGGCTCTGGGGCGGCCGGCCCGAGGAGGCGGAGCCCTTCGCGCTGGCCCTGGCCGCGGCCGAGCCGACCATCCGCCATCGGGCCCTGATCGCTGACGTCCGTCGTGACCTGGGCCGGATCGCCTGGGCCGTCGCCGAGTACGGTCGGCTGATCGACCTGTCCCGCGGCACCGCGCGCGAAGCCGTCCTGTGGCAGCACCTGGGCAAGGTCCACTTCGTCGGCCAGGACTACCCGCAGGCCGCCCGGGCCTTCGCGACCGCACTCGATCTCCGGCTGCGCGACAACACGGCGGAGGAGCTGGTGGCCTCCTCCCGCCTGGCGCTGCAACGGACGAAGCTTCTACTCTCCGCCCCAGCACGCCAGAGGAACCGCGGAGTGACCCGGCCGTGTTGTTGATGTTGGCGGCCGCGAAAATGACAGTGCGTTCGGCCACCGAGATGTCAGTTACCAGACGCCTTGGCATCTGCAGTCGAGGCATCCTGCTAGCTGTCGTCACCGGCGAGGATCTGCCAGGTCTGAGGCAATGTCACCGTTGTGGGCTCTCCGCGGTTCACCGCCTCTAGTAGCCCGGTAGGGCACGTCCCCAAGATGTTGGCAAAGTCCACCCGCCCGCCGGAGAACCGGGCCCATTTGAAGTCGACCTGCCCGCCGGAGAACTCGGCCTCGCGGAAGTCGACCTGCCCGCCGGAGAACTCGGCTCCGCGGAAGTCGACCTGCCCGTCGGAGAACTCGGCCCATTTGAAGTCGACTTGCCCGTCGGAGAACTGGGCTCCGCTGAAGTCCACCCGCCCGTCGGAGAACTGGGCTCCGCTGAAGTCCACCCGCCCGCCGGTGAACTGGGCCCATTTGAAGTCGACTTGCCCGTCGGAGAACTGGGCTCCGCTGAAGTCCACCCATCCGCCGGTGAACTGGGCCCATTTGAAGTCGACCCGCCCGCCGGTGAACTGGGCTCCGCTGAAGTCCACCTGCCCGCCGGTGAACCGGGCCCCGCGGAAGTCGACCCGCCCGCCGGTGAACCGGGCCCCGCTGAAGTCCACCTGCCCGCCAGAGAACACCGCTCTACGGAGGTCACCGCCGTCGAAGACGACGCCGGTGAAGTCGTAGTCCTTCCCTCGCCAGCGGGTGGGCTCCCGCAGGTGGTTGCCGATGATGCGGATGATGGTATGGCGCACCTCACGGAAGGAGGCGAACTCCAAACCCCGTCTCCTGTGTTCCTCCCTGGCAGCCTGTTGTTTCTCACGCCGGACCTCGTCATGTTCTCTGTTGTGAAGTAGGCCGAGATCGACGGCTGTGGTCGGTGATACCGGCGGCAGGACAGACCGGTCGGGTTGCCCAGAGGGGTCGTCTGGGCTGGGTGTGTAAGGCATGCGCAGGTAAGCGCACAGAACGTCGATGACCATCTGCACCAGGTCCTCGCGCCCCTCGGGCGCTTCGTCGGCCAGCCGTGCCAGGGCATGGACACCGGCCAGGCGCACCGCGGCGTGCTCATCGCCGAGTTTGCTGCTGGCGCTGTCGAAGGTGTCGGTGAACAGCTTCGCCACCTCTCGTTCAGCCGCCAACTCGGCGCGGACGTTGGCCGCTTCAGCCCGGACAGCGTCGGCTTCGGTGGTGCGCTGGCGCCGGTAGTGGATCACCAACAGGGCTGCCGCGCCCAGACCGGCCACGATCGCGAACGCGCGGGTGGCGAGCGCGTCCAGGGCCCGGGGCTGCAAGCTGTCGGGGAAGACGGGGTCGGGCGCTCCCATCACCCACCAGGCCCCGGCGACCAGGAGCACCACGACCGCGACTACGACCACCCAGGCGATGGCGATCAGCGATCCGAGCCGAGCTGTCGCGGCGCGGCTGCGCCATTCAAGGTGTGAGCGGCGGGTGGTGGCCGCGACGAGCACCGCTATGGCTACCGCGCCCCCTACGACGCGTCCGGCGTGCGGCCGGGACCACAATGCCTCCCAGGCGCTCACCGCGAGCGGGGTCGTGGCCCAGAAGATCAGGACTACGGCTCCCAGGAGGAGGGCGATGCGCACCGGGTGCTCGCGCGCTCGGACCCACCGGTTTCTGAGGCGTTCGCGTAGCGTCTGCGCTCCTGCTGCGGGGGAGGGCAGCGGGTCGGGGGGAGGGGCATCGGAGGCCATGAAGGAACCGTAGGAGGTTCCCCCAAGCGAGCGATGCTTGTTACCGAATCCGGCCACGTGAAGCACTGACATCTTCACGGCCGACACCACTGACAAGTCGGTGACCGATCCACTGACATCCCCGTGACCATCAACAGTTGACGAGCAGGAAGGACCCCATACGGCCCCCTGGCCCCCTGGGGTCTGGGGTCTGGGGTGTGCGCAGGGATCTGCGATCCGTGCATCCGGGCGTGTCGCGCCCACGGTGGGGAGCATCAAGACGGGCTTGACACTCCGGGTGGGCCCTGGCAGTACCCGGAGGGCCAACCTCTGGACCCTAACCTGCGCCGCGCAAGCCTCTGAACAAGGAACCCACTGAGGGCAGGGACTGACATCGACTCTCGGCGCTTCTCGGCGCTGCAGCATCGGGAGAGCGAAGGGGCGGGTTCCGCAGAGCATCCAGCTCTGCGGAACCCGCCCGTGTGCGCACGGAACGGTGGCGCTCCAGGGTCATGAAAGCCATCGTGGTATTGGCCCTCGAGGGACGCTGGTCCTGCAGATGAGGGGGTAAACCCCGGTCATGGAGAACGAAGAGTTCATCTCCGACGCCCAGGCCGCTGAGGACCAGGCGTGGCTGGAGTCGTTGCCGCCCGGGCGGCGTGCCCTGGTGGAGATGATGATCGACCGGTTGTGCGAAGCCGAGAACGACAGCACCCAGCGACCCCGGTGAGGAACGTGCCGATCGCCGGCGCGGAGAGGCCCAGGGTGGCGCCGAGGCCCGACTGGGGGCGCAGCACCCTGGGCGCCGTGCTGCGCCGATCGCATATGCCCTTCAAGTCCTTGTTCTTAACGTTCGTGCACGTCACCGCCCACAGGATCCACGACACCATCGACGTCTGGGAAGGTACGGTCGGCTGGCGCGAGGCCATGGCCCGGCACCGGATGCGCAAGTGGGAGGACACCCGACCCAGAGGTCGGAACCGCTGCTCCTGGGTTGTCACGGCTTGTCACCCTTGCGGTACGGGTGGCCCATCATCGGACCTCTGCCGTCCAGGAGCCGTCCGTGGGGTCACCAGACATACGGGGCGCCTGGTGGCCCCACGGCGTCGACCGGCTCCCCCGCGACGGGTCGCCGATCCGGCATGTTCGAACATCACCCGGTCAAGACGATGCCCTCAAAGACACCCATAACGATTAAATCGGACATCGAATTACGTTCTGGGTGCGCAAAACGAGTAAAACACACCTCCGGGTTATTCGCTGTCACACGACCAGGGGTGACAAAAAATGATTTCTGTCCACACCCCCTGAGAACCCCATGGATCAGCAGGTCAGGGCATGTTTTCAATGTGCCTTAGTGACCGGTGTGGAGCATGTTGTTCCTGTTGTCCCCCGGCGCTTCTCCGAGCTGGCATAGTGCTTGCAAGACGTTCGGGCGGGACCGCGACTCCCCTCGGACGTCGTTCACCCGGTCGCCCGAAAACACCGTCTTGGCTGGACGGTGTTCCGGGTTTTCGACACTGCTTCTCAAAGGAGAGATGCCCAGTGGAAGACAGTCACACCGTTCGCGAGCCCCGAATCCATCGGGGTCGGCCGCTGATGAAGGTCGCCGTACTCGGAACCGTCGCCGGTTTCGCCGCCTACGCCGTCCACACCGGTCAGGACGTCACGGCCGACGTCGCAGGAGCGGCGGCGCTGGGATATGCCGGAGCCGAGGCCGCACGCCGCCTCTTCGCCGGCTGACCCCGTTCATGGGCGAGCACGCCGCACACGGCAATGAGCTCACCGCTGAGATCCTCGACCAGATCTACCCGCTGGCCCAGTACTCACCCGAGGAACGGCTCAAGGCGCTGCTCTGCCACCTGATCTTGAGCAACGCCCGCAACGAGGCGATGATCCGCCGCACCTTCACCGAGGTCTTGGGCATCCCCGAGCCGGTGACCACCGCTCTGCTGCACGGCGACATCCACGCCCTGCAGACCGCGCTGGCGGAATCAAAGCACGAGGACCGGTGGCCCCTGCTGGCCTCGGCTCTGGCCTACGGAGACGGGCTGAACGCCGCCTACGGCGTCCTGGCCGCCATCCACGCCGAGTTCGAGGAACTGCAGATGCCGCCGACCCAGCGTCGCAAACTGCCCATCAGCCGCGCCATGCTGGATCGGCGCGGTTATCAGAGCAGCAGCGAGACCTTCCTGGAGAACCCCGCGAAGGCCGCCACCGACCCGCGCCTGGCTAGCAGCGCCGAGGAACTCCTGCAGACCCTGAAGTGTCTGCGCGTCCAAGCCGGAGAGCCCACCGTGCGCGAGATCGCGCAACGCTCGGAGGATGTACCCGAAGGAGCCGACGCCACCAAACACCTGTCCCGTTCCTACAACACCATCCACAAGGTCCTCAAGGACACGGACAAGCTCCCCTCCCTGGTCAGCGTGCTGGCGTTCGTCCGCGGATGCGGCGTACTGGACCTGGACGAGCTGAACGCCTGGGAGCAGGCATGGGTGCGCATCGCCATGGGCAAGCACAGCCCTGCACCACCGCGCCCGGGTGAGCAGGGGTGGCGGTCCCCGACCGGCCCCAACCCGTCCCTGGCCTGACCTGGCGGTGTCGTGCTCGACCGGGAGTGAGAGCACGACACCGCGGAGTTGCCGAACGCCGCCCGCAACAGATGTTGGCCGACCTCAATCTCCACCCGACGTTGCAGCCCGCAGCGAGAGATTCTTCCTCACACGCTTAACACGCTCATGGGCTGGAGAACCTAGGTGCGTGCCTAAGCGTGAACTAGGTATGCGTGCACCTAGGGGCACGTGTGGGCGCACACCTAGAGGCGTCGGGCTCCGGCAAGGCGCACCCGGAGCCCGACCCAGGTCCTCCCTGGCCCCGGCCGTGATCGGCTGCCGAGCACCGCGGAGCGGCGTCTCTCCCCGGCAACGGCGGCCGGCGCCCGGAAGGTCCCTGAACATCACTTTCAGGAAGAAAAGCGACGAGGCAGGCTTTTAGTGCCTGTTTCGATAGTCTGCCACACCATTTCCCCAGGAAGTCGACACCGGCCCGTTACAAATAATTACGCAGCTGCGAGAACTACCGGGAAACCCCGCCTGAGGATCACATTTTCCCTGGTCAGAGGCGTGACACGAAATGACGGAAAATCTCGCCGTTTGGCCTCCGGTGCACACAAGGGGCTGCCATAGTTCCTCTTTGAGTGGGTTCGGATCGGCTTCTCTCCCCGAACCGGATCCCATCACCTCAGGAAGAGAACGCACGAAAGGCAAGGCCGCACCGATGAGCGCAGCGACCGCGCGCACCACCGAGGGCGCCCCCGGGTGCCCGACCCCCCGGGCGATAACCGCCCTCACCACCCCGAGCGCAGGCGTCACCGTGTCTCTCATCCACCGTCGGGAGCTCTGAGCGCCCATGGACGAGGAAAAGACCTGGGAACCGCTCAAAGCCCTGCTGGAGCAGCATTTTCCGGCGCAGGTGTACTCCCCCGAGGACAGGCTCAACGCGCTGATCTTCCACCTGCGTGCGCAAGGCCCCCTGCGGTTGCGGTGGCGTGCCTCCGTGGCCCGCGAACGCGTCTCCACGATGTTGATGTCGGAGGTCCTCAGCGGCCGGATGGGGGCGCTGCGGGACCTGCCGAAGGAGGACCACGACAAAGGCCGGGCCACCCTGAAGTTGCTCGTGCTCTCGGGCACCCACCCCCACGGTCCGCGCCGGACGGAGCTCTTGCGGGTCCTCAACGCGGCCTACGGGGCGCTGCGGGGCAGTAGGACCTCTGGAGGCCCCGGGAAGGGCCGCCCTTTGCCCACACCGATCGGCGTGCCGGAGTTGAGGGAGCGGGGCTACCAGGTGCTGACCTATCGCCTGGACGTGTCCCCACGCCAGCTCGCCGACCCCGCCCAGGCCGCCTCCTTCCCCGAGCTGCTCCAGGCACTACAGGCGTTGCGCCTGGTCTGGGGGTCGCCGCCCTGGCGGGTGATGGCCCGCCGCTCGGTGTCCGTGCCCCAGGGGTGGGATCGGGACCTGCACTGTCCGCGATCGCACAGCGCCATGTACCGCACGGTGCTTCCCGGGGCCGAACCGTCCCTGCCCGCGGTTTTGGCCTTCGTCCGTGGATGCGGGGTGACCTCGCCGGTGCAGATGCAGGCCTGGCAGCGCGCCCACGCTCGGGCGGCTCTGGCGGCCAAGGTCAACCCTGACCGGTGAACACCCGGCCGCCCTGGTGGTGTGCGCCGTCGTGCGCACACCACCGTTCCGCGTCAGCACAGGGGGATGCCTTCGGGCGGGGTACTGGTCGCTTCCTTGGGGGTGTCCACGTACAGATCGGAGACCCACACCCCGGTGGAGAGCTTGTTCCACACGGGCCAGTACCCGTCGTAGCGCTCTTGTGCTTCAGGGACGGGCAGGTCCGCGAGCACCTGGCCGTCGCGGACCTGGCAGACGATGGTGACATCGACGCCGTCGGTGAGGTTTTGGACCTGAGACCTGTCGTACTCCGCCCCGGGGCCGCATCTGGTGATCACACCCAGCCCTTCGGTGTGAACAACGGTGGCCGTCACCCCGTGCGGATGGCTGCCGTCGGCGAAGCGGAGCGGCTCGCAGTCATAGACAGCCTCGTCCAACCGGCCGTCCGCGGCGAGTATCACGATGGCCATGGCCGTTATGGCCAACGCCCCGAGCAGAGCGACGGCCGCCGTGGCCAGTGTTCGCACCGGTGCCGAGACGACGTTCGGCAAGGAGGAGTGGAACACAAGGCGCCCACTCGTGAAGTCGACGGTTTCGGAGCGTCGCTCTTCCTCGTCGCCTGGTTGCCGGTCGGCTTCCACGGCGGGCACCTCAGCCAGGTGGCGGTGTGGGCGGGGGCCAGGTCTGCCTCGCACCATGCTGCCGCGGTCGGGACGAGGCGGAGCGGTTCGGGGTTTTCGTGGCTTCTGGGGTGCGCCGTCCTTGGCCGGTGGGGGTTTTGGCCGATCAGGAACCTCATGTGCGTTCTCATCGGAGGTGGCCGGGGAAGGAGAGACGGCGATCTCCCGCAGAACGAGCAGCGGATCGGGATCGAGTTTGAGGGCCTGTGCCAGGGCACGAACGGTTTCGCGGGTGGGCACCTTCTGCTTGTGGTTGAGGGCTTCGCTGACGGTGGTCCTGCCCAACCGCGCGCGGATGCCCAGTTGGGTTACCTGGAGGCGCTGGACCTCACGAGCCGTGTTCAGGCGTGTGCGGAGTTCTGCGTGTGCGGCCTGGGGGGTGAGGGAGGGTTCCTCCGGCACCGTCGTTCCTGCTTTCGTTCATCTACGTTCGCGCGTGTTCGTATCCGACCGCGGCGAACACCTGCGGACATCTCCCGGGCCAGGTTCAGCGGTGGACGTTCACCGTTGACCTGGAAGGAGTGCCGATGAACACCGAGCTGGTCGTGCTGTTGCTGGCCTGTGGTCTGGTGGGGCTGGTGGCGGTGCTGGTCGGGGTCGCAGCCGCCTATCTGGCCCGCCGGGACCAGGCCACCTGGCCCAAGGCGATCACGCTGGCCGCTGCCGCGTTCGCCGCCACGATCACGCTCATCACGGCCGTCACCGTGGCGCTGGCCACCGTGGTGCCCTGATCGGGACCCTGTCCTCTCCTGTGCGCGTGGACCCGCTCAGCGGGTCCACGCGTGTGGCTTGTACCGGGCTTCAGACCGGTGGGACCACTCTCAGGTGGCCGGCCCGGGAGTGGCGGCGCCGGCGGGGCGGCTCGGCGGGTTGGGCCGCCCCGTGGGCGTACTCGCTGATGTCGACCATGATCTGGGGCGCATCGGCCGGCAGGGCCTCAGCCAATCGCAGCCAGGCCTCGTGGGATCCGCGGCCGGCGAAGTGGGGGTTGACGCGGATGCGGTGGTGGTCCTCCCGCCAGGCCAGGCCGTGCTTCTTGAGCTTGGTGGTGACCCGGCTGACGTAGGTGTCGCCCACACCGATCGCGGTGGCGATGTCCTCGCGGGTGGCGTGGACCACTCCGTCGGGCCCCATGGAGCCCAGCAGCAGCATGAGGATGCGCAGTTCGGCACCGGAGAAGTCCAGGGAGGCGATGTGCCTCAGGACCAGGGCGTTGGTGTTGACGGCCACGTCCTCCAGCGGGACCTCGTTGGGTTCGCTCATCGCGGTTCACCGTCCCTTCCTAGGTCGAACTCCAGCACGGCCGGGTCCAGTAGGGCCAGGGCCTGGGCCTGCTCGTCGCTGGATCCGGCGAAGAACACCCGCGGATGCAGCTGGTACTTGCCGCGTTTGACCTGGATGACCAGGCCGATCTCGCGCAAGGTGCCCAGCAGGGTGGACACGTCGGTGCGGTGGATCCCCAGGTGTTCGGCCATCTCGGCCTGGGTCATGGCGACCAGGCCTGTGCCGCGCTCCTGTTTCAGGCCGAGCAGCAGCAGGATCAGGATCTCCCGGCGGCCCAGGTCGTAGTCCTTCACGATCCAGAACAGGGACCGGGAGACCTGTTGGAAGGCGCCGCCGACGAAGTCGTACTGGGCGGGGCGGTCGCGGCGCTGGACGACGAGCTTGTCGCCGCGGCCGAGCTTGACGGGGTGGACGTTGGAGTCCGCGGGGGTGGCCTCGGGGGGCGGCTGGGGGCGAGCCCGGCGTGCGTGTCGGCCCACGCGGACCTCATTCCGGTAGGTGGCTGCAGTGACCGTGGTGGTCACTGTAGACCAAATAGTGCACCACAGGTGCACTGAAACGTGGCATAGACACCACATTCACGCAGCGAACGTAGCGTCAGCGCTACGTTCGCCCTTCACCCGCGCAGAGCTCCCTAACGCAGTGCCAGCACTACGTTACTGGAAAGTAACGTAGTGCCAGTGCTACGTTAGGGATCGCGTTCTCGCAGCTCAGAGCACTTCTTGCCGGGTTTGCCTCTTAGAACAGAAACCACTGCGCGCAGCATCGCCCCTAAAGGGGCGATCAGGGCTGCGCCCTGGGCTCTGGCGGTACCCGGGGGCTCGCGCCCCCGGGACCCCCCGCCACGTGCGGGAACCCGGCGCGGACACGATGTGCGCGACCTCAGGCGGCACGCGCCGGAACCCCGCCCGTTCCAGGCGTTTGCAGGCGGCCTTGTGCTGGCAACGGGTCTGTTCTCAGGCCCTGGGGCGTCGTGAGGCCGCGCTGGGCCTTCCCTGCTGTCGCTCCGATCGTGTCCGCAGGCCTGCTCGGTGGGCATAGAGGCGTTGGTGCCTGTGGGCTGGGTGAGGCGATCCCTGCCCTGGCCGAGGATGGCGGGCTATAGGCGCAGACGTCATTAGAGGCGATGGCCCGGTACCGAGCACCTCAGAGCCCGGCTCCTTTTAGAGCCTGCCCTCATTTGATGACGTGGCTGCTGGTAGGGCGGAGCAGGCTTGGAGGGCATGCAAGGGCCGTGTTCAGCCATTAACCAGTCCCCAGGCATCGAGCGGCCCTGACAGCGCTGCCCTTGACGCTCTTGACAGCACTTGCAGCCCGCTCACCTGCAGAGATGACACGCTCCCACTCGCCCTGACAGCCGACAGGGAGCAGGCTGTGGACCCCTGTCAACTAGCCTTTGTCACGGTCTGCGGGAAGTCTCACAACCGAGAGCTCTACGCCCTCACACCAGCGCTTTTTCGAAGGAGCGCCCCAAGCACACAAGACCGGCTCTACCTGGGCTTTTCAACACCAGACCAGCCTCTGCCTGCTCGGACCGAGCACCTGTAAAACGCCCCATGGACAGCGTGGGCTGTGTAGTGTGGAGATGTGTCAAGCTGCAACATGCAGACTGTTGCAGAGCGACACAGCTATCACCGCGAGACATGGTTCTCATAGGTGAGCACATACGAAGAGGGCCCGCCGCACCACCCAGCCAGGTAGAAATTGCGACGGACCCCCGTCTAGACGGCCTCAGTCGACCTCACGGTCAGCTGGGGCCGTCGCCGTCGAAGAAGCGGCGGATCAGATCCGCCACCACCGCCCTGACCGCGCCGCTGATCGCGGCCATCAGCCAGCCGGGGGTGCGATCCTCCCCGTCCTTCTTCCACGGGTTCCTCATGCGTCCTCCTCAGGAGTGTTCGGGCCCAAGCCCGGGGCCCGGATCGGGCCTGTGCCAGGAGCGGCACGAGGAGCATGTGCCGAGGCGGACGCACTACGACGCTAGCGCAAGATCCGGCCTCCAGGTGCCGGAACCCGTGCGCGGTCGCAGAAAACCACCCCTCCTTCAAGACCGATCCACATGCCCCCGGAGACCGACGGGTGGGTCGGACCACCTCTCACCAGCGCTGACGCACGAGTGGGCCAGGTATCAGCGCGACGGGGCCGGACTCGCACCGCCGGGCGCAGGCCTGCCCCCACCCGAGGACGCCGGCATCTCCACAACGAGCAGCCGCGACTCTTTGCAACTTTTTCATTACTTAGCGTAAGGACCGGCGGGGGTTCGGCCCCGGTTGGATCCGCCGGCGCCCTGCAGCCGGTCCTGTCGCGCACGCCGACCGCTCCCCGAATTCCGATCGCCCCGCCCCTCAGGGGATATCGGCAGCGCAGCGGGGCCGCCCGCCGGGGCCGGTTCCCGGACACCTCCGGGACAGTGTCCTCGCGCGCGGTCACACTCACGGACAGGGCCGCCGCCAGGCGGCCGGCTGGAGGTGCGGGGCGATGGAGGTGACGGGGGAGGGAGCGGGGGACTGACCGCCGAGCTGTCGCGGATATTTCTCGGCGAACTCGTCGGCGCGCGAACAGGGTTCGAGACGCTCCTCCCCAGGACCATCCTGGGATCCCCCCGGCCGGGAAGGACGCTTCAGGCGTCGCGGACGTCGACCTGGGAGGTCTCCAGCTCCAACAGGTCCTCGTGAACCTCCTGGAGCTCGGTGACGCGGACCTGGACCCGGGCAGCGGTGAGCTGGTCGCCCTCGTAGTGGCGGGGGTCCCAACCGGTCACGATCACACCGTCGCGGCCGAAGGTGTCACTGACCATGAACCCGAGGCTGCGCAGGGCCGACCGCATCGGTCCCTGAGCCTTTTCGCTCATGTCACCAGTGGTGTCACGGATGGATCCGCGCACGATCAAGCCGCCCCGGGTCAGCTTGGTCTCCACAACGTTGACCGTGACCCGCCCGATATAGCCCTCGTACTGACGTTGATGGCTTCTAGAGCGGATTGGCAGATGCTCTTGATCTCAGGAACATCGGCCGCGGTGACACGGACCTGGCGGATCCGGCGCGCTTGAGCCTCTTGTTCGCGCTGATCGATGAGAGCTTGGCGTTCCTCCGCCTGGCGGCGTTGTTCCTCCTGGAGGGCGAGCAGCTGCTCAGGGGTGGGTCGTCGATCGAAGAGGCCCACGGCGGCTCCGTTCGGGGTTCGGGGGTGGCTGACCGCAACGCTCCGACACGTTCCCGACCTGAGGAAGGGGCAACCCTGACCAAGGGCCTTTGGTGCAGGAGAGGGCATCTGAGATCTCTACGCCGTAAAGGTCGGCGGTCTGGAGAAATCAAGAAGAACTTCAGCTTCCCACGCTGGTTTTTGGCGGTGGCGCGCGCTGGAAAGGCCGGCGACCGACCAGCGCGCAGCGTACGGGGCAGCTACCTGTACGGCGTAGATCATCCGAGAGGCACTCATGTGAGCGCCCGGGCGGGGAGTGCCAGGGTTTCGCCGGGTTTCGCCACCGGGGCAAGCAAGCGGGACCGGTGCCCTCGAACCCCCGCCAAAGGACCATGCGACGCCGGTCAGACCTCCTGCAGCTCCTCTTCGCCAGGGGCCCGCATGATCGTGATGCGTGATTCGGCGTACTCATCCCAGTCCATGCGGATCTGGAACCGCTGGTGGTCCTTGAGCGCGAATATCTGCTCTCGGTCCAAAGGCGCGTCATGGCGCAGGACGGTGACGTCGGATTGCCCGTCCATCAGGGCCAGCCCGTACCGGGTCTCCTCCAGGGTCAGTTCGCACTCGGCGGCCAACTGGCCCAGGGTGGCCGGGGCCTGGCCGATCCTCTCCTGGTCGGGCACGTTCGCGATCGTCCACTGCAAGACGGCCTGGTTGGCATCCCTGTAGTCCCAGTAGTCGCGGATCCACTGCTCATGTGCCCGGTGCCCCTCCGGGAGGGGCAGGGTTTCGGAGATCAGTGGGAGGGGCCGGGTGAGACGCCACCGTTCCGGGTCCGTGGTGTGGACGAGCACCCCGAGTTCGGCCAGGAGGTCGGCGAGCTCCTGGTTGGTCGTGGGCATCGTGCGGCCGGCGAGGGCCAGCAACTCGGCGAAGTTGCGCTCGGCCTGCTCGGCTTCGTCGTCGCCTTCGGGGTCGCTGGGGTCCTTCCACCGCAGGGGGCCGTTGAGGGGACCGCAGCGGGGGAGCTCGGCGTCCTGCTCCTCGCAGATGGTGTCCAAGACCTCCTGTAGGGAGCCGTCGATGTTGCGGTGGGTGGCGGTACCCACGGCCATGGCGAGCATCATCCAAGGCCCCTCGGGTAGCCAGTGGTGCCAGGTGGTGCGCCAGTAGTCGTCGGGCATGCTCCAGTCCATTGCCGCCTCCGCTGGGTGAGTGCTCAGGCTGCCAGCCAAGCACAGCCCCACCCCGCAGGTGAGGCGTTTGCATCTACTGCCTGCCTGGCTGCTGACGGCCCCGCTGCCAGCAGTCGCCACCTTGGAGCGGATACCCGCCACCGGTTCCGGTAGGAGCTCGGGTGTAGCCCCGCCCCGGAGACGACGAAGGGCCCGCACCAGCCGATGCGGTGCGGGCCCTTTTGCTGCGCCTGTGTTCAGTGGCCGTCCGGCTCGTGGCCGACCGCCAGGTCCCTGCAGATCTCGGCGTGGCGTTTCAGCAGCAGCTCCAGGCGCGCACCGGTCAGGGCCTCCTTGACCTCTCCCGGGAACTGTTCGGGGGAGAAGACCACGATGCCTTCGCAGCGGCCGGGGACCTCGCCGCCATCGAAGACCCGGATGAGCTGGTTGGCCACCGGGTTCGAAGGCAAGGTGCCGTGCTCGAACGGGCTGATCCAGTAGACGTTGATGCCCGGCAGGTCGCCCAGGGGGTCGTTGCCCAGATCACCCAAGGCGTAGGCGCCTCCCTGGGCCTCGTCGAGGAAGTTCTTGACCTCGAAGAAGTTGCCGCGCCGGTGTTCCACCCGCCCGTCGGGGTGCACCGCGACATAGGCAGCGGTACGGGGCCCGGTGGTACGGATCCCCAGATCAGGTTCTTCAGGGTCGCCGTCAAGAACTCGATCAAGGATGTGCTGGAGGTCGTCGTCGCCCACGGGCCGCTCCCGGTCTCGCAAAGGGTGGAAGAACACTCAAGCACGCGGGCAAGCCCAGGGGAGCAACGCGGCAGAGCCCGCACCGGCCGACAGAGGTGCGGGCCCAGGGTGACCATCCGGTTGCGGCTTTACCCCTGGGGCACCTCGGTGAAGCGGGAGTAGTGGAACTCCACGGCCACGATCACCTGCCCCGTGGACCCCTGCCGGTTCTTGACCACGTGCAGCGTCGCCAACCCCGCCATGGGCCCCTCCGGATCGGTCTTGTTGTGGTTCTCGATCATGATCGAGATGTCGCTGTCGTGGCCGATCGACGCCGACTCCCGGAAGTCCTCCAGCTTCACCTTGGGGCGGCCGTCCTCCCGCTCCGACCTGCTGGCCACGTCCTTGGCGATCTGCGCCAGCAGGATCACGCACAGCCCCTTGTCCTTGGCCAGCAGCTTCAGCCCCCGGGTGATGCGCCCCAGCTCCAGGTCGCGCCGGTCCTCCGCGGTGGTGTTCATCAGCTGGAGGTAGTCGACCACCACCAGGTCCGGTTTGCGGCCCTGGCGCTCCATGGAGGAGATCCGCGCCCGGACCGTGGACAGCCCCACGTCGGAGGCGTCGTCGATGTCCATCCGCATGGACTGCACCCGGCCCGCGTAGGCGGCCAGGCGCTCCATCTCCTCCGCCGAGTAGGCCACCGGGTCGGGGCGCACCCGCAGCCGGTAGGACACGATGCCGGTCTCGGCGGAGGTGATGCGCTCCTGGATCTGCTCGTGCGACATCTCCAGGGAGTGCACCAGCACCCCGTACCCGGCCCGGGCCGCGCACCGGGCCAGGTCCAGCGCCAGCACCGTCTTGCCGTGGCCGCTCAGCGCGCCGATGGTGACCAGTTGGCCGCGCGCGAACCCGCCCCCCAGCAGCACCTGCAGGTCCGCGAACGGCACCGGGATCACCGGCACCTCCTTGCGGCCCTGCTCCAGGCCGTCCATGTGCTCCATGAACCCGTCCGCGAGCGACTTGAACGTGTCGTGCTCGGCCGAGGACACGAGCCGGACCAGGTCGGCCGGGGCGTCGCACGCCAACGCCACCAGGTCCTCGGCGTCGCCGTCGCTGCTGTACCCGATCTGCTGCATGCGCACCCCGGCCGCGATGATCTGCCGGCGCACGTGCGCGTCGGCGACCTTGCGCGCGAAGTAGGGGCCGTTGACGACCGCGGGGACCGCCTGGGTGAGCTGGGTCAGGTACAGGGTGCCGCCCACCGCGTGGGAGCGGCCCCGGGCCAGCAGCTCGGAGTTGACCGCGATCAGGCCGTGGGGCTTGCCCTGGTCGGCCAGGTCCCGGATGACGGTGAGGATCTCCCCGTGCGCGGACCGGAAGAACATCGCCGGCGAGGCGATCTCCAGGATCTGCCCCAGCACCTGGCCGGTCTCATCGAGCAGGGCCGCGCCCACCGCGGCCTGTTCCGCGGGCAGGTCGAACGGGAGGTTCTCCTCGGTGAAGTCGTGGTCGGGGTTGGCCATACTGGAATCTCCATCTGTTGAAGGTGGGCAGGGCCGGACCCGTGGTTGGTAGCCGTCGGGGTCCGGCCCTCGTTTTTGAACAGGGTGGGCAGGGTGTTCCTGGTGTGCAGCGCGAACCGCTCGTACCGGTTGGGCAGGGTCGACTCCGCCTAGAAGTCGGCGGAGTCGCTCACCGGAACAGGTCGCCTACGCGGCGAATTGGTACAGGTTGATCGGCAGGGCCGCCACGTTTCCCGCCTAGGACGCGACCAGGGCCGCGATCTTCGGGTGGCCGGCCAGATCCGGGCGGAGTTCCGCGGCCTGGTCCCCGAGGGACCGGTAGAGGTCGACCGCGGCCTGGGCGGCGGCCCCCCCGTGGGTCAGGTCGGAGCGGCACGGTTCGCACGGCACCGGGTTGCCCGGGTGGTTCTGGCAGAACCGGGCTCGCCGGGCCTGGGGCACATCTACGGGGCGCTGAGGCGCACGCTCCCGCCTCAACAGCCACAGCCGGTGGGCCAGGTCCCCCCGAGCCGCCAGCGTGCGGATGAAGCCGCCCAGGGACTTCTTGGCCTCCGGACGCAGGATCTCCACCAGGGCGCGGGCTTCGGCGTCGGTGGCGTCGGTGGTCTCCAGGACCACGTCCACGGGGGCCGTCCCCGGGTTCCGGGCCGAAGACGACTCCTCCTCGTCCTCTCCGGGTTGGCTCGTGAGCGTGGCCGCGCCCTCCTGAGGAGGAAGGTGAAGGGGATGGTCTAGAGGATGGTTGGGCCACTGAGAGTGGCCCCTGGGGACAACTGACAGTGGCCCCTGGGGGGCACTGTCAGTGGCCCCTGAAGGCTCAGAAGAGGGGGCACTCTCAGTGGGGTCTCCGAGCTTCCGAGAGGGGGCACTGTCAGTGCCCCCTGCCTTGGCGGGCTTCTTTCTCGGACGCGGTTTTCCCTTGTCGGAGCGGGATGCCTTGGCCGGGGCGGGAGCGATGTCCGGGCGGGTTTCGGGGGTCAGCGGTTCCAGGCCGCGGTCGTCGCGCACCTGCTGGATGCGTTCGCGCTGCGCGTCGGACCACCAGCTGAAGGGGATACACAGCTCCCACCGCTTCGGGCGGTACTGCTTGGGGATACGCGTGTAGCGGTCCGGGGGCGGGGTCTTGTCGGGGCGGATCAGGCCGCGCCGTTCCATCGCGCGCCATTTGCGGCGCACGGTCTCGGGGTCGATGTCCCCCGAGATTCGGTCGGCGATGGTCTCCTTGGACAGGAAGGCGTTGCAGCCGTCTTCGTCGGCGGCGTCCGCCATCTGCATGAGGATCATCTGCTCGTAGATGTCCGCGCAGGGGGCGTGCTTGAGGGCCCAGATGATGGGGTACACGGGTCTGCTTTCTAGGCAGCCCACACACTGCTAGCGGCACTCGGAGGTACCCAAAAGGTGCCCTCTAGGACCCCAGTCGGCTACAGTGGCCGTTGGTTAAACAGGGGTGAGCGCTGCTAGCTGTCGTGGTGGACAGCCAGCTCATCTAACTTGCGACAAGGCCCGGGTGGTCCCCCGGGCCTTCGTCATGTCTGGGGTGGGGATGGTCAGTCCCCGCTGGTCGCAAAGACCCTACTAGGTCCCTAGCAACCGAGGGGCGAACAACAGCGCGCTGCGGTTACCTTCAGTCACACGCTGTTCGCTCGCCTCTATTGCTGAACGAGGGCGCGTAGTTCGGTGACGTACTCCTGGGCATCCGGCGAGTTGGGGTACTGCTCCAGCAACACACTGCCCAGCTCCTGGCCCACCATGACCAGCGACGGAATCGACTGACGCGTCCCTTCTAGCGCTCGCTGGCCGAAGTCCACAGCTGACTCCAGGTCGCCCGACCGCGCCGCGACCACGCCGCGCGTCACGTATGCCTCCGCTGCCCGCATTGGAGAGATCACCCGCCCGGACCAATCCACAGAACTCGCGATCACCTCCTCTGCGAGCGCGTCGGCCCGACGGTCATCCCCAGCACGACGCAGCACGTCCATGGCATAGAAGTCGTACTTGGCGGGGTCCACCACGAAGTGGTTGGACGGATCGGTTGGTGGAGGCAACATCTCCAGTAGCTCCCGGCCCCGGTCAAGCGAGACTTCGACCCGACGGCGGTCACCGATTCGGGCCCACGCTTTGGCCTGCTGGGCGTAGAGCTGAACACTTACCGATCGGTCGCCAGCGGCCTTGATGCCCGTTTCGGCTGCGGCTAGCACCGCCTGGTAGTCCCCGCGGGTGAGGGCGAACCAACAGGACATTTCATATGCCCAGCCGATCACGTTCGGGTCGTCGGACTCTGTGCCGAGTGCCAGCGCCGACCGCCTGGTCCTTTCGGCGCCCGAGGTGGCGCCGATGTCCTGCTCCAGGCATCCGACCAGGAGCGCCAGCATTCCCGCGAGGGACAAGATCTCCCTGTGCTGGGTGAGGCTCACCCCCATGTCGAGCATGTCCGCCAGTCGGGACAGCCAGGCTCGGGACTCGACTAGTAGTTGGCGGGCGTCGACCACCGGGTAGTCGGCACACAGCCTGTCCACGGTGAGCCGAAGGGCGTCCATAGTTGCGGTGTCGACTGAGGACCGTCGCAGGCGTGCGATCAGGTCTGGAGTATCTGCGGCCGGCGCCGCGGTCGCCATGATCTCGTGCGGAGACCGCGGCGCCGAGAACAGGGCACCAGAGACGGTGCCGAACAAGCTCGCGATGAGCTTTTGGTATTCCGGGCTGGGCAGTACGTGCCCGCCCTCCCAGCGCTTCCATTGCCTGAGCAGGGCTTCGTCGTCGGGCAACTCCCGAACGGTTTCAAAGCGAAGACGTCGGACGCACTCCTTCTGCGTCCACGTTCGTAGGTCTCGTTCTCGTCGGATGCGTCGTGCCCATGGTGTGGTCGTCATGCTCCAGACCTCTCACTCGCGGGGGCGGGTGTCTAGGTGACAGCTAGGTGACACGGCGCTGTCCCCTGGCTGCCTCTCGTGGCGCATCGGGCTATTGGGAGACCGTGGAGTCATGATCGAGACGCGCCCGCAACTCAGCCACCTCAGCCTCCAGAGCGGTAACCCGCTCGTGCAGGGACGGCTCCTTCTCCGGTGGCTCCGTGAGGAACCAGCCAACACCGTGGGTGGGGGCAGCACGACCCTGCTTTTGAAGTTCAGCCAAGGCGTTCCGCACAGTCATCGGTGCGACGTTGTGTTGCTCAGCCAGCTCGCGGGTCGAGGGCAAGCGATCGCCTACGACGAACTCGCCAGCAGAGATGCGGTTGAGCAAGTCATCGAGCACCCGGCGATATGGCTGGACCGGGGGCTTCGTGGGGTCGGTGGTGGTCGTCATGGGACCAGAGTACAGCAGATTACCTAGGTGATCCAGGAGTGATCTAGCTAAGTAGCTTGACATCCGTACTGATCTAGGTGACTATCAAGTCAGGCAGCACAGCTAGTCGCCACATAGCCACCATGGAGAGGAGCCCACGATGCCGTCGACGCTTTCGATCGCCGAGATCGCTCAGACCGCTCAGGTCACCCGCGCTGACGTGATCCGCGTGATCCGCGGCGGCGGCACCACCCAGGCCGACTGGCACATCGCCCGCACCATCGAGCAGCTCGGGGGCCGGCGGGCCGCGGACCTGATGTGGGGCCCGGAACGGATCCCGACCGAGACCCCCACCGAGACGAACCCCCACGCCTCCTATGACCCTGAGGTGCGGATCTACGCCGAGCCGACCGCCCCGGACGCCCCCCAGGCCGCCCTGCCGGACCACCTCCACGACGACGGCGAGGTCGACCCGCTGGAGGTCCGCGAGGCCCAGGCCGCGACGGTCCACGCCGACCTGGTCGACCTGACCGACGAGCCCGACACCGCCGAGCGCATCTACCGCCGGTGGGCCTCCCCGATCGACGCGGTCCACCAGGACGCCCGCCGCACGGTGCAGCAGCTGCTGCTCTCCCACCCCCGCACCCGCCGCCGCGCGGTGCACCGGGCCCGCCAGGCCCGCCACCTGGCGCTGGCCGCCTGACCAGCGCACCCGACATTCACCCGAGAGGGGACACCCATGCCCGATTTGATGCTGTCGCCGCTGGTCGCAGACCTGTGCGGCATCACGCTGGCTGATGCCGACCGTCTGGGCGGGATCACCGCCGGGGTGGAGGAGGCCGCCGCGATCATCCGCGAGCACGTCGCCGCTTGGTCGGCTGACACCGGGGCGATGACCGTCCGCTGACCCCGCCCCCTGGGGTGCCCGGACAGTACCGCCCGCGCGGTGGCGAGGTCCGGGGACCACCAGGGTCCAGCACTGCAAACCCCCTGATGAGGAGCACAGCATGGCCAGCCAGGACAACACCACCGGCAACGTCAACGACTCCACCGTCGCCCAGCTGCGCGACAACCACGGAATCCTCAACCTCGGTGGCAACAACTCCTTCTCCGGCACCACGGTCGTCGGCGACAACGTCACCGTGACCGTCACCGACAACACCAAGGGCAAGAAGAAGTAGCCGCTCACCCCATCTGACCTCATGAAACGAGCCCGCCCGGGACTGCACCCCGGGCGGGCTCCGCACATCCATCCACCGTGAATTGGAGCAACGAATGTACGAGATCCAGCCTACCCTCCGCCCGGTCGCCGCCCCGGTGATGCGCGGCTGCCGGGCCTGCGACTGGCAGGTCTGGTCCGACTCCGCCGTGGTGGCGGAGCTGGAGCAGGCCGCCCACCGGGTGTCCGAGCACGCGACGCTGCCCGAGCGGCTGCGGATCCAGCGCCTGGTCACCGAGTACCGGGAGCTGCTGGGGCCGCTGTCCGAGCGGCTGCTGGTCCTGGCCGTGGACCACGTCCTGGACCGGCCCGCCCCGCTGGCCGCCGGAGAGGGGGCCGCGGCATGACGCGCGACCCCATGCACCTGGCGGGCCTGGCCTTGATGCTCCTGGTCCTGGGCGTGCTCGCCTACGAGGTCGCGGTGCTGGCGACCGTGGTCGTCGCCCTGGTCCTGGTCGACGACGACGAGGTCGATGACGTCCTGGAGGACGGGACGGGGGTGGACCGGTGCTGAGCTTCCTGTCCTGGGCCCCGGGTGTGGGCTATATGCACTGCGGGACCGAGATGAGCTGGGAGGCCCTGCGGGCCTCCTACGTGTGCGGTGTCTGCGGGGCGATGCGCTGATGACCGACCTGGAGTTCCACCTGGAGAACTGCTCGGCGTGCGCGAAGGGCCTGGAATGCCTGACGCGCCGGATGCTCGGCGGCCTGGTGGCCCGCGTGCGGGGGTGGTTGCGGTGATCGGCACCGTCCTGGCCCTGGGCGGGCTCGCCCTGGTCTGCGGCACCACGGGGGTGCTGCTGGCCCTGGCCGGCCCCAGCGTCTACACCGACCGCCCGCTCCCCACCCCCCGTCTCCGGCCCCGATTCCGTTTCTTCCGACGTGCCCTGAGGAGGGCTGACCGATGAACACGACCTCGAACCCGACCGGGCCGCGCACGCGGCCCCTGCTCATCGCCGCCGCGATCCCCTCGGTGCTGTCCCTGGCGTGGACGGCCTGGTCGGTGGCGGACATGATCCCCGCCCCGCTGCCGGTGGCGCTGGCCGCCGGGATCGCCCTGGACGTCGCGCTGGTCGCGGCCGTGGCGATCGCGTGGGTGGCACCGGCCATCGCCCGCGGCGCCCAGGTCGCCTCCTGGGTCATCGCCGCCGTGGCCGCGGCCGCGATCGCGATCCACTCCTGGGGCATCAGCCCGGCGCTGGCGCTGATGGCCGCCGTCCCGCTCATCAGCAAGGCCCTGTGGCACCTGGCCCTGTCGGCGAAGGCCGCCGGAGAGGCCGCGGCCGCCGAGGCCGCCGCCCGGGAGGCGGAGCGGCAGGAGGCCGAGCGGCAGGAGGCCGACCGCAAGGCCCAGCGCCTGTCCACGGCCCTGTCCGAGGACGAGGAGGCCGAGCTGGCCGACCTGGAGCGCCAGGCCGCCTACATCCAGGCCAAGGCCGACAAGCAGGTCGCCCTGGAGGAGGCCAAGGCCAAGGCGGCGCAGCGGCTGCGCCTGGCGGAGATCGACCGCGACGCGGAGATGCAGATGGCCACCGACGAGGCCACCGCGAAGATCTACGTGCGCCGCGCCGAGCTGGCCCACCGCATCCGCCTGGCCGAGCCCGTCTACACCGCGACCGAGATCGGCGCCGGCACCCGCGTCCCGGACGACCCCTCCGGCCTGGACGGCCTCCCGCCCGCCAGTGGTGGGGTTCCGGTGGCCGGGTTCGGGTTCCCGCAGAGGCCCAGCCCCGCGCGGGGCGCCTCCCCCGCTGACCTGCGGGTGCCCCCCGGCGCCTCCCCGGCCGCCTCCCCCCGCGCCCCCCAGGGGGCGCAGGTGCTCAGCGGCCCCGAGCGGCTGCTGGCCTACGTCACCCAGGCGGGCCCGGAGGCCACGGTCAAGGGCGCCGCCCGGGAGATGGGCGTGGACCCGCGCACCATCCGCCGGTGGCGGTCGGACCTGGCCCAGGCCGGGCACGACGTGTCCGCCCTGGGCGGGCAGGGCTGACCCGCCCGCCCCGATGAGGGGGCACCCGCCCTGACCTGCGGATGCCCCCTCCCCGCACCGATCGCGCCCCCTGGGGGCGCCTCCCCGCCTTCGGCGGGTGAGCAGGCCTGCCCCGCCCCGTCCTGGCGGGGCGGGTCTGCTCACCACTCCGAGGTCGGGCGCGCGAGACCGCCGATGCCACCGGGAGTAGCTCCCGGGCGAGTCGGAGGCCGCAGACGCCCGCCACCACCCCCTGTCCGCCCCCCGACCTGCAAGAGGAGGAGCCGATTCACCACCGATTCCATCCATCCCGCGCCCCGCCCCCTGGGTGGTGCGCACCCCGCGGCCGGGCCGCCGTCCACCACGGACGGCGGCCCGCCCCACACCCCCCGAAGGAGGGACGTGACCAGCAAGTTTCTCGACCGGGACGGGTCCCGCTACGGGATCCCGACCTACCCCCGCCACCTGGCCCCGGCCGGGCTGGCGACCCGCTACCAGCTCCGCGCCCTGGGCCTTCGCCCCGGCGGCCAGGAGCCCGCCGCCCAGCTCATGTGGCGCTCGCGCGCCGGCGGGAGCCGGGACGGCGTCCGGGTGGCGTGGCTCTACCACGTTCACCTGGCCCTGCCGGTGCGGCCGATGACCCCCGCGAAGGAGTGGGCGCTGGCCCGCGCCCTGCTGGCGCGGCACACCTGCGCTTCCTGCGGGCTGGTCCACGAGTACTGCCTGCCCACCAGCACTGGGCGCACCTGCCCGCCGGGCACCGGATGCGCCGCCGCTGCGGCGGCCTGACCTGCACACACACGCACAGATGGGAGGGGCCGATGGTCCCGCCGAACACCACCACCGGCCGCGCTCCCGGGCGCGGCCGCCGTCCCGAGGATGCACCCACCCCGCCCTGGGGACAGCCGGCCGCGTCCCGCACCGAGGCCGCCCCGGCGCCCGAACCGGCCGTCCCGGCGGGTCCGGCCGGGCTGCCCGAGGCGCTGGCGGCCGCGGTCCTGGGGCCCCAGGCCCCGCCCACGGCGAAGCCAACGGCCCAGGCCACGGCTCCCGCGCCCCGCACCGAGCAGCCCGCCGCACCCGCCCCGGAGCGGGACCAGGGCGCCACGCCGCAGGCCTCGGAGGAGGCCACCACCAGCACCGATGCCCCCGACACCCCACCTGAGACCACCACGGAGGAGACGGCGTTGGTCGCCGTGACCGAGAGCCGCAGCGCGGCCGACGCCGACCGCGCGATCCGCTGGCTGGGCGTGACGTTCCGGCCGCCGGACGTGTGGCGCGAGCGCCAGCCCTCCCTGAAGGAGGAGTGGGACTTCGTGCTCAAGGGCGACCACCTGCCCGAGTCCGACCTGTGGCGGGCCGCCGCGCGGGGCTACGCCGCCCCCGCGATCGCGGTCATCACCGCCCTGCACTTCCTGATCTGGGTGCTGCGGTCCCCGGCCCGCCACGCCACCGCCTGGGCGGTCCTGGCCCTGGTCGCCGGATCCGCCGTTCTCATGCTCTGACCTGCACACACCTCACCTGAAAGGAGTTCTCCATGTTCACCATCGGCGCCGCGCTGTGCCTGGCCCTGTTCTGGTTCCTGCGCAAGAAGGCCCACTGGCTGATCAGCGGCTTCTTCGCCGTCTTCGGCGGGGCCCTGTTCGCCTTCAGCTTCCTCGGGGGCTGGGCCACCAACCTGATCCTGTGGGTGCTCGGGTTCGCCCTGGGCCTGTTCCCCGAGCCCATCTCGGCCGGGAGCGTCCTGGCCGCCATCGCCGTGTTCTTCCTGGTCATGGTCGCCATCGACGTCTGGCGCGACCGCAAGCTGGACGAGCACGGCCAGTGGGCGGCGATCTGCCTGCCGGTCGTGCTGCTGGCCGCCGGCGGGTCCGTGGGCGGGGTCGGCGGCGGCGTCGTCTCCTCCCTCGCGGCCGCCGGAACGTCGATCTTCGGCCCGCTGCTGGGGTGGTGACCTGTGGAGATGCTGATCCTGGCCGCCCTGGCCGCGATGTGGTGCAAGAACGTCGCGCTCGACTTCGGGGCGCTGGCCACCGGCAAGACCCCGCCCAGCCACGCCTACCGGATGGCGAAGCTGCGGGAGAAGGCCGCACGTGAGCGCCGCCGCCAGCTCTCCGACCCGGACATGCGGGGCGGGCTGAAGATGGTGGCCCGCCACTGCTGGCTGGACGCCTGCGAGGACCTGGACACCTGGCGGGCCAACCGGCGCGCCACCAAGCCCGAGCGCAAAGCCGCACGTCAGGCACGGCGTCAGGCCCGGGAGGGGTTCACGGCGCGGTGGGGGTGGCGCCCCTCGGACCCGATGCCCGAGGACGTGATCGACGCCGAGATCGTCGACGAGACCACCCGGTTCACCCCCGACGCCCCGCCGCCCGGGGCCGCCGGCGGCTCCGGCGTCCCCGGGGCCGCCCGGCGCACCGCCCGCACCACGACCACGACGACGACCACGTCGTCCACGGTCACCGAGGAGAGCACCGCCCCGGGCTCGGATGTCGTGCTGCTCACCCCCGACGAGGAGACGGTGCGGCCGCCGCTGCCGCACCGGCGCATGGTCCTGATGACCATGCTCGCCAGCGCGGGGTTCGCGCCCGATGTCGAGGCCATCGGCCGGATGGGCGAGGAGGAGGTCGACGGCGCGATCACCGCGCTCATCGCCCACGAGCGGGCCACCCGCGGCGCCGCTCACACCCCCTGACCAGTACCGATTCCCCGGGGCCGGACCACCGTGGTCCGGCCCCTTGCCCACCTGGAGAGGAACACCCATGAGCACGCAGATCGGCACCGGCAACGCCGTGGCCACCAACACCCATTCCACGCTGCGCTACTCCGACGCCTCCGGTTTGGACGCCCACGCCCAGACCATCACCGGCGTCGGGTCCCTGGTCCAGCAGGCCAACCAGATGCTGGAGATCGTCGAAGCGCAGATGCGCGCCGCCGACATGGGCGAGACGGTCACCAGCGAGCTGGCGGTGCTGCGGGACCTGGGCACCGCCTACATCACCCAGGCCATCAAGGCCCGCGCCGTCCTGGAACAGGTGAACCGCCAGGTGCAGGAGGCCTACGAGGCGTCCCGCGGCGAGGCCGCCGACAAGGCCTACCAGCTCGGCGGCCGGTAGCCGCAGGGCTGTTCCCGGGCCGCCCCCGAGTGCGGGGGCGGCCCCCTCTTCACCCGTTTTCGGTGACGGAACGTGATGAGGCATCGGTGAGACGTTCTCTCACGATGTCTCATGACGTTCGCCCCCGAACGCGAAGAATCAACCGATTCTCGGTGAGGCAAACCCCCGCCGCAGACCCCGGAACCGGGCTCCCGGCGGGGGTGAGGCAACGGCACAACCCGCCCCGGACCCCGGGCGCGGGCACGCACAGTGACCGATGAGAGGAGGGCCGTCGTGGCCCGCAAGTCGAAGAAGAACCCCCCGACGACCGCCCCGACGGGCCCGATCCCGGGGACCGCCTCCCTGCCGCCCGAGGTGCTGGCCGCCCTCGGGCAGCCCGTGCCCCAGCCCGAGCCGCGCACCCTGCGACACGAGGGCGTGGGCGCGGTCATCGCCGCCGGATGGAAGATGGCGTTCAAGCCCGGCGAGGGCTCGCTCCGGCGGCACATGGCCGCCCAGTTCTACCCCTGGAAGGTCGGCGGCGTGGTCCTGGCCGCCGGTGTGGTCGCCGCCCGTGCCGCGACGGTGTCGGGAACCCACGCCATGCTGCTGGCGCTGGCGACGGGCGCCGGCGCGTGGGCGGCCTTGAAGGTGCTGTCCACCGTCAAGGCCCGCCAGCTCAAGGCGACCCGACTGGCGTCGGAGTGGGCCGAGATCGATCCCGCCCACGCCCGCGTGTGCGCCTGGGCGGCCGGGCTGTGGCTGGTCGCGGTCATCCTGCTCCAGCCCGCCACGCTCACCGCCTGGTGGTGGGCGGGCCTGGTCGGCCTGCTGGCCCTGCTCGCCCTGGGCAGCCGGTTCTGGGCGCACCACCGCATCCCCCGGGTCCTGGCCGCGGTCGACGAAGCCGTCGCGCCGCCCCCGCCGCCGGGGGAGCACGCGATCGCCCGCAAGTGGCGCACCCGCGTCGGCAACGCCTCGGGTGCGCTGCCCGGCACCAAGATCACCGACCTGGCGGAGGAGTCCTACGGGGTGCGCGGGCGCCTGCACCTGGTGCCCGGGCGGCAGACCATCACCTCGGTGCGCGCCGCGATCGGCTACATCGCCACCGCCCTGGGGGTCTCGGAAGCGGACGTGCTCATCGAGCAGGTCGAGCCCACCGAGGACGACCCCAAGCCCGACTCCTCGATCCTGGACATCAAGGTCGTCACCGTCGGCATGCTCACCAAGCGGGTACCGCTGGAAGGGGACCGCCTGGTGGTGGACGGCGACGACGTGTCGATCCGGATGGGCCCCTACGCCGACGGCGACGGCGAGGCCCTGTGGCGCCTGTACACCACCGACTCCATCTGGGGCGGGTTCGTCGCCGGGTCCACCGGGTCGGGCAAGTCGGGGCTGATCGACGCCCTGGCCCTGGGCATCTGGCAGACGAAGAACACGGTCATCATCTACCTGGACCCCAAGAACGGCGGGTCGAGTCCGCGGATCTTCGACCGGGCGCACTGGGCGGTGGGCAAGGACCCCAAGACGTGGGAGGCCATCATCGACGGGCTGATCGAGGTGATCGAGGCCCGCGGCCTGGAGAACTCCGCCCGGCTCAAGGTCTCGGGGTTCACCCCCACCTACCGGCGTCCCGGGATCGTGGTGATCGTGGACGAGTGCCACGTCGTCATCACCCCCAAGAACGCCGAGAAGCTGGGCCGGATCGGCCGGGAAGGGCGCGCCGCCGGAGTCCAGGCCATCTACGCCTCCCAGATCTACGGGCTGCAGACCTTCGCCGGCGACGACGCGGTCCGCTCTTCGGCCACCGCGGGGAACACCGTCGCCTTGAGGGTCTCCCGCAACCAGTCCAGCATGATCGCCGACATCCCGCTGGACCCGTCCACGCTGCCCAAGATCACCGGCGTGGGTCTGGTCGACTCCGGTCGCGAGGCCCCGTTCAAGGCCGCCTGGGCGCCGTCGGAGGCCACGGCGGCGCTGATGGACGCCGCCCTGGAGCACGTGCCCACCGAGCTGGACCCGCTCGCGGCGGGGGCGTTCGACGCCGGATCGGGCGGCCTGTACAGCCGCCGCCACGAGATCGCCACCCAGCAGGTCGAGCGGGCCGAGGAGCGGCTGCGCGCCTACGAGGCCGGCCGGGTCCCCGCGGCCCGGGCGGCGGAGGACACCGAGGTGGCCCTGCCCAACATCACCGGGCCGACCCTGTTCGAGATCCCCTCCATCGACCCGGCGCTGCTGAGCGACACCGACCTGGGGCTGGGCATCCTCGCCGAGGCGGGCCGCGACCCGCACGAGCAGCTGCTCGCGACGTGGTCCGGGGCGGCCCGCGCGGTCCTGCAGGCCCTGATCGAGCACGGGTCGCTGCGCCGCGGTGAGATCGAACAGCACGTGATGGAGGCCGAGCAGTGCTCGCGGGCCACGGTCGCCCGCGCGATGGAGGACCTGGCCGAGTCCGGGGTCATCGAGGCCCTGCCCAAGCGCAAGGGCTGGCAGCTCGCCGCCTGAGGCGACGCTCCGTCACCACCGGGCCGGGTGAGGCAACCACCGCGTTGCCTCACCCGGTTTCCGACCCAGCGCGAAGAATCACCCGATTCTCGGTGAAGCAAACCCCCGTCCCAGACCCGCAAATCCGGGTTCTGGGGCGGGGTGAGGCAACGACACAACCCGCCCCAGAACCCCGGCAAGGTCACACACTGTCGCCGATTCGGGGAAAGGCGCCCGGCGCCGGCGGGCGGCCCCGCACGCTGAGAACCCGCCCGACCCCGAGCAGAGGAGCCTGCCATGCCCGACCCGCACCCGCCCCTGGAGGGCATCGTGTCCGCGATCCACGCCGTCCTGGCCGAACCCGGGGTGCGCTCCCGCCTCACGGGCGAAGGGGGCCACGTCATCGAGTTCACCGAGACCGCCTTGGTGGCGTTCGTGGCCGGCCAGCGCGCCGCCGCCTGGGAGGCCGCCCTGGCCACCACGGCCCCCGCAGGAGAGGACGCCGGCGACCGTGAGTTCGCCAGCGTCGCCAGCACTGTGGAACAGGCCGTGGTGGACCTGCTCCGCGAGGGCCCCCGTTCCCGCGGGGAGATCGACCAGGCCGTCATGGACCAGGCCGGGTGCGCCCGCGCCACGGTCTCCCGGGCCCTGGACTCCCTGACCCGCCGCGGCACGGTGGCACCACTGCCCCGTCGCAAGGGGTGGCGGCTGGTAACTGCCTCGCCGACGATCGGCCTTCTGGCTCGAGCCAGGAACGCGATCACGTCCAACGGCGACACCCGCATGCACACCAAGGCCCTCGCTCAGGCGCTGGGCATGCCCGTGGCCCCCATGCAGGAAGAGTTGCGCGCCGCCGGGGTGGGACCGCTCCGGCGGGCGTTCACCCGGGGCGGCGAGGAGGCCCGGGGCTACGACCTGGCCGACATCGACGCCGCGATCGCCGCCCACGCCGAGACCGCCTGACCCTCGCTGCTCGCCGACCACCGGCGGCCGCCCCGAGCAGGGGCGGCCGCCGTCTTTCGTGAAGGAGCACCACCTTGACCACCGCGTTCATCGCCTTGTTCGTCGGACACCACGTCGGCGACCACTGGGCGCAAACCGATCACCAGGCCACCACCAAGGGCGAACACGGCGGGGCCGGACGGAGGGCGTGCGCCGCCCACGTGGCCACGCTGACCCTGTGCCAGATGGTGGCGCTGGCCCTGGTCGCCGTGGCCGAAGGCGGCTTCGCCCCCGTGCAGGCCGCTATGGGCCTGGCCGTGGGAGCCGCCAGCCACTACTGGTGCGACCGGCGCACGACCCTGGAGGGCCTGGCCCACCTGATGGGCAAGCACGGCTACTACACGCGCGGCGGCGCGGCGCACCTGGACTACGCCTTCCACATCGCGTTCCTGCTGCCGTGCGCCCTGATCATCACCGAGCCCGACCTGGCGGCCGCGGCCGCGCTGGCCGGACTGTGCCTGGTGGGCCTCGGTATCGCCGACCAGGCTTCTCGCCTCGGCTGGGCCGAGGCCCGCAAGGCCGCCACCACGTCCTGACCGGCCGGTGCCTCTGTCCGCCCCGCCCCCGCGGGGCCGGCGGGGGGACCGCCCGGTCCACCCCACCCCCTCGAAGGAGAGAGACACGATGAGGACCGCCTACGACACCGCCACCGCCGCCTTCTACCGGTGCGAGCAGACCGCCTCGCGCCGCTGGCGGGAGGCGCACCGCGCCCTGCTGGGCGTTCGCCGCGACGCCGTCAGCGCGTTCACCGCCCGCCACCGGGACCTGCTGGGTGAGGGCGGGTACCTGTGGGACAGCATCGTCCACGGCTGGGTGATCGTCGCTCCCGCCCGCCCGGCCGGGTGCCGCCCCCACCCCCACGCCGTCCGCCCGACGGACGGGCTGGCGTGGCTGCCCGACCGGCGCACCCGCACCGGGCGCATGCTCCACGACCAGATCACCGGCCTCCCCGCCTTCGAGTACCGGGCCGTCCTCGAAGCCGCCCCGTACCCCGGCGGCATGCCGTTCATCCACGACGACGGGGTGGGGCGGATGGCGCCCTACCGGGCCGTGGTGGACGACGTGGTCCACCTGTGCTGGCCCGCCCCGGTGCCCGGCCTGGACCCGGCGGTGTGGACGCAGATCACCCGTGCCGAGTACGAGGCCGCGGTCGCTGAGGAGGCCCACCGGGAGCGGGTGCGCAACCTCGGGTGCGCCATCTCCGCGTTGGACTGGGTGCGCGAGACCTCCGACGTGCCCGACCTGGTCGCCGCTCTGCAGGAGGCCGCGGTGGCGGCCGTGCGGGCCCGTACCGGCGACCACTCCGGGATCAGCCTGGTGGGCGAGGCCCTGCTGCGGGCCCGTGACGCCCTCGGGGAGCACCGGCACGGGTTCACCCCGGCCCAGGTCGCGCTGCCCCGCGTCGAGGCCGAAGTCGCGGCGCTGCACGCCCTGGCCGCCTGACCGTGCGCTGACTCTGGCCACCCCGCCCCCGCGGCGGGGTGGCCGGGGGGACCGCACGGCCCACGAACACAAGACGGCCCGCCCAATTCCACCAAGAACCCGGGCGGGCCGATCACTCCCCCGATGACGAAGGAGCACTTCCAGTATGTCCGCTGCGACCGCGACCCGCGCCACCACCCTGACCGCGTCGGCCGGCCACCTGGCCGACCGGATCGGCTGGGTGGCCACCCACACCCCGACCATCTGCACCGTCCCGGTGCTGGCCGGTGTCCACCTGGCCATCACCCCCGACGGGACGGTGGCCACGACCGGCGACTACGACACCTGGGCCCGCGCCGACCTGGACATCGACGCCGACGGCGACGCCCAGGTCGTCCTTCCCGCCAAGTTGTTCGCGTCCCTGCTGGCCACCCTGCCGCGCACCCTGATGGTCACCCTGGCCATCAGCGGCGACCGGGTGACGGTGTCCTGCGGCGCCACCAACGCGAGCATCCGCACCCTGCCCGCCGAGGACTTCCCCACCCTGGCGGCCTGGCCCGACGCGATCGGCACCATGGCCGCGGCGGACCTGGCCGAGGCCACCCGCCAGGTCGTCGACGCCGCCGACACCGACTCCTCCTACCCGGGCATGTGCGGGATCGAGCTGACCCTGTCCGAGACCGGGCTCATGGCCACGGCCACCGACCGGTACCGGTTCGCGCTGGCCACCGCCCCCTGGACACCCGTCCTGGCCAACGACGACCAGGAGCACAAGGCGCTGGTGCCCGCCGTCCTGCTCAACCAGGCGGCCAAGGCCATGGCCAAGACCGGAGACAGCGTGGGGATCGGCCTGGCCACGGGGGAGGGCACCGCGGACGTGCTGGCCCTGTACGGGGACGGCCTGCGGCTGTGCACCCGCCTCATCAGCGCCGAGTCCATCGGCTGGGACCGCGCCCGAGGGCTCATCCCGGACACGGCCACCGAGGTCTGCGTGGCCACCGCCGTCCTGGCCGACGCCATCAAGCGGGTGGGCCTGTTCGCCGCGCGCGGCACGGCGGTGCGGATCACCATCACCCCCGGCGGCCTGGTGGTCAGCGCCGGAGCCGACGACGAGAGCGCCGCCTCGGAGAAGGTCGACGCCCAGGTCGACACCGACCAGGACGAGATCAAGCTCGCGGTCCGCCCGGACTACCTGCTGCTCGCGCTGACCACCCCGCGCTGCGAGCGGATGCGTCTGTCGATCGGCGGTGCGACCAAGCCGCTGCTGGTGCGCACCGACGACGACGAGGAGACCGGCTACATGCACATCGTGATGCCGATCCGCCAGCCCTGACCCGGGCGGTGCCTCTGCCCGCCCCGCACGCCGCGGGGCCGGCGGGGGGACCACCCGGTCCACCCCATGAAGCGGCCCGCCCCGATTCGACCAAGGACCAGGGGCGGGCCGCACTCCAGAACGGAGCACACCCATTATGACCAGCACGTTCACCACCACGACCGGCGGCCGCACCCTCAAGCGGTGCTGCGGCACCTCCGTCGGCGTCCTGATCACCTCCCCCGACGGGCTCGTCATGGTCACCCGCGGGTGGTGGCCCCGAGGAACCGCCCCCGTGGCCGGGCACGTCAAGGACGAGCACACCAGCGTGGCCGACGCCCTGGTCGCCGAGGTGCGGGAGGAAGTGGGCCTGACGGTGGTCGGGGAGCCGAGGACGCGGTGGCTGGGCCACCTGCCCAACCTCTGCGCCAGCCTCCCCGCCCTGCCCCGGCCGGGGCACGAGTGGGAGGTGGTCGAGGTGACCGCCGAGGGTGAGATCGCCCCGGCCCCGGGGGAGACCCGGGGAGCCCGCGTCTACTCCTGGGAGGAGGTCGCCGACCTGGCGGCTACGACCCTGGACCACTACCGGGCGGGCGGCGCCCCCGACACCCAGCCGCACGCCTCCCTGGAGGCCGTCTGGCTCCGGATCCTGTGGGGGGTCGGGTACCTGCCGTGGCTCACCCAGGACGACCTGGACCTGGCCGAGACCGCTTACGCCACGCCGCCCGGCGAGTACTGGCTCGGCGGACGCCCCTGACACCCACGGCCCGATCCGCTCCGGTGGCCGCCCCTCCCCCAGGGGGCGGCCACCGTGTTCTTCAAGGAGAATCTGCATGCAGCACCAACCTTTCCCGCCCCTGGTCAAGATCGTCAGCTTCGGGTTCCTGCACTCCGCTCCGCCGCCCGAGGCGCACGCGGTCTTCGACCTGCGCACCCACTTCCGCGACCCCCACGTGGACCCGGCCTTCCGCCAGCTCACCAGCGTCGACCCCCGGGTGCGCGAGCACGTCCTGGCGACCCCGGGCATCGGCGCGCTGGTCGACGCGATCACCGCGGCCGCGCTCGCGATGGCCTCCGGACCGGCCCGCGCCGACGTGGTGATCGCAATCGGGTGCGCTGGCGGGAGGCACCGGGCACCGACCGTGGCCCGCGAGGTCGCTGAGCGCCTGGAGGAGCGCGAGGACGTCGACATCGAGCTGGACACCCGCCACCTGACCCGCCCGGTGGTGGAACGGTGAGCATGATGGACACCTACACCACCTACTACCACCGGCCTGACGAGTCCCTGGAGATGCCGCAGCACGCCGACGCCGCCCCTGGTGAGGACCTACCCGCCCTGGATCTGACCTCTACCGCTCGCCGTCTGCTGGGGGCGATCCGCGCCAGCGGCCTGCCCTGGGACCTGACGGTGGCCGAGAGGTCCAGCGGCGGCCCGGCCGTGGACCTACGGGTGCACCACCTGACCGGCCGGTGGTCCATCACCCGTTGGGCCTGGCACCGGCGGCGCATCACCTTCCAGCCGCACATGAGCCCGGCCGCGGCTCACCGGCGCCTGCCCGCCGCCATCGCCGACGACCGGCGCGAGTACCGGTGCGGCACCTGTCAGGGCTGGTCGCGGTGGACGCGGGGCCGCACCCACCAGGGCACCAGCCCGGATTGCGAACTGTGGTGGACCACCGGCCGGGCGCTGCCCCGGGCCCGGGTGGCGCGGGTGATCGTTTGCCCGCGCTGCGACACCGCAGCCGTGGTCGATGACTGCCAGACCCGCGAGGGAGTGGACCAGTGACCACTGAGATCGACACCGCCCTGGGGGACCTGATGATCGGGGAGAAGGTCACGGTCGACACCCGCGCGTCCACCGTCACCGGCCGGGTGGCCGAGGTCGGCGACCACTCGATCTGGCTCTACGGCCACGACCACGAGGACACCCGCCACGACCGGCCCTGGCGGGCGCCGCGGCGGTCCGTGGTCGGTCTGGAACGGCTGGACCCGCCCACCGGGTGGACGCGCCCCGAAGTCGACCGGGCTGTGGGACACCCGGCGGTGGTCCGGTGAAGGCGCCCTGGCCATTCGCCCGCTCAACCCGGTCACCGACCAGCACCTGCTGGTCATCCCGGTGCGGCACGTGGCCACCGCAGCCACGGACCCGCACCTGACCGGGCGGGTGGCCTCCTACGCGGCCGCCCTGGTCGCCGACGCCCGATGGCAGGCCAACCTGATCGCGAATGTGGGGCCGGCCGCGTCGGCCACGGTCGCCCACCTGCACTGGCATGTGGTGCCCAGGCGGCCGGGCGATGGTCTCGCGCTCCCGTGGACCTGATCCGCACACCCTGAAGCCCCGGACTCCGGTACTCCCGGAGTCCGGGGCTTCTCGCGTTTTCCGGCCGGTTGCGGCCGTGGCCCCTGGCGGCCACCGGGGCCTGCCCGCCTGAGGTCGCGCCCCGGTCACGACAGCCCCCGCACCCAGGCCGCCACCGAGCCCTGGTAGCCCCTATGGTCGCCCACACCTGACCTGCACATCACAAAGCCCCTCGCACCCCGACCGTTCCGGAGCGCGAGGGGCTTTTCGTGTTTTAGAAGGGTCCCTCGGCGTTTCCGTACTCCTCGCCTTGCACCCCACCAAGGAGTTCCCTGAAGAACTCGCTCAACATGGTTTCCGCTGCCTTGGCGTTGCTGAACTCCGCACCGCCGAACCGGTACACCTCATAGCCCTGGAGGCGGATACGCCGGTCTTCACGCACCATCTCTGCGTACAGGTCCGGCGCTGGCACTCCATCACGCGAGTAGTGCTGCCTGCCGTCCAGCTCCAGGACATACCGGCGGCCGCCCGGGGCGAGCAGCAAGAAGTCCATGCGCTGGCGTGGAAGAACCTGACCCTCCACCCGCTGGATCCTCTGCTGTTGGGTGAGCGGGTCGAAGTGGAGGTACACCTGCGGCAGCAGGGCAGGAGAGGCGTCGAATCCCTTGTTCAGGGAGAGCCGCCAGTAGAAGTCCAGCATCATCCGCTCGGGCTCGTTCTTCCTCAGGGATCGCAGGAGACAGTCCCGAAGCGTGGTGCGCAGCGCCTCTTTGGGAAGGGCGTAGTTACCGTCCTGGTGCCTCCACCAGTCAAGGAGTGCGCCCCAGGTGAGTCCCTGGGGGCCGACCGGGCGGTCGTACAGCAGGCAGTGCTGCTTGTTCTTCGTGATCTCGATGGTTCCCGCTGTCACGTCGCGCCAGACGATCTCCGGCTTGTATTCGGCGGCGAAGATGAGGTTGCGCAGTTCGCCGCGCAGGCCTCGAAGCCCACCCCCGCCGTGGAGTCGGTCGCGCCGTTCCAAGGCCTCTCGTGCAGGTGCGAACACCAGTGTCAAGTCGGTGTTGAGCCCGTTGTTGTTGGCCGTGCAGAAGGACACGTAGCCGTGCTTGTCGTGGAACGGTGGCTTGAACTCGATCCCCAACCGCCAGAGCACAGCCGTGAGGCATCGGATGACCGCACCGGTGTCAGGGTTGTCCAGGAGCCCGTCGTGCTCTGGATGCAGGGGCAAGTCGTCGATCAGCAGGTAGAGGAGGGCGTGAGCGACGTCGTCATCGTTGATGTCGGTGGCCAGTCCTCGCCTGACCTCATTGATGAGCCTGTGGTTCAGCTTCTTGAACCAGTAGCTGCCCTCTCGGTTCATCTCGAACAGGTCGTCTTGGCGCATGCTCTCCTCCTTCAGCAGACATGGGGACGGTCGTGCGGTGCATGACGCCAAGAGCGTTGTCTGTCAGATGCGTCGATCCCGGCTCGATAGATCTGGCATACAGCATCCTTCGGACAGGGCAGGCAGGTACCGACCCGAAAGGCTCCGCACCCCAAGCCGGGCTGCCGGTAAGGAGCGTGTCACCAGGTGACAAGTAGCTCGCGAGTAACTTAACTCCCGCGAGGCTGCCGGGGCTCGGGGCGGCCCGAGAGCCAGCGCAGGACCCGGAACGCCCGGGTGCTGTGCCGGTCGCTGCCGTACAGGGCCGTGCCCAGCAGCACGGCCGCGACCGCGGCTCCCACCGCGATCACGGCGGCGGCCGCGAACCGGCCGGCCGCGGAGCGGTTGATGATGTTCATAGGGGGACAACTACCTACCCCTACCTCAAAGGACATCTATAAGTCACAGGGACTTACAGAGTGTGATGATGCTAGGCGGGGTTGGGACTTGACAGCGGGGGGTGTTCTCTTGAACGCCCGGCAATAGGACAAGTAACCCGTGAGTACCTACGGCGCTTGGATCGCGGTCCGGCCACCGGACAGCTCCGGAACGTGCTTGTACAGGGTCGACCGGGACACGCCCAGCAGGCGGGCGATGGAGGCCACCGAGTTGTCGGGGCGCTCCAGAAGGTCGCGGGCGTGGCGGATCTGCTCCGGCGTCATAGCCGGGGGGCGGCCCAGGCGCTTGCCCGCGGCGCGGGCGGCGTCCAGGCCCTCCTTGGTGCCCTCCACGATGAGTTCGCGGATGAACTCAGCCAAGGCGGCGAAGACGTGGAACACCAGGCGGCCGCCGGGAGTGGTGGTGTCCAGGGCCTCGTGCAGGGACCGGAAACCCACCCCGGCGCGACGCAGGTCCGAGACCAGGGTGATGAGGTCGGCCAGGGAGCGGGCGAGCCGGTCCAGGGAGGCCACCACCAGGGTGTCGCCGGGCCGCAGGTAGGCCAGGCACGCTTTCAGCTCGGGGCGCTGGGCGTCGCGGCCGGACTTCTTGTCGGCGAAGACCTTGGCGCACCCGGCCGCTTCCAGGGCGCGGAGCTGGCGGTCGAGCTTCTGGTCGCGGGTGGAGACCCGGGCGTAGCCGACCAGCGCCCCGCCGCCGGCCGGGGCCGGTTCGGGGGCGAGCGGATCGTCGGGCAGAGCAAGTGCCGGGGCGGGGGTGGTGTCCATCCCCCGAGTGTACGAAAAACGGTATCCCCGGACTAGATGAACGCCAGGAGTTTCCAACACGTTTTTCCGACACTCTTAGAGGCCGTTTCGCGCCCTTGGGCAGTGCTCCGGCGGGGTGTCCGAGAAACGATCGTTAGTTGGACACCCGCGGCGGCGGTACACCTGGCCGCCTGTTTCACGGAGAGTGCTGTGGCCAAGACCCGGACCGGTCCTGCCTGGAGGTCGTCCGGGAGCGCCTCCGCCGGAGCACTTCCTCTTGGAAGGCTCGTTTTCAGAAGTGCGAGCTCAAAAAAAGGGGGTGGGCTCAGGACGCTTCCTCATCCAGCTCTTCCTCACCTGCGGTACGGGCCTTGTCCAACGCCTCGCGGGCCTGCTCGTGCCGGTGGGGGTCGTTCGTTGACGCCAGCAGCTGCACCGCCTCCTCCAGCACTGGTACGGCCCGGCTGGGGGAACCGGACCGGTGGTGCACCAGACCCAGCTCGTAGCAGGCACGCCCCTGGGAGTGCCGGTCGCCGGCCTGGCCAAAGAAGGCCACCGCCCGCTCCAGGGCGTGGACCGCCTCCGCCCAACGCTCAAGCCCGCCCAGCGCGATACCCACCCCCGCGCTGGCGTTCTCCGCAGAATGCTCATCGCGCGTCTGTTGGTGCAGGTCGCAGGCGCGGGTGTGGGCGTTGATCGCCTCGTCGAACCGGCGCCCCTCGCCCAGGGCACTGCCGAGGTTGTTCCACGCCGCCGCCTCGCCGTGGGTGTTGCCGTGCTGTTGGTGCAGGTCGCGGGCGCGGGTGTGGGCGTTGATCGCCTCGTCGAACCGGCACACCTGGCGCAGGGCGGCGCCGAGGTTGTTCCACGCCATCGCCTCGCCGTGGGCATCGCTCGCCTGTTGGTAGAGGTCGCGGGCGCGGGTGTGGGCGTTGATCGCCTCGTCGAACCGGCGCCCCTCGCCCAGGGCACTGCCGAGGTTGTTCCACGCCATCGCCTCGCCGTGGGCATCGCCCGCCTGTTGGAAGAGGTCGCGGGCGCGGGTGTGGGCGTTGATCGCCTTGTCGAACCGGCGCACCTGGCGCAGGGCGGCGCCGAGGTTGTTCCACGCCCCTGCCTGATTCAGTCGGTCACCGATGCGCTGGGCTGTGTCCAGGGCCAGACGGGTGATGGTGATCTGGTCGTGGAAGAGCCGCCGCCGGTCGAGGTACCGGCCCAGGCCAAGCGGCAACAGGATGGCAGCCCGGACATGGCCGATGCGGTGGGCGGTGTGGGCGGCGTTGATCAGCACCGCCCGCTCGGCGTCCAACCACTCCCACGCTTGCCCTTGGCCGGTGAAGGTATCCGGCACGGGCCGGCCCGGCAACGCCCGCAGGTGTTGTCCGGCGTCGGTGACCCGATCGGTGTAGTGGTCGAGCAGGCGGCGCTGCGCGCGGGCGTATCGGGCCGGGGGTTTGGGGCCGGCCAGGGTGGCGGCGTAGGCGGCGACCAGGTCGTGCATCGACCACCGCCCCCGGGAGGCGGTGACCAGGTGGGAGGCGGCCAGGCCGCGCAGGCGCACCAGCACCTCGCGCTCGTCCGCGCCCACCAGAACCGCGGCCGCTGTGGTGGAGATGTCCGGGCCTGGGGCCAGCCCCAACAGAGCGAGCAACTCCTTCTGCTCGCCCGGCAGCCGGGCGGTGGAGGAGGCGAACACCGCCTGGAGTTCCCGGCGCTGGTCTGCGAAGTGGGCGATGCGGTCGGCGCCCTGGGTGAGGGTGTGGGCGAGCTCGTCCGCCTCCAGGTCGGGGGCGTTCTTCAACTGCCCGGCCGCGATGCGCAGCGCCAAAGGCAGCCCCGCACACGCCCCCGCCAGGCTGGTGAGACCTTGCAGGTCGTGGATGCGCTCGTCGTCGGAGTCGGCCAGGCGCAGATCGGCCACCAACACCTGGAAGGCCTCCTCGTCGGCGAGCGTGCCCACAGCCACCTGCCGTGCGGCCAGCGCGCCCAGGCGCTCGCGGGAGGTGACCAGCAGCCGGTGCCCGCCCGGCCCGGGGACCAGGGGGCCGACCTGGTCGGGGTGGGAGGCGTTGTCGGCCACCACCAGCACCGGGCCACCGCCCTCGTCGGCTCGGGCCTGCAGGGTGGCCCGGTACAGGCCCGCCCGAGCCTCCTCATCCTCGGGAATGGTGTCCGCCTCGACCCCCAGCGACACCAGCAGCGCCTGCAGGGCCCGGTGGGCGTCGACCGGGGTGGTGTAGCCGCGCAGGTCCACGAACAGCGCCCGGGAGAAGACCTTGTCCCGCACCGCCTGGTGGGCGCTGGCCAGCGCCAGCTGGGTTTTGCCGATCCCGCCCATCCCGGCCGCGACCACCACCGGCGCGCTGCCGTCCTGTTCGGGGTCCAGGGCGTCTTTCAGGCGGTCCAGGTCGCTTGCACGGCCGGTGAACCCGGCCTCCACCGGGGGCAGGTCCGCGACCAGCGAGGCCGCACCCCGGGCATCCGCGTCCACGGGCGCATGGAAGTGGTTGTGCTGCACCCCGACCGCGTCGCGGGCCGCGGCGGCCTCGGGCTGGTGCACATACGTCGAGGCCTTGGGCCGAGCCTTCTTTTTCTTCTTGGGCACCCTCAGCGCTCCTGGTCGGAGTCGCGGCCGTCGCGGTGGTTGTTCTGCACCCCGATCACGTCCCGTCCCGCCCGGATGTGGGACTGCTCGACGTGGTCGCCGCCGTAGGTGGTGTTACCGACCCCGTCGTGGACCGTGTGGGCCTGCACGGCGGTGCCGGTGACGTTGCCGGTGATGGTGTTGGACACCCGCGGCTGTACGTCGTCGGTGTTCAGCCGGCCCAGGATCTCGCGCATCGGCGCGGCCGTCTCGGGGTTGGCGCGCACCAGGCGGCGCAGCTTGGCCTTCCACTCACCGATCGCCTCCCCGACCAGGGCGGGGTCCTGGACCACCTCGGTGCGGGAGCGCTCCAACTCCGCAGCGGCCACGTGGGCGGCTTTGGCGAACAGGGCGGAGAGCTCCTCCCGGACCGGTGCCCACTCCTGGTCGCGGGTGGCCATGACCCGGACCAGGGCGGTAGCGGTCTGCTCCACCAGTTCTGCGCTGTCGTCGGCCACGATGGCACCCGCCCTTTCACCCGCCCTCCGCGGAAGGGGCCGGGAGGGAACATGTGGATAAGACACGCTAACCCCCTGCGGAGTTGCCCATCGGTGTTTCCAGGGACTGAGACTGACAGGCGTCGTGGAGCGAGTGTGCCCGACAGAAGGGCCGGGGGCGGGGGCGTTCAGGGGTGTTCGTGGCCGGGCCCGGTATCGGGGCGGTAGTGGTGTTCCTCATGCTTGCCGGTGACCGGGCCGTGAAAGGTCCCGCCGGAGAAGTCGATGTGGTCCGCACTGTGGTGGGTGGTGTTGCCGACCCCGCCGTGGATGGTGTGGGCTTGGACCGAGGTCCCCGTAACATCACCGGTGAGCGTGTTCGTCACACCCCCGGTCGCAGCCGGGGCCGGGCCGGAGGGCGCCGGCCACAGGCTCACCGCCAGCGTCGCCGCGGCCATCGCGGCCGAGGCGATACCGGCGACCTGGTTGAGCTCGTCCAGCCCCCACCCCAGGTCAGGGAACAGGCGGGGGGCCACCCAGAAGCCGAACAGCACCAGCGCGAGCACACCCAGGGCCAGCGCCCAGATCCTTCTACGTCCCATACCGGCGATTGTTCCCTCCCTGCCGGTGCGGGGACAGGGTTCTGCCGGAAAAGGCTATATCCGACCCTCCCGCACCTGGCCCCTGATACGGCCCACTTATCGCGAGCCAGAAACCGTCTAAACCAGCAGTGGACGAGCACGACCGATATCCCGGCCGCGCTCACTCAGCACCCCCCATCTCCCGGGCCTGCCGGAGCCAGCCTTCGGCCTCCTCCAGCCGGCCCATCTCCCGCAACAGGAAACCGAGGGGGGCCATCGCGTTGGTGTCGCCTTGGTCGGCAGCCTGCCGAAGCCAGCCTTCGGCCTCCTCCAGCCGGCCCATCTCCCGCAACAGGAAACCGAGGACGACCATCGCGTTGGTGTTGCCTTGGTCGGCAGCCTGCCGGAGCCAGTCTTCGGCTTCTTCCGCCCGGTCCGTCTCCTGCAGCAGGATCCCGAGGGAGACCATCGCGTTGGTGTTGCCTTGGTCGGCAGCCTGCCGAAGCCAGTCTTCGGCCTCCTCCAGCTGCCCCGTCTCCTGCAGCAGGATCCCGAGGGAGACCATCAGGTTGGTGTTGCCTTGGTCGACGGCCTGCCGAAGCCAGTCTTCGGCCTCCTCCAGCCGGCCCGTCTCCTGCAGCAGGAAACCGAGGAAGGCCATCG
>NZ_JBHVLR010000029.1:0-67151 GCF_042797335.1 Nocardiopsis sp. NPDC057823 | reverse complement strand
GGCCACACCGTGACCACAACGTCGGGGGAGCACCCACCCGGGGCCCCCCCCGGCGGGCGGGGCCGGGCCCGGGGCAATGGCGATGGCCCCGCCGGTCGGGCGGCCCGGGGGCGCCTTCGGAGGGCGGCCTCCCGCCCCGCCCCCGAGGGGCGGGGGGCCGCACGGCGCGTCCGCTCCGGCCGGCGCGGCCGGAGCGGACGCCGGTCCCCGGGGTCAGGGGGGACGCGCCGCCGGGCCGGTCAGGCCTGGCGGGTGAACTCGGCGTCGATCGTGATGGTGATCTTGTCGCCGATGACCACGCCGCCGCCGTCCATCGGCATCTCGATGTCGACGCCGAACTCCTTGCGGCTGATCTGGGTGGTGGCGGAGAAGCCGGAGCGGTCCAGGCCGTAGGGGTCGAGGGTGGAGCCGTTGAACTCCAGCTTCAGCTCGACGGGCTTGGTGTTGCCCTTGATGGTCAGGTCGCCCTTGAGGACGAAGTCCTCGCCGTCGGCGGCCAGGCCGGTGGAGCGGAAGGAGAACTCGGGGTGGTCCTCCACGTGGAAGAAGTCCGCCGAGCGGATGTGGTTGTCGCGGTCGGCGTTGTCCGTGTTGATCGAGGTGGCGTCGATCGTGGCCTCGACCGAGGACTGCGCGGGGTCCTCGGGCACGGTCAGGGTGGCGTCGAACTTCTCGAACCGCCCGTGGACCTTGCTCACCATCATGTGGCGGACGGAGAACCCGACGGTGCTGTGAGCGGCGTCGATCTTCCAGGTGCCGGCCTTGAGTTCCTGCGCTGCCATCTGACTGTCTCCCTGTCGCGGGTCGGGGACCCGGTTCTCGGGCCCTTCTGTTGCCTAGGAACAAGGTACCTTAGAAATATCTTCCTGGGAAGAATCTAATGTGGTCGACGCCCCATGCGCAACCGCCGCCACTAGAATCGCCCCCATGGAGAACCCGGCATGGCTCGACGACGGCGAACAACGGGTCTGGCGGAGCTTCCTGCGCGTCAACGCCTGGATCTACGACGAGCTCGAACGCGACCTGCGCGGACGCGGCGGCCTCGGCCTCATCGAGTACGGGATCCTCGTGCACCTGTCCGAGGCCCCCGGGCGGCGCATGCGCATGCGGGCCCTGGCCGACAGCGTCATCGTCTCCAAGAGCCGCCTCTCCCACCAGATCGCCCGCCTCGAACGCGACGGCCTGGTCGGCAAGGAGGAGTGCACCGACGACCGGCGCGGCCTGTGGGCCGTCCTCACCGACGAGGGGGCGCGCCTGCTGGCCGAGGTCGCCCCCGGGCACGCCGCCCGGGTCCGCGCCCTGATGTTCGACCGCCTCGGACCGCTGGGCACCGCCGAACTGGAGGGCCTCCTCGCCGCCCTGGAGCCGGACGGTGACGCCCCGGCGGCCGCCGGGCGGCGTTCCGGTGTCCAGCGGGCCACCGTCGGTGACGGGTGAGCGCGAGGCCGCCCCGCCCGGACCCCCGCCCGGGTAGAGTCGGGGGTCGTGAGCAGACCAACGATCATCGGCGCCCAGAACTTCCGTGACGACGACGGGAGCGCCGACCCCGAGGTCGAATCCCGCCTGCGCGCCCACGCCGCCGGCGAGATCGGCGACCGCCAGGTGCTGGCCGCCCTGAGCGGCTCCCGCGTCCTCATCCCCGTGGTCGCCGTGGCCACCGAGACCGAGGAGGGCGTCGGCGGGCTCACCAAGGACAAGAACAGCGAGGTCGCCATGCCGGTCATGACCGGCAGGGACGGCCGCCGCGGCGTGCTGGCCTTCACCTCGGTCGACGCCGTCCGCCGCTGGCGCTCCGACGCCCGTCCCGTCCCCTTCACCACCAAGGACGCCTGCCAGGCCGCTGTGGAGGAGGGCGCCGACGCCCTGGTCATCGACGTGTCCGGCCCCGTGCCCTACACCGTCCAGGGCCGCTTCCTGACCATGCTCGCCGAGCAGGGCACCGTCCCCGAGCCCAAGGACGACCCCCAGGTCCTGGCCCTGGTCTACCGGGTCACCCACACCGAGTTCGGCATCGAGCGCGTGCGCATCCACCCCTCCCAGCGGGCCGACATCGGCATCCGCCTGGAGCTGGAGGAGCGCGACGACGAATCCCTGCGCCGCGTCGCCGAGCGCCTGGCCGCCGAGCTCCGCCACGTCCTGCCCGGCGGGATCGAGCTCAGCGCGGTCGTGCGCGCCAGGCGCGAGACCGACTGAGGGCCGCGGAGTTCTCCACAGGCGGCGCCCGGGCCTGTCGGCGCGGCGCGCCGACGGGTAGCTTCGCATCATGCCCACCCCCTCGGCACTCGCGCCCCTCGCCGACCACTGGGCGGTCGCCGTCATCGCGGTCACGGCCCTGGCCGGCCTGCTCGCCGGACACGTCGGCGGCCGCCTGGTACCCCTGTTCGGACCGGCCGGACCGGCCGGCCCGCACACCCGCGCCCCCCTCGACGCCGCCGCCACCAGGGACGGCGCCGCACAGGCCCGTGCCGGGCACGCGGGCGCGCCGGAACCGGAGCCCGCCCCGGGCGAGGACGGACCGCCGCCGCCGCGCTGCCCGCACTGCCTGGCCGAGCTCCGGTTCTGGCGGTGGTTCCCCCTGGTGGCCGACCGCGCCTTCCGCGGCCGCGGAAGCTGCCCGCACTGCGAGCAGACCGTGCGCTCCCACCCCGGGGCCGTCCTGCTGGCCGTGCCCGCCGCGGCCCTCGCCGGGGCCGCCGCCGTCCTGCACCCGGACTGGACGCCCCTGTGGCTGCCCGCGGTGCTCTGGCTCATCGCGGTGGGCTCCGCCCTGTCCGTCGTCGACCTGCGGGTCCAGCGCCTGCCCGACGCGCTGGTCCGGCCCGCCTACCCGGTGGCCGCCGCCCTCATCGCCCTGGCCGCGCTGACACCGCCGGACGGACCGGCCCCGGGACGGCTCCTGGACGCCCTGCTGGGCATGGTCCTCGTCACGGTCCTGTACTGGCTGCTGTGGCGGATCCACCCGCGGGGGATGGGCCTGGGCGACGTCCGCCTGTCCGGGCTGACCGGCCTGTACGCCGGGTGGGCGGCCGGGCCGCTGGGCGCGCTGACCGCCGTCTTCTGGGCGTTCGCGGCCTTCTCCGCGGTGGGCCTGGTCCTGATCGCGCTGCGCCGCGCCTCCCCGGGCTCGACCTTCCCGCTGGGGCCCTTCATGCTCGCCGCGACCCTCGCCACCGTCCTGGCCGCCGGACCCCTGCTGCCCGAACTCTGAGACCGGATGCCACCCCTCGGACCGATCCGTGAAAAGATCGGTCCATGTTGCGTTGGCTGACCGCAGGGGAATCCCACGGGCCGGCACTCGTCGCGATTCTGGAGGGCCTCCCGGCCGGTGTGTCCGTCACCTCTGACGACATCGCCGCCGCGCTGCTCCGCCGCCGCGCCGGGTACGGTCGTGGCGCCCGGATGAAGTTCGAGCAGGACCAGGTCTCCGTCATCGGGGGCATCCGACACGGCCGCACCCTCGGGGGCCCGGTCGCGATCGAGGTCGGGAACACCGAGTGGCCCAAGTGGGAGCAGGTGATGTCCCCCGACCCGGTGCCCGCCGAGGTGCTGGACGGCATCGCCCGCAACGCCCCGCTCACCCGCCCCCGGCCCGGCCACGCCGACCTCGTCGGCATGCAGAAGTACGGGCACACCGAGGCGAGGCCCATCCTGGAGCGCGCCAGCGCCCGGGAGACCGCCGCCCGCGTCGCCATCGGCGAGGTCGCCCGGCGGTTCTGCCGCCAGGCGCTGGGCGTGGAGATCCTCAGCCACGTGGTGTCCATGGGGCCGGTCTCCGTCCCCGACGACGCGCCCGAGCCGGGCCCGCAGGACCTGGCCGCGGTCGACGCCGACCCGCTGCGCTGCTTCGACCCGCAGACCAGCGCCCGCATGGTCGAGGAGGTCGACGACACCAAGAAGTCCGGGGACACCCTCGGCGGCGTTGTCGAGGTCCTCGCCTACGGGCTGCCCCCGGGCCTGGGCACCCACGTCCACTGGGACCGCCGCCTGGACGCCCGGCTGGCCGCCGCCCTGATGGGCATCCAGGCCATCAAGGGCGTCGAGGTCGGCGACGGGTTCCGCACCGCGGCCCGCCGCGGCTCGCAGGCCCACGACGAGATCGAGCCCGGACCCGACGGGGTCCGCCGCCGCACCAACCGCGCCGGGGGCGTCGAGGGCGGCATGAGCACCGGCGACCCGCTGCGGGTGCGCGCCGCCATGAAGCCCATCGCCACCGTGCCGCGGGCGCTGGACACCATCGACACCGAGACCGGTGAGCCCGCCCGGGCCCACCACCAGCGCAGCGACGTCACCGCGGTCCCGGCCGCCGGCGTGGTCGCCGAGTCGATGGTCGCCCTCGTCATCGCCGAGGCCGCCATCGAGAAGTTCGGCGGCGACTCGGTCGAGGAGACCGCCCGCAACCTCCGGGGCTACCTGGACTCCCTGGAGATCCGCTGACCCGTCCGGGGCCCGCCGACGGCGGGCCCCGGGACCGAGACGAAGGTGGGAAGTAGCGTGTCACGAGCGATCGCGGTCCTGATCGGGTCGCCCGGCTCGGGCAAGTCCACGGTCGGGGAGGCCCTGGCCCGGCGCCTGGGCGCCGACCTGCTGTGCACCGACACCGAGATCGAGAAGCGGGCGGGCAAGCCCGTCGGCGACATCTTCCTGGAGGACGGCGAGGAGCACTTCCGGGCGCTGGAGCGCGAGGTCGTCGCCGAGGGGCTGCGCTCCTGGGAGGGCGTCATCGCGGTCGGCGGCGGCGCCGTCCTGGACGAGGACACCCGCCGCGACCTGGCCGACCACCACGTGGTCTACCTCCAGGTGGAGTTCGCCGAGGCCGCCAAGCGCGTCGGCATGGACGCCGCCCGGCCCCTGCTGGTCGGCAACCCCCGGGCCCGGCTGCGCAAGCTCCTGGACGAGCGGCTGCCGGTCTACGAGTCCCTCGCCACGGTGACGGTGCCCACCACCGGGTTCCACCCCGAGGAGATCGTCGACGCCATCGTGCCCACCCTCGACACCGGGAAGGCCGCCCCGTGACCACCACCCGCATCCGCGTCGGCGACGACGCGGGACGCTACGACGTCGTCGTCGGCAGCGGCGTGCTCGCCGAGCTGCCCTCCCTGGTCGGGGAGGCCTCCCGCGTCGCGGTGATCCACCCCGAGGGCCTGGACGCCGTCGCCCGCCCGGTCGCCGGCGCCCTGCGGGCCGCCGGGTACACCGTCCACCCCATGCCCGTCCCCGACGGGGAGGCCGCCAAGACCGCGGCCGTCGCCGCCGACCTGTGGACCCGGCTGGGGCTGAACGGCTTCACCCGCAGCGACGCCGTCGTGGGCGTGGGCGGGGGCGCCACCACCGACCTGGCCGGGTTCGTCGCCGCCACCTGGCTGCGCGGCGTGCGGGCCGTCCTGGTCCCCACCACCCTGCTCGGCATGGTGGACGCCGCCGTCGGCGGCAAGACCGGCATCAACACGCCCGAGGGCAAGAACCTCGTCGGCGCCTTCCACCCCCCGGCCGGGGTGCTGTGCGACCTGGCCACCCTGCCCACCCTGCCCAGGGCCGACTACATCGGCGGGCTCGCCGAGATCATCAAGGCCGGGTTCATCGCCGACCCCGTCATCTGCGACCTGGTCGGGGACGACCCCGAGGGGGCCGCCCTGCCCGAGGGCCGCCACACCCGCGAGCTCATCGAACGGGCCGTCCGGGTCAAGGCGGAGGTGGTCTCCGGCGACCTCCGGGAGAGCGGCCTGCGCGAGATCCTCAACTACGGCCACACCCTGGGGCACGCCATCGAGCGCGCCGAGAACTACACGTTCCGGCACGGGTACGCCGTCTCCATCGGCATGGTCTTCGCCGCGGAGCTCGCCCGCCTCGACGGGCGCATCGACGCGGACCTGGTGGCCCGCCACCGCGAGCTGCTCACCTCCGTGGGCCTGCCCGTCTCCTACGGGGCCGCCGCCTGGCCGGGGCTGCGCGCCTCCATGAGCGTCGACAAGAAGGCCCGCGGCGCCACCCTGCGGTTCGTGGTCCTGGACGGCCTCGCGAAGCCGGCCATCCTGGCCGGGCCCGCGCCGGAGCTGCTCGACGCGGCCTACGCCGCCGTCGCGGGCGACGCCCCGGTTCCGGGGAGCCACTAGACTGGCAGCCAGGCGGCCTGTGCACAGGCGCGCCCGGGACGGCTCCCGGGGCGCCCGCGGCCCGCCCCACCGAACCGCCGACCGGGCCCTGCGAGGTTCCGGTCCCCGACGTGTCAGACCCCTGGGAGAGACGACCGAAGTGGCCACGACGAACGACATCAAGAACGGCACGACCCTGCGGATCGACAACGTTCTGTGGAACGTCCTCGAGTTCCAGCACGTCAAGCCGGGCAAGGGCGGCGCGTTCGTCCGTACCAAGCTGAAGAACGTCCTCACCGGCAAGATCGTGGACAAGACCTTCAACGCCGGCGCCAAGGTCGAGTTCGCCAACGTCGACCGCCGCGACATGGAGTACCTGTACCACGACGGCGAGTCCTACATCTTCATGGACACCCAGACCTACGACCAGCTCCCGGTCCCCGAGGCCGTGGTCGGCGACGACAGCAACTTCCTGCTGGAGAACACCAAGGTCACGGTGGCCACCAACGAGGGCAACCCGCTCTACATCGAGCTGCCCGCCGCGGTCGAGCTGGAGATCACCCACACCGACCCCGGCGTCCAGGGCGACCGCTCCACCGGCGGCACCAAGCCCGCCACCGTCCAGACCGGCGCCACCATCCAGGTGCCCCTGTTCATCTCCACCGGCGAGCGCGTCAAGGTCGACACCCGCACGGGCGACTACCTCGGGCGAGTCAACTGATGAGCGGAGCACGGCGCAAGGCGCGGCGGCGCGCGGTCGAGGTCCTCTACGAGGCCGAGGTGCGCGGCATCTCGGTGGAAGAGGTCATCCGCCGCCGCCGGGCCCAGCCCGAGCCGCCGATCAACGAGTTCACCGAGCAGCTGGCCCGCGCCGTCGACGGACACCGGGACCGCATCGACGAACTCCTCGACACCTACGCGATCGGCTGGACCCTGGAGCGGATGCCGGTCGTGGACCGCAACATCCTGCGGATGGGCGCCTACGAGCTGCTGTGGGCCGAGGACATCCCCGACGCGGTGGCGATCGCCGAGGCCGTGGGGGTCGCCAAGGAACTGTCCACCGACGAGTCTCCCAACTTCGTCAATGGGCTGCTGTCCAGGCTGATGGAGAACAAGGCGACGCTCGCCCTGTAGGCGGGGGCGGGCCGGCGCGCGCACGGGGTGTGGGCGGGCCGGGTGGGACGAGCACTGTGGGGGACCGGTGGGTGACAGGAGCGAGGCGGCAGTGAGCGGTCTGGGAGAGGGCGGGGCCACCGGCCCGGGCCGGGCGGCCAACACCGCGCGGACCGCCGTCGTGTGGGAGGCCCTGGCCGGACTGCTGGACCGCCTCGGCGGCGACTCCCCCCTGGACATCGTCGACGCCGGGGGCGGGACCGGAGGGGCCGCCGTCCCGCTCGCCGAGCTCGGCCACCGGGTCACCGTCGTCGAGCCCAGCCCCGACTCGCTGGCCGCCCTGGAGCGCCGCGCCGCCGAGCGCGGGGTGCGGGTGCGCGGCGTGCAGGGCGACACCGGCGACCTGGCCACGCTGTTCCCCGAGGGGAGCACCGACCTCGTCCTGGTCCACAACGTGCTGGAGTACGTCGACGACCCCGTCGCCGCCCTGCGCGACGTGGTCGGCATCACCCGGCCCGGCGGCGCGGTCAGCCTGCTGGTCACCAACGCCGTCGCCGGGGCCCTGCACCGCGCCCTGGCCGGACACCTCACCGACGCCCGCGCCCTCCTGGAGGACGCCGAGGGCCGCTGGGGCCCGGGCGACCCGATCCCGCGGCGGTTCACCCGCCGCGGCGTCCTGGAGCTGGTCGGCGCCGCCGGGCTCACCGGTGAGCGGGTCCGCGGCGTCCGGGTGTTCGCCGACCTGGTCCCCGGCCACGCCTGGGAGGGCGACGTGCACGCCGGCCGCCACCTGGTGGAACTGGAGAAGGCCGCGGCCGATCATCCCGAGCTGCTGGGCATCGCCACCCAGCTGCACGTCACCGCCCACCGGCCCTGAGAACCGTCCCGCCCGGCGCGTAGCCTGACCGTATGAGCCGACGTCAACTGGAGCGCGGGGCCGCGCTGCGGGGCATGGTCACCCCGCAGGGCATCGTCCCCCTGGGCGCGGACTTCCCGCGCGACGGGTCGGGACCGGACTCCGACTGCAACGTCCTGCACCTGGACATGGACGCGTTCTTCGCGAGTGTGGAGCGGCTGCGCAACCCCGGCCTGGCGGACACGCCGATCATCGTCGGCGGCACCGGCCCGCGCAGCGTCGTCTCCTCCGCCGACTACCGCGCCCGCGCCCGCGGGGTCCACTCCGCGATGCCGATGGCGCAGGCCCTGCGCCTGTGCCCCGGCGCCGCCGTGTTCCCGCCCGACGGGCGCGCCTACCGGGAGGTCTCCCGGGCGGTCATGGAGATCCTGCGGGCGGTCACCCCGCTGGTGCAGCCGCTGTCCCTGGACGAGGCGTTCCTGGACGTCTCCGGGGCGCGCAGGCGCCTGGGCGGGCCGGTGCGGATCGCCGCGATGATCCGCGAGAGGGTCCGCGCGGAGCAGGGGCTGACCTGCTCGGTGGGGGTGGCCGCCACCCGGTTCACCGCCAAGCTCGGCTCCACCCACTGCAAACCCGACGGCCTGCTCCTGGTGCCGAGCGCGTCGGTCCGCTCCTTCCTGGACCCGCTGCCGGTCGGCGCGCTGCCCGGGGTGGGGGACAAGACCGAGCGGACCCTGGCCCGGATGGGCGTGCGCACCGTCGGCGCCCTGGCCCGGTACGACCGCGACCTGCTGCGCATGGAACTGGGCGACAAGCACGGCGCCCGGCTGGCCGACCTCGCCCACGGCGTCGACGACAGCCCGGTGGAGCCCGAGAGCGAGGACAAGAGCATCGGCGCCGAGGAGACCTTCGCCGTCGACGTGGCCGACCCCGAAGAGGTCCACCGCGAGCTGCTGCGGCTCTCCGAGAAGGTGGCGAGGAGGCTGAGGGCCTCGGGGCAGATGGGGCGCACGGTGAGCGTCAAGCTCCGCAAGGGCGATTTCTCGACCATCACCCGGGCCCGCACCCTGCCCGACGCCACCGACGTCGGCCGGGAGATCAACGCCGTCGCCCGGGCCCTTTACGCCGAATCCGGGCTGAGGGGAACCCCGATGCGCCTGGTCGGCGTTCGCATGGAGGGGATCGTTCCCGCCTCCGGGGTGCACCGCCAGCTGGCCCTGGACGAACAGGACACGGGGTGGCGCGACGTCGAGCGCGTCATGGACCGGGTGGCGGAACGATTCGGACCGGGCGCGCTACAGTCGGCGGTATTGGCCAAGCGTGACGAAAACGACGTATGATGCCGCAACTTCCGGGCCGTCCTCAGCGTTACATGGGGTAGGACCGGAGTCAGGGTAGACAGAGAGGCATGGAAGCCGGTGTTTCCGATACAGCGCGGGGGTATCGTGGCCTTGGTCGGTCAGGTCCGCACGCAGCTTTTCCTTCCACGGTGCGCTAGCGCACCGTATTCTGGGCATACCACTGACCAAGAGATCATTGATCAGTACCCGTCACCCCAACCGGGGACTGTTGTAGGGAGGCGCCGTGCCGCTCTCTGAACACGAGCAGCGCATGCTCGACCAGATCGAGCAGGCGCTGTATGCCGAGGACCCGAAGTTCGCGAACACCGTTCGGCAGACGAACCCCGTGGTCCATCACAAGCGCCGGATCATCAAGGCCGGGCTCGGGTTCGTCCTCGGCCTCGTGCTGATGCTGACGGGCCTGCTGCTCGGCAGCAGCGTCGGCCTCGCGGTCGGTGTCACCGTCAGCGTGGGCGGCTTCCTCGTGATGCTGGCCTGTCTGCTGTGGGGGCTCAACGCCTGGCGCCGGGCCGCCGTCGGCGGACCTGCCGAGGCCCCGCCGGACGAGCCCAAGCGCCGCAAGGGCGACCGCCCGGGCATGATGAATCGCTTCGAGGAGCGCTGGCGCCGCCGCCAGCAGGGCGACGAGTGATCTCGCCACCCTGACCGACCGGATCACGAACGGGGCCCCGCACACCGTGCGGGGCCCCTTCGTCGTCTCCGCCTCCGTTCCGCCGGCCGGGGGCGGTGACCCCTGCCCGGGCGGGTACTCCGGGGCCAGAGAGGATCCGCTCCCGGAAGGCGGCGTGTCCGTGCCGGGAGCGGTGGCCCTGCCCGGACGGGCGTCCGCGTTCCGTCCGGGGCGGGCACTCCGGGGCAGGGAGTGTCCACCCCCGGAAGGCGGCGGGTCCGGGCCGGGGGGCGCCCCCGGCCCGGGGCGGTCAGGCGTTCTGCGGGGTGGGGTCCGCGACCGGGCGGCGGGGGCGGTCCCACAGGGAGCGGGGGAGCAGCGCCGCGCGCAGGCGCACGCCCCGCGGCACCACGGCGGGCAGGCCGCGCACGATGGCGCGCAGGTCCGCGCCGACCTCCTCGCTCCAGGAGGCCGCCGGGGCGTACCGGTCGCGCTCCTCGGCCAGCGCCAGGCGGTGCAGGGCCGCGCGCGCCTCCTCCGGGAGCGGCACCCGGTCCGCGTCGCGCAGGGCCGCCAGGCGGGCCGCCGTGCCGCGGGGGCTCTCCGCCAGGTCCCAGCCCAGGCCCAGGTCCACACAGGTGTCGCGCAGCTCCCGCCAGGCCGCGCCCGGGCGGCCCAGGCGGGACCGGCGCACGGACGCGCGCACCGCGGCGGGCAGGAACGGCAGCAGGAGGAGGGCCGCCACGGCCGCCGCGGCGGGCAGCCACGACAGGTCCGGGGCGTCCCGGCCGCCCCCGGCGGGCGCGGCCGCGGCCTCCTGCTCCTCCTCGGCGGAGGGGGACGGGGAGGGGGAGTCCTCCGGAGTCGGCTCCGGCTCCTCCTGCTCCGGCGTCGGCGCCTCCGTCGAGCCGGGCGTGGGCTCGGGGTCGGGGCGCTCGGCGGTGAGCCCGCCCCCGTCGGTGTACTCGGGCTCGGTCGCCGAGCCCTGGCCGCCCACCCCGCCCGGCGTCGGCTCGAAGCGCACCCATCCGGCGCCCTCGAAGTACAGCTCCGGCCAGGCGTGGGCGTCGCCGCTGGTCACGGTCCAGCGCCCGTCGCCGGTGCGCTCGCCCGCGGTGTAGCCGACCGCGACCCGGGCGGGGATGCCCGCCTGGCGGGCCATCACGGCCATCGCCCCGGCGAACTGCTGGCAGTACCCGGTCCGGTCCACGGTCAGGAAGTGCACCAGCGGGTCGGCGTCGGCGGGCACCTCCGGCGGGCGCAGGCTGTAGGCGAAGTCCCCCGAGGTGAAGAACTCCTGGAGGGCGACCGCCTTGAGGTAGGGCGAGTCGGTGTGGCCGGTCACCTCGTCGGTGAGATCCCGGACCTCCCGCCCGACGGAGGAGGGCACCGAGCGGAAGTCGCCCGGCAGCGACAGCGGGGACCCCGCGGCCCCGGCCAGGTCCTCGGCGGTGACCTCCCGCTCGGTGGTCTCCACCGTGAAGCTCAGGCCCGTGGGCGGCTGCTCGGTGGTGAACACCATGAGGCTGTCGGGGTGCACGTACCAGTCGCCGGAGACGTCGACGGTCCGCGCCCAGTACGGCAGCGGCAGGAAGTCCATGCCCTCGACGTCGGAGTCCAGGGACACCCGTGTCATCACGGTGTCCTCCTCCGGCGCGGACGGCCACCCGGTGGGCAGCGGGAGCTCGTCCTGGACCCGGGTGTCCCCGGAGGCGTCGACCGGGCTCATCGTCCAGTTGACGCCGTCGAACTCGTCCAGCACGTACCGGCGCAGGTAGCCGGGCTCCTCGGCGTCGGTGCGGTAGGTCAGCACGGTCCGGTCGGAGCTGGACAGCAGGTCCCGGCGCATCGACACCAGCGGGTGCGTGGTGGTGATGACGTCGTTCTGGCGGCCGACGTAGGTTCCCTGGGCCAGGGTGTGGAAGGCGTCGGTGCGCAGGCCCGGCAGCGCGGCGGGCAGGGCCAGCGCCGGCACGACGGCGACGGTCGCGGCCAGGGCCGCGGCGGCCCCGTGCCGGAGGGCGCCCAGCGGCGGCGCGGGCACCGCCACCCCCCACTCGCGGCCGCGCACCCACATGTCCACGGCCAGCAGCTGGACGAACCCGAACACGCACACGACGACCGCGCCGGTGCCGATCCCGGACCCCTCCACCACCAGCGGCACCACGGCCAGGGCCAGCAGCAGCCCGCCGACCATGCCGGGGCAGCGGGCGGTGGCGGCCAGGAAGTCGGCGGCGACGAGGAACAGCGCGAACGCCAGCGCGATGATCAGCATCACCCCGGCGGTCGCGGTCACCGGCGGTTCGTTGGTGTCGATGACCTCCAGCCCCTGGGAGAAGGCGGTGAGCACGTGCTCGACCGCCGCACCGGAGGGCAGCACGCCCAGGGGGGCCAGGTGCCCGGCGAACAGCGGGACGACGAGCAGCGCCACCACGGCCAGCTGGAGGACGGGCACGAGCAGGCCCAGCCACCCGGTCAGCATCCGGTAGAGCACCGACACGGCGGTGGCCGCGCCCATGAGCAGGACCGCGGGGAGCCACCAGTCGTCACCGCGCACCAGCGGCGCGATGAGGGGGAGGGCGCACAGCAGGGAGACCAGTGCGGCCAGGGGCATCAGGGCTTTCAACGCGGGACCTTCCCGAGGGGTGCGGCGTCGCGCCACAGCGAAGGCAGTTCGGAGAGGGCCGGCAGGTGCACGACCCGCCAGCCGGAGGCGGCCAGGATCTCGCCGGCGCCGGCGCGCGCCCGCTCGGAGGGCCAGGCCGCCCCCGCGCACAGCACGGCCACCCGGTGCCCGCCCCCGCTCCTGGCCAGGGCCGCGGCCTCCTCCGCGGTGAGCGCGCCCGTCACCGCGACGGTCAGGGAGGCGCCGGACGCGGGGAGGGCGGGGAGGGCGGCGGCGTCGGAGGCCTCCAGGACGGCGAGTCCGTCCAGCAGGGCGCCGGGCACGGCGGCGGGCATCCGGCCGCGCTCGGTGTGCAGCCGCACCTCGTGGTTCCGGTCGAGCAGGTGCAGGGCGACGGAGGCGGCGGCGCCCACGGCGGTCTCCAGGGAGTCGGCGGGCCCGCCGCCCGCGTGCGCGCGGCGCCGGGTGTCGAGCAGGACGACGCCGTACTCGCGCCGGTGCTGCTCGTCGCGGCGCACCATCAGCTCGCCGTGCTTGGCGGTGGAGCGCCAGTGGACCCGGCGCAGCTCGTCGCCGTACTGGTACCCGCGGGGGACCGGGTCCTGCTCGCCGATCCCGCTCTGTGTGCGGCGCGGCGAGTCGTCCCCCTGGGTGCCGCCCGAGCTTCCGCTCCGGTCCAGGGGCACGGTGGCGGGGGTGACGAGCAGGTGCTCGGGGGCTCCGGGGTGCTGCTCCACCCGCACCAGGCCCAGCGGGTCGGTGAGCGCGATCCACAGCGGGCCCAGCGGGTAGTTGCCGCGCACGGCGGGGCGGACCAGGTAGGCGAGGTCGCGGACGCCGCGCGGGCCCAGGAAGCCGATGGAGTAGCGGGGCTCGTGGCCCAGCCGGGTGGGCAGGGTGTCGCCGACCGACACCGCCGCCACCGGCCAGGTGTGCGAGGAGTTGCCGATCCGGATCATGATCCGGGCGTCGTGCCCCGCCGGGACCCGGGAGGGTACGACGCTGCGGCTGTGCACCACCCGGTCGGCGGCCCCGATCAGGGAGAGCGCCGCCGCCGGCGGCAGCGCCGTGGCCAGCACGCCCAGGACCACCAGCTCCCGCTGCCCGACGACGAACCCGGCGACCAGCGCGGCCAGGCCCAGGAGCAGCATGCACACGCCTCGGGCGGTGAGGGTTCGTCGCGGGCGCATGGACCCTCTTCTCGTAGGGGACCGGTCGGCGGACCGGCGCGGGGGATCAGCGGGGGGCGGGGACGGGCAGCCGGGCGACCAGCTCGGCGACGATCCGCTCGGGGGCCGTGCGCTCCATCTGCGCCTGCGGGCCGACCAGCAGGCGGTGCGCCAGGACGGGCACGGCCAGGTTCTGGACGTCGTCGGGGACGACGTAGTGGCGGCCCTCCAGGGCGGCGTGCGCGCGGGCGGCCCGCACCAGGTGCAGGGTGGCCCGCGGGGAGGCGCCCAGGTCCAGGTCGGGGCTGGTCCGGGTGGAGTTGACCAGGTCCACGATGTAGCGGCGCATGCCGGGGGCCACGTGCACCTCGCGCACCAGGTCGGCCAGGCGGCGGACGGTGCCCGCGTCGGTGACCGCGGCCAGGCCCTCCAGCGGCGACCCGGTGCCGTGCGAGTCGATCATGTCGAGCTCGGCCTGGGGGGAGGGGTAGCCCACGGAGACACGGGCCATGAACCGGTCCCGCTGGGCCTCGGGCAGGGCGTAGGTGCCCTCCATGTCCGCCGGGTTCTGGGTGGCCACGACCATGAACGGCCGCTCCAGGGGGCGGGTGCGCCCGTCGACGCTGACCTGCCGCTCCTCCATGCACTCCAGCAGGGCGGCCTGGGTCTTGGGCGAGGCGCGGTTGATCTCGTCGCCCAGCACGATGTTGGCGAAGACCGGCCCGGGGTTGAACTCGAACTCGCGCCGCTCCTGGTGGTAGACGCTGACCCCGGTGATGTCGCCGGGCAGCAGGTCCGGGGTGAACTGGACGCGCTGCACGGAGCAGTCCACCGCCCGGCCCAGGGCCTTGGCCAGCATGGTCTTGCCGACACCGGGGACGTCCTCGATGAGCAGGTGGCCCTCGGACAGCAGGACGGTCAGCGCGATGCGCAGGACCTCCGGCTTGCCCTCGATGACCGTCTCGATGGCGCCGCGGATGCGGTCCGCCACGGCGACGACCTCTTCCACGTCCGCCTGGACGCCGCCCCCGCGGCCGCCGTGGTGTGTGCCGAGTGACACGAGACCCCTCCCGCTGCGTGTGTCGGTGTTCGGAACCGAGGCTAGGGCCAATCAGAGCGATTGCAAACCAAAGTGCCGGAATCGGTCGTCGAATGCGGTCCAGTGCTACGAAAGTGCACTAAAGCGCGAGAATTGCTCATCTGATCATTCGTGGAGCCCGGGGTGGGGCGAACGGTGCGTTGGTGAATAAGGGGGCGAAGCGGTCGCCGGGGCTTTCTCGGAGCCGCCCCGGTCCCCGCCCGGAGCCCCGGTGGCGCGGCACGCCCGGGGGCCCGACCTCCCCCACTCACACCCCACCGCTGTGACCTGCGAATTCATCGTCCAATCGGCCATTGTGCCCGCATCGGAGCTGTTGACGGTGGGGAAGAGTGGAGTAAGGTGGAGCAGCGTGGAGAGGGCGAATTCTCCACATCGGGGGGAGGTCGGGAGTGTGTTCCTCGGTACCCACACGCCCCGCCTCGACCAGAAGGGGCGCCTGTTCCTCCCCGCGAAGTACCGCGACGAGCTGTCGGGGGGTGTGGTGATCACCAAGGGCCAGGAACGCTGCCTCTACGTCTTCCCGGTCAAGGAGTTCGTGCGCATCACCGACTCCCTCGCCCAGGCCCCCGTCACCGACCGCGCGGTCCGCGACTACGGTCGCATCTTCTTCGCCGGCGCCTCCGACCAGACCTGCGACGGCCAGGGCCGGGTCACCGTTCCGGCCCCCTTGCGCGCCTACGCGGGGCTCACCCGCGACTGCGCCGTCATCGGGGCCAACACCCGGCTGGAGATCTGGGACGCCGGGGCCTGGTCGGAATACGAGGCCGCACGCGAACGCGAGTTCGCGGACCTGGCGGAGGAGGTGCTGCCCGGGGTGCTGTGAGTCCGGACACCCCCGGACCCACGGCACCGGCGAGTCCACACCCTCGCAGTCGGGGTCCGGCGACGGCCTCCGAACGCGGTGACACGAGCTGGCGCGACTTCCCCGGTGCCAGACCGTCAACGCCGGTCCGCCGAAAGGTGGACAATAGCGGCCGTGTTCGGAGGCCCGCCGGAACCCGGTGAGGCCACGCCACACCGCGGAGCCCGGCCTGGGCCGGACGCGACCGCGGCGGAACGAGGGGGAGCGCGACAGCGTGGAGGAACGGCAGCGCATGGGGGACGACACCCGGGAGCGCGGGAACGAGGGCGCGGGAGCCGGGGGGACCGGCGACGACCGCGTCGCGGCCGCCCGCACGGGGGCCGACCCCCTGCACGTCCCGGTCATGCTCGACCGCATCGTGGACCTGCTGGCACCGGCACTGGACCGGCCCGGCGCCGTGTTCGTCGACGGCACCCTGGGCCTGGGCGGCCACTCCGAGGCGATCCTCGCGGCCTGCCCGAACGCCCGCCTGGTCGGCGTCGACCGCGACACCACCGCCCTGGAGCGCAGCGCCGCCCGCCTGGCCCCCTACGCCGACCGCGTCCACCTGGTCCACGCGGTCTACTCCGAGATCCCCCGCGCCCTCGACGAGGCCGGGGCCGCGGAGGCCGACGCCGTCCTGCTCGACCTGGGCGTGTCCTCACCCCAGCTCGACGAGACCGACCGCGGCTTCGCCTACGCCCACGACGCGCCGCTGGACATGCGCATGGACCGCACCCAGCCGCTCACCGCCGCCGAGGTCGTCAACACCTACCCGGTGTCCGAGCTCACCCGCGTCCTGCGCGCCTACGGCGAGGAGCGGTTCGCCTCCCGCGTGGCCCGCGCCATCGAGCGCCGCCGCGCCCAGGGCCCCATCGAGTCCACCCGCGAACTCGCCGAACTGGTCCGCGACGCCATCCCCGCGGCCACCCGCCGCACCGGCGGGCACCCGGCCAAGCGCACCTTCCAGGGGCTGCGCATCGAGGTCAACGCCGAGCTGTCCATCCTCGAGCGCACCCTGCCCGCCGCCCTCTCCCGGCTGGCCGTCGGGGGGCGCATCGCCGTGCTGTCGTACCACTCGCTGGAGGACCGCCTCACCAAGAAGGCGTTCGCGGCCCTGGCCACCGACACCACGCCCGCCGACCTGCCCGTCCCCCTCCCGGACCGGCAGCCCGAGCTCCGGCTCCTCACCCGGGGGGCCGAACTCCCCACGGACGAAGAGAACGAACGCAACCCCCGCGCCCAGTCGGCACGCCTGCGCGCGGCCGAACGCGTGCGGCCCGCGCGGTAGTAGGGAGAGCACATGACGACGACCAGGACGGACACCCGCCGCTCCGGCAAGCGCAAGGCGCCCGCGCCGCGGCGCACCGCCGCGCGCCCGGCGGCGCCCCCGGCCGAACGCGCGCCCGCACGGGGCCCGGCCGCCGCGGCACGCGCGCGCGCACCCAGGATCCCGTTCGTCCTGCTCATCCTGTGCCTGCTCGGCGGCGCCCTGGTCAGCCTCCTGCTGCTGCGCGGCGTCATCGCCCAGGAGGCGTTCGCCATCTCCAGCCTCCAGACCCAGAACCGTGAGCTGTCCTACGAGGAGCAGAGCCTGCGGGGCAGCGTCGCCCACCTGGAGACCTCCGAGCGCATCGCGGAGGAGGCCGAGGGCATGGGAATGGAGCAGGGTGACGCGCCCCGGTTCCTGGACCCCGGCAGCGGTGAGGTCACCGGAAACGCCGCCACCGACGGCGGGAGCACCGGTTGAGCACTCCCCGACGCCCCCGCGACCCCCGCAGGCCCGGCGGTACCGGGAAGTCCGGATCCCGCCCGGCCCGCAGTACCTCGCAGAGCGGCTCCCCGCGCGGCGGCGCGCGGGGCTCCAAGGCCGAGGGCAGGCCACCGCGCGAGGCGCGCACCGCGCCCACCGAGCGCAGGCGCCGCCGCCCGGCACCGCCCGCGCCCCCGCCGCTGCTGCGCCGCACCTTCCGGCGGGGCGCCCCGGGCAAGCGCATCCGGATCGGCGGCGCCCTGGCCCTGGCCGTCCTCGTGCTGTTCGCCGGGCGCCTGATCCAGATCCAGGGCTTCGAGGCGGAGCAGTACGCCGAGGCCGCCTCCGAGCTGCGCCTGCAGACCATCGACATCCCGACCCTGCGGGGCGCGATCACCGACGCCGACGGCGACCCGTTCGCGCTGTCCATGGAGGTGCGCACCGTCTTCGTCGACCCCGAGGAGGTCCGCGAGGACGAGCGCGACCGGCTCATCGACGAACTCGTGACGCGCTTCGACCTCGACGAGGAGGAGGTCGCAGCCAAGGTCGACGCCAAGCCCAGCCGCTACCAGGTGGTCGCCCGCAAGGTGCCGCCCGGCGACTGGCAGGAGCTGCGCGACCTGGAGCTGCGCGGCGTGGGCGCCGAGGTCGACTACGAGCGTGTTTACCCGGAGGAGACCGGCGCCGCCGACCTGGTCGGCTTCGTCGGCAGCGAGGGCCACGGCCTGGAGGGCCTGGAGGCCTACATGGACGGGGTGCTCGCCGGCGAGGCGGGCGAGCGCCAGGTCGAGGTGGGCGTGGACGGCACCCAGATCCCCATGGCGGGCGGTGTGGCCAAGGACCCCGTGCCGGGCCAGGACGTGCGCCTGACCCTGGACCGGGACGTGCAGTGGTACGTCGCCCAGACGCTGGCGGCCCGGGTGGAGGAGCTCGACGCCGACGGCGGCAGCGCCATCGTCATGGTCCCCGACACCGGCGAGATCATCGCGATGGCCGACTACCCGACCTACTCGCCCACGGACATCGCCGCCAGCGGGCCCGAGCAGTGGTCCAACGGCGCGGTCGCCGAGACCTTCGAGCCCGGCAGCACCAACAAGGTCATCACCATCGGCGCCGCGCTGGAGGAGGGGCTGACCACCCCGGAGACGGTCTACACCGTCCCCTACGCCCTGCGGTACTACGACCAGACCTTCCGCAACTCCAGCAACCACGGCACCCAGCGCCTCACGGTCAACGGCATCATGGCCCAGTCCAGCAACGTCGGCACCATCAAGGTCGCCGACCAGGTGGGCGCCGGGGTGCTGCACCGCTACATGACCGAGTTCGGGCTCGGCCAGCCCACCGGCCTGGCCCTGCCCGGCGAGGAGACCGGGATCCTCACCGACCCCGAGGACTGGTGGGGCACCCAGCTGCCGTCGGTGTCCATCGGCCACAGCGTCACCGTGAACGCCGCCCAGATGGCGTCGGTGTACGCCACCGTCGCCAACGGCGGCGTCCGGGTGGAGCCGAGCGTGGTCGCCGGGACCGTCGACACCGAGGGGAACTTCACCCCCGCCGACGAGCCCGAGCGCACCCGCGTCATCAGCGAGGAGACCGCCGAGCGCCTGGCGCTCATGCTGGAGGCGGTCACCAGCGACGAGGGCACCGCGCCCCAGGCCCGCATCGACGGCTACCGGGTGGCGGGCAAGACCGGCACCGCCAACCGGGTCAACCCCGAGACCGGGAGCTACGAGGGCGGCGGGTACACCTCGACCTTCGCCGGGTTCGCGCCCGCCGACGCGCCCGAGGTCGTCGTCCAGGTGGTCCTGCACAACCCGCAGGGCACCTACTACGGCGGCGAGGCGGCCGGCCCGGCGTTCAACGACATCATGTCGTTCGCGCTCAAGACCCTGAAGGTCCCGCCGACCGACACCGACCCGCCCGCCATCCGCCTCTTCGAGGAGGAGGGCGCCGGCTAGGACCCGTTCTCCCGGGCCTCCGCCGCGCCGCGGCCCGCCCGCCGAGAAGGTCCTCGACGGGCGGGCCGCGGCTCCACCGCCGTGTCCGGCGCCCCCTGGGGGAGAGGACCCGCGGCCCCGCCTCGGCGCCCCCGTCCGCCGAGTGGCGAAGGTCCCGGCGGCCTGCGGCCGCGGGCCCTCCCCGGGGACGCCTCCCACGGGCCTACGGAACCCCGCCGTGCAGGTGCCGCCGCACCGACCGGATGTGCTCCGGTCCGGTGCGGCAGCACCCGCCCACCAGCACCGCGCCCGCCCGGTGCCACCGCACCGCCTCGGCGCCGAACTCCTCCGGCTCCGACACGCCGGTCCAGCGCCGCGCCCGGGCGTCCCACACCTCGCCGGAGTTGGGGTAGGCCACCGCGGGGAACCCGGCCGCCGCCACCGCCCGGACCAGGTCCGGCACGAACCGCGGAGCCGTGCAGTTCACCCCCACCGCCACCAGCCGCCCCGCCGCCCCGGACGCCGCCAGTTCCGCGGCCAGCCCCCGCACCGGGGTCCCGTCGCCCAGCCGCTCCCCGTCCCGGCAGGACAGGCTCAGCCACGCCCGCACCCCCGGCGTCTCCCCGACCAGCCGCACCAGCGCCCGCGCCTCCGCCGCCGACGGCACCGTCTCGCAGGCCAGCAGGTCCGCCCCGGCGTCGGCCAGCACCCGCCACCGCTCCCGGTGCCAGGCGTACAGGCCGTCCTCGTCCAGGTCGTAGGCGCCGGTGTACTCCGAGCCGTCCGCCAGCGCCGCGCCGTAGGGCCCCACCCCGGCCGCCACCAGCCCCGAACCGAACGCGTCGCGCTCGGCCCGGGCCAGCTCCACCGAACGGCGCACCAGCCCCAGCGCCTCCGGCCGCGACCACCCCCGGGCCACCAGCGCCGGAACGCCCGCCTGGTAGCCCGCGGCCGTCGCCACCTCCGCGCCCGCCTCGAAGTAGGCGCGGTGCACCCGCCGGATCGCGTCGGGGTCCTCGGCCAGCAGCCGCGCCGACCACAGCCCGCCCGACAGGTCGTACCCGTACTCCTCCAGCAGCGTCGCCAGCCCGCCGTCCAGCACCACCGGCGGCCCCCCGGCCACCGCCTGCGCCACCCGGTCCATCCGCCCCACCCCCGCCCACCACGGTATTCGGGTGCGACGGGATCCGCCCCGCACCAGCGTGGAAATTACCGGCCGGTCCGCTCGAACGGTTACCCTCCACACGTGCCACCGGTAATGCGACCTGAACATACGCCCCTGCGTCCCCTGTCCGACCTCGTGCCGCTGCTCGGCCCGGACGCCGTCCTGCTGCGCCCGGACCTGGCCCCGGACCACCCGGTCCCGGCCCGCGAGGTCCAGGTGCGCGGCATCACCCACGACTCGCGCCAGGCGGGCCCGGGAGACCTGTACGCGGCCCTGCCCGGGACCCGGGTCCACGGCGCCGAGTTCGCCGAGCAGGTCGCCCTGGCGGGGGCCGCCGCCGTCCTCACCGACCCCGAGGGCGCCGACCGGGCCGCCGCCACGGGACTGCCGACCCTGGTCGTCCCCGACGTGCGCGCCGCCCTGGGCACCGTCGCCTCCTGGGTCTTCAAGAACCCCTCCGAAGACCTGCTGCTCATCGGCACCACCGGCACCAGCGGCAAGACCACCGTCTCCTACCTGGTGGAGTCGGGCCTGCGCCGCGCGGGGATGGGCACCGGCCTCATCGGCACCGTCGAGATGCGGGTGGGCGACGAGCGCGTCGCCTCCTCCCTCACCACCCCCGAGGCCACCGACCTGCACGGCCTGTTCGCCCTCATGCGCGAACAGGGCGTCACCGGCGCCGCCATGGAGGTCTCCAGCCACGCCCTGGCCCTGGGCCGGGTCGGCGGCGCCCGCTTCGACGTCGCGGTCTTCACCAACCTGTCCCAGGACCACCTGGACTTCCACAGCGACCTGCGCGAGTACTTCGAGACCAAGGCCCGCCTGTTCACCCCGGAGTACTGCGACATCGCCGTCGTCAACGCCGACGACCGCTTCGGCCGCGCCCTCGTGGACATGGTGCAGGGCGAGGGCAAGGTGCCCGTCACCACCTTCGGCGTCGAGGGGTACTCCGACGCCGACCCCGAGACCGCCCTGGAGGCGGACTGGAACGCCGTGGACGTGCGCCTGGGCGCCGCCGGCAGCACCTTCCGCATCGTCGGCCCCGGCGGGATGGAGGCGCAGGCCTCCGTCGGCCTGCCCGGGCCCTTCAACGTCTCCAACGCCATGGCCGCCGTCGTCGGCCTGGTCGAGGCCGGGCTGCCCCTGGAGACCGCCATCGAGGGCGTCGCCGCGGCCCCCGGCGTCCCCGGCCGCATGGAGAAGGTCGTCGCGCGCGAGGTCCCCGCGTCCTTCCAGGACTTCACCGCCCTGGTCGACTACTCCCACAAACCCGGCGCCGTCGAGGCCGTCCTGACCTCGGTCCGCTCCATCGCCGAGGGCGGCGTCACCGTCGTCCTGGGCTGCGGCGGCGACCGCGACCGCGCCAAGCGCCCCCTCATGGGGGAGGCCGCGGCCCGCCTCGCCGACCAGGTCGTCATCACCAACGACAACCCGCGCTCGGAGGACCCCGTCGCCATCGCCGCCGCGATGCTGGAGGGCGTCACCCGCGTCCCCGAGGACGAGCGCGCGCGCGTCACCGTCGAACTCGACCGCGCCGACGCCATCCGCCTGGCCGTCGCCCGCGCCCGGGCCGGCGACGTCATCGTCGTCGCGGGCAAGGGCCACGAGACCGGCCAGTACGTCAAGGGCGAGGTCCTGCCCTTCGACGACCGCGAGGTGCTGCGCGCCGCCATCGAGGAGCACCTGTCCGTGGACGTCCGCGAACGCCTGGGCGTCGCCCTGCTGGACGTCCACAAACCCACCGGCGGCGGCTGAGGACGCGCCGGCGGGCCCGCTCCGTGCGTTCCGCGCACGGGGCGCGGCCCAGGGTCACGAAGTGGCGGATATTGCCGTGCACAGGCCCTGCCGGGACCCCGGACACCCCAACATGTTCTAAGGTGGGTGCGGCAATCGCAGCCCGAACACCCGCCGCCCACCGGTGGCGCCATGGACGTGGTCGCCCCCGTCACCACCGCTGTGGGACCCGGCGCGGCACCGCGTGCGCGCCCGCCCGCGGTGCCATCCCCCGACCCGAGTCCTTTGGCCGGGTGGCCTCACGTCATCCCGTGGTCGCCGCGGGTCGGGCCTGACCTGAGGAGTGGATTTGATCGCGCTCACGCTCGATCGGATCGCCGAGATCACCGGAACCGCCCTCGGCGGAGCAGCCGGCCCGGACACCACCGTCGACGGACCCGTCGTGGTCGACTCGCGGCTGGTGGAACCCGGCTCCCTGTTCGTCGCCCTGAGCGGCGAGCGGGTCGACGGACACGACTACGCGCGGGCCGCGGTCGAGGCGGGGGCGGCCGCCGCCCTGGTCTCCCGCCCCGTCGACGCGCCCCACCTGCTGGTGAAGGGCGGCGACGACGAGGTCGTCGAGGCGCTGGCCCGGCTCGCCCGGTACGCCGCCGACACCCTCGCCGCCCCCTCCCGAGGCGACGACGCGGCGGAGATCATCGGGATCACCGGCTCTTCCGGCAAGACCACCACCAAGGACCTCATCGCCCAGGTCGTCGGGCGCCTGGGCGCCACCGTCGCGCCCGCCGGCTCGTTCAACAACGAGATCGGCCACCCCCTCACCGTGCTGCGCGCCGACACCGGCACCCGCCACCTGGTGCTGGAGGTCGCCGCCCGCGGCATCGGGCACATCGCCCACCTGTGCCGCGTGGCCCCGCCCCGCATCGGCGTCGTCCTCAACGTCGGCAGCGCCCACATGGGGGAGTTCGGCGACCGCGAGGCCATCGCCAAGGCCAAGGGCGAGCTCGTCGAGTCGCTGCCCGCGGCCGGCGGCCCCCGCGGCGGTGTGGCGGTCCTCAACTCCGACGACCCCAGGGTGAAGGCCATGGCCGCGCGCACGACCGCGCGCACCGTGTTCTACGGCACCGGCGAGGACGCCGAGGTGCGCGCCACCGACATCGTCATCGGCGACACCGGCGCCGCCTCCTTCACCCTGAACGCGGACGGCGCGACGGCCCCGGTGGAGCTCGCCCTCGTCGGCGCCCACCAGGTGCACAACGCCCTGGCGGCCGCCGCCGTCGCCCGCGAGCTCGGCATGGACCTCCCCGGCATCGCCGCCGCCCTGGGAGCGGCCACCCCGGTCAGCCGCTGGCGGATGGAGGTCACCGAGTACGACGGTGTCACCCTCGTCAACGACGCCTACAACGCCAACCCCGAGTCCATGCGGGCCGCACTGACCACCCTGGGCGCACTCGCCCGGGGCCGCCGACCCATCGCCGTCCTGGGCCACATGGCCGAACTCGGCGACGGGGGACGCATCGAACACGAGAAGATCGGCGAACTCGCCGCCGCTACCGGCGTCTCCCACCTGATCGTGGTCGGAGATCAGGCCGAAGGGATCGCGGCCGGGGCCGAGCGCACCGGCCGAGAGGGACTGTGGGCGGGCGAGACCGTCCGGGTCGCGGACGCCTCGGCGGCCGCCACGGCCCTGGGCGCACGGATGCGCGCGGGAGACGTCGTCATTGTGAAGGGATCACGGGTGGCAGCACTCGAAAAGGTTATCGACCTCATCACCGAAGGTGATGCCCGGTGATCGGCATCTCCATAGCGGCCGCGCTGTCGCTGATCGTCTCCATGGCGCTGATGCCGCCGCTGATCAAGCTCCTGTACCGCTTCAAGTTCGGCCAGGAGGTCCGCGACGACGGCCCCGAGGGCCACAAGACCAAGCAGGGCACGCCCACCATGGGCGGCATCGTCATCATCCTCGGCGCGGTGATCGGCTACTTCGGCTCCCACCTGGTGCTGGCGCTGGTGCAGCCCTCCGCCACCGGGCCCACCGCCTCCGGCCTGCTGGTGATGTTCCTGTTCGTCGGGATGGGCTGCGTCGGCTTCCTGGACGACTTCATCAAGATCTACAAGCGCCGCAGCCTGGGACTGCGCAGCGGCGCCAAGATGGTCGGCCAGGCCGTGGTCGGCGTCGGCTTCGCCTACGGCGTCACCATGTTCCCCAACGGCTACGGCTACACCCCCGCCGCCCCCAGCCTGTCCTTCCTCCGTGACTTCGGCCCCCCGCTGATGATCGGCCTGTTCGTCATCTGGGCGCTGTTCCTCATCGTCGGGTTCTCCAACGCCGTCAACCTCACCGACGGCCTCGACGGCCTGGCCACCGGCGCCACCATCCTGTCGCTGGTCGCCTACGTGATCATCGGCAACTGGCAGCTGCGCCAGTCCTGCGTGTCCTACCTGTCGAGCAACTGCTACACGGTCCGCGACCCCCTGGACCTGGCCGTCGTGGCCTCGGCCGTGCTCGGCTCCTGCATCGCCTTCCTCTGGTTCAACGCCCCGCCCGCCAAGGTCTTCATGGGCGACACCGGCTCCCTGGCCCTGGGCGGCCTCATCGTGGGCCTGGCCATCACCACCCGCACCCAGCTCCTGCTGCTGCTCATCGGCGGCCTGTTCGTCATCATCACCATGTCCGTGATGATCCAGATCACGTCGTTCCGCCTCACCGGCAAGCGCGTGTTCCGCATGGCGCCGCTGCAGCACCACTTCGAGCTCAAGGGCTGGGCCGAACCGACCATCGTCATCCGCTTCTGGATCATCCAGGGGCTGTTCGTGGCGGTCGCCATCGGCCTGTTCTACCTCGAATGGATGCCGAGGTAACCCCGGATGTCCCACCACTCCACCACTTCCACCCCCTTCACCGGCCTGCGGGTCTGCGTCGCCGGCCTGGGCGTCTCCGGACCGCCCGCGGTCCGGCTCCTGCTGGAGCACGGCGCCCGCGTCACCGTGGTCGACGGGCGTGACGACGACACCGTCCGCCCGGTCGCGGCCGAGCTCTCCGCCGCCGGGGCCGAGGTCGTCCTGGGCGCCACCCCGCTGCCCGAGGAGTGCGACCTCGTCGTCACCTCGCCCGGCTGGCGCCCCGACTCCCCGCTCCTGGCCGCCGCGGCCGAGGCCGGCATCGAGGTCATCGGCGACGTCGAACTGGCGTGGCGGATCAAGCCCGCCGACCAGCTGTGGCTGGCGGTCACCGGCACCAACGGCAAGACCACCACGGTGCGCATGCTGGAGGCGATGCTGCGGGCCGACGGCCGCGACGCGCTCGCCGTCGGCAACGTCGGCACCCCCGTGATCGATGCGGTCCGCCCCGACGCGGACGGCCGCTACCCCCGGGTACTGGCCGTGGAGCTGTCCAGCTTCCAGCTGCACTGGTCCTCCAGCCTGCGCCCGCACGCCGCGGCCGTCCTCAACGTCGCCCCCGACCACCTGGACTGGCACGGCGGCCTGGAGCCCTACGCCCGGGCCAAGGGCATGGTATTCGCCCCCGGCACCCTCCGGGTCGTCAACCTCGCCGACCCCTGGTCGGTGCGCCTGGCCGAGGAGGACGGCGACCCGCACACCCCGCTGGTCGGCTTCGGCCTGGGGACCCCGCGCCCGGGCGAGCTCGGCGTCGTCGAGGACCTGCTGGTGGACCGGGCCTTCGTCGACGACCCGGTGACCAGCGCCGAGGAGCTGGCCGCACTGGCCGACGTGCGCCCGCCCGCCCCGCACAACGTCGCCAACGCCCTGGCCGCGGCGGCGCTGGCCCGCTCCATCGGGGTCGCCCCCGCCTCCATCAGGGCCGGGCTGGCGGCGTTCGCCCCCGAACCGCACCGGATCGCCCACGTGGCCACGGTGTCCGGGGTCGACTACGTCGACGACTCCAAGGCCACCAACCCGCACGCCGCCGCCGCCTCCCTGGGCGCCTACGACACGGTGGTGTGGATCGCCGGCGGCCTGCTCAAGGGCGCCGACGTGGACGAGCTGGTGGCCGCGGCCGCCGGCCGGCTGCGCGGCGCGGTGCTCATCGGCGCCGACCGCGCCCGGCTGCGCGAGGCCCTGGACGCGCACGCCCCCGACCTCCCGGTCGTGGAGATCGAGGGCCCGGCCCCCGGCGCTCCCGAGGGCCACACCGTCATGGACGCGGTCGTCGCCGCGGCCGCGGACATGGCCAGGGAGGGCGACACCGTCCTGCTGGCCCCGGCCGCGGCGTCCATGGACATGTTCGCCAACTACCCCGAGCGCGGACGCCTGTTCGCCGAAGCGGTCCGCCGCCTGGGCTGACCACCCCGATCGCCGCCCCTGCGTGACCGAAAGCGCACGGGCGGTGATCGGTGTGCGCGGCGCCACCCCCTTCCGCGCCGAAGATGGCCAACACGCGGGAAATGTCCACGGTTCCCGCCCCGCAGTTCGCCACTATTGAGGCGCGCAGGTGCGGAGGGTGGGTGCGGATGGCGACGACGACGATCCCCGGGGTGGCCCGGACCCGGGGGACGACGGTGACCGAGGGGCGCGAGCGTGCCCTGTGGCGGGAGTGGATCGGGGCGCTGGACCGGCCCCTGACCTCCTACTACCTGATCCTGGGAACGGCGGTGCTGCTCATCGCCCTGGGCCTGGTGATGGTGCTCTCCTCCACGATGGTCAAGTCCATCAGCGAGACGGGGTCGTCCTTCTCCCTCTTCCAGAAGCAGCTGGTGTCGGCCGCCATCGGCCTGCCCCTGATGATCCTCGCCTCCCACCTGCCCCAGCAGGTGTTCCGGCTGGTCGGCTACCCCGCCATGATCGTCTCGGCCGCGCTGCTGCTCCTCACCGTCTTCCAGGGCGTGGAGGTCAACGGCGCCACCCGCTGGCTCGACATCGGCGGTCTGATCGTGCAGCCCTCAGAGCCCGCCAAGCTCGCCTTCGTCCTGTGGGGCGCCGGCATCCTGGCCCGCAAGGACGAGCTCAACGAGCTCACCGAGTGGCGGCACCTGCTCTTCCCGCTGCTGCCCGGCTGCGGACTGCTCGTCCTGCTCGTGCTGCTCGGCTCCAACCTGTCCACCGCCCTGGTGTTCCTGGTCACCTTCCTCGGGCTGCTGTGGGTGATCGGCGCGCCCGGCAAGCTCTTCGTCGCCATGTTCGGCCTCGTCCTGGGCCTGGCCGTCATCGCCATCGCCATCGAGCCCTACCGGATGGCCCGCGTCACCGCGCTGTTCGACCCCACCGCCGACCCGCTGGGCGACAACATGCAGTCGCTCCACGGGCTCTACGCCCTGGGCACCGGCGGCATCCTGGGCGTCGGCATCGGCGCCAGCCGGGAGAAGTGGGGCTTCCTGCCCTTCGCCGAGTCCGACTTCGTGTTCGCCATCATCGGCGAGGAGTTCGGCCTCATCGGCACCCTGCTCCTCCTGGCGCTCTTCGGGGTCCTGGGCTACGCCGGGCTGCGCGTGGCCTCCCGGGTCAAGGAGCCCTTCCCCCGCCTGGCCGCCTTCGCCATCGTGACCTGGATCATGGGCCAGACCATGATCAACATCGGCGCCGTCATCGGGCTGCTCCCGGTGACCGGAGTCCCGCTGCCCCTGGTGTCGTACGGGGGTTCGTCGCTGATCACCACCATGGTCGCCCTGGGCGTCCTGCTGTCCCTGGCCAAGACCGAGCCCCAGGCGCAGCGGGCCCTGGCGGCCCGGGGTCCCGGTTGGGTGGAAAGGGCTCTAAGCTGGCTGGGCCTGGAGAACACCACCGCCACGGCCGCCGGCCGCGGGGGCGGCGTGCCCTCCGGGCGCGCCGCCACGGCGCGGAGCCCGCGCACGAAGGCTCCGCGGGGCGGCAGGACCAAGCCCACGTACGACAGCGGACCGATCCCGTCCGGGGACCGGTCGAGGAGGAATCGGCGACGATGAGGGTAGCCCTCGCCGGAGGCGGCACGGCCGGGCATATCGAGCCCGCGCTCTCCCTTGCGGACGCGCTGCGGCGCATCGACCCCAACACGGAGATCCTCTGCCTGGGCACCGAGCGGGGACTGGAGACCCGCCTCGTGCCCATGCGCGGATACGAGCTGGGCCTGATCCCGGCCGTCCCCCTGCCCCGCAAGCTCACCCCGCAGCTGCTCAGCGTCCCCGGCAAGCTCGCCGGGGCCCTCAGCGCCGCGGGCGACCACCTGGACCGGCTCCAGGCCGACGTCATCGTCGGCTTCGGCGGCTACGTCGCCACCCCCGGCTACCTGGCGGCCCGGCGGCGGCGCGTGCCCATCGTCGTCCACGAGGCCAACCCCCTGCCCGGGCTGGCCAACCGCCTGGGCGCCCGGCTGACCCCCCACGTCTTCACCGGGCACCCCCACACCCAGATCCGCAACGGACGGTTCGTCGGCATCCCGCTCCGCCAGCAGATCACCACCCTGGACCGGCTGGCCATGGGCGACAAGGCCCGCACCTACTTCGGCCTGCGCCCGGACCTGCCCACCCTGCTGATCTTCGGCGGCTCCCAGGGCGCCCAGCGCATCAACGAGACCGCCTTCGCCGCCCGTGACGCCTTCCGCGACCACGGCGTCCAGGTCCTGCACGTCGTCGGCCCCAAGAACGCCGACGAGCCCCAGGACCTCACCCAGGACGGCATCCCCTACGTCGCCGTCCCCTACGTCGACCGCATGGACATGGCCTACGCCGCTGCGGACGTGGCCATGTGCCGCTCCGGTGCGCTGACCTGCGCCGAGCTCACCGCCGTCGGCCTGCCCGGCGCGTTCGTGCCGCTGGCCATCGGCAACGGCGAGCAGGCCCTCAACGCCGAGCCCGTCGTCCAGGCGGGCGGCGGCCTCATGGTGAACAACGCCGACGTCTCCGTCGAGTGGATCACCGGCACGCTCATCCCGCTGCTCACCGACACCGACCGGGTCGTCGCCATGTCCGAGGCCGCCGCCCGCATGGGCCGCCGCGACGCCGACATGGAACTGGCCCGCGAGGTCATGGCCGTCGCCCGCGGCGACCGCCCCGCGCCGGAGGTGCCCGTCGCCGAGGACGACGGCGACGACGCCTACTACGACGACGGGAAGGACGCCCGATGAGCCTGGTGCGACCGACCGACCCCGTCCCCGTCGACAAGCTGGGACGCACCCACTTCATCGGCCTGGGCGGCGCCGGCATGTCCGGCATCGCCCGGGTGCTGCTCCAGTCCGGCGTCGAGGTCTCGGGCAGCGACGCCCGCGACAGCGACACCCTGCGCGAGCTCGAGGAGATGGGCGCCCGCGTCCACGTCGGCCACGCCGCCGAGCACCTCGGCGACGCCGAGACCGTCGTCGTCTCCTCCGCCGTCCGGGAGACCAACCCCGAGCTCGCCGAGGCCCACCGCCGCGGCCTGCGCATCCTGCCCCGGGCCGCCGCCCTGGGCGCCCTGCTGCTGGGCCGCGAGGGCGTCGCCATCGCCGGGACCCACGGCAAGACCACCACCACCTCGATGGTCACCGTCGTCCTGCAGCACCTGGGCGTCGACCCCGGCTACGTGATCGGCGGCAAGCTGGTCACCACCGGCCTGGGCGCGGACGCCGGCATCGGCGGCCCCATCGCCGTGGAGGCCGACGAGAGCGACGGCTCCTTCCTCATGCTCTCCCCGAAGGTCGCCGTGGTCACCAACGTCGAGGCCGACCACCTGGACAACTACAGCGGCATCGAGGAGATCCACGCCAACTTCGACGCGTTCGTCGACCGCGTGGAGCGCACCCTCATCGTCGGCATCGACGACGAGGGCGCCCGCCGGGTCGCCCGGACCGCGCGCGAGCGCGGCAAGAAGGTCCTCACCTACGGCGAGGCCCCCGAGGCCGACTACCGGATCACCCGGATCCGCCCCCGCGGGTTCACCACCGAGTTCACCCTCGCGACCGCCGAAGGCGAGATCGAGGGCACCGTCGCGGTCCCCGGCCGCCACAACGTGCTCAACGCCGCCGCCGCGGTCGCCGTCGCCGACGAGCTCGGCCACGACCTGGAGGTCGCGGTCGAGGGCATCGCCGACTTCGGCGGCGCCGCCCGCCGCTTCGAGCCCAAGGGCGCGGCCGGGGGAGTGGGCGTCTACGACAGCTACGCCCACCACCCCACCGAGCTCGACGCCGACCTGCGCGCCACCCGCGCCGCCCTGGAGTCGTTCGCCGAAGAGGCGCGCGAGGCCGGGGAGGAGCAGGCGCCGGGCCGCATCATCGCCGTCTTCCAGCCGCACCTGTTCAGCCGCACCCGGATCTTCGCCGAGGAGTTCGGGGCCGCCCTCACCCTGGCCGACGAGGTCGTGGTGCTGGAGATCTACGCCGCCCGAGAGGACCCCGAACCCGGGGTCACCGCCGAACTGATCACCTCCGAGGTGGGCCACGACCGGGTGCACTACGTCCCCGGGCGCGCCGACGCCGTCCGCCTGGCCGCCGAGCTGGCGCGTCCGGGCGACATCGTCCTGACGATGGGCGCCGGCGACGTCACCGAGCTGGGCCCGCTCATCGTGGACCGGCTCGCCGAGGCCGCCGACGTGGAGGAAGTGGCCGAGTCCCTCGGCCACGGCGGCGGACGGGACCGGGACTGACGTCGGAGGACACGGGTGAGGGCAGACCACGACGGAGCGGACGGCGGCACCGGTACCGGAACCGCGCGGCCACCCGCCGCCGCGGCGTCGCGTGAGCGGTCCGACCCCTGGAAGGTCGCCTTCGTGGCCCTCCTGGTGGTCGCCCTGGTCTGCGTCGTCACCTGGATACTCCTGGGCTCGCGCCTGCTCGTGGTGCGCGAGGTCGCCGTGAGCGGGCTGGACCGGGTCGGACGCGAGGAGGTCGTCGCCGCCGTCGACGTCCCCACCGGGACCCCCCTCATCCGGGTGGACCTGGAGGCGGGCGCCGACCGGGTCGGCGACCTCGCCCTCGTGGAGTCGGCCACGGTCACCCGGGGCTGGCCCGCCACCCTGCGGGTCGAGGTCGTCGAACGCCGGCCCCTGCTCGCGGTGCGGGTGGGGGAGGAGTACCGGCTCGTCGACCGCGACGGCGTCCGCATCGAGGACTCGCCGTCCCGGCCCGGCACCCACCCGCTGGTCCGGGTCACCGGCGAGATCGAGGGGAACGACGCCGTCCGGGCCGCCGCGGCCATCGTCGAGTCCGCCCCCGACTCGCTGCTGGCCCGCATCCGGCTCATCGACGCCACCGACCCCGACGCCATCCGGATCGAGATCAGCGAGGGCGCCGTCATCGAATGGGGGACCGCCGAGGGCACCGGCGACAAGAGCGAGATCCTGCGCGTGCTGATGCGCGAGCACCCCCCGGGGGACGGTGTCGTGTACGACCTCTCCACCCCCGACCTGGCCATCGTCCGGTGAAGCGGCGGTCAGGCCCCGGGAAAGGACGGCAAAGCCGGACGAAGCCGGACCGGCGGCCGCTTCCGGAGGGCCGGCGGCCCCCTCGGGAGGGGGTGCGGACACGACGCGGGGACATTCCAGACGCGACGCGCCGAGTCAGCACATCGCTTCCTCGTGTTATACGACGTTAGGCTGAAGCAGTCATCGGTTGCCGGTGGTGGGCGGTCGGCTTACTGTCGAGAGTCACGACCACCGTCAACAAAGTACAGAACACGCTTTTCGGGGTACGCGGGAACCGTATTTCTCCCGCCGGACCCGGGGGAGGCACAGAGCCTCCCCGGTTCGGCACCCCACGGTTCACGCGGTCCCGGGTCCCCCGCGCCGGCGTCCTGGGACGCCTCGTCGGAGAACCCGAAACGCACACTGTAGAACCGGAGCCGAACCCACCGGCCCGGCGGACACCACCGCCGGACACGGGAGGGAACGGCGTATGCGAGCGGAAAGGCCCCTCGTCGTGGCAGCACCGCAGAACTACCTCGCGGTCATCAAAGTCGTCGGTATCGGCGGCGGCGGTGTCAACGCCGTCAACCGAATGATCGAAGAGGGGCTCAAGGGCGTCGAGTTCATCGCGATCAATACCGATGCCCAGGCGCTGCTGATGAGTGACGCCGACGTCAAGCTGGACGTCGGCCGTGAACTCACCCGCGGCCTGGGAGCCGGAGCCAACCCCGACGTCGGCCGCAAGGCCGCCGAGGACCACCGGGAGGAGATCGAGGAGGTCCTCAAGGGGGCCGACATGGTCTTCGTCACCGCGGGTGAGGGCGGCGGCACCGGTACGGGCGGCGCGCCCGTGGTCGCCAACATCGCCCGATCCCTGGGGGCCCTCACCATCGGTGTGGTCACCCGCCCCTTCGGCTTCGAGGGCAAGCGGCGCGCCACCCAGGCCGAGTCGGGGATAGCGATGCTCCGTGAGGAGGTCGACACACTCATCGTGATTCCCAACGACCGGCTGCTCTCCATCTCCGACCGGCAGGTCAGCGTCCTGGACGCCTTCAAGGCGGCCGACCAGGTGCTGCTCTCCGGTGTCCAGGGCATCACCGACCTGATCACCACGCCCGGCCTCATCAACCTGGACTTCGCCGACGTCAAGTCGGTCATGTCCGGGGCCGGCTCCGCGCTCATGGGCATCGGCTCGGCGCGCGGCGACGACCGCGCGGTGGCCGCCGCGGAGATGGCCATCTCGTCCCCGCTGCTGGAGGCCAGCATCGACGGCGCCCACGGCGTCCTGCTGTCCATCCAGGGCGGCTCCGACCTGGGGCTGTTCGAGATCAACGAGGCGGCACAGCTCGTCTCCAACTCCGCGGCCCCCGAGGCCAACATCATCTTCGGCGCCGTCATCGACGACGCCCTGGGCGACGAGGTCCGGGTGACCGTCATCGCCGCGGGCTTCGACGAACCCGAGGTCACCGGGCCCGCGCTGCACCGGCGCGAGCCGGTGGACCCTCCTAAGGCCGTCGCCCCCACGGCGGGCGCCGCGACCGGCGGACAGGGGGCGTCCACGACCCCCGCCGCGGACGCGGCCGGGGCGTCGGCCGAGAAACTGCCGTGGCTCGGCGGCCGGCACAGCGCCGAGCCGGCCCGTGCGCAGCAGACCCCGCCGCCGGCCTGGGAACCGGCCCCGACGGCCCCGGCGGCCCCGGTCGAGCCCGAGCCGGTCGCGGTGACCGAGCCCGAGCCGCAGCCCGAGCCGGAACCGCAGGCCCCGGCCCACGACCGGTTCGCCGAGGCCGCGCCGGCCGAGCCCGAGCCGGCCCCGGCCCGGGAGGAGCACGCCGACGAGCCCCGGCCCGTCCACGTGGTCTCGGAGTCGGTCGCCGAACGGCGCGCCGACGTCCCCACGCCCCGGCGCCGGGTCGTGTTCGAGGAGCCGGACGACCTGGACATCCCCGACTTCCTGAAGTAGCGCGGACCGACACCCCGGTACCATCGACGTGTCAGCGGCCCCGACCCGGGTGGGCGGGGCCGTCGCCGCTCCGGGGGCCGGCGTCCACCGCGCCGTCCCGACCGGGCCGAGGGAAGGACAGCGGTCACAGGGATGGGCACCATCGTCGACCTCGGGCACGGGGTCCGTGCCGCCGTCACCGAGCGCCACGGCGGGACCAGCTCCCCGCCCTACGACTCGCTCAACATGGGCCTGGGGACGGGGGACGACCGGGAGACGGTGCTGGCCAACCGGCGCACCGCCGCGCGGAACCTCGGTTTCGACGCCGACCGCGTCGTCTGGATGGACCAGGTGCACAGCGCCGACGTCCTGGTCGCCGACGCCCCCGGCACAGTCGGGACCTGCGACGGCGTCGTCACCACCACCCCCGGCCTGGTCCTGGCCTCCCTGGCCGCCGACTGCCTGCCCGTCCTGGCGGCCGACGGCGAACGCGGCGTCCTGGGCGCCGCCCACTCCGGCCGCCTGGGCACCGCCCACGGTGTGGCCGCCAACCTCATCGCCGCCATGGCCGACCACGGCGCCCGCCCCGGGAGCACCACCGTCCTCCTCGGCCCCTCCATCTGCGGCAAGTGCTACGAGGTCCCGGCCGGGCTGCGGGACGAGACCGCCCGCGACACCCCCGAGGCCGCCTCCACCACCCGCCGGGGCACCCCCGGGGTCGACATGGTCGCCGCCGTCACCGCACAGCTGCGCCGCGCCGGGGTCACCGACATCCGGGCCGACGGCCGCTGCACCCTGGAGACACCCGAGCTGTTCTCGCACCGGGGCGGCGCCCCCACCGGGCGGTTCGCGTCGTTCGTCTGGCAGGAACAGGACTGAACCGGACCGGACCGCACGGACCGGCGAGACCGAGAGATGGATGAGGACGACGTGTCACACGACCCGGCCCGCGTCGAGCGGATCAAGGAGAACCTCGCGGCGGCCCGCGCCCGCGTCGAGGCGGCCTGCCACAAGGCCGACCGGGACCCCGCGGAGGTGTCGCTGATCGCGGTCACCAAGACCCGCCCCGCCGAGGACGTGCGCATCCTCGCCTCGCTCGGCCTGGCCGACATGGGGGAGAACCGCGACCAGGAGGCGGCCCCCAAGGCCGCCGCCACCGCAGACCTCGACCTGACCTGGCACTTCATCGGCCAGTTGCAGACCAACAAGGCCAGGTCGGTGGCCTCCTACGCCGACGTCGTCCACTCGGTGGACCGGGCGAAGCTCGCCCGCGCGCTGGGCGACCGGGCCGCGGCCGCCGGGCGCCGCCTCACCTGCCTGGTCCAGGTCAACCTCGACGACGACTCGCAGGCGGGCGTGCTGGGCCCGCGCGGCGGGGTCGACCCCGCCGACGCGGCGGAGCTGGCCGCCCGGATCGACGAGCACGAGGCGCTCGAACTCGGCGGTGTGATGGCCGTGGCACCCCGAGAGGGCGACCCTTATGAGGCTTTCGGTCGTCTTTATGAGGTCGCGTGTCTCATTCGTGATCGTTATCCTCGGGCCACGATGGTCTCCGCGGGTATGAGCGGGGACTTGGAGGCCGCGATCGAGCGTGGCGCGACACACCTTCGGCTCGGTGCGGCGTTGCTCGGCGATCGCGGGCCGATCGTGGGGTAATGTCCCCACATAGACCTTGGAACCCGTCTGTGGAGTTCGCCCGAAAGGGCGTCACACCCCGTTGCACCAGGGAAGACGGGGCGGTACGGAGGAGTCGGCTGCGGTGCAGGCCGCGGGGACGACGGAGGACATGAGATGGCCGGCGCGATGCGCAAGATGGCGGTCTACCTCGGCCTCGTGGAGGACGACCGTTACGATCACCGCTATGCGGACGAATATGATGAGTTCGATGATTTCGACGAGGGCGTGGAGGAGCACCGCGAACGCGGCGCCGACTCCCCGCACGGCGAGGGAACACGGGGCGAGGACGTGAACGACACCGGCGACCACTCGGGCACGGGTGAACGGCGCGGTGGCACGACCACGACCTCTGCCTCCACCGCCGACCTCGCGAGGATCACCACGCTCCATCCGCGCACGTACAACGAGGCGCGTACGATCGGAGAGCACTTCCGGGAGGGTACGCCGGTGATCATGAACCTGACCGAGATGGTCGACAGCGACGCCAAGCGTCTGGTCGACTTCGCGGCTGGTCTGATCTTCGGTCTGCATGGCAGTATCGAACGCGTGACCAACAAGGTGTTCCTACTGTCCCCGGCCAACGTCGAGGTGACCGCGGAAGACAAGGCGCGGATCGCTGAGCGAGGGTTCTTCAATCAGAGCTAGACCATCGGATTTGTCCAGAGATTGGGTCGAATAGACCGTGAGTATCGTCCTGTCCGTGCTGGTCATCGCGCTGCGACTGTACGTCTTCGTACTGCTCGCGCGCGTCGTGCTGGAGATGGTGCAGTCCTTCTCCAGGGACTGGCGCCCCTCGGGGTTCCTGCTCGTGATCGCCGAGATCGTGTACACGCTCACCGACCCGCCGCTGCGTTTCCTGCGCAGGTTCATCAAGCCCGTCCGGCTCGGCAGCATCGCGCTCGACCTGAGCGTCCTGGTGCTGTTCCTGGGCCTGTCGATCGCCGCGAGCCTGCTGGGAAGCCTGGCACTCTCGGTCGCCTAGAGCAGGCGTCGGGGGCGAAAAAAGTCGCCCCCGATTCCGTTATGTGGTCTTGGTCATGATCCGGATTGCCGTAAGGTCACGATCAGGTAGCGTCCCTACGGATGGACTCCAAGCGCGCCAAGGAGACGAACATGCCGCTGACACCCGCTGATGTGCGGAACAAGCAGTTCAGCACGACCCGGCTCCGGCCGGGCTACGACGAAGAAGAGGTCGATGCCTTTCTCGACGAGGTCGAGTCCGAGCTGGACCGGCTGATCCAGGAGAACGAGGAACTGCGCGGCAAGCTCGCCGAGTGCCTGCGCGGCAAGGTGCCCAACGCCGGGATGCAGGACTTCCAGCAGCCCCAGGAGCAGCCCGAGCCGCCCCGCCCCGAGCCCGTCCAGCCGCCTCAGGCCGTCGTCGAGCCCCAGCCCCAGGCGCCCGCCCCCATGCACATGGGCATGGGCGGCGAGGAGAACATGGACACGGCCGCCCGCGTCCTGGCCCTGGCCCAGCAGACCGCCGACCAGGCCATCTCCGACGCCCGCCGCGAGGCCGACGAGACCCTGGGCCGCGCCCGCCACGAGTCCGAGGACATCCTCGGCAAGGCCCGCCGCCAGGCGGAGCAGATCATCGGCGAGGCCCGCGTCCGCTCGGAGAACCTCGACCGGGACGCCCAGGAGCGCCACCGCCAGGTCATGGGCAGCCTCGTCCAGCAGCGCGAGGAGCTGGAGCACAAGGTCAACGTGCTCAAGGACTTCGAGCGCGAGTACCGCAGCCGCCTGAAGGACTACTTCGAGCGCCAGCTGCGCGAGCTGGAGGAGGGCGCGGGCATCGAGCAGCCGAACCCGAACACCACGGGCGGCTTCCAGACGATGGCCCCGCCGACCGGTCCCACCCCGGCGCTGCAGCACGGCGGCCCCGGCGGCAACCCCTTCGGCCAGCCCGAGCCCGTCCAGCACGGCGGTTTCCACCCGGGCGAGGCCCCGCACGAGCGTCGCTGACCCCGGTCGGCGGTAGGCTCCACAACTGAAGACTCCGGCAACGTGTAAAGGTCCTGGTCGACCCGTGATCCTCAGCGTCCTCGCATCCGTCGCGGTGCTGGCGGCCATCGCCGTCATCGTGGCAGCCCTGGTGTTCGCCGAGACCACCCTGGTGTTCATCGCCCTGGGGTTGGCCGGCGTGAGTGTGCTGCTCCTGGTGGGCGCCCTCATCCAGGGGAGGACCCGAGTGGATCGAACGGACGGTTTGGGGAAGTCGTCCGTTCCCGCGGCCGTGCACGTGGCGCCGGAGCACTCCGGGCGCGTACCCGCACCGGCTCCCGAGCCGGTGCGGGAACCCCGCGCCTGGACGGAGGACTCCGGACCGGGGGAGCCGGAGTACGATCTGCCGCGCTGGCAGACACCCACGGCCCGTGAGTGGCCGGAACCGGACACGGTGGCGCCTGCCCCCGCCCCGTCCGCCTCCACCGCGGTCGAGCACGGCTCCCGCGAAGAGCAGGCACCCGCCCCTGTCGACCCCCGGCCCGCCCACCGCCCCTTCGAGGACGCGCGGGACCCGGCCCCCGAGCCCGCGGCCACGCGGGCCGAAGCCCCCGAGGATTCCCACGACGACGCCGGGCTCTCCTGGTTCGACCGGCGCGAGTCCGCCGCCGAGGAGGCGGAGGAGCAGGTCGTTCCGGCCCCCGCCTCCGGGACCGGCGATGAAGCCGGGGCGGAGCTCTCCTGGTTCAACAGGCGTGAGACCGCGACGGCCGATGACGACGCCGAGGCGCCCGGGGAGCAGGAGACCGCCGCCCCCGAAGCCGAGGACACCCGGCCCGTACGGGACACGGGCGACGCGGCCGATGACGCGCAGGAGCCGGTCGTCCAGACCGCCGCCTCCGGGACCGGCGATGACACCGGGGCCGAGCGCGAGCGTGCCGCGGACGAGGAGGACGACGAGGCCGTCTCCGAGCCCTCGTGGTCCGACCGGCGCGAGGACGCCGACGACGCGGACGACGTGCACGGGGCGGAGGAGCCCGGCGCGCCCGTCGCGGACTCCGTTGAGACCGGTGAGGTCGACGAGGCCGCCGCCGAGCCGGACACCGACTCCGCTGTCCGCGACACCGAGGACTCCGACGCGGCCGAACCGGCGCGCGACGAGGCGGCGGAGGCGGACGACGACCTCCGGACGCCGGCGGAGGACGCCGCCGACGGCTCTCCGCGGGGCGACGGGGACACCGGCGCCGGAGAGATCGCGGAGCGCGGGGACGCGGCCGAGGAGCCCGAGCCCTTCTCCTACAGCATCCCGCAGCGCGACGGGGACGCGCGGGACTCCGAGGCGCAGGAGGCCGGGGAGGCCGCCGCGGCGGACGCCGAGGACTCCGACGACGCCGACCGGCCGCGTGAGGACGCGGCGGAGGACGCCGGCGACGGCTCTCCGCGGGGCGACGGGGACACCGGCGCCGGGGAGTCCGCGGAGCGCGGGGACGCGCCCGAGGAGCCCGAGTCCTTCTCCTACAGCATCCCGCAGCGCGGCGACGACACCGAGACCACGGCCGTGTTCACCTACCGCAGGCCCCAGGACAACGAGGATCCCGACGCCACGGCGGCCTTCACCCGCGACTGACACCCGGCGACAACGACGACGGGCGCCGCCCCCACCGGGGGGACGGCGCCCGTCTCGTTCGGTCAGGCCCTGCGGAAGCCGAAGGCCACCCCGAACTCCTCCGACTCGGTGCGGTGCAGGTCCGCGCCGATCTCGCCCGCGGTGAACGCGTCCGCCAGCACCTCGCCGGCGATGGCCGCGGCGTGCTCGTCCAGCGCCTGCGCGGTGGACTCGTCGGTGGCCGCCCACCACACGTGGATGCGGTCCGACACGTCCAGGCCGCTCTGCTTGCGGGCCTCCTGGAGCATGCGCACCATCTCGCGGGCCAGGCCCGCGCGGCGCAGCTCCGGCGTCAGCTCCAGGTCCAGGGCCACGGTCTCGCCCGCACCCGAGGCGACCGCCCAGCCCTCGCGCGGCTGCTCGGTGACCAGCACCTCGTCGGCGCTGACCTCCACCGGCTCGTCCTCGACCCGGACCTGCGCCCACCCGGTGTCGCGCACCTGGCGCACCAGCTCCGCCGGGTCCGCCGCCCCGATCGCCCGGGCGACCAGCGGGGTCCGCTTGGCGAACCGCTTGCCCAGCGCCCGGAAGTTCGGCTTGACCAGGTAGTCCACCAGGTCGCCGCCGACCGTCGACAGCGACTCCAGCGACGCCACGTTCAGCTCGTCGGCGATCTGCTCCCGCAGCTGCGCGGGCAGGTCCGCGAACCCGGCGGCGCCCACCAGGGCCCGCGCCAGCGGCTGGCGGGTGCGCACCGCCGAGTCCACCCGGGCCGAGCGGCCCAGCTCCACCAGGCGGCGGGTCAGCGCCATGTGCGCCGACAGCTCCGGGTCGACCAGGTCCTCGCGGACCTCGGGCCACGAGGCCAGGTGCACCGACTCCGGGGCGTCGGGCCGGCGCAGCGCCGTCCACACGTGGTCGGTCAGGAACGGCACCACCGGCGCCATCAGCAGCGTCACGGTCTCCAGGGCCTCGAACAGCGTCGCGAACGCCGCCGCGCCCTCGGGGGTGTCCGCGCCGCCCCAGAACCGGCGGCGCGACCGGCGCACGTACCAGTTCGAGACGTCGTCGACGAACGCCGTCAGGCGGCGGCCCGCCGTCGTCGTGTCGAAGGCCTCCAGGGCCTCGGTGACGTCCCGCACGACCTCGTTGAGCTCCGACAGCAGCCACCGGTCCAGCAGCGGCCGGTCCTGCGGGGCCGGGGCGTCGGCCAGCCGGGAGTGGTCCCAGCCCTCGCCGGCGTTGGCGTACAGGGTGAAGAACGACACGGTGCTGTAGTACGTCAGCAGCACCTTGCGGACGATCTCCTCCAGTGCGGCGTGCCCCACCCGGCGGGCGGTCCACGGCGAACCGCTGGCCAGCATGAACCACCGCAGCGCGTCGGCGCCGTGCCGGTCCATCACCGGGATGGGCTCCATGACGTTGCCCAGGTGCTTGCTCATCTTGCGGCCGTCCTCGGCGAGGATGTGGCCGAGCACCACCACGTTCTCGAACGCGTTGCGGTCGTGCACCAGCGTGTTGACCGCCAGCAGCGAGTAGAACCAGCCGCGGGTCTGGTCGATCGCCTCGGAGATGTACTGCGCCGGGAAGTTCTCCCGGAACACCTCCGCGTTGACGTGCGGGGCGCCCCACTGGGCGAACGGCATCGACCCCGAGTCGAACCAGGCGTCGATCACCTCGGGCACCCGCCGGGCCACCCGCTGCTCCTCGGGCAGGGACGGGTCGGCGTCCGGGTCGGGGATGACGATGTCGTCCACGAACGGCCGGTGCGGGTCGAGGTTCGACAGGTCCTCGCCGCTGAGCTCGCTCAGCTCCGCCAGCGAGCCTACGCAGATCTGCCGCCCGTCGGGGAACTCCCAGACCGGCAGCGGGGTGCCCCAGTAGCGGTTGCGCGACAGCGCCCAGTCGACGTTGTTGCGCAGCCACTCGCCGAAGCGGCCCTCCTTGACGTTCTCCGGCACCCAGTTGGTGGCCTGGTTCTGCGCCAGCAGCTCGTCCTTGACCGCGGTGGTGCGGATGTACCAGGACGGCACCGCGTAGTACAGCAGCGCCGTGTGGCAGCGCCAGCAGTGCGGGTAGGAGTGCTCGTAGGCCAGGTGCCGGAACAGCAGGCCCCGGTCCTTGAGGTCGCGCACCAGCGTCTTGTCGGCGTCCTTGAAGAACACCCCGCCGACCAGGTCCAGGTCGGCCTCGAAGGTGCCGTCCGGGCGGACGGGGTTCACCATCGGCAGCCCGTAGGCGCGGCACACCGCCATGTCGTCGGCGCCGAACGCGGGCGACTGGTGCACCAGGCCGGTGCCGTCCTCGACGGTCACGTAGTCGGCGAGCACCACGTAGTGGGCGGGCTCGTCGAAGGCCACCAGGTCGAAGGGGCGCTGGTAGGTCCAGCGCTCCATCTCGTCGCCCTCGAAGGACTCCCCGGTCAGCTCCCAGCCCTCGCCCAGGACCTTCTCGAACAGCGGCCGGGCCAGCACCAGGCGCTCGTTCCCGTCGGTGGCCACCACGTACTCCACGTCGGGGTGGACCGCCACCGCCGTGTTGGACACCAGGGTCCACGGGGTGGTCGTCCACACCAGCAGCGAGGTGGGGTGCTCGGGCGAGGCCAGCGGCCCGGACGTCACCGGGAACCGCACGTACACCGACGGGTCGGTGACGGTCTCGTAGCCCTGGGCCAGCTCGTGGTCGGACAGGGTGGTGCCGCAGCGCGGGCAGTAGGGGCTGATCCGGAAGTCGCGGACCAGCAGGCCCTTGTCCCAGATCTGCTTGAGCGCCCACCACACCGACTCCACGTACTGGGGGTCCATGGTGCGGTAGGCGTCGTCCATGTTCACCCAGTAGCCCATGCGCTCGGTCATCGCGGTGAACGCGTCGACGTTGCGCAGCACGGACTCACGGCAGCGGGCGTTGAACTCGGCGATGCCGAAGGACTCGATGTCCTTCTTGCCGGACAGGCCCAGCTCCTTCTCCACGGCCACCTCGACGGGCAGGCCGTGGCAGTCCCACCCGGCCTTGCGGTCGACGTGGTAGCCGCGCATGGTGCGGAAGCGCGGGAAGACGTCCTTGAACGCGCGGGCCTCGACGTGGTGCACGCCGGGCTGGCCGTTGGCGGTGGGGGGACCCTCGTAGAAGACCCAGTTGGGGCCGCCTCGGGTCTGGTCGAGGGAGCGCTGGAAGACGTTCTCCTTCGACCAGCGGTCGAGGATCTCGCGCTCCATCGCGGGCAGGTCGATCTGCGCGGGCAGCTGGGGGAGTGCGCGGGACGCGCTCGGCCGGGACTCGTTGGCCACCGTCGTACCTTTCCATCAGGGTCGTTCCTGACGGAGGGACGAGGCCGGGGCCCCGCGGTACCACCCTCCTTGGACGCCGCCGGTCCGGTCCGCGCGAGGGCGGCCGGGACGGGTCCCACTTCGTTCACGTCTGCCGGTTCTACTGGGGGCGTCGGCCCTGTTCTTCCGGCGGTTCCGGGGTGATCTTCGTGCCGGTCGTACCCCCGGGCTCCCACCGCCCCCGGGTCGCTCGGACGCATCGACCGCTTCTAAGCTGTGTCCGTCCGGTCGGGGCCGGCACTACTCGTCCCCATCGACACCTGGGCACAGGATAACGCAGCGCGGGGGCGGCGCCCCGCGCTTTTTCGACGGGGAGGGCGGAGGCGGGTGGCGGAGAACGTGCGCGGAACCGTCCTGGTGACGCTTGCGGACCGGGACGACGCCGAGGAGCTGGCCGAACAGCTCCTGGAGCAGGGCTACGAACCGTGCCTGGTGCACCGGGACATGCTGGCGGGGGAGGACGACGCCGAGGACGCCGACTGGGTGATCGAGGTGCGCACCGGCCCGCACGGCGGCCCGGCGGTGTTCGACGAACCCCACCTGGCGGCGCTGGCCGAGGACTACGGCGGCTTCGCCGCCGCCGAGTGACCGCCGCCATGGGCCCCGTGCGCGTCCGCCGGGCGGTCCCCGCCGACGCCCCGGCCATCGCGGCCGTCAACGTCGCCTCCTGGCACGCCGCCTACCGCGGCCTCATCGCCCGGGAGCACTTGGAGAGCCTGGACACCGACCGCCTGGCCGGGATCTGGGCGGGGCGGCTGCGCGGCCACCTGGTCCGCCCGGGCGCGGGATGCCTGGTGGCCGAACCGGCCGAGGGGCCGGGCGGCATCGTCGCCTACGCCGGGTTCGCCCCGGCCGCCGACCCCGACGACGCCGACCGCACCGTCACCGACCTGGAGACCTTCTACTCGCTGCCCGAGGTGTGGGGCACCGGCGTCAACCGCCGCCTGTGGGAGGAGACCCTGGCCGCCATGACCGCCGGCGGCACCGGCCACGGCGTCCTGTGGGTGCTGGAGGGCAACGCCCGCGCCCGCCGCTTCTACGCCGCCGCCGGGTGGCGTGACACCGGCGCGGTCACCCCCACCCCGCTGCTGGGCGGGGCGCTGGTGGTGCCCGCGGTGCTGTACCGGCGCGACCTGTGAGGACGTGCGACGCCGGCGCCCGGGTCGTTGCCAAGGGGGCGGGGCTCGCCTAGGCTTCCCGGCACCACTCGCGGCTCCGTCCACGGGGGTGATCCCGCAGGTCGGCGGGGTACGGGCGGGGGCGCACGGTCGGGAGGTAAGTGCGATGAAGGCCACCGAGGCGGCGGATCTGCCGGTACTGCCCGGCGAGGAGCCGTGGACCCGGCAGGAGCTCGCGGGGGTCCGCGAACGCCTGGAAGACGACATCGCCGCCGCGCGCAGGGAGATCCGCCAGGTCGAGGAGCAGGTCGCCGAGCGGCTGGAGGACCCCGTGGACGGGGCCGGGGACGACCCCGCCGATACCGGGGCCAAGGCCTTCCAACGCGAACACGAGTTGGCGTTGGCCTACAATACTCGTGACCTGCTCGCCGCGAGCGAGCGGGCGATCGAACGGATGGACGCGGGAACCTACGGGGTCTGCGACTCATGCGGACGGCCCATCGGCAAGGAGCGCCTCCAGGCGTTCCCGCGGGCCACCCTGTGCGTCTCCTGCAAACAGCGCGAGGAGCGTCGCTGACTGAGGTAGAGCCCTCCGGGGACAGCAACATGACCACCGCCCGCACACCGGGGGGCCGCCGGCGGCGCTACCTGCTGCTGGTGCTCGTCGCGCTCGCCGCCATCGGCGTGGACCTCCTCACGAAGGAATGGGTCCTGGCCGCCTTCCAGGAGGGCGAGCGGCTCGACGTCATCGGCGAGATCGTGCAGTTCACGCTGGTGTACAACACCGGCGCCGCGTTCTCCATGGGCACCGACCACACCTGGGTGTTCACCACCATCGCCAGCGTCGTCGTCCTCGTCATCGCCTACATCGGGCTGCGGGTGCGCAGCGTCTGGTGGGCCGTGACCCTGGGCCTGATGATGGGCGGGGCCGCCGGGAACCTCGTGGACCGGATCTTCCGCGAACCCGAGCCGTTCCACGGCGCCGTCGTGGACTTCATCAAGGTGATGGACTTCCCGGTGTTCAACATCGCCGACTCCTGCGTGGTGGTCGGCGCCTGCCTGGTCGTCCTGCTGACCTTCAAGGGCGTGGAGCTGGACGGCAGCATCGTCTCCGACGACAAGGACGGCGACAGGGCCGGCGGCGGGGCGCGGGACACCGCGACCGCGGCCGGGGGCTCCGCCGAGGGCCGGACCGGGGACGACACCGCCCCCGGCGACGACACCACCACCGAAGGGAAGGGCCAGTGAGCGACACCCGCAGCCTGCCCGTGCCCGACGGGCTGGAGGGCGACCGGCTCGACTCGGCGATCGCCCGCATGTTCGGGCTGTCCCGCACCCGTGCGGCCGAGCTCATCGTGGACGGCAGCGTCCTGGTCGACGGCTCCGAGGCGGGCAAGTCCGACCGCGTCCGCGCCGGCGCCTGGCTGGAGATCACCCTGCCGCCGCCGCCCACCGCCCCCGTGCCGCGCCCCGAGCCCGTCCCGGGCATGCGGATCGTGCACGAGGACGCCGACATCATCGTGGTCGACAAGCCCGTCGGGGTCGTCGCCCACCCCACCGTCGGCTGGACCGGCCCCAGCGTCCTGGAGGGCCTGCTGGCCGCCGGGATCCAGGTGGCCACCAGCGGCGCCGCCGAGCGCCAGGGCATCGTGCACCGCCTGGACGCCAACACCACCGGGCTCATGGTGGTCGCCAAGAGCGAGACCGCCTACAGCGTCCTCAAGCGCGCCTTCAAGGAGCGCACGGTGGACAAGCGCTACCACACCCTCGTCCAGGGCCACCCCGACCCGCTGCGCGGCACCGTCGACGCGCCCATCGACCGCCACCCGGCGGGCGACGGCCGCTGGGCCGTGGTCGCGGGCGGGCGCCCCTCGGTGACCCACTACGACACCCAGGAGGCGTTCCGGGCCGCCAGCCTGCTGGAGATCAAGCTGGAGACCGGGCGCACCCACCAGATCCGGGTGCACATGTCGGCGCTGCGCCACCCGTGCGTGGGCGACATGCTCTACGGGGCCGACCCCACGCTCGCCGAGCGCCTGGGGGTGCGCCGCCAGTGGCTGCACGCGGTGCGGCTCGGGTTCGACCACCCCACCGAGCACCGGCCGGTGGAGTTCTCCAGCCCCTACCCGGAGGACCTGGAGCGGGCCGTGGAGATGCTGCGCGAGGACTGAGCCGCCCCGGTTCCCCGGCCGGTGCGGGCACCGGGCCGGGCGGGGCCGGACACGGCACGCGGACGCACGAGGGGCCGCCGGACACCCGTCCGGCGGCCCCTCTCCCGTCGTCCCGGTCAGCCCCGGGTCGGCGGGGCGACGGGCCGGGTGCGCACCAGCCCCTGGCACAGGGCCGCGCCGACGATGATCACCAGCGCCCCCAGCGGCTGGTTCCACGACAGGGTCTCGCCCATGAGGACGATCCCCGCGGCGATCGACACCACCGGCGCCACGTAGGTGACGGTGGTCGCGACGGTCGCCCCCGCCTCCCGCAGCACGGCGTACTGGAGCACGTAGGCCACCCCCGTGCCCATCACCCCCAGGACCAGGACCGAGGCCACCACCTGCCAGGTCACGTCGGTCGGGGCGTCGGTGGCCACCGGCACCAGCACCGCCAGCGGCACGGCGGCCAGCAGCAGCTGCAGCGCCGACAGCTCCAGGGCGCCGTGGGAGCTGCCCGCCACGAACCGGCGCAGGTACGGGGTGCCGATGCCGTAGCAGGCGGTCGCCGCGACCACGAACCCCATGCCGACCATGGCGTCCCGGTCGCTCACGCTCACCTCGCCCAGGGAGTTCCACACGCCGAACACCACGAGCACGCCCAGGAAGCCGATCCCCAGCCCGAGCACCCGGTCGCGGTCGGGGCGGCGCTCGTCGGCCAGCAGCAGCATCGAGAACACCACGCCGAACAGCGGCGTCGCGGCGTTGACGATGCCCATCACCGCCGAGGGGATGAGCTGGCCGGCGTACCCGAACAGCGTGAACGGGATCGTGTTGAGCAGCAGCGCGGCCACGAACATGTGGGCCAGCAGCCGCGGCGAGGTCGGCAGTCGGCCGCCGCGCAGCAGCACCACCGCCAGCAGCGGCAGGGCGCCGGCGGCGATCCGGCCCAGGGACAGCTGCATCGGCTCCAGGGACTGGGCGGCGACCCTGATGAAGACGAAGCTCATGCCCCAGATCAGGGCCAGGAGCGCGAACTTGACCCGCCAGTCGGCGGTGAGGCGGCGGACCCCGGCGGACGCGGCCGGGGAGGGAGAGAGCACGGGCATGGGACGTTTGTACCGCGCACCGATGTGTTAGGTCTACTTCGTATTTCTAAACGAGTGAGTTAGTGTTCCTTACATGCTCAGTGTCGACCGCCTCCGTGTCCTCCACGCCATCGCGGCGCACGGCTCCCTCAGCGCCGCCGCCGAGGCCCTGCACGTCACCAACTCCGCCGTCTCCCAGCAGCTCTCCAAGCTCGAACGCGAGGTCGGCCAGCCCCTGGTCGAGCGCAACGGGCGCGGGGTGCGCCTCACCGACGCCGCCGAACTCCTCGTCGAGCACGCCTCCCGGATCCTCTCCCTGGTGCAGCGGGCCGAGGCCGACCTGGAGGCCCACCGCGACCACGTCACCGGGCACCTGCGCCTGTCCGGCACCCCCACCGCGGTGCGCGGCATCCTGCCCCAGGCCCTCAACACCCTGCGCGAGGCCCACCCCCGGCTGCGGGTCGAGCTCTTCGAGGAGGAGCCCCACGAGAGCCTGCAGTCGATGGCCCGCGGCGAGGTGGACCTGTGCATGGTCATCGACTGGATGGGCTCCCCGCTCGCCCTGCCCGAGGGCATGAGCCGCGCGCCCCTGATGGAGGACGTCGGCGACATCGCCCTGCCCGCCGACCACCCCCTCGCCCACCGGGAGATCCTCGCCATCGACGAGATCCTCGACCTGCCCTGGATCAGCTGGTCGCGCGGGTCCATCTGCAACGACTGGCTCTACGACATGATCCGCTCGCGCGGCGGCGAGCCCAACGTCATCCACAACGTCGAGGAGCACCAGACCAAGCTGGCCCTCATCGCCGCCGGGATCGGCGCCGCCGTCATGCCCCGGCTGGGCCGCGGCCCGCTCCCCGACGGGGTGCGGGTGGTGCCGGTGCAGCCCGCCCTGGTCCGCCAGGTGTACGTGTTCTGGCGCACCGACGCCTCCCGCCGCCCCGCCATCCGCGCCACCGTCCGCGCCCTGCGCGAGTCGGCCGCCGCCTACGACACCCGCCCCGTCCCGGCCTGACGCCCGGGACGGGGCCCGGGCGGAGCCGCCGCGAGCGCGACGGACGCCGGGCCCGGTCGTCTTCCCCGCCCGGGACGCCCGCCGCGGGTAGCCGGGAGAGCCGTGCCTCGCGCGGGCGTGCGGACGGGCGGCCGCATCGGCGTCCCTGCCCGGGACACCTGCCCCGGGTGCCCCTGGGCGGAGACGGGGCGCCGCTCGACGCCCCGACCGGGGGCCGGCCTCAGGGGCCGGGCCCCGGACGGGACGGTCAGCGTGGGGCCTGGAGGAGTTCCGTCAGGGTCGCCGAGGGGCTGATCACCTCGGGGTCCGTGCGCACGTCCACCAGGGTCGGCAGGTCCGCCGCCACCGCCTCGCCCAGCACCTTGACCAGCTCCTCCCGGGTGTGCACGCTCTCCCCGCGCGCGCCCAGCGAACGGGCGTACCCCGCCAGGTCCAGCGGCCCGCCGATCCGCGTCCCCGCCAGCCGGCCCAGCTCGCGGGCCTGGTGCATGGCGATCGTGCCGTACAGCCCGTTCTGGAACACCACCACCGTCACCGGGGCGCCCTCGCGCACCGCCGTCTCCAGCTCCTGCCCGGTCATCAGCGCGCCGCCGTCGCCCGCCACCGCCACCACCGTGCGCTCCGGCTCGGCCAGCTTGGCGGCGACCGCGGCCGGGACCGCGTACCCCATCGCCCCGCTGGTGGGCGCCAGCTGGGTGCGCGGGTGCCGGAACCACCAGCCCCGGTGCAGGAACGACGCGAAGTTCCCGGCGTCGTTGGTGACCACCGCGTCCTCGGGCAGCGCCTCGCGCATCCCCGCGATCACCTGCCAGGGGTGCAGCCCCGGCCCCTCGTGCGCCTGCGTCTCCACCGGCACGGCCGACGAGTCCACCCAGGCCCGCCGGGCCGCGCTCCAGTCCCGGTAGGGGGCCTGGAACGGGGCTTCGGCCAGCTCGCGCAGGGCCTCGCCCGCGTCGGCCACCACCGACGCCCACAGGTCCAGGTGCGACCCCGGCCGCCCCGGGTCGATGTCGATCCGCGCCACCTTGGCCCGGGCCGTGTCCGGCAGCCGGTACCCCTGGGTTGTGGTCTCGCTCAGTCGGCACCCCACCACCAGCACCGCGTCGGCCTCCGACAGCGCGGCCAGCGTCGCGGGCGGGGCGCCCAGCCCCAGGTGGCCCAGGTAGAGCGCGTGGTCGTTGGGGAACACGTCCTGCCTGCGCCAGGCGGAGTACACGCCGGCGCCGAACCGCTCGGCCACGCGCACCAGGTCGGCGCGGGCGCCCCGGGCGCCCCCGCCCGCCACGACCACCGGCCGCACCGCCCGGGTCAGCCACGCCGCCAGCCGGTCGCGCTCGGCCCCGCCCAGCGGGGGCCGCGGCGGCTCCGGCGGCCGCGGGACCGACGCCGGTCCCACCACCTGTCCGAACAGGTCGCCCGGCACCGCGATGGACACCGGCCCCGGGCGGCCCGAGCGGGCCACCCGCAGCGCCTCGGCGGTCACCTCGGCCAGCCGGTCGGCCCGGTGCACGGTGGTGGACCACTTGGTGATGGGCGCGTAGAACGCGGTGAGGTCCACCTCCTGGAACGCCTCCCGCCCCAGCCGCTCCGTCTCGGCCTGGCCCAGGAACACGACCATCGGGGTGGAGTCCTGGTGCGCGGTGTGCACCGCGACCGCCAGGTTGGCCGCCCCCGGGCCGCGGGTGGCCGCCGCCACCGCCGGGACCCCGGTGAGCTTGGCGTCGGCCTCGGCCATGAACCCGGCACCGCCCTCGTGCCGGGTGGACACCAGGCGCATCCCGGGGTGGCGGTCGATCGCGTCGGCGAGCTCCAGGAAGCTCTCGCCCGGGACGGTGTAGCAGCGGCGGACGCCCGCGGCGGCCAGGACGTCGACCACCGCCTGCGCGGCGGTGCGGTCGGGGGGCGTGGGTCGGTGGTCGGCTGTGGCCATGGGGTGGGTCCCTTCCATCGTCGCAAGGTCCGCTCGGCGCGTCCGGGATCCGCCGGACGCCCGTCAACGACCTTTCCAGGCACCGTGAAGCCGGGTCAAGGAGCACCCCGGGCGCCTGTGGACGACCACCCCCGAACCGCCCCCTGTGATCCGTGTCATAGAGATTCGGGCACGGAAGGGTCACGGAGGGCATTGTCACCTTTGCAAGTGGTGTGTCCGCTTCTAAAGTGCTGCGAGTCCGCGGTGGAACCGGTCCGCCACGGGACGCGACGGAAGGACACAGGTGGCCGCCACCGAACAACGCAAGGCGACGTGGAAGCAGATCGGTCCGGGAATCGTCGTCGCGGCCACCGGCGTGGGCGCCGGAGACCTGGTCGCCACCCTCATCGCGGGCAACCTCTTCGGTTACGCCCTCCTGTGGGCCACCATCGTGGGCTGCATCGTCAAGATCTCCCTGGCCGAGGCGACCGGCCGCTGGCACCTCGCCACCGGGCGCACCATCTTCGACGGCTGGACCAGCCTGGGCCGCTGGACCTGGGCATATTTCGGCGTCTACGTGGTCCTCTGGGGCTTCGTCTACGGCGCCAGCGCCATGTCCGCCACGGCGCTTCCGCTCTCGGCCCTCTTCCCGCAGGTGCCCTTCAACGCCTGGGCGATCCTCGCGGGCGTCTCCGGCCTGGCCATCGTCTGGTTCAACCGGTACGCGATCTTCGAGAAGATCATGATGATCTTCATCGGCGTCATGTTCGTGATCGTCGTCGGCCTCGCGATCTACGTCGGTCCCGACATCGGCGAGGCCGTCACCGGCCTGGTCCCGCTGCTGCCCGAGGGCTCCCTCTTCTACACCCTGGGGCTCATCGGCGGCGTCGGCGGCACCATCACGATGGCCGCCTACGGCTACTGGGTCAACGCCAAGGGCTGGCGCGACTCCGGCTGGATGCGCATGATGCGCATCGACAACCGGGTCGCCTACATCACCACCGGCGTCTTCGTCATCGCGATGCTCGTCGTCGGCGCCGAGCTCCTCTACGCCAGCGGCATCGCCCTGTCCTCGGGCGACCAGGGCCTGCTCGACCTGGGCGAGGTCCTGCGCGACCGCTTCGGCGGGTTCGTCGCCACGCTGTTCCTCGTCGGCTTCTTCAGCGCCGCCTACTCGTCGATCATCGGCGTCTGGCACGGCGTCAGCCTGCTCTTCGCCGACTTCGTCAACCACGTGCGCGGCCAGAGCGACATGGACCCGGGGGCCACCGAGAAGAGCCTGCCCTTCCGCGCCTACATGCTGTGGCTGACCTTCCCGCCCATGCTGCTCCTGCTGCTGGGCCGCCCGGTCCAGCTCATCATCGCCTACGGCGTCCTCGGCTCGTTCTTCATGCCGTTCCTCGCCTTCACGCTGATGTGGCTGCTCAACTCCTCCCGCACCCCCGCCGAATGGCGCAACGGGTGGATCTCCAACACCGGCCTGGCCATCGCGGGCGGCCTGTTCCTGGTGCTGTGCGGATACGAGCTCTACGGCGTCATCACCGGGGAGTGACCCCGGCGCGGGGGCGGTACCTCCAGGGCCGCCCCCGCACCGCGTTCACAGCCCCAGGGCCCGCAGCCCGGCGGTGACCACCGCCGCGGCCAGCACCACCACCAGGAACGGGGCGCGCAGCGCCAGCGCGGCCACCGCCGCGCCCACCCCGCCCATCCGGGCGGTGTCCCAGGCCAGCGCCTGGCCCTCGCCGCGCAGCGCCTCCACCGCGATCAGCGCGGCCAGCAGCGCCAGCGGCACCGCCGTCGCGAACCGGCGCAGCCAGGCGTTGTCCAGCAGGCGCCGCGGCGCCGCCAGCCCGGCGAACTTCAGCAGGTAGCACCCGGCCGCCGTCGCGACCAGCACGATCCACAGCGTCACGACCGCACCCCCTCGCCGTCGTTGTCGGACTCCTTCGCGTCCGCGGCCCCGGGGGCCGCAGCGGGGCCGGCCACCCGCATCTCCGGCCCGACCAGGGCGATCAACGCGGCCGACGCGGCCAGCAGCACCGGCACCCCCGGCGGCAGCAGCGGTGTGGCCGCCAGGGCCAGCCCCGCCCCCAGCCCGGCGATCAGCCAGGTGCGGGCGCCGCCCTCGCGCAGCCGCGGCCACAGCAGTGCCAGGAAGATCGCCGGGCCGACCGCGTCCAGGCCCAGCGCGCCGATGTCGCTCACGCGCTCCGTGGCCAGAGCGCCCACCAGCGTCGTGACCACCCACGACGTCCCCAGCACCACATAGGTCGTGGTGAACGCCAGCCGGGCCGAGGCCCGGTCCGGCTGGGCCAGGGCCACCGCCGTCGTCTCGTCGATGACCCCGTGCGCGGCCAGCGCCCGCCGGAGCCCGCCCCGCAGGTCGAGGACGTCGGCCAGCCGCAGGCCGTACAGGGTGTTGCGGGCGCCCAGCAGCAGGGCGCCCAGCGCCCCGGCGACCAGGTTGCCGCCGCCGGCGACCACGCCGATCAGCGCGAACTGGGAGGCTCCGGTGAACATGAACATGCTGGTGAACACGGCCTGGGCCGGGGACAGCCCGGCGGTCGCGGCGGCGGTGCCGAACGCCAGGCCGGCGGCGCCCACGGCGACGCCGACCCCGAGGCTGTCGCGCACCGCGGGAGAACGGAGAAGGGAGATGGCTTTCACGCCGCCCCACGCTAGGAGCCGGGGCCGCCCGCCGTCTTGTACGTTCTTGCGCCCGCCCGGCACCGTGCCCGACCCCGGGCCGCCGGGCCGAACCCGGCTCAGCGCCCGGCCAGCGCCCGCCGGTACGCGCCCGGGGGCACCCCCAGGTGGCGGCGGAAGTGCCTGCTCAGATGCGCCTGGTCGGTGAACCCCACCTCCACCGCCACCTCCGACGGGGCCCGCCCGGCCGCCAGCAGCGTCCGGGCGCGGTCCACCCGCAGCTGGTTGAGGTAGGCGTGCGGGGGCAGCCCGTAGGCCTTCGAGAACGCCCGTGACAGCGCGAACGGGCCCAGGCCCACCGCGGCGGCCAGCTCCTCCAGGGTCGGCGGGTCGGTGAGCCGGGACGCCAGCACCTCCCGCGCCAGGGCCGTCTCGGGCCGGGCCTCGCGGGTCCGGACCCGGGGCGGGCGCTCGCGGCCGTGGGAGCGCAGCAGCGCCGCGATCCCGCGCCGCACCAGGGAGGAGGCCCCCAGCCGGTCGCCGCGTTCGGCCGCCAGGTGCGCCGCGTGCAGCAGCCGGGACGCCTCGGGTGCGTCGATCCCCGACTCGCTGAACGCCGGGGTGCCCCGCAGCCCCAGCTCCCGGGCGATGCCGACCACCACCTCCGGCCGGGGGTAGAACACCCGGTACGTCCACCCCTCGGGAACGCCCGCGTGCCCGGTGTGCACCTCGTCCGGGCCGACCACCGCCAGGCCGCCCGGGCCCACACGCGAGGTGCCGCCGGGGTGGGCGTACTCCTCGACGCCGCCGGTGATGACCCCGAACGTGTAGGTGGGGTGGGTGTGCCGGGTGAAGTTGGTGGTGACGAACCGGGCGGTGAGCATCTCCGTGTCCGGCAGCCCGGAGAAACGCCAGTAGCGCGCGCGTTCGGCGCGGGGGTCGTCGACGACGGGGTGGACCGTACTGGGCATGCCCATACGCCCAGGTTAACGTCGGTTCCTCCGCGGTGCCGCGCCGGTATTACGCTGCGCTCATGACCACGACCGAGATCAGGCAGGCGCGCGACGACCGCGACCGCGCCGCAGTGTTCGTCATCCGGGGCGCCGTCTTCGTCGCCGAGCAGAAGGTGCCCGTCGCCGAGGAGTGGGACGACCGCGACCCCGCCGCCCTCCACCTCCTCGCCCTCGTCGACGGGGTGCCCGCGGGCACCGTCCGCGTGGTGGAGCAGGACGGGGGAGCGGGCCTGCTCGGGCGCATGGCCGTACTGCCCGAGCGGCGCGGCACCGGCCTGGGCGCCGCCCTGGTGCGGGCCGCGGAGGACCTGGCCCGCGAACGCGGGCTCGCCGCCATGGAGCTGCACGCCCAGACCCACGCACTGGGCTTCTACGAGCGGCTGGGCTACACCGCCCACGGGGAGGAGTTCCTCGACGCCGGGATCCCGCACCGGCACATGGTCCGCGACCTGGGCTGACGTCCCTCGAAGTGCCCCCCGTCTCCCCTCGGTGTGACGGGGGGCGCACCCCCGGCCGCGGGGCGACCGGAATACCACCGAGTAGGATTCGGTTTCGGGTGGTGGCCCCCACCACCAGTGCACACGCCGACCCGACGAGGAACACATGACGGTCAACACGCAGCCGGCCACCGAACGCCCCGACCCCCGCGCCTTCGGCCTCCCCGTGGTCGAACAGGCCGACATCCCCGCCGAACTGCGCACCCTCGTCGGCCGCGTGCACGCCCTCATCGACACCGTCGCCAACACCACCGAGACCGACCCCGCCGTCCTCGCCGAGGCCGCCGCCGCCGTCGAGGAGGTCACCGACCGCCTCGCCGCCGCGCCCCGCCGCCAGATCGGCACCATGGTCCGCCGCGACCTCCCCGACGGCGAGAGCGAGTACGGCACCATCACCAACATCGTCGCCGGGGACACCAACCCCGCCGCGCCGCCCCTGTCCCTGGTCCCGGCCGCCGGCGGCGGGGTGTACGGCGAGGTCACCCTCGACACCGTCTACCAGGGCCCTCCCGGGCTGGTCCACGGCGGCTGGATCGCCGCCCTCCTCGACCAGGCCGTCGGGACCGCCTCCTCCCTGGCGACCTCGCCCGGCCTCACCGCGCGGCTCGAGGTGAACTACCGCAGGCCCACCCCGCTGTTCAACCCGCTGGAGATCACCGCCGAGGTCGAGCGCACGGAGCGGCGCAAGGTCTACGTCAACGGCCGTATCCGCGTCAACGGCGAGGTCACCGCCGAGGCCACGGCCATCATGGTCCGCGTCGAGGTCCCCGAATAGGGGACCGGCCGGGGGCGCGCGTGCGCGCCCTCCGCGGACACGCTAAGATCACGCACATGACCCACCGCTATCACGTGTTTAGCGAGCCGACGCTCCCGTCGGCCGCCGACGACACGTAGGCGGAGACGGGAACGTCGGCAACAGAGCACTCGGGCCCCGCGGCCCCGGTGCTCTTTCGCTTTCCAGGCGGCCGACACCCTCCCGCACGGGACCCCGTACGGCCGCATCCACCGCGACCGGAGGCCACCGTGCACGACCAGACGTCCACCACCAGCGAGATCGCCCGCCTGCGCGAACACATCGACGCCATGGACGCGCGCCTCGCCGAGCTCTTGGAGCAGCGCGCCCTCGTCGCCGCCCGGGTCCAGCGGCTCAAGCCCGTCGGGTACTTCGCCGGACGCGACATGGACCGCGAGCGCCGCCTCGTCGAGCGCATGGCCGAACACGCGCCCCGCCTGGGCGCCGACCGGCTCGCCGCCATCATGGACAGCGTCATCACCGCCGGCCTGGCCGCCGCCGAGGAGGAGGCCGCCCGCGACCGCTGACCCGGCGGGGGCGTCAGCGGGACACGTCCACCCACACCAGACGGTGGTCGGAGGCGGGGAACGGGGGACCCGCGCCGGCCAGGCGCGCCAGCGGGTCGTCCGGCGCCGGCCAGAACACGCCCCGGTCGCCCACCGCCAGGTCCCGCGAGGGCAGCACGTAGTCCACCCGCAGGTGCCCCGGCGGGGTGTCCTCGGTGAAGGCGTCCCCGTGGCCGGGCGCGCCCGCCGCGCTCCCGGCCCGGCCCCGGCCGCCCTGGGAGTGGGGGAGCGGGTCCGCCACCCGGGGGTGGGCCAGCAGGCGGTCGATCGCCCCGGGCAGGGAGGAGCCGTTGCGGGGGTCGGCGTTGAGGTCCCCCGCCAGCACGAACGGGGCGTCCGGCGCCAGCCCTCCGGCGGCCCCGGCGTCGTCGCGGATGTAGCCGTCCGCCCCGGGCGTCAGGTAGTCCGCCCAGAACCGGATCTCGTCGTGGTTGCGCAGCACGTTGCGGCGCTCGGGGCCGTCGAACGCGGGCGGCGTCGGATGCGAGGCCAGCAGGTGCACCGGGCGGCCCCACCCGGTGTCCACCGGCAGGTCCCAGTGGCTCTTGGACGACAGCCGCGCCGCCGCCCACGCCCGCGGCGACAGGAACGGCTCCCCGCTCGCCGGGTCCACCGGGACCAGCGCCCCGGGCATCGCCGCCCGCGGCAGCAGCCGGAACGTGCGCGCCCGCTCCGCGTCCAGGGGGTACCGGGAGAGCACCGCCATCCCGTACTGGCCGGGGAACCGGCCGAACCCGAACGCGTCCCCGGCGTAGGCGTCGCTCCCGGGCTCGGCCACCACCCGCCCGTCGCCGTCGAGGTCCTGACCGGACGCGACCCCGGTGTTCACCGGAGCAGCGAAGACATGGGGGAACTCCACACCCTCGGCACCGTTCCACCCGCGCTCCAGGTACTCGCGGGCGAACAGCTCCAGGGACCGGCCCGTCGGGTCGTGGTCGAACTCGTTCACCAGCAGCACGTCGGGGCGCACCCGCTGCACGGTCTCGGCGACCGCCCGCGCCAGCCTCCACTCCCCGGAGGCCAGCGCCGACGCCATCGCCCCGGGCCGCTGCCGCGACAGGGCCGTGTTGAAGGTCGCGAACCGCACCGACCCGGCGGGCACGGGCGGCGGCACCGACGGGGACACCGCCACGGCGGGCGCGGCGGCCGGCACGTCCTCGGAGGCCAGGACCATGGTGGCGGTGGACGCGGGAAGGAGAGGTCTCACCCGCCCATTCTCCCAACCGGAAAAGCCCTTGCGCGGATCCGGCCGCCCCCGCTTTCCTCGGGGGCATGCCCGAACCCAACCTGCCCTTCCGCTGGGACGTGGAACACGACCGCCTCGGCTCCCTCGTCGAGCCCGCCGACCCCGAGCGGTCCTATGTCGAGGCCCTCACCGAGTGCGCCGCCAAGGTGCTGGCCCGCGGCGGCGACCGCGACCTGTACTTCGTCGGGCGCTCCCCGGACAGCGTGTACGACCTGCTGCGGGGCGTCCTGGCCGACACCGGGCACCGCGACCGCGTGCACCGGCTGCCGCTGTCCCTGTACGGGTACGACGGCCAGGGCCTGAGCCGGGCCGAACAGGCCCAGCTGCGCGCCAACCTCACCGCCCAGGGCGTCACCCCGGGGCGGCTGGCGGGCGGCGGGCGCGCGGTCGTGTTCTGCGACCTGGTCTCCCACGGGAGCACCTTCGAGAACCTGCACCGCGAGCTGCGCTCGTGGATCGGCGACGACGGCGCCGACTGGAACCGCATCCGGGGCCGCATCGGCTACCTGGGCATCGTCATGCGCGGCAAGACCAGCCCCAACACCTGGCGCTGGCAGCAGCACGCGCCGTGGGTGGGGGAGCTGCCGCCGCGCGCGGTGCGCAACGTGTCGGTGCCCGGGTGGCTGTGGGGCTACCTGGGCAACTTCCAGCCCAAGACGGAGCCGTCGTTCCGCCGCACCCGCTGGGCCGACCCGGGGGTCGCCCGCCCGCGCCACGACGAGAGGACCCGCGCCGCCCTGTCGGGGGCGGTGGCGCTGTTCGAGCGCGCCCGCACGCCGGAGGTCCGCTCCGCGTTCCGCGCCGTCCTGGCGGCGGAGCCCGCCTTCCGGGAACCGTGGCTGCGGACCCTCGCGCACGACATCCGTTCTTGAAGGGGGACGGTGGGGCAGGAGTGGTCTCGTCCCAGGGCCCCACACCCCCGCCGCCGAGCGAGGCGACCTCCCCCGCGGCCTTCGCCTGATCCGTGGTTCGGGCCGGGCGGGCACCGAACGTCGTGGGAAAGTCGTAGGCTCAGGAGACACCACCCGTCCGTCCACCCACTGGGGAGCACTCCACCCATGGCAGACTCCTTCGTCCACCTGCATGTCCACACCGAGTACTCCATGCTCGACGGTGCGGCCAAGCTCAAGCCCCTCTTCAAGGAGGCGGGGAGACTGGGCATGCCTGCGGTCGCGATGACCGACCACGGCAACATGTTCGGGGCGTACGAGTTCTACCAGCAGTCCAAGGGCTCGGGGGTCAAGCCGATCATCGGCATCGAGGCCTATGTCGCCCCCGAGTCGCGTTTCCACAAGCAGCGCGTGTTCTGGGGGCGCGCCAGCGGGTCGGACGACACCTCTTCCGAGGGCGGCAAGGACATCTCCGGCGGCGGCCGCTACCTGCACATGACGATGCTGGCGCGCAACGCCACGGGCCTGCGCAACCTGTTCAAGATGTCGTCGCTGGCCTCCATCGAGGGCTACTACATGAAGCCCCGCATGGACCTGGACCTGATGTCGGAGAACAGCGAGGGGATCATCGTCTCCACCGGCTGCCCCTCCGGCGGTGTGCAGACCCGGCTCCGGCTGGGCCAGGAGAAGGAGGCCATCGAGTACGCCGCCAAGCTCCAGGACATCTTCGGCAGGGAGAACGTCTTCCTGGAGCTGATGGACCACGGCGTGCCCATCGAGAAGGAGGTCCGCGACGGCCTCCTCAAGGTCGGCCGGGAGCTCAAGATCCCGCCCCTGGTCACCAACGACTCCCACTACGTGTACGAGTCCCAGGCCGACGCCCACGACGCGCTGCTGGCGGTGGGCGTGGGCAAGAACCTGGACGACCCCACCCGGTTCCGGTTCAACGGCTCGGGCTACTACCTCAAGACCGCCGACGAGATGCGCGGCCTGCTCACCTTCGACGAGTGGCAGGAGGGGTGCAGGAACACCCTGCTGATCGCCGAGCGCATCGACCCCAACGCCTACGACGAGGTCTTCGCCCACCGCGACCTGATGCCGGTCTTCCCCGTCCCCGAGGGGGAGACCCAGTCCTCCTGGCTGGCCAAGGAGGTCGAGCGGCTGCTGCCGACCCGCTACCCGGACGGTGCCGGTGCGGAGGTCCGCCAGCGGGTGGAGTTCGAGCTGGGCATCATCAACGAGATGGGCTTCCCCGCCTACTTCCTGGTGGTCGCCGACATCTGCCAGTACGCCCGCAAGGAGGGCATCGCGCTGGGCCCCGGCCGCGGCTCGGCGGCGGGCTCGATGATCGCCTACATCCTGGGCATCACCGACCTGGACCCCCTGGAGCACGGGCTGCTGTTCGAGCGGTTCCTCAACCCCGAGCGCGTGTCCATGCCCGATGTCGACCTCGACTTCGACGAGCGCCGGCGCGGCGAGATGATCGAGTACGTCACCCGCCTGTACGGCGCCGAGCGGGTCGCCCAGATCCTCACCTTCGGCACCATCAAGGCCAAGGCCGCCGTGAAGGACTCCACCCGCATCCTGGGCATGCCCTACTCGGTCGGGGACCAGATCACGAAGGCGTTCCCCGCGGCCGTGGGCGGCAAGGAGATCCCGCTCGACGCCGTGTTCAACCCCGAGCACGAGCGGTACCCCGAGACCACCGAGCTGCGCAACCTGGTGGACAACGACCCCCAGGTCGCCAAGGTCATGGAGACCGCGCGCGGTATCGAGGGCCTGACCCGCGGCACCGGTGTGCACGCGGCGGGCGTCATCCTGTCCAAGGAGCCCCTGCTCGACGTCATCCCGCTGCACATGCGCGACGCCGACGGGGCCATCATCACCGGCTTCCCCTACCCTCAGTGCGAGGAGATGGGGCTGCTCAAGATGGACTTCCTGGGCCTGCGCAACCTCACGATCATGGACGACGCGGTCAAGTCCATCAAGGAGGCCGAGGGGATCGACATCGACCTCTCCAAGCTCCCCCTGGACGACAAGAAGACCTACCAGCTGCTCGCGCGCGGCGACACCCTGGGCGTGTTCCAGCTGGACGGCGGCGCCATGCGCAACCTCCTCAAGCGGATGCAGCCGAAGAAGTTCGGCGACATCGCCGCCGTCAACGCCCTGTACCGGCCCGGTCCGATGGCGGCCAACGCCCACAACGACTACGCCGACCGGTCGAACGGCCGCCAGGAGATCACCCCGATCCACCCGGAGCTCAAGGACGCCCTGGAGCCGATCCTCGCCGAGACCTTCCACCTGATCGTGTATCAGGAGCAGATCATGGCCATCGCCCAGCAGCTGGCCGGGTACACGCTGGGCGGGGCCGACCTGATGCGCCGCGCGATGGGCAAGAAGAAGAAGGAGGCCCTGGAGGAGGAGGAGGCCAAGTTCTTCCCCGGCGCCATGGAGCGCGGCTTCTCCAAGGAGGCCATCCAGACGCTCTGGGACGTCATGCTCCCGTTCTCGGGCTACGCGTTCAACAAGTCGCACGCCGCCGGCTACGCCCTGGTCTCCTACTGGACCGCCTACCTCAAGGCCAACCACCCCGCCGCGTACATGGCCGCGCTGCTGACCTCGGTCAGCGACGACAAGGACAAGATGGCGGTCTACCTCGCCGAGTGCCGCGCCCAGGGCATCAAGGTGCTCCCGCCGGACGTCAACGAGTCCGGTCTGCGCTTCACCCCCGTGGGCAAGGACATCCGCTTCGGCATGGGCGCGGTCCGCAACGTGGGCGCCAACGTCGTCAACTCGATCATCAAGAGCCGCACGGAGAAGGGCAAGTACACGTCCTTCACCGACTTCCTGTCCAAGATCGAGCTGGCCGCCTGCAACAAGCGCGTCATCGAGTCCCTGATCAAGGCGGGCGCCTTCGACTCCCTGGGCCAGCCCCGGCGTGAGCTGTACCGCCACCACGAGGTCGCGGTCGACGGCATGATCAGCTCCAAGAAGCAGGAGGCCCACGGCCAGTTCGACCTGTTCGGCGGTGCTGAGGAGGGCGGCGACTCCACCCCGATCGGGCTGAACATCCAGTGGGGCGACGAGGAGTGGGACCGCAAGACCAAGCTCGCCTTCGAGCGCGAGATGCTGGGCCTGTACGTGTCCAGCCACCCGCTGGCCGGGGCCGAGCGGGTGCTGGCCCGCTCCCGGGACACCTCCATCGCCCAGATCGTGGCCGGGGAGATGAGCCGCGAGCGCAACGAGCTGCGCATCGCCGGGCTGATCTCCAAGGTGGAGAAGCGGGTGAACAAGGCGGGCAACCAGTGGGCGATCGCCACCGTGGAGGACCTGGACGCCTCCATGGAGGTGCTGTTCTTCCCCAAGACCTTCCCGCTGTACGTGGACGCCCTCATCGAGGACACCGCGGTGACGGTCAAGGGCCGCCTCAACGACCGGGACGGCACCTGGTCGATGTTCGCCTCGGAGCTGTCCATCCTGGACATCTCGCACATCACCGAGGGCGAACCGCCGGTGCTGCTGACGGTGGACGAGAAGCGGCTGACCCCGGAGCTGGTCGACGAGCTGCGCCAGGTGCTGAGCACGCACAAGGGGGACACCCCGGTGCGCATCCGGGTGGACAACCCGGTCCGTTCCAAGGTCTTCGCGGTGGACCGCTACTCGGTGCGGATCTCCCCGGAGTTCAACGGTGAGATGAAGAGCCTGCTGGGGGCGTACGCGGTCGACTACTAGCCGCCGCCCGACCGTATCCCCGTGCGCCGCCGACCGGCGCACGGGGATTTTTCGTGCCCGGGGCTTGCCGAAGCGAAGTTAGCGATATATCTTTGAGCTATCAGAACAGAGCATGACAGTCGCTCTGTATCGACACTGAGGAGAACACCATGACCGCCATGGCACTTCCCGGTCCCTGGGACTGGAACGACGACAGCGCGGACGGCCCGCGCGGCCCCCGGTCGCGCCGCTTCGCCGAGGGGCGGCGCGGCGGCGGGCGCCGCCGGGACCACCACCACGGAGGCGGACCCCACGCCGGGTTCGGCCCGGTGGTGCCGCCCGGGCCCCCCGCGCCACCCGTACCGCCGGGAGGCCCCGGCGGCTGGGGGGCCGGGCCGTTCGGGCCGGGGGGACCGTTCGGTCCCGGCGGGCCCTTCGGCGGGTTCGGGCCGCACGGCCCCGGCGGGGGGCACCGGCGGGGCGGCCCCCGCGCCCGGAGGGGCGACGTGCGCACCGGCATCCTGATGCTGCTGGCCGAGGAGCCGCGCAGCGGCTACGAGATCATCCGGGAGGGCCGTGAGCGCAGCGGCGGGGCCTGGCGCCCCAGCCCCGGCTCCATCTACCCGATGCTCCAGCAGTTGGAGGACGAGGGGCTCATCGTCCAGGAGGAGGGCGAGGGCCGCCGCCGCCCCTACCGGCTCACCGAGGAGGGCATCGACCACCTCGAGGAGCACGGCGCCGACCTGACCCCGCCGTGGGAGGCCGCCGCCGACGCCTACGCCGACGACCGCTCCCGCTACGAGGAGATCGGCGCCCTGGCCGCCCAGCTCGGCGCCGCCGCCTTCCAGGTCGCCCAGGCCGGCACCCCCGAGCAGGTGGACCGCGCCAAGCGGCTGCTGGCCGAGAGCAAGCGCGGCCTGTACCGCATCCTCGCCGAGGACGAGCCCGAGTCCGACGACGGGTACGACACCGGACAGGACTGACCCCGGACACGGCGACGGGGCCCGCCGCGGATCGGCGGGCCCCGTCGGTCGTCGCCCCTACTCCCCGGTGGTGCCGTCGGCGAGTTCGCGCAGGATGTCCAGGTGCCCGTTGTGCCGGGCGGTCTCCTCGATCATGTGCACCAGCACCCAGCGCAGCGTCGTGGCGTCCTCGCCCTCGCGGCGGCGCACGGCCGCGGTGTCCAGCTCCAGCTCCGCGGTGATCTCCCGGGAGCGCTCGCACTGCGCCTCGTACTCTTCGAGCAGCGTCCCCAGCGGCACCTCGTTGCCGCGCCGCCACTCGCCGTCCGGGTCTTCGGGGGTCGCGTACCCGCGCTCGGGCAGCCCCAGCAGGATCCACTCGAACCAGGCGTGCTCCACCCAGCGCAGGTGGGACACGATCGCGCCCACGCTCATCAGCGGAGAGGTGGGCAGCGGGGTGGCCGTCGCGTGTTCGGCGGCGATCCCCGCGCACTTGGCGTGGACGGTGGCGCGGTGCCGGTCCAGCCAGGTGGTGAGCATGGTGCGCTCGTCGGCGTCCGTCGGCGGGTCGACGCGTTCGGGCGCGGCCGGGAGGGTGATGTGTTCCGTCATCTCCCCATCATGGCGGTCACGGCCGACGGTCTTCACGTCCTTTTCCGCTCCCGCGCGCGCCGTCCTCACTCCCCGGTGGTGCCGTCGGCGAGCTCGCGCAGGACGTCCAGGTGCCCGTTGTGCCGGGCGGTCTCCTCGATCATGTGGACCAGCACCCAGCGCAGGGTGGTCCGCCCCCGGGACCCCAGGACCTTGCGCGAGGACGACCCGAGTTCGAGTTTGGCGGTGATCTCCCGCGACCGGGCGCACTGGGCCTCGTACTCCTCCAGCAGCGCCCCGAGGGGGAGCCCGGCCCCCAATCGCCACTCGGCGTCGGGGTCCTGTGCGCTGTAGGGGGCCAGGTCCGGCTGGTCCAACATCGCGCTCTCGAACCAGAACGCCTCCACCCATCGCAGATGGGACACCACACCGCCCACGGTCATCAGCGGCGAGGTCGGCAGCGGCGCGGCCGAGGACAGGGACGGGTCCAGCCCCGCGCACTTGGCGTGGACGGTGGCGCGGTGCCAGTCCAGCCAGGAGGTGAGCATGGTGCGCTCGTCGGCCGCCATCGGGGGGTCGACACGGGCGGTCAGGGGCAGGTGAAGAGTGCTGTTCTTGTCGCTCATGCCGGTATTCTCCGTTCCGGTCATGCCGCCGAGCCACTGGTTTTCCGTGGTGAGGGCACGAGGGCGAGGAGAAGACCGCAGATGGACGACCGGAACGGCGCGGACGCGCCGCGCGGGCCGCGACCGCTGATCGTGGGCGCATGGGTGTTCGGCGCGCTGGCCGCCGCCGGCGCGCTGCTCGGTCCGGTCTGGTGGCTCCTGGCCCCGGACCGGGCCGAGGGCACGGCCCTGGGGGAGGGGGAGGTCTTCACCGGCACCAGCGAGGCCCTGTTCGCGGGGGAGGGGACCTTCGTCCTGGTCACCGCGCTGGCGGGACTGCTCAGCGGCTACGCCGTCTACATGGTGCAGTTCCCCCTGGCCCGCAGGCGCCCCCGCGACCTGCGCCTGTGGTGCCTGCTGGCGGGTTTCCTCGGCTCCGCGGCGGGGACCCTGCTGACCTGGCGGATCGGCATGCTGCTGGACACGCCCCTGCACACGGCGCTGGCGCGGGCGCAGGCCGGTGACGAGGTCGCCGTGGGCCTGCACCTGGACGCCACGGCGTTCCTGGTCGCCTGGCCCTTCGTCTTCGTGCTCCAGTACGCCCTGCTCGACCTGATCAGCATGGTCCGCCGGGACCTGCCGGGCGTGCCCCGGCGCGCCCGGGCCGCCGCGGCCTCCCCCGACGCGCCGTGGTCCGGCCCCTCCCCGGTGGGCGAGGGGCCGGACCCGCTGGCACGCTGACCGTCAGACGGCCCGGATGCCGTCCTCGTACATACCGTCCAGGATGTCCTGGTACTTGGTCTCCACCGCACGGCGCCGCATCTTCAGGCTCGGCGTGATCTCGCCGCCCTCCACGGTCAGGTCGTTGGGCAGGATCGAGAACTTCTTGACGGTCTCGTGCCGGGGCAGGTCCCGGTTGAGCTCGTCGACGGCCTCCTGGACCATCGCGCGCACCTTCGGCTCCCGGGTGAGGGCGGTGTAGTCGAGGCCGCCCAGGCCGTTCTCCCGGGCCCAGGCCGTGACGGCCTCGGGGTCCAGCGCGACCAGCGCCACGCAGTAGGGCCGGCGGTCGCCGTGCACCACCAGGTTGCTGACGTAGGGGCACAGCGCCTTGAACCGGCTCTCCAGGTGCTGCGGCGCCACGTACTTGCCGTTGGAGGTCTTGATGAGCTCCTTCTTGCGGTCGGTGATGCGGAGCCTGCCGTCCTCCAGGACGCCGATGTCGCCGGTGGCGAACCAGCCGTCCCGGTCGATGGCCTCCTCGGTGGCGCCCGACAGGTTGTGGTAGCCGCGCATGACGCCGCCGCCGCGCAGCAGGATCTCGCCGTCCTCGGCGATCTTCACCTCGGTCCCGGGCATCGGCATGCCCACCGTCCCGAACCTGATGCCGCCGGGCCGGTTGAGGAAGGATCCCGCGCTGGTCTCGGTGAGCCCGTAGCCCTCCAGGATGACGATCCCGGCGCCGTAGAAGAACCGGCCGATCTCGGGGGCCAGCGGGGCGCTGCCGGAGATGAAGAACTTCAGCCGGTCGCCGAAGCGGGCGCGCAGCTTGGAGAAGACGAGCCGGTCGGCCACCCTGTGCTGCAGGGCCAGGGCCCCGGCGGGCTCCCTGCCGTCCTCCCTGAGCCGGGCCACCCGGTCGCCCACGCCCACGGCCCACTTGAAGATGCGGTACTTGGCGGCGCCGCCCTCCTTGGCCTGCATGACGACCCGGTTGTACACCTTCTCGAAGATGCGGGGGGCGGCGGCCATGAAGGTCGGCCGGACGACGGAGAGGTTGTCGACGATCTTGTCGACCCGCCCGTCCACGGCGGTGGAGAACCCCACCTGCAACTGGTTGACCTGCATCAGCTTGCCGAACACGTGGGACAGCGGCAGCCACAGGTACTGCACGTCGTCGGGGCCGAGCAGCTCCCAGCCCTGGCCGCGCAGCTCCGTGTCCAGGTCCTGGAGCGCCTTGGCCTCGTACAGCCAGTTGGCGTGGTCCAGCCGCACGCCCTTGGGGCGGCCGGTGCTGCCGGAGGTGTAGATGAGGGTGGCGATGTGGTCGGGCGCCACCGCCTTGACGAGCTCGTCGAACAGCTCGGGCCGCTCCCTGTGCAGCGCGGCGCCCAGGGCGGCCAGTTCGTCCAGGGTGATGACCCAGCCGTCGTGGCCGCCCTCGCCGTCGAAGACGACGACCTTGGACACGCCGGGGATCTGCGCCCGCTGGTCCACCAGCTTGGCGACCTGGTCGGCGTTCTCGGCGAAGACCAGCATGCTGCCGGAGTCGGAGATGATGTACGCCGAGTCGGCGGCGGTGGAGGAGGGGTAGACGGTGGTGGAGGCGCCGCCCGCGCACAGGATCGCCAGGTCGGCCAGGATCCACTCGATCCTGGTGGAGGAGGCGATGGCGCAGCGCGCCTGCGAGGTGACCCCGAGGGAGTGCAGGCCCAGGGCGAGGTCGCGGACCCGGTCGCGGGTCCGCGACCAGGTCAGGGTCTCCCAGGTCTCGGGAGCACCGGTGCTGTTGGGAACGGGGTAGGTGAACGCCGTCGCGTCGCCGCTCTCGGCCACACGGGAGACGAACATGTCCGGAACCGACGAGAAGGGGGATGAAGTGTTACCCATGTCACAAAGCTACCCTCGGGTAGTAGGGGCGGCAACAGCCGATGTCCCCTTGTGACAAGGTATGCGCGGTTTCATTCCCGATCGCCCCGATCGGTTCACCGCCCCGTTCCCGGCCGCCGTTGCGCCGCTCAGGCGGCGCCGATGGGGGCGACGACCGCCTCGGTGAGCGTGATGAGGTCGGCGGGCGCCAGCTCCATCTGGAGCCCGCGCCGCCCCGCCGACACGTAGACCGTCCGCTGCCCGCGCGCCGACGCGTCGACGACGGTGCACAGCCGCTTGCGCTGCCCCAGCGGGCTGATCCCGCCGCGCACGTACCCGGTGGCCTTCTCCGCCTTGGCCGGGTCGGCCATCACGGCCTTCTTCCCGCCCACGGCGGCCGCCAGCGCCTTGAGGTCCAGTGAGGTGCTCACCGGCACCACCCCCACCGTCAGGACCCCGTCCACCTCGGCCACCAGCGTCTTGAACACCTGCTCGTGGGGGATCCCGAGCGCGTCCGCGGCGTCCGTGCCGTAGGAGTGGCCGTCCCCGCCGGCCGCCTCGTACGGGTGCAGTGTGTAGGTGGTCTTGGTCCGTCCGGCCGCCACGGTGGCGGGTGTGGCCTTTCCGCTCATCGGTTCCCCGGTCCCTCGTCGAAGCGCGCCCGACCCCCGGGCGCCTGGTCTGTAGGGCAGGCTAACGAACCCGGCGCCCGCGGCGCCCGGACCGGGGGCGCGGGTCCGGTCCGCGTCCGCCGCCGTCAGTTGAAGGAGACCCCGTTGTTGAGGAACGGGCCGGCGGGCAGCGTGTTGAGGGTCGGCGTGTGCACGATGCGGTTCTCCCGGCGCAGGAACCGGGCCAGCACGGCCAGCCGGGTCGCCGCGTCCTCGGCCTCCAGCAGCCGCTGTTTCTCGGCCTGGTCGAGCACGACCGCCTCGGACAGCGCGTACGACAGCGGGACGGGGTCCTTGGGCGGGTCCACGAACGTCCCCGGGGTCAGCCCGGCCGCGGACAGCCGCTCCCGGTAGACCTCGAACAGCGCCCGCACCCGCTCGGCGTGCTCCTCGGCGTCGGGGCCGGCCGCCTCGGGCAGGAACGACACCGACGCGGTGGGGTAGACGTCGGCGGAGGAGGCGTCGACCTCCGACAGGTCGTCGACCGTGAACCGGGTGCCGCCCTCCACCACCAGGTCGTAGCGGCCGTCGTCGTAGGTGCGCACGTTGCGGACCAGCGCGGTGCAGCCGGTGGCGCTCACCCGGGGGAGCCGGACGTCGCCGCCCAGGGTGGGCGCCCCGACGGGGTTCTCGGTGGTCTGCGCGGACGAGGTGGCCGCCACCTCGTGCCCCAGCTCGATCCACACCACCCCGAACCGCCGCGGTGAGCGGTCGCGCCCGGCGAGTTCACCGCGGGTGAGGGTGGGGCCGAGCAGTTCGGAGACCAGCCGCCGGTAACGCGGCTCGAAGACGTGCAGGGGGACGTTCACACCGGGGAACAGAACGGTGTTCAAGGGAAAGATCGGCAGAGCCTGGGCCATGGCCCCAGTATGCCTTTCGTCACGGCCGTTCGGGCTCGGACACCCGGCGGGGGCGCCCGGTCGGAACCGGGCGCCCC
>NZ_JBHVLR010000028.1:35020-68573 GCF_042797335.1 Nocardiopsis sp. NPDC057823 | reverse complement strand
AGGATGTGGGTCGGGTGATCATTTCGCGGGAGACGGTGATCGACAACGTGAATCCGACGATCGTGCCGCGGGCGCAGATCGAGCCCGAGCACCGCAAGAAGTCCGCCTGACGCCTCGCCCCGCGCCCCGGTCCGGGGACACGCGGGCCCGCCACCGCCCCTTCGCCGCGTTCGTGGTGTGAGATGGCGCAAGGGGGTGGTGCGCATGGCTCTGACGGACCCGGAGGGCGAGTACCTGTTCGACGAGCTGGTCCGGTCGGTGCACGACCGGGGGCCGCTGGAGGTCCTGGAGGCGGTCGAGTCCTACGCCGCGGCCATCGGCCTGGACCGGATCATCGTCTACGTGGTCGACATCCAGCAGCGCCTGCTGGTCCCGCTCACCGAGGGCGAGCCCCTCGCCGTGGACGGCACCACCGCGGGCAGCGCCTACCGCTCCGAGACCCTGCGCCTGATCGAGGCCGGTGGCCGGCTGGAGCTGTGGCTGCCGCTGCGCGACGGCGTCGACCGCATGGGCGTCCTGTGCGTGTGCGCCTCCTTCCTGGACGAGCCCACCCTGCGCCGCTGCCAGACCCTGGCCTCCCTGCTGGGCCTGGTCATCACGTCCAAACGCGCCTACAGCGACACCTACGCCCGCCACACCCGCACCCGCCCGGTGCACCTGCGCACCGAGATGCTGCGCGCCTTCCTGCCGCCCCGCACCCTGGGCACCGCCCGCGGCATCTCCACCGCCGTCCTGGAACCCGCCTACGAGCTGGGCGGCGACGCCTTCGACCACTCCATCACCAAGGACGTCCTGCACGTGGCCATCCTCGACGCGATGGGCCACGACCTCGCCTCCGGCCTGACCGCGTCCGTGGCCATGGCCGGCGCCCGCAGCGCCCGCCGCAACGGCGCGGGGCTGAGGGAGCTCACCGCCGAGGTGGAGGAGGCGCTCACCGCCTGGCTGCCCGAACGCTTCTGCACGGGCGTCTTCGCCACCCTGAACCTGGGCAACGGCCTGTTCTCGTGGGTCAACTGCGCCCACCCCGCCCCGCTGCTCATCCGCAAGGGGCGGCTGGCCCCGGGCGCCCTGGAACGCGACTCCGAGCTCCCCCTGGGGCTGGTCGAGATCGGCGCGGGCACCGCGCGCACCGTCCACGAGCTCCGGCTCGAACCCGGGGACCAGATCCTGCTCTACACCGACGGGGTGACCGAGGCCCACGACGGGCAGGGCCGCATGTTCGGCCTGGAACGGTTCGCCGACTTCATCATCCGCGCCACCTCCGCCGAGGAGCCCGCCCCCGAGACGCTGCGGCGGCTCATCCACGCCATCCACGACCACCAGCGCGGCAGCTTCACCGACGACGCCACCATCGTGCTGCTGGAGTGGACCCCCGACGGGCCCGGAGCGGACCGGACCCCTCAGGCGTGAGCCACCCGCTCACCACAGGGCCAGGACCCGGCTGGGCCCGCCGGAGGCGTCCGCGCCCGGCAGCACGCCGACGGTGAGCAGGGCGCCCGCGGGCGGCAGCCGGTCCAGGCCCCGCAGCGCCTCCAGGCCCCACCGGTCGGCCCGGCCCACCACCTCGTGGGCCTCGAACCCCGCGGACACGGCCGGGTCGGTGCTGAGCGTGTCCACCCCGGTGCCGACGATGCCCCGCCGGGAGATCAGGAAGTCGCAGGCCTCCGCCGAGAACCCGGGGAAGTGCCACGACCCGTCCCCGTCCGTACCGCGCACCGCGGCGTCGCCCCGCTCCCAGCGGGCGCTCCACCCCGAGTGCATGAGCACCGCTGCACCGCGCGGGATCTCCCCGTGCGCGCGCTCGAACGCCAGCACGTCGTCCACCGTCACGGAGGTGTCGGGGTCCTCGGCGGCCCGGGCGGAGATGTCGATCACCGCGGCGGGCGCCACCAGTTCCTCGGGGCGGATGTCCGGCACCATCCTGCCCCCGCCGATCACGTGGCCGGGCGCGTCCAGGTGGGTGCCGGTGTGCTCGCCCAGCGTCCACCGCTGCACGTAGAACCCGAACTCGCCGTCGGGGGCGGGCCCGGAGACCGTCTCCCGGCGCGGCTTCTCGTCGTCCCACCCCGGCAGGGACGGGGTGATCACGTGGCTGAGGTCGGCGACGTGCCGGTACCCCCGCGGCCACGCGGGGGGCTCCGCCGGGGGCCGTCCCCCCGCGGAGGCGGTGGCGGCGGCTTCCCCGGCCGTCCTGGCCCGGACGGTCTCACCGGTTCCGTGCAGACACATGTGCCACCCCTCGCGCTCGCTCCACCGCGGTACGCCCGGTCCGCGGGCGCTGCCACCCTACCGGGCCGGGCGGGGGTTCGGCCGGGGGCGGGGCGGGGCAGGAAGCAGGGGCGAGGACCCCTGCGAACCCGGAGACGCCGATGCCCCAGACCCCCGCCGACCCCTGGTGGAAGTCCGCCGTCGTGTACCAGATCTACCCGAGCAGCTTCCAGGACGCGGACGGCGACGGCCTGGGCGACCTGCCCGGCGTCATCGACCGGCTCGACTACCTGCACACCCTCGGCGTGGACGTGGTGTGGCTGTCGCCGGTGTACCCCTCGCCCCTGGCCGACAACGGCTACGACATCAGCGACTACCTCGGCATCCACCCCCGGTTCGGGACCCTGGCCGACTGGGACCGGCTGCGCGACGGCCTGCACGAGCGCGGCATGCGGCTCATCATGGACCTGGTCGTCAACCACACCAGCGACGAGCACCCCTGGTTCGCCGACTCCCGGGCGTCGCGGGACTCCCCCTACCGCGACTTCTACTTCTGGCGCCCGGGCCGCGGCGACGGCCCGCCCAACAACTGGGGCTCCGTCTTCTCCGGCCCGGCCTGGACCCGCGACGACGCCACCGGCGAGTACTTCCTGCACCTGTTCACCCGCAACCAGCCCGACCTGAACTGGGAGAACCCCAAGGTCCGCGAGCAGGTGCACGACATCGCCCGCTGGTGGCTGGACCGGGGCGCCGACGGGTTCCGGATGGACGTCGTCAACTTCGTGTCCAAGGTCCCCGGGCTGCCCGACGGCCCCGTACCCCCCGGGGGCGGGTACGGCCTGTTCGCGGAGTACTCCATCAACGGGCCGCGGCTGCGCGAGTTCCTCGGCGAGCTGCGCGACGCCGCCTTCGCCGGGCGGGACGTGCTCACGGTGGGGGAGATGCCCGGGGTGAGCGTGGAGCAGGCCCGGGCGCACACCGACCCGGTGGACGGGGAGGTGTCCATGGTGTTCCAGTTCGAGCACGTGGACCTCGACCACGGGCCCGGCGGCAAATTCGACCGGGTGCCGCTGGACCTGCGCCGCCTCAAGGACTCCCTGGACCGCTGGCAGCTCGGGCTGGCCGACCGGGGGTGGAACAGCCTCTACCTGAACAACCACGACCAGCCCCGGGCGGTGTCCCGGTTCGGCGACGACGGGGAGCACCGGACGGCCTCGGCCAAGACCCTGGCCACCACGCTGCACATGATGAAGGGGACCCCGTACGTCTACCAGGGCGAGGAGCTGGGGATGGCCAACGCCGGCTTCTCCGACATCTCCGAGTACCGCGACGTGGAGACCCACAACCACTACCTCCACGCGATGGCCGCGGGGGCCGACGAGTCGCGGGTGATGGCGGGGATCGCCCGGATGAGCCGGGACAACGCGCGCACCCCGATGCAGTGGGACGCCTCGCCGAACGCCGGGTTCACCACCGGCACCCCGTGGATCGCGGTCAACCCCGACCACACGGAGGTCAACGCCGAGGCGGCGCTGGCCGACCCCGACTCGGTGTTCCACCACTACCGGCGGCTCATCGCGCTGCGCAAGGAGCACCCGGTGGTCGTCCACGGGTCCTACACCCCGCTGCTGCCCGAGCACCCGGCCCTGTACGCCTACACCCGGACGCTGGACGGCACGGTGCTGACGGTGCTCGCCAACTGGAGTGCCGACACGGTGGCGGTGGACGCCGACCCGGCCGTCGCGGGCCCCGGTCCGGAGCTCCTGCTGGGCACCCACCCGGCGGCGGAGGGGGTGTTCGCGCCGCTGCGGCCCTGGGAGTCGCGCGTGCTGCTGTCGCGCTGAACCCGGTGTGCGCGCCGGTGACCTGCGGTGGCCGCCCGCCGGGTGATTTCAACTTTTTTGAAATGCGGACCAGGTGAGGTTAGACTAACCTTCGTTTGCCGGGATCATCCCGCTTCGCCCCTTTGCGCCTCCCCCGGGTCTCCCGACCCGTGCGCAGCGGTCGCCTGCCCAAAGCGCGGCCGATCCTCACCGAGAAAGCACCTGTGCACATGGACTCCACCCTGCGCCGCGCCGGCGGCATCGGAATCGCGGCCCTGCTGACCCTGGGCCTCGCCGCCTGCGGGACCCCCGCCGCCGAGGAGGGGGCCCCCGCCGCGGAATCGGCCGACGGCGCCTTCCCCGTCAGCATCGAGAGCGCCCTGGGCACCGCCGAGATCCCCGCCCAGCCCGAGCGGGTCGTCACCCTGGGCCAGGGCTCCGCGGAGACCGCCATCGCCCTGGGCACCGTCCCCGTCGGCATCGAGAGCTACGAGTGGGGCAGCGACGAGACCGGCTACCTCCCCTGGATCCACGAGGCCGTGACCGAGGCCGGAGCCGAGCCGCCCACCCAGTTCGCCGGGGCCGACGACATCGACTTCGAGGCCATCATCGAGCTGGAGCCCGACGTCATCCTCGCCCCCTGGTCCGGTGTCACCCAGGAGCAGTACGACGTCCTCACCGACATCGCCCCCACGGTCGCCTACCCCGACCTGCCCTGGAGCACCGACTGGGACCAGCAGATCGAGATCATCGGGCAGGCCCTGGGCAAGCCCGAGGAGGCCGGCGAGCTCATCGAGGGCATCGAGACGCAGTTCGAGGAGGCCGCCGCCGCCAACCCGGAGTTCGCGGACCTGACCTTCTCCTACGTGTACAACACCGGCCCCGGCACCCTCGGCGTCTTCCTGCCCGACGAGCAGCGCGTCGCCATGGTCCGCGGCCTGGGCCTGCAGGTCGACCCGGTCGTCGAGACCTTCCCCGAGACCGAGGGCACCGACTCCGCCGTCATCGGCCTGGAGAACGCCGACAAGCTCGCCGACAGCGACCTGGTCTTCACCTTCTACAGCAGCCCCGAGAACCGCGAGGAGATCGAGGCCCAGGAGCTCTACCAGGCGATCCCCGCCGTCGAGCGCGGCTCCGTCGTCGCCCCCGAGGACCAGCCCTTCGTCACGGCCTCCTCCATCATCAACCCGCTCACCGTCCCCTGGACGCTGGAGCGCTACGTGCCCCTCATCGAAGAGGCCGCCGCGAACCTCGACGGCTGACACGCACCGGTAAGGCGATTGTGAGAACACGCACGACGCCGCCCCGGACCGGCCCCGCCCGCGCCGTGCTCATGCTCGGCGCGGGCGTCGCCGCGCTGGCCGGGGCGATCCTGCTCAGCCTCGTCGCGGGCGGCAAGCCCACACCGCTCCCCGACGTGTGGCGGGTGCTCACCGGTGATGCCGACCCCTACATCACCACCGTGGTGCACAGCCGCGTCCCCCGGACCGTCCTGGGCGTCCTGGTCGGCGCGGCCCTGGCCCTGGCGGGCACCCTCATGCAGGGCGTCACCCGCAACCCCCTGGCCGACCCCGGGCTGCTCGGCGTCAACGCCGGTGCGGCCGCCGCCGTGGTCACCGCCACCGCGCTGTTCGGGCCGACCTCGGTCACCGGCACCGTGTGGTGGGCGCTGCCCGGAGCGCTGGCGGCGGGCCTGGCCGCCTACGCCGTCGGCAGCCGCGGCGGCGACGCGGGCCTGGTCCGCCTGGTCCTGGCCGGAGCCGTGGTCTCCGCCGTGCTCATGGCCTACGTCCAGGCGATCGCGCTGAGCATGCCCGACACCTTCGACAGCTACCGCTACTGGGTGGTGGGCTCCCTGGCCGGGCGCGGCTTCGACGTGATCGTCGCGGTGCTCCCGGTCGTCGGCGCCGGGGTGCTGCTCGCCGTGCTCACCATGGGCGGCCTCAACGCCCTGGCCCTGGGGGAGGAGGCGGCCACCGCCACCGGGGCCAACACGGCCTGGACCCGCTCGGCCGGGCTCGTGGCGGGCGTGCTGCTCGCCGCCGGGGCCACCGCCGCGGCCGGGCCCATCGCGTTCGTCGGCCTGGCCGTCCCGCACGTGGTGCGGGCCCTGGTCGGCGTCGACTTCCGGCTCCAGGTGCCCTTCGCGCTCCTGGTCGGCCCGGTCCTGCTGCTGCTCGCCGACGTGGCGGGCCGCACCGTGGTGCGGCCCATCGAGCTCATGGTCGGTGTGGTCACCGCGTTCGTCGGCGCGCCCGTGCTGCTGTACGCGGTCCGGAAGATGCGGACGACCTCATGAACCGAACCCTCACCGGACCCGCCCCGCAGGCCCCGGCCGCCACCCGCCGCGACCCGGTGCTGCGCCTGGGCCGGGCCGTGGCCCTGCCCGTCCACCCCCGCTCCCTGCTGTGGGGGGTGCTGCTGGTGCTCGCGGTGCTCGCCGTCGCGGCCGCCACGCTCTCCCTGGGGCGGCTCGGCATCCCGCTGACCCGGATCCCCACCGTGGTCGCCGGCGGGGGAGAGGGCGCCGAGGCGTTCGTGTTCGAGCGCCTGCGCGGCCCCCGGCTGACGGTCGCCCTGGGCACCGGCGCCGCACTGGGCCTGTCCGGCGCGCTCTTCCAGTCGGTCACCCGCAACCCGCTGGGCAGCCCCGACGTCATCGGGCTCGGCGCGGGCGCGGGGGCGGGGGCGGCCTGCGCCGCCCTGCTGCTGCCCGGAACCGTCCCGATCCCGCTGGGCGCGCTGGCCGGGGCGGTCCTGGCGATGGCCCTCGTGGCGCTGAGCACCGGGACCGGGCTGCGCCACCCCGGGCGGCTCATCGTCGCCGGGATCGGCGTGGCCGCCATGGCCCAGGCCTTCACCCACTTCGTGGTGTCGGTCATGGCCCGGGACCAGGCGAACGTGCTGTCGGCCTACGTCAACGGCAGCCTGGGCGCCCGCGACTGGGGCCACGCCGCGACCATCTGGGGAGCGCTCCTGCTCGCGGCGCCGCTGCTGGTGTACCTGGCCGGCCCCGTGGCCGTCAACGAGATGGGCGACGAGCTCTCCGACGCCCTGGGCGCCTCCGCGGCCCGCACCCGCACCCTGGCCATCGGCTTGTCGGTGGTGCTGTCGGCGGCCGCCGTGGCGGTGGCCGGGCCGATCGCGTTCGTGGCGCTGACCGCGCCGCAGATCGCCCGCCGCCTCACCGGGGCGGCCGGGCCCCACCTGGTCCTGTCCGCGGCCACCGGCGCCCTCCTGCTGGCCGCCGCGGACCTGGGCGTCCAGCAGTCGCCCGTCGGCGACGGCCTGCCGGTCGGCCTCTTCACCATGGCCCTGGGCGGCGTCTACCTGGGCCACCTGCTCATCCGCGAATGGCGAAAGGGAGTCCTATGAGCCCGGTACTGTCCGCCGAGGACCTCACCCTGGGGTACGGGGCCGAGCCGGTCGTGCGCGGCCTGGACCTGAGCATCGCCGACGGCGAGTTCACGGTGATCGTCGGCCCCAACGGGTGCGGCAAGTCCACCCTGCTCAAGGCCCTGGGGCGGATCAACAGGCCGGTCTCGGGCCGGGTGCTGCTGCACGGCACCGACATCCGCTCCCAGCGCGCCAAGGCGGTCGCCCGCCGGATGGCGATGCTGCCGCAGAGCCCCACCGCGCCCGAGGGCATCACGGTGCGCGGGCTGGCCGCCCGCGGCCGGTTCCCGCACCACACGCTGCTGCGGCAGTGGAGCCCGGCCGACGACGAGGCGGTGGACCGCGCCCTGGAGCTGACCGGGCTCTCCGACCTCGCCGACACCCGGGTGGGCTCGCTCTCGGGCGGCCAGCGCCAGCGGGCGTGGGTGGCGATGGTCCTGGCCCAGGACACCGGGGTGCTGCTGCTGGACGAGCCGACCACCTACCTGGACATCGCCCACCAGTACGACCTGTTGGAGCTGTTCGCCGACCTGCACCGGCGCGGCCGCACCGTGGTCGCGGTGCTGCACGACCTGGCCCAGGCGGCGCGGTTCGCCACCCGCCTGGTGCTCATGGACCGGGGGAGCGTGGTCGCCGACGGCCCGCCCGACGAGGTCATCACGGCCGACCGGGTGCGGGAGGTGTTCGGGCTGCCCTGCGACGTGGTGCCCGACCCGCGCACCCGGACCCCGCTGGTGATCCCGCACGAGCGGTCCTGACCACCCGTCCGGGCCGCCCGGACTACCCCTCCCGGGCGGCCTTGTACTCCTCCCACTGGGCGAGGAGCGCGTCGTGGTGGTCGTCGAGCCAGGTCATGTAGTCGTGCATGTTCCGCAGCCGGGCGCGGGCGTGGGGCCTGAGCCCCGGCAGCCGCTCCAGGGCGTCGGCCGCCAGCGCCTTCTGCCGCTGGAGGTAGGCGCGCTCGTTGCGCAGGAACCCGCCCCAGACGTCCTCGTCCACGGTGACGCGGCGGGTCCGCTCGCCGGGCGTCTCGACCAGGTCCACGAACCCGGCCTTGCGCAGCCGGCGCACCGCCTCCGACACCGAGCCGCGGCTCACCCCGGCCCCCTCGGCGATCTGCTCGGCGCTGACCGCCTCGTCGTCGGCGACCAGCAGGTAGCCCAGGATGCGCCCCTCCGAGCGGGGTCCGCCCTGGGCGTTCCAGTGGTCCGCGAAGCGTTGGACGAAATCGTCCCGGAACCCCTGCTCCGCCTGGTTCTCCCGCTCTTCCGGCATGGGCACGACCCTATCGGTCACCGTCCGGGCCGCGGTCCCGGGCCGCGGCCCGCGCGCAGCGACTCCAGCATGGGCTCCAGCGCCTCCCACACCGCGTCCAGGTCGCCCGGGCCGCTGCGGTCGGCCAGCCACAGCGCGGCCTCGTTCATCGCCCCGGAGAGCAGGTGCGCCGCGGGCTCCACCGGGCGGGGCGGCAGGACCCCCGCCGCCACCAACTCGGTCAGCGCCTCGGTGAGGTGGCGGGCCGAGTTGGCCTCGTCCATCTCCCGCCAGGCGCTCCAGCCCAGCACGGCCGGGCCGTCGACCAGCATGATCCGGCGGACGTCGGGCGCGGTCGCGGCGGCGAGGAAGGCCCGGCACCCGGCGGTGAGCCGGTCCCAGGGGTCGGGCTCGGCGTCGGCGGCGGTGGCGACGGCGGCGGCGACCTCCTCCTGGACCCCCTCCAGCACCGCCCGGAACAGCGCGGCCTTGCCGTCGAAGTGGTGGTAGAGCGCGCCCTTGGTCACCTTCGCCGCGGCCACGACCCCGTTGAGGCCGACCTCGGCGTAGCCGTGTTCGGCGAACAGGCGGCGGCCCTCGCGGAGCAGGGTGCGGCGGGTCTGTTCGCGCTGCCGTGCGCGGACCCCGGTGGCCTCGGGCATGGTGCGGTCCTCCGATCTTTGACATACCGACGGTACGCGAATAGTCTATTTCGCATACCGCTGGTATGTGAAAGGAAGTGCCATGAAGCTGAACTCCTTCTATCCGGTCCTGGGCACCGCCCGCCTCCCCGAGTCCCGCGACTTCTACGTCACCTGGTTCGGCTTCGAGGAGACCTTCGCCGCCGACTGGTACGTCAGCCTGCGCCGGCCCGGCCCGCCCGAGGTCGAGCTGGCCCTGCTGGACCCCGCCCACCCCACCGTCCCCGAGGGCTTCCGGGAGCCCGCCCGCGGGATCCTGCTGAACTTCGAGGTGGCCGACGTCGACGCCGAGTGGGAGCGCCTGGTGGTGCGCGGCGGCCTGCGCCCCGAACTGGCGATCCGCACCGAGGAGTTCGGGCAGCGGCACTTCATCGTGGCCGACCCCGGCGGGATCCTCGTGGACGTCATCACCGAGGTCCCGCCCGGCGAGGAGTACGCCGCGAACTTCCTGGACCGCTGAGCCCGCCGCGCCGCCTACCCTGGTGTCACCCCACCCCCGTCCCACCCAGCGGAGGCGACACCATGGCCCTCACCCTGGAGCAGGCCTCGGAGCTGGCCGCCCGTGCGCACGCCGGACAGGTCGACAAGGCCGGCCGCCCCTATGTGGAGCACGTCTACGCGGTCCGCGACCTGCTGGCCGCCCACGGCGAGCGCGCCCAGGTGGCCGGGGTCCTGCACGACGTGCTGGAGGACACCGACCTCACCGCCGACGACCTGCGCGCCCGCGGCTGCCCCGAGGAGGTCGTGCGCGCCGTGCTCGCGGTCAGCCGCCGCCCCGGCGAGACCTACGACGAGCTCATCGCCCGCGCCGCCGCCGACCCGCTGGGCCGCCTGGTCAAGCTGGCCGACAACGCGCACAACTCCGACGAGGCCCGGCTGGCGGCCCTGCCCGCCGAGCAGGCGGAGCGGCTGCGCACCAGGTACGCGCGGGCCCGCGCCGTCCTGGAGGGCGCCGAGAGCCGGGGGACCCTGATCGTCCTGTACAGCCCGCGGCCGGACGAGTGCCGGGCCTTCTACCAGGGGCTGGGCCTGCGCTTCGTCCGCGAGCGCCACGGCTCCGGCCCCGAGCACCACGCGGCGGTCCTGGCGGGCGGCCTGGTGCTGGAGCTGTACCCGGCCACGGGGGAGCGCGCCACCGGCGCGCTGCGCCTGGGGTTCGCGGTCCCGGCGCACCGCACCGACCCCGCCCTGGCGCCGGGCCGGTACACGTTCACCGACCCCGACGGGCGGGCGGTCGACGTGCGCGCGGAGTGATCCGGGCGGCCTCCGGTGCACGTGCGCTGATACCAGCCGGTCGGTATGCTGGACCGGACGTACGAACGGGTGCGCCGCCGCCGACGGCGGCGGCGGGATGGGACGGGACATGGCGATGGCGCGGCGCACGGCCGAGGCGGGGACCGGACGCGGATCGGTGCCCGAGCGCCTGCTGGAGGCCGCGACCCGGCTGTTCGCCGAACGCGGCTACGAGGGCACCTCCGTCCAGGAGATCGTGGTCTCCGCCGGGGTCACCAAGGGCGCCATGTACCACTACTTCGGCTCCAAGGACGACCTGCTCTACGAGGTCTACGCCCGGGTGCTGCGCATGCAGACCGAGCACCTGGTCCGCATCTCCCGGCTCGACGCCCCGGTCGCCGAGCGTGTGCACGCGGCCGCGGCCGACGTCATCGTCACCAGCATCGCCAACCTCGACGACACCGTCATCTTCTTCCGCTCCATGCACCAGCTCAGCGAGGAGAAGCAGCGGGAGGTGCGCAGCGAGCGCCGCCGCTACCACGAGATCTTCCGCGACATGGTCCGGGAGGGCCAGGAGGAGGGCGTCTTCCGCGCCGACGTCTCCGCCGACCTGGTGGTCAACTACTACTTCGGCTCGGTCCACCACCTGAGCACCTGGTACCACCCGGGCGGCGCGCTCACCGGCGAGGACGTGGGCCGCCACTTCGCCGACCTGCTCGTCGCGGGGCTGCGCCCGGAGAAGTAGCCCGGACACGGGCCGGGGGGGATCCCCCCGGCCCCTGGCGGTGTTCCGCGGCCGGACGCGGCGGTCAGGCGTACTTGCGCAGCTCGGCGCGGCCCAGCGAGCGCAGGTGCACCTCGTCGGGCCCGTCCGCGAGCCGCAGCGAGCGCGCCCCGGCCAGCCACCCGGCCAGCGGCAGGTCCTGGCTCACCCCGGCGGCGCCGTGCGCCTGGACGGCCCGGTCCAGGATCCGCTCCACCGTGCGCGGGGTGGCGATCTTGATCGCCTGGATCTCGGTGTGCGCGCCCTTGTTGCCCACCGTGTCCATCAGCCAGGCCGTCTTGAGCACCAGCAGCCGCAGCTGCTCGATCTCCACCCGCGATTCGGCGATCCACTCGCGCACCACGCCCTGGGCGGCCAGCGGGCGCCCGAACGCGGTGCGCTCCAGCACCCGGCGGCAGGTCAGCTCCAGGGCCCGCTCGGCCATGCCGATCAGCCGCATGCAGTGGTGGATGCGGCCCGGCCCCAGGCGGGCCTGGGCGATCGCGAAGCCCTCGCCCTCGCCGCCGATGAGGTTCTCCGCCGGCACCCGCACGTCCTCGAAGACCACCTCGGCGTGCCCGCCGTGGTCGCCGTCGGTGTAGCCGTACACCGTCATGCCGCGCACGACCGTCAGCCCGGGGGTGTCGCGGGGGACCAGGACCATGCTCTGCTGGCGGTGCCGCTCGGCGTCCGGGTCGGTCTTGCCCATGACGATGAAGACCGCGCACTCGGGGTTGAGCGCGCCGGTGATGAACCACTTGCGCCCGTTGATGACGTACTCGTCGCCGTCGCGGACGATGCTCGTGCCGATGTTGGTGGCGTCGGAGGAGGCCACCGCGGGCTCGGTCATCGCGAACGCCGAGCGGATCTCGGCGTTGAGGAGCGGTTCCAGCCACCGCTTCTTCTGCTCGGGGGTGCCGAACATGGTCAGCACCTCCATGTTCCCGGTGTCGGGGGCGGCGCAGTTGAGCGCGATCGGGCCCAGCCGGGGGCTGCGCCCGGTGATCTCGGCCAGCGGCGCGTAGGCGAGGTTGCTCAGCCCGCCGTGCTCGGGGTGCCCGGCCAGGAAGAGGTTCCACAGGCCGCGTTCGCGGGCCTTCTCCTGGAGCACGCGCACCACCGGTGCGGTGGACCAGGGGTCCTCCCGCGCGGCCAGCTGCTCACTCAGCAGCGGCTCGGCCGGGTACACGTGCTCGTCCATGAAGGCGAGCAGCCGTTCGCGCAGCTCCTCGGTCTCCCCGTCGAAGGCGAAGTCCATCGTTCAGTCCTCCTTGAGCATGGAGTGGGCGGCGGCCACCAGGGGGGCGACCACCTCGCCGATACGGTCGAAGCCGGCGCCCACGGTCAGTCCCTGCGTGTGGCGGAAGTGGATGCCCTCGGCGATCACCGCGAGCTTGAAGCAGCCGAAGGCCACGTACCAGCCCAGCCGGGACACGTCCCGGCCGGTGGAGCGCGCGTACAGCGCCACCAGCTCCTCGGCCGAGGGGTAGCCCTCCGCCGAGGTCGCCTGCGGCACCCCCGCGTCCACGGGGCGCTCCTGGTAGACGAGCATCAGGCCCAGGTCGACCAGCGGGTCGCCCAGGGTGGCCATCTCCCAGTCCAGGACGGCGGAGATGCCGCCCTCCCCGGTGACCAGCACGTTGTCGAGCCGGTAGTCGCCGTGCACGATCGCGGGGGCCGACTGCTCGGGCAGCGTCCGGGCCAGCTTCTCGTGCAGCTCGTCGATGCCGGGGATGTCGCGGCTGCGGGAGGCGTCCAGCTGCTTGCGCCAGCGCCGCACCTGCCGCTCCAGGAACCCCTCGGGGCGGCCGAAGTCGCCCAGGCCGACCTCTGCGGGGTCCACCGCGTGCAGGTCGCCCAGCGTGGTGATGAGCGCCTCGGCGACCGCGCGGGTCCCCTCAGGGCCCAGCGGGGCGATCTGGTCGCGGGTGCGCATCGGGGTCCCCGCCACGTGCTCCATGACGTAGAACGGGGCGCCCAGCACCCCGGTGTCCTCGCACAGCAGGTGGGTGCGCGGCACCGGGACGGCGGTGTCGCGCAGCGCCGTCATCACCCGGTACTCGCGTGCCATGTCGTGCGCGGTGGCGAGCACGTGGCCCAGCGGGGGGCGGCGCACCACCCAGGAACCGGCGCCGTCGGTGACCAGGTAGGTGAGGTTGGACTTGCCGCCCGTGATCACCCGTCCCGTCAGCGGCCCGCCGACCAGCCCGGGCGCGGCCAGGTCCAGGTGCGCGCGCAGCCTCGGCAGGTCGAGCCCGGGCAGTTCCTCAGTCATGCGTTCCCTCGTTGTCGAACACCTTGGCCTGCAGCCGCCGCATCCCCGCCAGCCAGCGGTCGGGGTCGGCGGCGCGGCCCGCGTAGTAGTCGGCGACCTGCGGGTGGGGCAGGATCAGGAAGCGGCCGTCGGCCATCCCCTCCAGGACGGCGTCGGCGACCTCTTCGGGGGTGATCGCGTCCCCGGCCAGGATCGCCTTGCCCTGCGGCCCGCTCCCCTCCAGCAGGTCGGTGCGCACGCCCAGCGGGCACACGCACTGGACGGTGACGCCGCGGTCCCCGTAGGTCGCCGACATCCACTCGCCGAAGGAGAGGGCGGCGTGCTTGGTCACCGAGTACGGGGCGCTGCCCAGCATGGTGAGCAGGCCGGCCGCCGACACGGTGCCGATGAAGTGCCCGCGGCCGCGCTCCAGCCATCCGGGCAGCAGCTCGCGTGCGGCGCGCACGTGCGCCATCACGTTGACCTGCCAGGCCAGGTCCCAGTCCGCCTCGGGGGCCTCGGGGCCGCCGCCGACGCCCACACCGGCGTTGGCGACGTACAGGTCGATGCCGCCCAGGTGGGCCGCGGCCTCGGCGATCAGGGAGGTGACCCCGGCCTCGCCGGCGGCGTCGCCGGGGACGGCCACCCCGCCGATCTCGGCGGCCACGGCGGAGGCGGCGTTCGCGTCGAGGTCGTTGACGACGACCCGCGCGCCGGCGGAGGCCAGCCGGCGGGCCAGGGCGGCGCCGATGCCGTTCCCGGCGCCGGTGACGACGGCGCCGATCCCGTTGAGGTCCATCACACGCCTCCGGTCAGGGTGAGGCCGCCGTCCAGGACGAGGGTGCGTCCGGTGACCCAGGACGCGTCGTCGGAGAGCAGGAAGGCCACGGCGGCCGCGACGTCCCCGGGGTCGCCCAGGCGGTCCATGGGGTACTGGGCGGCGACCTTCTCCTCGCGGCCCTCGTAGAGGGCGGCGGCGAACCTGGTCTTGACGACGGCCGGGGCCACGCCGTTCACCCGCACCGCGGGGGCCAGCTCCACGGCGAGCTCCTCGGTGATGTGGATGAGCATGGCCTTGGTGGCGCCGTAGAAGCCGATCCCCGGGGCGGGCTTGAGCCCGGCGATGGAGGAGACGTTGACGATGGCGCCGCCGTGCTCGGCCATCCACGCCTTGTACGCCTTCTGCACCCAGGAGATCGCGGAGAGGGCGTTGACCTCGAAGATCTTGCGGGCGGCGTCGAGGTCGAGGTCGACCATGCGGCCGTACACCGGGTTGATGCCGGTGTTGTTGACGAACATGTCGACGCCGCCGAAGGCCTCCAGGGTGGCGGCGATGGCCGCGTCCTGGTGCTCGGGGTCGTCGGCGCGGCCCGCGACGCCGATGGCGTGCTCGGGGCCGCCCAGGGACTCGACGGCCTCCTGGAGTGGCTCGGGCTTGCGCGCGGTGATGCACACGCGGGCGCCGTCGTCGACGAGGCGCCGTGCGATGGCCAGGCCGATGCCGCGGCTGGCACCGGTGACGATGGCGGTTCGGCCGCCGAACCGGGAAGTCATCACATTCTCCTTAGACCGACTGGTCGGTATGCTCCTGTGGACTCTATGCCCACGGGAAGCGCGCCGCAAGGGGCGCGCGGGACGCGGGGACGGCACAATGGCCCCTGCGGTCCGAGCGGGACCGCGGCAGCGATACACGAAAGGCTCCCGCCATGGCGACCGAGGTGGCCGACGCCCCCGAGAACAAGCGCTACGAGATCCGTGTCGACGGCGAGGTGGCCGGCTTCGCCGAGTACATCCTCACCGACGGGCTCATCACCTTCACCCACACCGAGATCGACCCGGCCCACGAGGGCCGGGGACTGGGCGGCGCGCTGGTCCGCGGCGCCCTGGACGACGTGCGCGGCCGCGACCTGGACGTGCTCCCGCTGTGCCCGTTCGTCAAGGGGTGGATCCAGCGCCACCCCGACTACGCGGACCTGGTGTACGGGGCCTCCGAGAGGTGAGCGCGGGGGCCCGTGTCCGGGGACGCGGGCCCCGCCGTTCCGGCGCGGTGATTCGGACATTTCATGATCTACGTTGTCAAGGTGTCGATTCCGGCCACTATGGATCGCGGCGGTGCCGGATTCAGGCGGTGGGGTCGAGCAGGAGCTTGCCGATCGTGCCCCGCGAACGCAGTGCCTCGTGCGCTTCCCGGGCCTGCGCCAGCGGGTGGACCCCGCCGGTGACCGTCCTCAGGTCCCCGTCGGCCACCAGCGTGAACATCTCCGCCATCGCCTGGCCCATGACGTCCCCCGGCAGCATCCACACGTGCGGCAGCCACATCCCGGCCACCGTCGTGGAGAACCGCATCAGGTTGGGCAGCTTGACCGGGGAGGGGAGCTCTCGCGAGGCCATGCCGTAGAAGGCCAGCCGCCCGAACGGGGCCAGGGCGCGCACGCTCTCGTCGGTGACCCGGCCGCCCACCATGTCCAGCACGACGTCCACCCGGCGGCCGCCGTTGGCCTCGATCAGCGCCGCCGTCATGTCCGGGGCCGCGGAGTCCACGACGGCGTCCGCGCCCAGGTCCAGGGCCAGGTCGCGCTTGTCCGCGCTGCTCGCCACGGCGATCACCCGGCCCGCGCCGAACAGCCGGGCCAGCTGCACGGCCAGGGTGCCCACCCCGCCCGCGGCGGCGTGCACCACCACGGACTCGCCGGGCTGCATGCGGGCGCTCTTGCGCAGCAGGACCCACGCGGTGGCGCCCTGGACGACGAGGGCCAGGGCGGCCTCGTCGGTGACGCCCTCGGGGATGTCGTAGGCCGTGTTCGGGTCGACCACGGCCTTCTCCGCGTAGCCGCCGCCGGTGGTCAGGGCGACGATCCGGCGGCCGTCGGCGGTGCGTCCGGCCACCTCCGAGCCCGGCACCATCGGGAGGGTGGCCGGCGCCAGGTAGCTGTTCTCGGCCTGGTGGGTGTCCGCGTAGTTGATCCCGGCCCGGGTCACCTCGACCAGCAGCTCGCGCGGTCCCGGCTCGGGGTCGGGGAGTTCGGTGAGGGTGAGGACCTCGGGTCCGCCGAACTCCGTGATCTGAATGGCGCGCATGGCGGGTCTCCGTTCGTCCGTGTCATACCGACCGGGTGGTATGTTACCCGCCGGTCGCCCGGATGTCCTCCCCGGAGGCCGGGGGGCTTGCGCCAAGTTACCTAACGCTGTTAGGTGTGGTGTGGGCCACAAGAAGAGGGAAGAGGAGAGTGCGGCAGTGACCGAGAACATGGTGACGACGACCGGCGGCCGGGTCCGCGGCACGGCCTCGCCCCGCTCCGAGGACGGGACCGTCATCGTCCACCGGAGCATCCCCTACGCGGCCGCGCCCTTCGGCGAGCACCGGTTCGCCGCCCCCGCGCCCCCCGTTCCCTGGGACGGGGTCCGGGACTGCACGGCGTTCGGGCCGCCCGCCCCCCAGCGCCCCCACCTCGTCGGTGCGGCCGCCTGGTCGCCCGAGATGTCCGGCGACTGCCTCACCCTCAGCGTCTGGAGCTCCGCCCGGCCCGGCGACCGCGCCCCCGTCCTGGTGTGGATCCACGGCGGCGCCTACATCGTCGGCGCCTCCTCCGAGCCCGCCTACGACGGCACCCGGCTGGCCGAGAGCGGCCTGGTCGTGGTCGGCGTCAACTACCGGGTCGGCTTCGAGGGATTCGGCCACGTCCCCGGCCGCCCCGACAACCGCGGCCTGCTGGACCAGGCCGCCGCACTGCGCTGGGTCCGCGACAACATCGAGGGCTTCGGCGGCGATCCCGGCAACGTCACCGTCGCCGGGGAGTCGGCCGGGGCCGGGTCGGTGGTGTGCCTGATGGCCTCACCCGGCGCGCGGGGCCTCTTCCGCCGCGCCGTCGCCCACAGCGTGCCCGGTGACACGCTCACCACCGCGACGGCCCGGTCCGTCGGCGAGCGCGTCGCCGCGGCCGCCGGGGTGCCGTACGAGGCCGAGAGCCTGGCCGCACTGTCTCCGGAGAAGGTGCTGGACGCGGTCGACGCGGTCCTGGAGGCCGCGCCCTCCGCCGGCTTCAAGACCTTCACCTGCTTCGCGCCCGTGGTCGGCGGGCCGGAGCTGCCGGAGGAGCCGCTGGCCGCGGCCGCCGGCGGCGCGGGGGCCGGGGTCGACCTGCTCGTCGGGCACAACGCGCACGAGTTCCGGCTGTTCACGGAGCTCGGCGGAGAGACGCGGATCGACCGGGAGGAGGTCCTGCACCGGCTCGTGTCCAGGCTGGGGCTGCGCGGGGACGCCCTGGAGGTCTACCGGGCCGCCCACCCCGGCGCGCCCGTGCGCGAGCTCTTCAACGTGATCCAGGGGGACGCCCTGTTCTGCGAGTACACCGTCCGCTTCGCCGAGGCGCACGCCCGGGCCGGGGGCCGCGCGTTCCTCTTCCGGTTCGCCGCCGAGAGCACGGTGATGGACGGCCGCCTGGGCGCCTGCCACGCCCTGGACCTGCCGTTCGCGTTCGGCAACCTGGACGGCGACTTCGGGGCGTTCCTGTTCGAGGGCGGGCCGGGGGAGGAGCACCACGCCCTGTCGGCGCGGATGGTCGCCGCCTGGCGCGACTTCGCGGCCACCGGCGACCCGGGCTGGCCCGCCGTCACCGCCGGGGCCACGCCGGTCAAGGAGTGGAACACCCCCGACGCCCTGCACTCGGCGCCGGTCGCCCCGGCCCGCGAGGTGTGGGCGGACGTGGCCATCGTCCCCCGGTAGGCGCCCCGGACGCCCTCCCGTGCCGCAGGGGCCCGGAGGGGACGCCCTCAGGGGAGGCCCGCGGCCGTGGACCCTCCGCCGCTCGGCGGAAGGGCGAGGACGTCGGCGCGGGGCCGAGGATCCCCGCCCCCGCCCCGGGCCGGGGGTGAGGGCGGGGCACCGGCGCGAACGCGTCCGCGGCGGAGGTCCGAAAGGCGCGGCCTAGCGGCCGAGCCCGGCGCGGCGCAGCGCGTCGGCCATCGCCCCCTGCGGGGCGGCCTGCTGCCCGCCGCGGCCGCCGCCGCCCGCGTTGCCTCCGCGGTTGCCGCCCCGACCGCCGCCGCGGTCGCCGCGGCGCCGGTCGCCCTGGCCGCCGCCACCGCGCTCGTTCCGGTCCCCGCGGCGGTCCCGCCCGCCGCCCGCCGGGGCGTCGTCGGTGAGGCGCATGGTCAGCGAGATCCGCTTGCGCGGGATGTCGACGTCCTGCACCTTGACCTTCACGATGTCGCCGGGCTTGACGACCTCGCGCGGGTCCTGCACGAACCTGTCCGACATCGCCGACACGTGCACCAGGCCGTCCTGGTGGACGCCCACGTCGACGAACGCGCCGAACGCCGCCACGTTGGTGACCACGCCCTCCAGGATCATCCCCGGGGCCAGGTCGCCCAGCGTCTCCACGCCCTCCTTGAAGGTGGCGGTGGTGAACGCCGGACGCGGGTCGCGGCCGGGCTTGTCCAGCTCGGCGAGGATGTCGGTGACCGTCGGCAGGCCGAAGGTATCGTCCACGAACTCCTGCGGGCGCACCTTGGCCAGCACGTCCTTGTTGCCGATGAGCGAGGGCAGGTCGACCCCGGTCCGGTCCAGGATGCGGCGCACCACCGGGTAGGCCTCGGGGTGCACGGCGGAGGCGTCCAGCGGGTCGTCGCCGCCGGGCACCCGCAGGAAGCCCGCGCACTGCTCGAACGCCTTGGGGCCCAGGCGCGGCACCGATTTGAGCTGCTCGCGGGTGCGGAAGGGGCCGTTGGCGTCGCGGTGGGAGACGATGTTGCGAGCCAGGGTGGAGGTGATGCCCGACACCCGGGTCAGCAGCGGCACGGAGGCGGTGTTGACGTCCACGCCGACGCCGTTCACACAGTCCTCGACCACGGCGTCCAGGGAGCGCGACAGCTTGGCCTCGGCCAGGTCGTGCTGGTACTGGCCGACGCCGATCGACTTGGGGTCGATCTTGACCAGCTCGGCCAGCGGGTCCTGCAGCCGGCGGGCGATGGAGGCGGCGCCGCGCAGCGACACGTCCAGGTCGGGCAGCTCCTCGGAGGCGTAGGCGGAGGCCGAGTACACCGAGGCGCCCGCCTCCGAGACCATCACCTTGGTCAGGGACAGCTCGGGGTGGCGCTTGAGCAGGTCGGCGGCCAGACGGTCGGTCTCGCGGGAGGCGGTGCCGTTGCCGATGGCGACCAGGTCGACCCCGTGGGCTCTGCACAGCCTGGCCAGCCGGTCGATGGAGCCGTCCCAGTCGTGGCGGGGCGCGTGCGGGTAGACCGTGTCGGTGGCGACGACCTTGCCGGTGGGGTCGCAGACGGCGACCTTCACGCCGGTGCGCAGGCCCGGGTCCAGGCCCAGGGTGGCGCGGGTGCCGGCGGGGGCGGCCAGCAGCAGGTCGCGCAGGTTGGCGGCGAACACGTTCACGCCGTCGTCCTCGGCCCGCTGCCACAGGCGCATCCGGACGTCGATGTCGAGCCGGACCAGGATGCGGGTGCGCCAGGCCCAGCGGACGGTCTCCTGGAGCCAGCGGTCGGCGGGGCGGCCGCGGTCCACGATGCCGAAGTGGTGGGCGATGGCGTTCTCGTAGCTGCTCCGGGGGACGGTGCCGTCGGGGTTCTCGGCCGGGGCCTCCTCGGGCTCCAGGGTGAGGGTGAGGACCTCCTCCTTCTCGCCCCGGTACATGGCCAGGACCCGGTGGGAGGGCAGGGCGGTGAGGGGCTCGGAGAAGTCGAAGTAGTCGGAGAACTTGGCGCCGGACTCCTCCTTGCCCTCGCGGACGGCGGAGACCAGGCGGCCCTTCTCCCACAGGCGCTCGCGCAGCAGGCCGGTGAGGTCGGCGTCCTCGGCGAAGCGCTCCACGAGGATGGAGCGGGCGCCGTCGAGGGCGGCCTTGGTGTCGGCGACGCCCCTGTCGGCGTCGACGTAGGCGGCGGCGGTCTCCTGCGGGTCCAGGCCCGGGTCGCCGATCAGCGCCTCGGCCAGCGGTTCGAGCCCGGCCTCGCGGGCGATCTGGGCCTTGGTGCGGCGCTTGGGCTTGTAGGGGAGGTAGATGTCCTCCACGCGGGCCTTGGAGCCGGCCTCCAGGATGCTCCGCTCCAGGTCCTCGGTCAGCTTGCCCTGGGACCGGATCGACTCCAGGACGGCGGCCTTGCGTTCGTCGAGCTCCCGCAGGTAGCGCAGGCGCTCTTCCAGGGCGCGCAGCTGGGCGTCGTCCAGGGCGCCGGTGGCCTCCTTGCGGTAGCGGGCGATGAAGGGCACGGTCGACCCGCCGTCGAGGAGGTCGACGGCGGCCTTGACCTGGTGTGCGCCGACGCCGAGCTCCTCGGCGATGCGCTGGTCGATCGTGGGTGTCGCAGGGGTCGTCACTGGTGTGTGTCCACTCGTCGGGTGTTCGGTGCGGGCCCATTCTGCTGTCGCGGGCGGACATTGTCATTTCGGCCGCGCCCGCCGGCGGCGCGGGCCTCCGGGCCCGGGAGCGGACGATTCGGGCGAAGGCGGACGATGCGCGCGGCGGGGTCCGGGACGGGGACGGGGTGTCGACGGGGGCGGGGCGCCGGAGCCGGGCGGTCAGCCCTCTCCGCCGAGGTAGTCCGGGGCGTAGTACTCGTCCAGGGGGACCGGGCCGCGGTAGCCCTGGCACATGCACTGGCGGTAGGTGGAGCTCTGCGAGCCGGTCCAGCGGCCGGGGATGACCACCTGGGTCTGGCACTTCTTGGTCTGCTGGTCGTGGAAGACGAGGTGGTGGCCGCAGCCGCACAGGGGCTGGGGGGCGCGGTCGCCGGGGTTCAGGGCCCGGGCCTGCTCCTGTTTGCGCTGCTCGGCGACGGCCTCCCGGGCCTGGCGTCTCGTGACGACGCGGCCGACGACGAAGCCGCCCAGAGCGATCGCCGCACCGAACACCATGGAGAACGGATCCATTCGCCGCCACCCCTTCTCTCGACCCGCGGCCCCGCGCGCGGGGCCCTCGTCCCATTGTGACCCATCGTCCTGTGGGACGACCGGGCCCCCGCGCGGGTTCCCCGGGAGGGTGTGTCGCCGTGACCACGGAGAGTACGGCCAAGAAATATTTGCACACATACCTTTGCAAAGAAATCTTTGGGATAGGTTCGCGGTATCCCCGAAAGGAGCCGCGATGACCTCCCCACACCCCGGGACACCCGCCCGCGCCGACCGCCTCGGCGGCGCCTTCCACCGCCTGCTGGCCGCCTCCGGGCTGACCAACCTCGGCGACGGCATGCTCGCCACCGCGCTGCCGCTGATCGCCGCGACCCTCACCCACGACCCGCTGGCCGTCGCCGGGCTGCTGGTCGTCCGGTTCCTGCCCTGGCTGCTGGTCGCCCCCTTCGCCGGGGTGCTGCTGGACCGGGTCGACCGCCTGCGCGCCATGGCGGCGGCCAACGCGGTCGCCGCCGCGGCCGTCGCGGTGCTGGCCGCGGTCGTCGCCTCGGGCCGCGTCGAGATGTGGGTCCTGTACGCGGTCCTGTTCGTGGTGATCACCTGTGAGACCGTCTCGGACCCGGCCGCCCGGATCAGCGTGGCCCGGCTGGTGCCGGGGCGGCTGCTGGACCGGGCCAACGGCAGGCAGGAGGGCATGCACCTGGTGGCCCAGGACTGCCTGGCCAAACCGGTCGCCGGGCTGCTGTTCGCGGTCGCGGCCCTGCTGCCGGTGGCCGGGGTCGCCCTCTCCTACGCCCTGTGCGCCGTGCTCGTGTTCACCGTCGTCCGGCTGCTGCGCCGGCGCCCGGACCTCGACGGCGACGCGGCCGCGGACGGGCCGGCCCCGGGGCCGGGGGTGCTGGCCTCCCTGCGCGAGGGGCTGGGCCACGCGTTCGGCGACCGCCTCATCCGCCGCATGATGTTCACCAACGCCGGGACCATGGCCGGCATCCAGATGGGCACCGCCGTGATGGTGCTGCACGTCCGGCAGGTGCTGGAGGTCCCGGCGGCCCTCTACGGCGTGTTCCTGGCCGCCGTCGCGGTCGGCGGGATCCTCGGGGCGGCGGTGGCCGCCCGGCTGGTGCTCGCCGTCAGGCGCCGGACCGTGATGACGGCCGGCTACCTGGGCATGGGGCTGGGGCTGGCCGCCATGGCGTTCACCACCCACGCCGTTCCGGCAGCCGCGGCCTGGGCGCTGGTCGGCGTGTCCATGACCACCTCCAACATCGCCGGATCGGTGTTCTTCCAGACCGTCGTCCCCGACCACCTGCGCGGCCGGGTCTCCGCGGCCTTCCGCACGGTCGGGTGGGGCACGGCCCCGGCGGGCGCGTTCGTCGGCGGGCTGCTGGGCCGGATCGACCTCGCGCTGCCCTACCTGGCCGGCGGCCTGCTCATGGTCGCCACGGTCCTGGTCTTCCGGCGCACCATCGCCGAGTGCGCCCGGCTGTGCGACGAGGCCGCCGCCCGCCTGGCCGGGGCCGACCGTTGAGGGGGACGGTGCGGCACGCGTTCGACCGCTACGGTGAACCCATGCCCGACGCACCCCGGACCGACGACGAGGACGCCTTCCCCGAGGAGGGCGAGCAGCTGCAGGTGGACGCGAGCGCCCTGCGCGGCCTGGCCCACCCGCTGCGCGGACGCCTCCTGGAGGAGCTGACCCGCAACGGCCCCGCCACCGCCACCATCCTGGGCCGGCGCCTGGGGGAGAGCAGCGGCGCCACCAGCTACCACCTGCGCCAGCTGTCCCGGTTCGGGTTCATCGACGCCGCCCCCGGCCGCTCCGGGGGCCGGGAGCGGTGGTGGCGCATCCGGCCCGGCGGCTGGAACATGAAGGGCCACGAGTTCCTCGCCGACCCGCGCACCCGGGCGGCCGCCGAGGCGGTCCTGGGCCGCTACTACCACCAGCGCGAGGAGCACTTCCGGGACTGGCGGGAACTGGTGGGCGAACGGCCGGACGACCCGGACGTGCGCCGCTGGAAGGACGCGGCGACCGACTCCCTGTCGCACGCGCGGATGACGCCGGAGGAGGCGCGGGAGTTCGCCGCGGCGCTGTACGGCTTCCTGCGCGACTACGGGCGCCGTTTCGAGGGCCGCACCCCCGGGGACCACCCCGACACCGAGAGCGTCGAGGTGCAGGTCAACATCTTCCCCGTGCTGCCGCCGCTGCGGGAGCGGCCGGAGCGGGACGGGGGCTCCTAGCCGTCGCGGAGCTTCTTGAGGGCCGCCACGTCGGCGGCGTGCGGCCCGGCCGGGCCGGGGGTCTCGACCACGATCGGCACCCCCGCGCTCACCGGGTGGACGAACAGCTCCCCGAACGCGTCGGCGCCGATGAACCCGGCCCCGATGTTCTCGTGCCTGTCCCTGTTGCTGCCGCACGGGGCCTTGGAGTCGTTGCCGTGGATCACCCGCAGCCGGTCGGCGCCCACCACCTCGCCGAACCGGTCCAGCGCGGTGCGCATCCCCTCCCGGGTGGAGATGTCGTGCCCGGCGGCGAACAGGTGGGCGGTGTCCAGGCACACGCCCGCGTTCGGGTGCCACTCCAGCGCCTCGAAGTAGGGCACCAGGTCGTCCACGGTCGCGCACAGTACCTGGCCCTGCCCGGCCATCGGCTCCAGCAGCACCGGAGGGACGTCCTCGCCCAGGCGCTCCAGCAGCGGCAGCAGCCGTTCCCGCATGCGGGCCAGCCCTGCCTCCCGGCCGCCCGACACCGCCGAGCCGGTGTGCACGACCACGCCCAGCGCCCCGATCTCGGCGGACCGGCGCAGCGCGTGCTCCAGGGAGGCCACCGACTTCTCGGCGACCTGCTCGTCGGGGGTGCCCGGGTTGATCAGGTAGGGCGCGTGGACGAACACCGGCAGCCCGGCCCCGGCCCGTTCGCGCATCCGCGCGTCCTGGGCCGGGTCGCCCCCGTTGGTCGCCCAGCCGCGCGGGTTGGACACGAACACCTGGACGGTCTCGGCGTCGATCTCGGCCGCGTAGGACAGGCCCTTGTCGGCCATGCCGCCGGCGACCGGGACGTGTGCGCCGACCGGGGACGGGGGCCGCGGGGAGCGGGTGCGCTGCGTTGTACTCATGCTCCGACCAGCCTAGAGCGTTTCCCGCGGCCCCCGTCCCGGACGGCCGGTGGCCCCGCTCACCCACGGGGACGGGCGGTCACCGCAGCGGCCGGTGGGAGTGGACCAGGCCCCGCGGGTCGAGCCGCCCGCGCAGCCCGACCAGGCGGGCGTGGTCCGCGGGGGAGAAGGCGGTGCGGACGAGGCTGGGGTCCATCTCCCCGAAGGACAGGGTCAGCGAGCGCCCCAGGGTGCGGCCGGCCAGCGCCCGGGTGGTCGACGCGCGCAGGTCGGCCATGGCGGGCGTGTCCCGCGACCCGTCCAGGGTCAGCAGGGTAAGGGCGGCGGTGGCGCCGCGGTGGCCGACGGCGCCGGGGACCCGGGGCGGGCGGGACAGGGCACCGCCCAGGTGGCGCAGCGACATGACGGACATGAAGGGGGCCTCCGCCGCCCGCACGGCGGCAGCGGCGGCGTCCTCCACCGGCAGGTCGTCCAGGAGCAGGCCCTCGCCGCGGAAGGCCGCCGGTTCGTCGGGGTCGGCGAACACCTCCCCCGAGCGGGTGTAGGGGAGGGCCCCCGTGGTGTCCTCCAGCAGCGGACCGGCGGACCGCAGGGGTTCCACCAGGAGGGGGCCCGCGTCGACGGGGCCCGACCAGGAGACCGCCACCCGGGCCAGGTGGCGCCCCCGCAGGTGCGGGGGGAGTCCGGGCAGGTCGGGGTAGGCGATCAGGGACACCCCCGAGGTCATCTCCTCGGGCAGGTCCCGGGTCCAGTCCCACCAGGCGCCCAGGACCCGGGCGGGGTCCCCGCCCAGGTCGAAGAGCAGCCCGCCGCCGTACAGGCGCTCCACCGGGAACAGGTCGACCTCCATCGCGGTCACGATCCCCAGGTCCCCGCCCCCGCCGCGCAGGGCCCAGAAGAGCTCGGGGTCGGTGTCGGCGGTCACCGTCCGGGCCGTGCCGTCGGCCGTGACCAGGTCGACGCGGCGCACGTGGTCGGCGGCGAACCCGTACCGGCGGGCGAGCAGCCCCACGCCGCCGCCCAGGGTGTAGCCCACCGCGCCCACGGACGGGGCGCTGCCCGACAGCGGCGCCAGCCCGTGGGGCGCCGCGGCCCCGATCACCCGCCGCCAGGTGGCGCCCGCCCCGATCCGGGCGGTGCGGCGCGCGGGGTCCACCCGCACCCCGTCCATCCGGTGCGTGGCGACGAGCACCCCGCCCGCCAGGCCGGTGCCGCGGCCGTGTCCGGTGGCCTGGACGGCCACCGGGAGGCCGTGCCCGGCCGCCCACGCCACGGCCGCGCGCACGTCGTCGGCGCCGGCCGCCTCGACCACGGCGGCCGGCCGGTGGGGGTTCAGGAGCTGGACTCCGGTGCCCGCCCGTTCGTGGCCGGGAGATCCGGGGGCGTGCACGGCCCCCCTCACCCGGGCGGCCAGGTCGCGCGCCGCGGTGCCCGCGGTGCCCACCGTGTTCGTCGTGTTCGTGGTGTTCGTCGCATCCGTCATGGAGCCCTCCGGAAGTCGTTCCCGTGCGGTCCCGGCCACCGTAGGAGCCCATGCGGCCACATCACGGCCGCAATGGACGGCATTCTGGGGGACATGAGCGAATCCGTCCGGGCGGGGCTGCCGCAACGGCTCCTGCGCCTGCTGTCCCTGCTCCAGGCCCGCCGCGAATGGAGCGGGGCCGACCTCGCCGACCGGCTCGGCGTCAGCGCCCGCACCCTGCGCCGCGACGTCGACCGGCTGCGCGGCCTCGACTACCGGGTCGAGGGGGTCCCCGGTGTCGCGGGCGGGTACCGGCTCGCCTCGGGGCACGGCCTGCCCCCGCTGCTGCTGGACCACGAGGAGGCCGTCTCCCTCGCGCTCGCGCTGGTCAGCGCCGACGGCGCCCGGGAGGGCGCGCTGAGCGCCCTGGCCAAACTGGAGCGGATCCTGCCCGCCCGGCTGCGCCCCCGCCTGGCGGCGGTCCGCGGCAGCGCCTCCGCCGTGCCGGCCGGACGGGACGACACCGACCCGGCGACCCTGGGGCGGCTCGCCGCGCACTGCCGCGACCGGGTCGTCACCGCCTTCGCCTACCGGCCCCGGACGGGGGAGCCCGGTGAGCGGCGGGTGGAGCCGCACCACCTGGTCTCGCACGGCGGCCACTGGTACCTCATCGCCCACGACCTGGACCGGGACGGCTGGCGGACCTTCCGGGTGGACCGCGTCGGGGGCGTCCGGGCCGCCCACGGCCGGTTCGCCCCCCGCGACCTGCCCGACCCGGCCGGCCACCTGCTCGGCGGGTTCGCCGAGGCGACCTACGCCCACACCGTGCACCTGGCCGTGGACCTGCCCGCGCGGGAGGTGCGCGGCCGCCTGTACGGGCCGTTCCCCGGGCGCATCGAACCCGACGGCGAGGACCGGTGCCGGGTCCGCGTCAGCGCCGACTCCCCGCACCTGGTCGCGCAGTACACCGCGGCCGTGCTGTGCCTGGACGCCCGGGTCACCGTGGAACAGGTCACCGCCGAGATCGCCGGGCACCTGCGCCGGGCCGGAGGGGCGCTACTCTCGTGCCCGTGAGCACGCAGAACGAACACCCCGCGCTGGCCGACGTCACCGCCGCCTTCGAGGACGTCTACCCGACCTCCTGGGCCGCCTCCTGGGACCGGGTGGGACTGGTGGTGGGCGACCCCGCGGACCGGGTCGCCAAGGTCCTGTTCGCCGTCGACCCCGTCGAGGCCGTCGTCGACGAGGCGGTCACCTGGGGGGCGGACCTGATCGTCACCCACCACCCGCTCATGCTGCGGGGCGTGCACAGCGTCGCCGCCGACACCCCCAAGGGGCGTATCGTGCACCGGCTCATCCGCGCCGGGATCGCCCTGTACACCGCTCACACCAACGCCGACACCGCCGCCCCGGGGGTGTCCGACGCGCTGGCCCGCGCGGTCGGGCTCACCGGCCCGCTGCGCCCCCTGGAGCCCGACACCACCGACCCCGACGGCCGCCGCGGCATCGGCCGCGTCGGAGCCCTGGACACCCCGATGACGCTGCGCGACTTCGCCGCCCGGGTCGCCGCGGGCCTGCCCGCCACCGCGCCCGGCGTCCGCGCCACCGGAGACCCGGACCGCATCGTCACCACCGTCGCGGTGTCGGGCGGCGCGGGGGACTCCCTGCTCGACGCCGCCCTCGCCGCAGGGGTCGACGCCTTCGTCACCTCCGACCTGCGCCACCACCCCGCCTCGGAGTTCGCAGAGCGGCCCGGCGCGCCCGCGCTCGTCGACACGCCCCACTTCGCAAGTGAGTGGCCGTGGCTGGCGGACGGGGCCGCGGCCCTGGCCGACTCCCTCGTTCGGCGCCTGGGCCCCGATGGGGCTAACGTGGAGGCCCGTGTGTCCACCACGGTGACGGACGCCTGGTCACAGGCGTTCCCGTCGGCCTGACATCCGCACGCCGCCGGGCATCCCGATCGAACTGCACGGTGTCATCGAACTGCACAGAGTTGAGAGCGCGGACGGCGTACCAGCCTTTTCCGACCACCCCAGGAGAAACAAGTGAAAGCCGAACCCGCCGCTCAGGCCAGACTGCTCGACCTCCAGGAACTGGACCTGGAGGTCCAGCGCCTGGACCACCGCGCCGCGACCCTGCCCGAGGTCGCCGAGGCGACCCGGCTCGCCGAGCTCGCCGACCGCCTCGACGGCGAGCTGATCGCCGCCCAGACCCGCCTGTCGGACGCCGAGCGCGCCCAGCGCAAGGCCGAGAGCGACGTCGACCAGGTGCGCGCCCGCGCCGCCCGCGACACCGAGCGCCTGGAGTCGGGGCGCATCACCAGCGGCAAGGAGCTGCAGAACCTCCAGTCCGAGATCGCCTCGCTGGGCCGCCGCCAGGGCGAGCTGGAGGAGGTCGTCCTGGCGGCGATGGAGCAGGTCGAGACCCTGTCGGCGGAGGTGGTCCGGCTGACGGCCGCCGCCGAGCAGGCCCGCGTCGACTACACGACGGTGGTCGCCCGCCGCGACACCGCCGTCGCCGGGATCGGGCTCGACCGGGCCCGCGTCGTCGAGAACCGGCAGCGGGTGTCCGAGGAGGTCCCCGAAGCGCTGCTGTCGCTGTACGACAAGCTGCGCGTCCAGTACGGCGGCGTCGCGGCCGCACCGCTGCGCCACGGCCGCTGCGAGGGCTGCAAGCTGGTGCTGAGCCCGGCCGAGATCGGCGAGATCCGCGCCGCCGCCCCCGACGACGTGGTGCGCTGCGAGGAGTGCCGCCGCATCCTGGTCCGTGTTGCGGAGCCGGAGGCCCAGTGAGCACCGGGTGGGGTGCCCCCGACACCTCGCCGACCCGGTTGCTGCTGCTGCGCCACGGCCAGACCCCGCTGTCGGTGGAGCGCCGCTTCGCCGGCCGGGGCGACGTCCCGCTCACCGAGGCGGGGCGCGCCCAGGCCGCGGCGGCGGCCCGGCGGCTGGCCGGCCGCGGGGTCGACGCCATCGTCTCCTCGCCGCTGCTGCGGACCCGGGGCACCGCCGAGTACGCCGCCGAGGCCCTGGGGCTCCCGGTCGAGGTCGACGACGGGTTCGTGGAGACCGACTTCGGCGCCTGGGAGGGGATGACCTTCGCCGAGGCGCGCGAGCACGACCCGGTGGCGGTCGACCGGTGGGTGTCCGACCCGCGGGCCGCCCCGCCCGGCGGCGAGGCCTTCGCCGCGGTGTCGCTGCGCGTCGGTGCGGCCCGCGACGCCCTGGTGGAGCGGTACCGGGGACGCACCGTCCTGGTCGTCACCCACGTCACCCCGATCAAGACGCTGGTCCAGCAGGCCCTGCTGGCGCCGGTGCAGGCCCTGTACCGGATGCACCTGGACACCGCGAGCCTCACAGAGGTGGACGTCTACGCCGACGGCCCCATGGTGATGCGCGCGTTCAACGACACCTCCCACCTGGCCTGAACCGCCGGTGGCCCGGGCCCGGGCCACCGGCGGTAGACTTCGTGGTCGAGGGGAGTCGGCCAGGCGGTCGCGGACCGCGCCGGGTGCGCGGATCCGAGGAAAGTCCGGACTCCACAGGGCAGGGTGGTCGGTAACACCGACCCGGGGCGACCCGCGGGACAGTGCCACAGAAAGCAGACCGCCACCGCTCGCGGTGGTAAGGGTGAAACGGTGGTGTAAGAGACCACCAGCGGCCGGAGCGATCCGGCCGGCTCGGTAAACCCCACCCGGAGCAAGGTCAAAAAGGGGATCCCAGGATCCCCGCGCGGATGTTCGAGGGCGGCCCGCCCGAGTCCGCGGGTAGACCGCACCGAGGTCGTCGGCAACGGCGATCCCAGATGGATGACCGCCCGGTCCGTTCGCGGACCGACAGAATCCGGCTTACCGGCCGACTCCCCTCCTTCCGGCCCTCCGACCCGCGCCGCGCGGCGCGGGCCGGACGTGTCCGCCCCCGCCCCCGCGGGCCTCCGGCCGCCGGTGCGCACGGGGACAGGTGTGTACATCCCCGTGGTGATGGTCGACGGGCGGGGGCACCGATAGATTGGGCGGAGCGCTCCGCCACCGCGACCGCGGCGGCGGGCACCCGCGACCGCCGGGGCCGGTGGCCGCGGGCGACGGCGTCCACGGAATGGGTGACTCTTGTTCGACTCGACCCTCTTCTGGGTGGTCCTCTTCGGCCTGCCGTTCCTGGCGATCGTGGCGATCGTGCTGCTCGCCACCTACCAGGCCTCAGGGGTTCAGGAGGACGGGCGCGACGACGCGCCCGAAGACTCCTCCAGCGGCTGACCCGGGTCGTCCGCAGGGCGCGGCCGCGGCACCGGGTCGGCCACGTCGTGCACACCCTGGACCGGGGTGAACTCCCCGGTCGCGGCGTCCAGCAGGTGCACCCGGGCCGTCTCCAGGTCGTAGTACATCCCGGTCAGCTCCAGCTCCCCGGACTCCACCCGTTCGCGCACCAGGGGGTGCAGCATGAGGTGGGCGAGCTGCTGGCGGACATTGGCCTGGGCCAGGCGGCGCAGCGCCTCCGCGGTGGGCAGCCCCGCCAGCTCCCCGGCGCGTTCGCCCGCCCGGACCAGGCCGGCGGAACCGTGGGAGAGCCAGCGGCGCATGTGCGAGGTGTCGGTGGAGTCGGGGTCCAGGTGGGCGCCCTCCAGCAGTGCCTTCATCGCCCCGCAGTGGGAGTGCCCGCACACGACGATCGAGGGCACCCGCAGCAGCGCGACCGCGTACTCGACGGCGGCGCCCACCGAGTCGTCGCCGGGGCTGTCCGGGGGCGGCACCAGGTTGCCGACGTTGCGCACCGTGAACAGGTCGCCCGGGCCGCTGGCCGTGATGAGGTTGGGCACCACGCGCGAGTCGGCGCAGGTGATGAACAGGGCGGTGGGGTTCTGCCCGTGGGACAGCCGGCTCATGACCGACCGCATCCGGTCGGCGGTGCTGGCGTGGTACTCGCGCGCCCCCGCCGCGAGCAGCCCGAGGGGGTTCACCTCCTCGGGCCCGGCGCCGCCGCGCATCCCCCAGGGCGCCCACCAGCGGGCCAGGCCCCGCGGCGCGGTCTTGGCGGCCGGGGCCGACCGCAGGGTGCTGCGCTCGTACCAGCGTTCGTGCACCTCGTCGATGTCGACCGAGCCGCCGGTGCGCTCGTGGTCCACGCGCCAGGCGTGGATGGCCTCGAACGCCGCGTGGTCCATGAAGTCCACGTGCAGGTCCAGGTCCACGGCGGCGCCGGCCGGGACGGTGCGCAGCACGTGCGCGAGCCGGGGCACCCCCAGGAACGTCAGGGACCCGTGCACGGTGATGTGGACGCGGCCGCCGCGCTCCTCGGTGGTGACGGTGAGCCGGGTCAGGCGGCGCAGGGACACGACCATGGCCAGCGCGAACCCCAGGAACACCCCTTCCAGCAGCCCCAGCAGCACCACGCCGGACAGGGTCACCAGGTACACCCCGGCCTCGTGGTGGCGGCGCAGGTCGCGCAGGTGGGCCACGGAGACCATCTGCACGCCGATGAACACCAGCAGCGCCGCCAGCGCCGCCATCGGGATCAGCTCGACCACGTGCGCGAACAGGGCGACGAACACCAGGACCCACACCCCGTGCAGGATGGTGAACAGCGGGCTGTGGCCGCCCGCCCGCACACCCGCGGTGCTGCGCACCATCCCCCCGGCGATGGGCAGCCCGCCCAGGGCCCCGCTGACGGCGTTGGCGGCGCCCTGGCCGCACAGCTCGCGGTTGAGCATCACCCGGCGGCCGCTGTGCAGCCGGTCCACAGCGATGGCGGAGAGCAGGGTCTCGACGCTGGCCACCATGGCGACGGTGACCACGGCGAGCATGACGCCGTTCCACTGGCCCGCGGCGGGGAGTGCGGGGCCGATCCAGCCCTGGGAGAGGGAGTCCGTGAGGGAGATCGTCTCGACCTCCCAGCGCCCCAGGGTGGCGATGAGCGTGGCGGCGCCGACCGCGACCAGCGCGGCCGGGACGAGGGCGGGCCGGAACCGCCCGAACCCGGGCAGCCGGGCCCAGCAGAACATCACGGCGATGGTCACGACGCCGACCGCGACGGCCGGCGTGTGGTTGTGGACGATCTGGTCGGGCAGGTCGGTGAGGTTGGCCAGGGCCGAGCTCTGCGGTTCGCCGCCCAGGACGACGTGCAGCTGGGCCAGGGCGATGGTGATCCCGACGCCGGCGAGCATGCCGTGGACGACCGCGGGGGAGACGGCCAGGGCCGCGCGGGCGATCCGGAAGGCGCCCAGGGCGAGCTGGACGAGCCCGGCCAGCAGGGTGATGAGGCAGGTGACCTGCCACCCGTACGTGGCGATGAGGTCGGCCACGATGATGGTCAGGCCGACGGAGGGACCGCTGACCTGGACGGCGGAGCCGCCGACGAGGCCCGCGACGATGCCGCCGACGGCGGCGGCGATGATCCCGGCGGTGAGCGGCGCCCCGGCGGCGACGGCGATGCCGAGGGCCAGGGGGACGGCGACGAGGAAGACGACGAGGGAGGCGCCGACGTCGGCCGCGATCCCCTTGCGGTCGGACCGTGGGGCGGGCTCCTGGTCGGCGGGCGGTGCGGGCGGTGTTCCCTGGGCGTCGTTGCGCAAGGCGGCTCCTGTTCTGTACGGGCGGACGATGCGTAGGCGCACGGGGACTTGAGGCGTCCGGACCGGGGGGCGCGCACGGCGTCCGGCCTTCGAGATGTCTCGAAGGGTGCCGTGTCAGTCACCAACTGTAGTCAATGGGAGTGGCTCTGTGTTACGGGCTGTTGTGGTTTCGGTAACCATTTTCCCGTGTTCACATGAGGCGGTCGCGAATCCGGACAGAACAAAAACCGAGGTGGCGGGCGTGAACCCGCCACCTCGGCATTGTGAACCCCTGATCGTCCCCCGGCCCGCCCTCAGCGGGGGCCGGGCGCACCGGTCACGTTCGGTGCCCGGTCACCGGAAGCGGCCGTCGCCGTGGCCCTCGTCGTAGCCCCGGTGCTCCTGCTCGCGGCGGTCGTAGGGCGGCGCGCCCCGGTAGGGGTCGGGCGTCCCGCCGCGGTGCCACTCCTCCAGCGGGAGGTAGCCGTCGTACTCCGGCTCCGCCTGCCGCGGCGGGTAGCCGCCGGGCATGCCGTCGTAGCCGTCGCCCGGCCGGCCGCCGAAGGAGGGGGCCGGGCCGGAGGGGACGTGGCCCGCCCCCGGGCCGCCGAGCAGCGGGTCGGCGCCGGGGGTGCCGGCCGGTGCGCCCGGTCCGAGGGGGCCGCCGTACCCGCCGCCGTAGCCGGGGGCGCCGGAGGGCGCGTCGAACCGGTCGGGCCGCCCCGCCGGGGCCGGGCCGCCGTAGCCGGACGGCGTGACGGGGCCGGGGCCCTCTCCCGCGCCCCACAGCGGCTCACTGCCCGAGGGCCGCGCGTGCGTGCCGCTGTCGTAGGGCGACGTGCCGGTGTCGTAGGAGTGGGTTCCGGTGTCGTAGGCGGGGCCGGGGTAGGCGGGGCGGGTGTGGGCGCCGCTGTCGTACTCGGGTCGGCCGTGGGTGCCGGT
>NZ_JBHVLR010000028.1:0-34922 GCF_042797335.1 Nocardiopsis sp. NPDC057823 | reverse complement strand
GTGTCGTATTCGGGGCGGGTGTAGGACCCGGTGTCGTAGGCGGGGCGGGTGTGTTCGCCGGTCTCGTACTCGGGCCGCCGGGGCGCGCCGTAGTCCGGCCGCGCGTGCGTGCCGCTGTCGTAGGAGGACGTGCCGGTGTCGTAGGCGGGGCCGGGGTAGGCGGGGCGGGTGTGGGCGCCGCTGTCGTACTCGGGTCGGCCGTGGGCGCCGCTGTCGTATTCGGGGCGGGTGTAGGACCCGGTGTCGTAGGCGGGGCGGGTGTGTTCGCCGGTCTCGTACTCGGGCCGCCGGGGCGCGCCGTAGTCCGATCGCGCGTGCGTGCCGCTGTCGTAGGAGGGGCGGTCCGGGAGGCCGTGCGCCCCCGGGCCCGCCAGCGGGCCGGGCCGCCCCGGGGCGGGGAGGCCGCCGCCCAGCGGGTCGCCGGACACGCCCGGGCCGGCGCCGTAGCCGCCCGCAGGGCGCTGGTGGGAGCCGGTGTCCAGGCTCGACCAGATCGGCGATCCCACGTCGGAGCCGGAGGAGGGCGCGCGGTACCCGCCGCCCAGCGGGTCCGGGTCGTCGAGGCGCCCGCGGCCGCCCGTGCCACCGTCGTAGGGGGACGGGGAGGACGGCGCCGGCGTGTAGGGCGCACCGCCCGGGGCCGCGCCGCCCGCCGACGGCGCGCCCAGCGGGTCGCGCGTCGGGCCGCCGGAGCCCAGGGGGTCGCCGAGCGGGTCGGTGCGGGGCGCGGTCAGCCGGTCGGCCAGGGACGGGGAGTCCGGGGACGGGGTGGTCCGCACGTTCCAGGAACTGGAGCTGAGGGGGTCGTCCTCCCGCGCCGCGGGCGCGGCCTGGGCGGCCGGGGCGGGCTCCCGGACGGGCGGCGGCAGCTCGGCGCGCTCGGGACGCGGCGGCAGGGCCCGTCCGTCGTCGGGCGCCGGAAGGCCGTCGTCGTTGCGGCCCAGGCTGGCCAGCACCGCGAGGTCGGCGGACGGGTCCGAGGCGCCGGTGGCGCGCGGCAGCACCGTGGTGGCCCCGGGGGCGCCGGCCGGTTCGTCCTCGTAGTCCTCGTAGTCGTCCTCGTACTCGTACTGCGTCACGCTGGGCGCCCGGTCGTCCCCGCGCTCGTCCCGCTCGTCCCGGTCGTCGCGGCCGCCCCGGTCCCCGCGTTCGTCGTCGTCGCCCAGGCTCGACCAGAAGCCGCCGTCCTCGTCGTCGTCCCAGTCGTCCTCGCGCTTGCCCCGCCGGGGTTTGGGCCTGGGGCGCCGCTCCGCCCGCCCGGCCGGGCGCTGCCCGCGGCCGCGCCCCCGCGGGGCGCCGCGGTCGTCGTCCCCGCCGTCCCCCGGATCCGCGTCGTCCCCGCCGTCCTCGTCGTAGTCGTAGTCGTCCTCGTAGCCGTCGTCGCGCGATCCCAGGTTGAGCGCGCGCATGCCCAGCAGCAGGAGCAGCAGCACGGCCAGCACGACGACGATGGCGATGATGATGACGGTGAGGGTCATGGTTTTCGCATCTACCTTGGGGAGGTCGGCCGCGCGCCCGGATCCCTCCGGGACGGGCCCGGGTGGGGGCCGGTCGGAGCGGGGCGGCGGCCGCCTGGGCCCGCGGAGGGGCGGCCTGCGGAGCGGGAGGGGTGCAGGCGACTCCTGTGCGGTCTCAGGTCAGCGTGCCGCGCGGCGAGTGGACGGATAACGGTCATCTGAAAAGGGGCGGGGGCATGCCCCACTGTATGCGCTGTCGCGCCCTGTGTGCAGAGGGCGATGGGAGCTTCCTCGGGGAATCCGGAAAAGACCGGCCATCCCGGGATACCTGTGGGTGACCCGGGACGGTGCGCACGGGGCGGCCCGGATCACTCCGTGCCGGTGACCAGGGACCCCCGCGCGATCGCGCGGTCGGCGATCGCCTCCAGCGCCGAGGACAGCTCCGCGCCCTCGGGCAGGTCCAGCGGGGCGCTCAGCGCGTACACCGTGAACCGGAAGTTGTGCGGGTCGTCCTCCTCCGGGCACGGCGGCTGGTAGGCGGCCTCGCCCGTGCTGTTCAGCCCCTGGCGGGCGTCCGCGGGCACCGTGTTCTGCCGGAGTTCACCCGACTGCGGGTCCAGGTCGAAGAGCACCCAGAAGACCTCGGCGGCCTCGGGGTCGTCCACCACCACCGCGAGGGACTCCGTGTTCTCGGGCAGTCCCGACCAGCTCAGCGGCGGCGAGTACGACTCGCGCTCGCCGTCCTCGCCCGGCTCGGAGCCGACGCAGGTGAAGGGGTCGGGGAGCGGGCGGCCCTCCTGCATCATCGGGCTGACGACGTTGATGTCGTCGGGCACGTCCCCGTTCTGCCCGGGGGCGAACAGGCCGCAGCCGGTGGTCAGCGTCAACGCCGTCCCCGCCACCAGGGCGCCGGTGAGCGCGCCGGGGGAGGTGCGGGGCGCGCGCCGCGCCCCGGTCGTCCGGAGGGAAGGGAGGGCCGGGAACAATGTGGGACTCCTGCTGGACTCTGGAAAAGCGCGGAACGCCGTAGGGACGGGGCGTACCGCAGGACGGAAGCGGCCGCGGCGCGGCGTCCGGAACGGTCCCGGCGCCGGGCGCGGCGAGGGGCGTGCGCGAGCACCCGCACACGCTCCTCAGCGAACCTTACTGCGGACCCGAGCCGCCCGGGGCGACCCGTCGTGTCCGGCATCGCCCCTGTGGACGACGCCCCCCACCGCCCGCGGGGGGCCATGATGGAGGGGTGCGGTTCTCCATTCTCGGCCCCCTGCTGGTGCACGACGCCTCCGGGGAGCCCGTGACCATCGGCGGTGCCCGGTTGCGCACCCTCCTGGGCCTGCTGCTGCTCCGTCCCGGCCAGTGGGTGGCCGCCGACCACCTGCTCGAGTCCGTGTGGTCGGGCGCCCCGCCGGCCGGGGCGGCCAACGCCCTGCAGGCGCTGGTGTCCCGGCTGCGCCGGGCGCTGGGCGCCGGGGCGGCGGTGGAGGGCGGACCGGAGGGGTACCGGCTGGACGTGGCGCCGGACCGGGTCGACCTGTGCGTGTTCGAGGACCTGGTCCGCGCGGGCCGCGGCCACCGCGCGGCCGGCCGTCCCGGGCCCGCGCTCGCGGACCTGGACCGGGCGCTGGGGCTGTGGCGGGGCCCGGCCCTGGTGGACCTGACCGCCCAGGGGCTGGCCGAGGGCGTCGCCGCGCGCCTGGACCAGACGCACCTGACCGCCCGGGAGGAGCGGCTGGCGGCCCTGCTCGACCTGGGCCGCACCGCCGACGCGGTGGCCGAGGCGGGGGCCCTGGCCGGGATCGAGCCGCACCGGGAGCGGCCGGTGGAGCTGCTGCTGCGCGCCCTGGCGGCGGCCGGGCGCACCGCCGACGCGGTGGCGGCCTACGAGGGCTTCCGCGCCCGGCTGGCCGACGACGTGGGCCTGGACCCCTCCCCGCACCTGGAGGACGTCCACCTGCGCCTGCTCCGCGGGCAGCTGTCCGCCCCCGCGGACCCCGACGGGCCCGTCGGCCCGGGGCCCTCCGGCCGCTGGGGCTCCCCGGCCCCCGCCGGGCGGGGACACCGCGCCGCACCGGAAGCCGACGGTCCCGGTTCCTCGGAGGTTGCCCTCTCCCGCGACCTTCGGACCTCCGCCCCCGCAGACAATGGAGGTGCCCCGCCGGAAGCCGACGGTCCCGGTGCCGGTTCCTCGGAGGGTGCCCTCCCCCGGGGTCTCCGGGCCCCCGCCTCCGCAGGCGGCGGAGCCGCGCCGGAGGCCGACGGTCCCGGTACCGGTTCTTCGGAGTCGGCCCCCTCCCGGGGTCTCCGGGCCTCCGCAGGCGGCGGAGCCGCCGCGCCGGGCGGCGCCGGAACCGGCGGCGGCGCGGCGGGGGCGGTCGGAACGCCGCTGCACCTGCCGGTGCCGCTCACCGGGTTCGTGCCGCGGGCCGAGGTCGGCATCACCGTCGACCTGCTCGCCCACGGCCGCCTGGTCACCCTGACCGGCCCGGGCGGGGCGGGCAAGACCCGACTGGCCGTCGAGGGCGCCGCGGCCTTCGCCGCCGGGCACCCGGACCTGGCGTCCCGGGGTGCCTGGTTCGTCGAACTCGCCCCCCTCACCGACGGCGCCTCGCTGCCCGAGGCCCTCGCCGACACCCTGGGCCTGCGCGAGCACGCCCTCCTCCAGCCCCGCTCCGCCCCGCCCCCGCCGCCCGTCGAGCGCGTCGCCGCGTTCATCGCCGACCACCCCGTGCTCCTGGTCCTGGACAACTGCGAGCACCTCGTCGACGACGCCGCGCGCCTGGCCTCCCTGCTGCTGGAGCGGTGCCCGCGGCTGCGCGTGCTGGCCACCTCCCGCGAACCCCTGGGCACCCCCGGCGAGCACCTCCTGCCCGTCCCCTCCCTGCCCCTGCCGGCCGAGGACTCCCGCGCCTCCGAGGCCGCGGCAGCCCCCTCCGTCGTCCTGTTCGCCGAGCGCGCCCGCGCGGTCCGCCCCGGCTTCGCCGTCACCGACGACAACGCCCCCCACGTGGTGCGCATCGTCCGCGCCCTGGACGGCCTGCCGCTGGCCCTGGAGCTGGCGGCCGCCCGCCTGCGCGCGATGACCCCCGCCCAGCTCGCCGCCCGGCTCGACGACCGCTTCCGCCTGCTGGGGGGCGGCGTCCGCCACGCGCCGCGGCACAGCACCCTGCGCGCGGTCGTCGACTGGAGCTGGGAGCTGCTGGACGAGGCCGAACGCCGCCTGCTGCGCCGCCTGTCGGTGTTCGCCGGGGGCACGGACCTGGAATCGGTGGAACACGTCTGCGCCGACCCCGGCACCCCCGGCACGGTCGCCGGCCGCGACGTGTGGACCGTCCTGTTCGCCCTGGTCGACAAGTCCCTGGCGGTCGCCGAGGAGCCGCGCCGGGCCGACGCCCCACCGCGCTACCGGCTGCTGGAGACCGTCCGCGCCTACGCCGCCGAGCGCCTCGCCGACGCCGGGGAGGCCGCGGCCGTCCGCGACGCCCACGCCCACCGCGTCCGCGACCTGTGGAAGGAGGCCGACCCGCTGCTGCGCGGCCCCCGCCAGGCCGAGACGATCGCCCGGCTGCACGACGAGAACGACGGCTTCGCCGCGGCGGTGCGGTGGGCGGTGGAGCGCCGCGACGTCCCCCTGGTCCTGGACCTCATCGAGTACTCCCAGTGGTACTGGACCCTGAGCGACTCCTGGGAGCCGCTCGCCCGCTGGGCCGGCCAGGCCCTGGACATGATGGGCGACGCCACGCCCGAGGGGCGCGCCGTGGGCCGCGCCAGCTGCCTGTTCCACCGGGCGGCCGCCACCACGGACTCCCTCGACGACATCCAGGGGCATGTCCGGGCCATCGAGGAGGTGCTCGCGGGGGAGGGCCGCCTCCCGGAGGAGCACCCCCTGCTCGTCTACACCCTCATGTACCGGGCGATGACGGAGGACGGCCGGGGGGAGGCCCGGGACCGGATCGTCCGGGCCCTGGAACAGCCCGACCCGTGGATGCGGGCCATGGTGCGCATGATGCTGTCCCTGGTCGACATGCTCCAGGGCCGCTTCCGGACCTCCCTGGAGCAGGCGGAGACGGCGCTGGCGGAGTTCCGCGCCCTCGGCGACGTCTGGGGGGTGTGCCAGACCCTGGCCCAGGTGGTGGACGCACACCGCTTCGACGACCTCGAACGCTGCGAGGACATGCTGCGGGAGGCGGTCGCCCTGGCCGAGTCCCACGGGCTGGAGAGCATGGCGACGGTGTTCCGGGTGCGCCGCGTCCAGGTCCTCATCTTCCGGGGGGAGACGGCGGCGGCCCGTGCGGAACTGGACCTGCTGGCGGTGCGGGGGTGCCCCGCCCAGCCGGAGCACGCGGTGCTGGTACTGCTGGCCGAGGCCCAGTGGCAGCGCGAGGTGGGCGAGCTCGCGCGGGCCAGGGAGCTGGTGGAGCGGCTCCGGGTCACGATGGAGACGCTCGGCGGGTTCGCGCCCGCCTACGTCGAGGTCGGGGCGTGCGCGCTGGCGGCGACCATCTCCTGGGACGAGGGCGACCCGGCGCGGGCCCGCCGGGAGGCGGCGAGGTCGTGGTGGGGCGTCATCGGCACCATGGGACCGATCCGGGCGGAGCTGCTCGAGGTCCTGGCGGCCGTGTCGGCGGAGGAGGAGCCGCACCTGGCGGCCCGGCTGGTCGGGTGGGCGTGGGCGCTGCGCGGCGTCCCCGACGACACCGATCCGTACCTGGCGCACACCGTCGCGCGTCTCCGCGACAAGCTCGGCGCCCCGGAGTACGACCGCCTGGTCGAGGAGGCCGCGGCCCCGCCGCCGGACGAGGTGCTCGCCTCCGCCTCCCGGTGGCTGGCGGAGGCCGTCCCGGAGGAGGCCCCGGCCGACCGCCGCTGAGCCCGGGCCCCGGCGGGCCGGGGCGCCCCGGCCCGAGCGGCGGGCCGCGCGCCCCGGACGGTGCTGCCGCCCGGGCACGCGCCCTCCGTCGCGCCCGCGGCCCGGAGGGCGCGGTTCAGGTGCGGCGCCGGTAGGCCCACACCGCGGGTGGGAAGAAGACCGCGGTGATGATCGCCGCCCACACCAGCGTCCAGGTCACCGGCCCGGCGACGTCGCCGCCGATCATCAGCCCGCGCATGGCGTCCACGATGTGCGTCACCGGGTTGTTCGCGGCGATCACCCGCAGCCAGGACGGCATGCTCTCCGGGTCGACGAACGCCGAACTGGCGAACGTCAGCGGGAACATCAGGATCATGCCGAACGCCTGCACGGCCATCGGCGTGCGCACGATCATGCCGACGAAGGCCGACATCCAGCACAGGGCGAACGCGAACAGCAGCACCAGCGCCCCGGCGGCGACCACGCCCACCAGGCCGCCCTCGGGCCGGAAGCCGATGAGCACGCCCACCAGCAGCACCATCACCACCGTGATCGCGTACCGCACCAGGTCGCCCAGGATCGCGCCGATCAGCGGGGCCGACCTCGCGATGGGCAGCGAGCGGAACCGGTCGAAGATCCCCTTCTCCACGTCCTGGCTCAGCGTGAACCCGGTGCCCAGCGTCGCGAAGATGACCGACTGCGCCACGATGCCGGGCATCAGGAAGTCCCGGTAGGCCTGCCAGTCGCCCATGAGCGCCTGTCCGAAGACGAAGACGAACAGGGTCACGAACATGACCGGCTGGAGGATGAGCCCGAAGACCTCCTCGGGGTTGGCCTTGATCTTCAGGATGCTGCGCCAGGCCAGCTGGAGCCCGTTGCGGACGGTGGTCAGCGGCGTGATGTGCCGGGGGACGCGGGGCGCGTCCCCGGTCCGCGCCGACGGCTCCCGTGTCGTCACGGCGCTCATGCGGGCACCTCCTCGGTGTCGCTCTCGGCGGTGTGCCCGGTCAGGGCCAGGAACACCTCGTCAAGGCTGGGTTTGCGCAGGGACAGCTCGGCGACGGCGACCCCCTGCTCGTCCAGGCGGCGCACCACCTCGGGCAGCACGCCCGCGTCGGTGACGGGCACGCTGGCCACCAGGCCGTCCTGGGTGACCGGGGTGCTGGTGACCGCCTCGATGATCTTGGTGGCCAGCGGCAGCCGGCCGGACTCGACGGTGCGCAGCTCCAGGACCTGGCCGCCGGTCCGGTTCTTCAGCTCCTCCGGGGTGCCCCGGCTGATGACCCGGCCGTGGTCGAGCACCAGCAGGTCGTCGGCGAGCCGGTCGGCCTCCTCCAGGTACTGGGTGGTGAGCAGGACGGTGACCCCGTCGCCCACCAGGTCGCGGACCACGTCCCACAGGTCGTTGCGGCTGCGCGGGTCCAGGCCGGTCGTCGGCTCGTCCAGGTACAGCAGGGACGGCCGGCCGACCAGGCTGGCGGCCAGGTCCAGGCGGCGGCGCATGCCGCCCGAGTAGGTCTTGGCGGGGCGGCCGCCCGCGTCGGACAGCGCGAACCGCTCCAGCAGCTCGTCCGCCCGGGCCCGGGCGCCGGCCCGGTCGAAGCCCAGCAGCCGGGCGATCAGCGCCAGGTTCTGCACGCCGGTCAGCTCTTCGTCGACGGCGGCGTACTGGCCGGTGAGGCCGATCAGCCGGCGGACCTCGTGCGGCTCGCGCACCACGTCGAACCCGGAGACCTCGGCGTGGCCGGCGTCCGGCTGCAGCAGGGTGGCCAGGATGCGCACCGTCGTGGTCTTGCCGGAGCCGTTCGGGCCCAGGACACCCAGCACGGCCCCCGTCCTGGCGGTCAGGTCCACCCCGTCCAGGGCGCGTTTGCCCTTGAATTCTTTGACCAGGCCCTCCGCGCGTATGGCGTCTGTCATCCCACTCCTCCGTTCGCACGTTCGATGACCAGTCTCGTCGGCGGTTCTGACAGAACGCTGACATGCGGGACCGCACCACCCACACCCCGCTGACACCGCCGTTCCGCAACCGCTGACACGCAGGGGTTCGCGGCACCGGGGCGGCCCTAGACTCGAGTCCGTGAACGACACCCCGACCGACGCCCCACTGGATCCCTCCCCGCCGGAGGCGGAGCCCGCCACCGGACTGCGGCCGCCGGAGCGCAGGGTGAGCAGGCGCGCGATCGGCGTGTGGACGGTGCGCCTGCTGCTGGGCGGCCTGTTCCTCACTGCACTGCTGAGCGCGGGCGCGTGGGCGCTGACCTCCCTCGGATGGAGCTGGCCGCCCGTGTGGGTGCGCGAGTACGCCCCGTTCGTACCCGTCGTCTACGGTGTGTACGCCCTGCTCCGGGTGGCGGTGGTGCCCTCCTGGCGCTACCGGGTGCACCGCTGGGAGGTGACCGAAGACGTCATCTACACGCGCTCGGGGTGGGTGAGCCGGACCTGGCAGCTGGTGCCGGTGAGCCGCCTGCAGACGGTCGACCACACCCAGGGGTGGCTGGAACGCCTCTTCTCCGTGGCGACCCTGGAGGTGCAGACGGCCTCCTACGCGGGTTCGTCGACCATCGAGGGGCTGGACGCCGACGAGGCGCGCGGGCTGAGCGAGGAGCTGGCCGTGCGCGCCGGAACCCTGCGGGACGATGCCACGTGACCGACGGCACCGGTGACGACGACCGGACGACCCCGCACATCCCCGAGCCCCCCGGCCCTGCGCGCCCGGACCCGGACGCGCCCGTTCCCACGGATGCCCGCGCCCCGGAAGGCGCCCCCGAGGAGCCGCTCGTGTCCGACGATGCCCCCGGTTCCGCTGATGCCCCTGGGACGGGAGACGAGGCCGAGGACGCCGAGGGGCTTATGCCGCCGGAGGCGGAGGGCGCCGAAAGGACACCCGTGCCCCCTTCGGTGTCCGGCTCCGGTGGCGGTGCGACGCGCCCGAGGGCGGATGCACCCGGGGGTGTGCCCGGTTCCATGGAGGTTCATGGGGCTGGAGGCGCGGTCGAGGGCGCCGGGGGGCTTGTGCCTCCTGCGGCGGACGCGCTCGGGGTGGAGCGGGCGCGCCGCCTGAGCGCCCGGACCATGGTCGTGGGGCCCGTCAATCAGCTGCGCAGCCTGCTGCTGCCCATCGTCGCGGGCCTGGTCGTGGGCGGGTTCAACCCGTGGGTGCTGGGCGCGACCGGCGCGGGCGTGGTCGCCCTGCTCGTCGGCGGCTTCGTCACCTGGCGGACCACGCGCTACGAGGTGGCCGGGGACCACCTGGAGATCCGCAAGGGCCTGCTGAGCCGGTCCCGGCGCACCATTCCGCTGGAGCGCATCCGGGGCGTGGACGTCACCAGCACGCTCCTGCACCGGATCCTGGGCGTGGCGGTGGTGCGCATCGAGGCGGCGGCCGGGGCCGCCGGCGGCAGCGAGGACGGCAAGCTCGACGCCGTGGACACCGCCGAGGCCGAGCGGCTGCGCCGGGTCCTGCTGCACCGCAAGGCGGTGCTGGTCGGCCGGACCGAAGCGGCCGACGCGGCCCCCGCCGGGGACGGGCAGAGCCCGGCCCCCGGCGACGACGGGCCGGCCGCCGACGAGGGGACCGTCCACTTCGCCATCCCCCGCTCCTGGTACCTGTACGGGGCACTGAGCCTGGGCTACCTGCTCACCCCCTTCGCGGTGCTGTCCGCCCTGTTCGGCGCGGTCCAGCAGACCGCGGGGGAGTGGGCCACGGACGCGTTCATCGACTGGGTGCAGGCCTCCGACCGCAACGGCCTGCTGACGGCGGCCGTCGCGGCCGCCGTGGTGATCGTGTTCCTCATGCCGGTGTTCGCCGTGGTCTCCTACGCCCTCACCCACTGGGGGTTCACCCTGCGCGAGCGCGACGGCTCCCTGGTGGCCGAGCGCGGCCTGTTCACCCGGCGCAGCGTCACCCTGGAGAAGCGGCGCATCCGCGGGTACGAGCTGCTGGACAACCCCCTGGAGCGCCTGCGGGGCGCGGTGCGCCTGCGCGCGATCGTCACCGGTCTGGGCGACACGGCCGGGCGCTCGGTGCTGCTGCCGATCGGCCCGCGGGACCGGGTCGAGGAGGTCGTGGACCACGCCCTGGGCCGCTACACCGGAACGCTGCGCCGCCACCCCCGGGCCGCCCTGGGCCGCCGCCTGCTGCGCTCGGTGGGCCCGCCCGCCCTGGCGCTGGCCCTGGCGGCCGCGTTCGCCCCCGGCTGGGTCGCCGCCGTGGCCCTGGTCCTCACGGTCGCCGCGGTGCCCCTGGGCGTGGACCGCTACCGCTCCCTGGGCCACGGGCACGACGGGGAGCGGGTGAGCGTCCGCTCGGGTTCGCTGTCCCGGTCCCAGGCCACGGTGGAGCGGTCGGCGGTGATCGGCTGGACCTGGAGGCAGACCCTGTTCCAGCGCCGTCCCGGCCTGGCCGACCTCCAGGTGACGGTGGGCGCGGGCGCCGGGGGCTACACCGCCACCGACGCCTCCTTCGAGGAGTCGGTGGGCTTCGCCGCCGGGATCACCCCGGACATGGTCCGCCCCTTCCTGGCCGGCCCGCGCCCCTGACCGGGCCGGGCCGGGTCAGCCCGCGTCCAGGACGTGCGGCTCGGGCCGTTCGGCCCAGGACGGCCAGCCGGGGTCGCCGTCGCGGACGAAGCCCACCCAGGCCCGGTGCGTCCGCTGGGCCAGCTCGGCGGGGGCGTCCGGGCCGGTCAGGGCCAGGGCGCCGGGGGTGCCCAGCCGGTCGAACACGAACGGCAGCTCCATGCAGTGCGCCGCGCCCAGGTCCGCGACCGGGCTGCGCCAGGCGAACCCGAACACGTGCGTGGCGGCGCCCCGTGCGGCGCGGGCCCGCGCCACCCGCCGCGCGGGCCGCTCCAGCAGCACCTCGCCGACGAGCGCCCCCGCCAGCATCCCGGTGCTCATCCCGGGGCGGCGCGAGCGCAGCCTGCGCAGCGTCGCCGGGCCCACCCCGAACCGCAGCGCGCCCAGGGCCAGCAGCGGCCACCCCAGGGCGCGGTCGGCGCCGCCGGGGGCCAGCCACAGCCGGTGCTCCTCCAGGGTGGTGCCGATGAGCAGGTCCAGGTGGTCGGCGGCGCCCGCGCGCAACGCGTCGTAGGGGGTGCGCGGTACCAGGTCGCCGTCCACGGCCAGGGAGAACGCGGGGCCGCCCGCGAGCGGGTTCCCCGCCGCCATCGCCCGGTGCTGGGCGGCGACGAGGTCCTCGGGCCCCACCCCGGCGAAGGCGTCCCGGGTGGCGGGGATCCCCAGATCCTGCGCGATGAGCCGGGTGATCCGCCCGGCCCGGCCGGGGGCGGCGGCGCTCAGCGGCCCGCTCTGGACGATCGCCCGCCGCACCAGCCGCCCGGCCTCGGGGTGCGCGATCAGCGCGGCGGTGGTGCCCGCCCCCGCGGACTGCCCGGCGACGGTGATGCGCCCGGGGTCGCCGCCGAACGCGGCGATCTCCCGCCGCACCCAGCGCAGCGCGGCCAGCTGGTCGGCCAGCCCCAGGTTGAGCGGGGCGTCCTCCAGGACGGAGAACCCCTCCGAGCCCAGCCGGTAGTTGGCGGACACGAACACGATCCCGTCGCGCGCGAAGGCGGTCCCGTCGTAAGCGCTCAGGGAGTTGGCCCCGCGCACCAGCGCCCCGCCGTGGAACCACAGCAGCACCGGCAGCGAACCGGGTTCGGCGCCCCGCGGCGCCCACACGTTGACGTGCAGGCAGTCGTCCCCCCAGGCGTCCACCGACGGCAGGATCTCCCCGACGGCGCCCTCGTAGGGCGCCTGCGGGGCGCCGGGCCCGTACGCGGTGGCGTCGCGCACCCCCTCCCAGGGGGTGACCGGGGCGGGCGCCGAGAAGCGGTGCTCCCCGACGGGCGGTGCCGCGTAGGGGACGCCCAGGTGGCGGACGATCCCCCCGTCGGCGGTGCCGCGCAGCGCCCCGGCTCCGACGTGCGCGGTGGGTCCGTCCGTCATGGCTGGTCTCCTCGGGGGAAGGCGTGGTGCAGGGTGATCGTACGCTCCCCGGCGGGGAACCGGTCCACGCGGCCCGAGGGGTGCGAGAACTCCACCGGCACGGGGGAGTCCACCCGGGCCCGCCCGTTCTCCACGGCGACCTCCACGAACCCGTGCGGGGTGGGCACCCGTCCGGCGATCCTCTCCAGCCGGCCCGGCCGCGGCGCCACCCGCACCGACGCGTACCCCGGCTCGGCGGGCGACACCCCGAGCGTGTGCACGACCAGGTCGCGGGCGGGCGTCGCCGACCACCCGTGCGCGAACGACCCGCCCTCCCAGCACTCGCGCAGCGCGCTCGGGCCGCTCTCCAGCAGGACCGCCCAGTCCCGGTACAGGTCCACCAGGGCGTCGGCCGCGCCCAGTTCGGCCAGCGCGTCGTGCACGACGTAGCGGAAGAACGGCTGGGCGCCGACCACCCGCGCCTCGGTGTCCCAGTCGGGCGCCTCCCGCAGGTGCACGGGGGTGCCGTCGTAGGCGCCGCGCTCGTCGACCCCGTGGTCGGCCAGCGGGCTGCGGGTGAACATCGCGTCCCGGTCCAGCAGCAGGTCCCGCACGCGGTCCCGCCGCCGCGGCGGCACCAGGCGCGCGCACACCGCGGCCGCGGCCGTGTGCTCGCTGACCCCGCGCCCGGGGCCCGCGGGGCCCAGGGTGTCGCGGTAGGCGCCGCGCTCCTCGTCCCAGAACGCCTCGAACCCCTCGGCCAGGCGCGCGTGGGCGTCCCGCGCCCACAGGGCCCGCCCGGGGTCTCCCGACCAGGCGGCCATCTCGGCGAAGTCCGCGAGGGCCCGGCCCCACAGGGCGTTGAGCGCGGCCGAGCACCCGGCCACCTGGACGGGGGACCAGTCGATCAGCACCCATCCGGGCACGTCGTGCAGCAGGCCGTCCGGGCGCGCGTGCCGCGCGAACCAGCGCAGCACCCCCTCGGCGGTGCCGAGCAGCTCCGCGACCGCCTCCCGGTCGCCGGTGTACCGGTACAGCAGGTGCACCGACCGGATCCAGTGCAGCGCCCAGTCGGGGATGGGCGGCACCCCGTCGCGGGCGAAGTCGCCGGCGACGACCATGGGGAGCATGCCGTCGGGGCGCGCCCGGGCGAGCAGCCGGGGGTTCCACACGGCCAGCGACCAGTCGGGCGAGGTCGCCAGGTCCACCGCCTGGTGCACGACGGCGTCGCCGACCCAGGCGCGCGACTCCCGGGTGGGGCAGTCGAGGTAGGCGTCCTGCGCCGTGAGGTCGACGGTGCGCAGCGCCACCGCGAACAGGTGCTCCAGGAAGGGGTCGGAGCACTCGAACCCGGCCCCCGCGGGGCGCGGGCGCAGGGCCTCGCGGACGGCCACCGCCACCTCCACGTCGGGGCCGTCCACGGACAGCACCAGGTACCGGCCGCCGGAGGGGTCCGAGGCGGTGAACCGGGTGCGGCCGTTCCGGGTGCGGATCCGGAACGGCGCGGCCGAGCCGAGGGCCACCGGTGTGACGGCCTCCACCAGGGCGCCGGTGACCGTGCGGCCCGCGGGCCCGTCCAGGGTCAGCCGGGTGCGCCCGGACACGATCCGGCCCAGGTCGAACACGGCCAGCGCCCGCCCCCCGGGCCGGTCGGGGCCGGCCGGGGTCCCGTCCTCCAGTACGGCCGCGTCGGCCGCCAGCGCGGTGTGCACGTCGGGGTCGGCGCCGGGGGGCAGCGCGTACCACAGGGGCGGCCCGACCGGGGCGTGCCGGGTGACCGCCGGGGGCGGCAGCGGATGGGGCAGGAGCACCCCGTACGGGTGCCCGCCCGGCCGGGTGCGCCCGCGCGGACCGGTGACGGCGTGCGCGGCCTGCACCGTCGCCGGGGCCCAGCCGGTGTCGTCGAACCCGGCCCCGGTCCACCCCGGGTCCAGCAGGCGCGCGTCGAACGCCTCGGGGATCTGGGAGTTCAGCAGCCCCATGGGGCGGCACCGCTCCCAGGCGTCGCCCTCCCGGACCCGCCAGTGGGGGCCACTGGCCGCCGCCACGGAGCCGTCCACCTCCACCTCCGCCACCAGCGAGCCGCCGCCCTGGGTGAACGTGGGCGGGGTCGGCTCCCACCACGGCGTCGGATGGCCGTAGAACCGGGCCGCCACGGCCAGCACGTTCTCCCCCTCCACCAGCGCGCCGGCCAGGTCGTGGACGGAGTAGTACAGGGTGCCGGGCCCGTGGCGGACGGGGCCGTCGCCGACCTCCACCCCGTTCAGGTAGGCGGTGTAGCGCGAGTCCGCCGTGATGAACAGGCGTGCCCCGCGTACGGGTCCGGCCACGCGGAAGACGGTCCGGAACAGGACCCGGTGGTCGAACCGGCCGGGGTCGTGCCTTCCGAACGGGTTGTCGGGGCCCGGCGGGGCCAGCGCGGGCCGGTCCGACCAGATCCATTCCGCGGTCCATGCCCGGGGCTCGGCGCGGAAGCCGGGAGGGGCGGCCCCGGTCGGGGCGGCGGCGGGTGCGTGCACGGCGTTCTCCTCTCGTGTCGGTGCGTCGGACGCCCGGGGGTTCACGGCGTCCCGTTCGCGGCGCGGTCCGCGGACAGGGACCGGCGCCGGGCCAGCGCGCTCATCGCCTCCACGGCCATGGCGCGGTCGACGGGGTAGGCCAGCAGCACCAGGCCGCCCAACAGCAGCAGGCCCCCGGGCAGCAGCGACTGGGTCAGGTGCAGGCCGCTCAGTGCCGCCTCGGTCTGCTCCCGGCCGGCCCGGTACCCGGAGAAGGCCAGGGAGTAGGCCGTCAGCGCGCCGCCGATGCCGCCCCCGGCCTTGGCCGCGAACGACGACAGCGAGGCCAGGGCCGCCTCGGCCCGAAAGCCCGTGCGCCACTCGGTGACGTCGGTCAGTTCGGCCACCAGCACGTAGTTCAGCGCCACCGCTCCGCCCGCGCCCAGGCCCGCCACCGCGAACCCCGCCAGGTAGTAGGCCCCGGGCATCCCCGGGGCCAGGGCGATCGTGGCGAACCCGCCGACGGCCACGGCGGCGCTCACGAGGTAGCCGTTGCGGGGGCCCAGCCGGCCGGCCAGGACCGGGCCCGCGATGCTGCCCGCCATCATCGGCCCGATCATCACCACGGCCGCCGCGCTCACCAGCGCCGCCGAGCCCGCGTAGTAGGTGAAGAAGAACGGCATGCAGGCGAGCATCGCGGCGCTGGCCGCCGACACCGCCACCTTGGCGACGAGCAGCAGCGGCACCGCGCGTCCGGTGAGGAACATCCGGCCGAGGTCGCGCGGCCCGTACCGCTCCTCCCGCACCGGCCGCACGCGTTCGCGCACCCCGGCGGCCGACACCGCCATGAGCAGGGCCGAGCCCGCCGCCACGAGCACCGCGAACGAGCCCCACCCGGCGGTGCCGCCGCCCAGGGCGTTCACGGCCGGCAGCACGGCGGCGGTGACCGCCCCGGCCCCGAACAGGTAGGTCAGCCCCTTGATCCCGGCCAGGCGGGCGCGGTCGCGCGGCACGTCGGTCATGGCGGGGAGCAGGGCGTTGAGGGGCACGTCCATGAAGTCGAACGCCAGTCCCCACACCAGGTAGGCGACCCACACCGCGACCAGCGGGTCCGGGGCCAGCGCGGGGGCCAGGAACAGAGCCGCGAAGCTCGCGGCGGCCAGCAGCGACCCGACCAGCAGGTACGGGCGGAACCGGCCGTAGCGGGTGGCGGGCAGGTGGTCCACGACGTAGCCCATGACCGGGTCGGTGGCGGCGTCCACGAGCCGGGCCACCAGCAGCAGCGTGCCGACCGCGGCCGGGGCCAGCCCGACGCCGTCGGTCAGGTACAGCAGCAGGAACGAGCCGATCACCGTGCTCGGCACGATGTCGCCCAGGTTCCCGGCCAGGTAGCTGGCGCGCTCGGCCAGGGAGGTCGACCCGGGGGCCCCGGGCGCGGGGGTGGTGGCCATGGGACCGCCTTTGGGAGAAGGGACACGGCGGAGGCCGGTTCGTGACGCGCACGGGACCCGCCCGTGCCCTAGGCTCGGGCGCGGCCGGCGACAACGGCCTCCACCACCACATTCGTCCCGTTCGGGGGCCCGGTGGAAGTGGACAGGGACCAGGAAGGGGAGGCGAGGGATTGTGACCCGTCATAAATCCGGGGGCGTACCGATGATCGGCGGGCGCCCGGCGCACACCTGGATCGCCCCCGGCGACCCCGCGCTGGTCGACGAGGTCATCGCGTCCTTCACCGCCACCAACCCCGACCACCACGGCGGCGGCGCGCGGTCCCTCGCCCCCGACATCCGCTGGGTGGTCGAGCACAACCTGCGCCTGTGCGTCTCCGTGCTGCGCCGTGCCGACGGGGAGGCCGGGGACACCCTCGGCCCCGACGACGCCGAACTGCTGGCCGCCTCGGCGGCCCGCCGCGCGGCCGAGGGCGCGAGCCTGGAGTCCCTGCTGGACGCCTACCACCGGGGATTCTCCGCCGTCTGGGACCGCCTGCACACCCGTGCCGGCCCCGGCGACCTCGACGCGCTCGCCCGGGTGGCCGCCCTGTTCATCGCCCACCTGGGCCGGATCACCACCGTGGTCGCCCGCGGCTACCTGGACGAGCGCGAGCACATCTCGGGCGATGAGCAGGGCGCCCGCTTCGCCCTCTACTCGGCCCTGGTCTCGGGCGCCGACCCCGGCACGGCCGCCCGCCGGGCCGGGGTGCCGCTGCCCGACTCCTACCTGGTGCTGAGCCTGTCCCCGACGGCTCCCCCGGCACAGGAGCGGGGGGTGAGCGAGGAGGTGGCGCGCCGCCGCCGGGCCCACCGCCTGCGGCGGGAGCTGGAGGCCTACGCAGACGGCCCGGTGCTGGCCCTGCTGGGCGGGGGCGGCGGGACGGCGCTGGTGCCGCTGCCCGCCGACGCGGACGGCGCCCCCGGGGCGGCGGAACTGGTCGCCCGGCTGGGCGGGGCCGCGGGGGCGCCGGTCACCGCGGGCGGGGCGGTCGGCCCGCCGGAACGGGTGCCCGACCTGCTGGCGCTGGCCGACGAGCTGCAGTCCCTGGCCCGCGCGCTGGACCGGCCCGCGGGGCTGTACATGCTCGACGACCTGCTGTTCGAGTACCAGGCGACCCGGCCGGGCGCGGCCCGCGCCCTGCTGGCGGCGCTGCTGGACCCCCTGGCCGGGCACCCGGACCTGTACCGGACCCTGGAGGAGTACCTGGGGTCGGACGGGGACCGGCGGGGGACCGCGGCGCGGCTGCACGTCCACCCCAACACCGTGGACTACCGCCTGGGGCGCGCGGCCGCGCTGCTGGGCCTGGACCTGTCCCGGGAGTCCCACCGGTCGCTGGCGGCCATGGCCCTGGCGGCCCGCCGCGTGGACGCGTCCCGCTGACACGCGGAACGGGGGCGTCCGCCGCGGCGGACGCCCCCGTGGGAAGCGGTGCGGGACCCCGGAGGGTCAGTCGTCCTTCTTGGCCCCGAACATGATCTCGTCCCAGGACGGCACCGAGGCGCGGCGCCCGCGCCCCTTGCGCTTGGGCGCGGGCCGGTCCCCGCCCGCCGCGGCGGCCGGGAGCGGCGCCGAGGGCGCGGCCGGGGACGGGTCGGCGGCCCGGCGCGGGGTCCCGGTGTCGTTGAGGTCGATGGTGGCCCGGCGCCGGCGCGGCGCGGGCTGGCTCAGGGGCGCCGCGGGCGGCACCTGGTCGGCGGCGGCCGACCAGGCCGGGCGCTCCCGGCGGTCGGGCCGCTCCTCCGCAGCGGGCGCGGCGCGCGGCCGCTCGGCCGGGAGCGGTTCGGGGCGCGGCTCGGGACGGGACGGCTCCGGGCGCGCGACCGGCGCGGCGGCCGGACCGCCGTACGGCTCGCCCTCCTCCTCGAACACCGGGGAGGCCGGCCGGGCGGTCCCGTCGGCCGGGGCCGTGTGCGGGGCGCGCGGCCCGGTGTCCGGGCGCCCGTGCCCGGGGTACTCCTCGCGCCCGTGCCCCGCGGGCTCCTCGTAGCGGGGGGCGGTGCGCTCCCCGTACCCGTCCCGGCGGACGGTCTCCTCGCGGCCCTCGCGGTCCTCGTGCTCGTCGCGGTACGCGGGGCGCCCGGTCCGCTCCGGGGCCCGTACGCCCGCCTCGGCTTCGCGGTAGGCCGGGCGCCCGTCCTGCTCGGCCTCCCGGTACGCCGGCCGCCCGTCGTGCTCGGAGGCGCGCTCGAACCGCTCCGCGTCCCGGGTCGCGGGCCGCTGCGGCCGTGCGGGCGGGGCGTCGTACCCGCGGTGCCCGCGCGGCTCCTCGGTCCACCGGTTCGCCGGCTCCTCGCGCCGCTCGCCGGTCCGCCGGCCCGCGCCGTCCTCCTCGCCGCGCGGCACGGACGGCCGCAGCGGGTCGTCCAGCGGGCCGTCGGCGCGCCGCGCTCCGCCGACCCGTTCGGGGGCGGGGCGCACGGAGGGGCGCGGCGCCTCGGACTCGGAGCGCCGGGGGGCGAAAGGGGTCACGTTCGCGGTGGGGGAGGGAGCGGGCTCCGACGAGGAGAACCGGGCGGCCTCCTCGTCGGCGGGGGTGACGGTGTTGTGTCTGGGCTCGTACAGCCAGTGGGCGACGCGTTCCTCGCCGCCGTCGAGGAAGACGAGCTTGAGCTGCCAGGTGCGGTCCTCGCGCTTCCAGGAGTCCCACACCGCGTCGCCGGTCTCCAGCTGGTGGGCCCCGATCCGGCGGGTGACCAGCTCCTCCAGGTTCCCCGCGGGCGCGGCCTCGCCGGCGATGCGCACCGCGGCGCGCTGGGCCTGCTGCGCGATGTACTCCCGTTCCTGGAGGACCGGGCCCTCGAACCAGCGCACCCGTTCGATGGGGATGCCGGAGATCTCGGAGATGGCCTCCGCGGTCTCGCCGGACCGGATGCGGGCCTGGATTTCCTTGGGGCGCAACGGATTCTCCACTTCGATCTCGTACTGGCCGAGCCGGGAGAACTGGCCGCGTACTGCGGCGCGGAGGCGGTCGTCGACAGGGAGCATGAAACGGGTTCCACGGCCGGTGCTGGCCAGCACCAGATAGGTGCCGTCCTCACTCACGGCCACGAGGCGAAGCTCGTGCATCGCCCTCCCTTTCGCGTCCCGTCGAGGACAGGTCCTGGGACCGACCCCCGCGTTCTCCAAGTCTGGTCGGCCGACAACGGTTCGGCCACTACCGCGCCCGGCGCGCCCGAACATGTGTGCCCGCCTCCCGATCCGCGACGCGTATCGCCACGGTGGGAGCGCCCCGGGCCGTCCCCGGGGTCCTCACGGTCGCTTCCTTTGCCAATCTTGGCACGCTGACCCTTCCACGACCGGGAGCTGTCACGGGCGAATGTCGCGGTTCCCGTGCGAAGGCTCCGCCGTGATGGTATCCCGCGCCCCCCGAATCGCCCCAGGTCCGGGAAAAACTCCGATCTCGGTCGCTTCGTCGGGGAGGGGGATCCTCTCGGACGCAACTCGACACGCCGATGGGTGCCGAAGAGTGATGCATCTTCATTGATGGCGTTATCGGAACCCTGCCGCCCTTAGTCTGAGTTATCCGTACATGAGTCGTATGTGAACTTTGGGGCGTCTGGGGCCACATGCCCGACACACGCCCATCCCGGAGCGCGGCGCGCCGTCTCGCGCGCCCTCCGGACGGGACGGAGCACGAAGGGGGACGGCCGCATGGGGAGGGCCGAGCACCGTGGGGAACGGGACGCGGAAGAAGGTGAGGAGGCCGGGAAGAAGCGCATCGACCTGAGCCTGTCCCAGGTCGTCGGGGCGGGCGTGGCCACCCTCGCCGCCGCCACCGCCGCCTCCTACCTCAACGTCTACGGGACGGTCGTCGGGGCGGCCGTCATGGCCACCCTGAGCACGGTGGTCAGCCCCTTCCTCCAGGACTGGTTCTCGCGCGGGGGCGACCAGGCGCGGCAGTTCGCCGAGAAGGCCGTCGGCCACACCGAGCCGGCGGGAACAGGTTCTCGCCGCGCCGGCTCCCACCCCCTGGACCCGCCGGGCACCGGCCCGGTGCCCGGGGTGCCGCCGACAGGGCCGATCCCCGGCCTGCCGGAGGAGCCCGACGCCACCCGCACCATGGCCCTGCCCGTGCGGGGGACCGACGCCACGGTGCGCATGCCCGTCGTCCCCGGCATCCCCGGGCACCCGGAGGACCCCTACGGCGCCCGGGAACAGGAGGAGCAGGAGCCGGCCCGGCGCGGATGGCGCGCCTACGCGGTGCCCGCCGCCGTCGTGTTCGGCCTGGTGATGCTCGTCATCCTGCTGTTCGAGCTGTTCACCGGGCGCTCCCTGACCGCGTGGACGCAGGGGCAGGACGAGCACACCTCGCCCACGCTGCTCGGCGGCGGCAGCTCCGCGCCCCGGGTCCCGGAGGACGAGGGGACCGGTGACGCACCCGCAGGCCAGGAGGACCGGGGGCAGGACGGGCAGGACGGCACGGGGGAGCAGTCCCGGGACCCCGCGGAGGGGTCCTCCACCCCCGACCCCACCGCCCCGGCCACCGAGCCGCCCACGGATGGCGGCGACGGGGGCACCGACCCTGTCGACCCGGGCGACGGCGCCACCACCGACCCGGGGGACGGCCAGACCGACCCCGGCGCCGGGGGCGGGGGACCGGGCACCGGCGGTACCCAGGAACCGGGCGGCACGGGGGGCACGGGCGGAACCGGCCCGCTCGGCGGCTCGGGCGGGACCGGGGACGCCGTCCCCGAGGCCCCCGCGGGCTGACCCGGACACCGCTGCGGGCCCCGTCGCCGACGGGGCCCGCAGCGGCGCCGGAACCCGGTCCGGTCCGCGCCGGTCAGCCGAAGACGCGGTCCAGGTAGTCGTTGCCGAACCGCCGCAGCGGGTCCACCCGGTCGCGCACCGCCAGGGCGTCGCCCAGGCGCGGGTACACCGCCTCCAGGTAGGAGCGGTCGCGGGTGTGCATCTTGCCCCAGTGGGGCCGGCCGCCCACCGAGGTGAACACCGCCTCCAGGTCGGCGAAGTACGCCTCGTACGGCGTCCCCTTGTACATGTGCACCGCCACGTAGGCGCTGTCGCGCCCGTAGGCCGTCGACAGCCACACGTCGTCGGCCGGGGCGAACCGCACCTCCACCGGGAAGCTCACCCGGTGGTCGCCCGCGTCCACGATCCGGCGCGCCTCGCGCAGCACGTCCACCAGGTGCTCGGCGGGGATCGCGTACTCCATCTCCACGAACCGCACGTCCCGCACGGACGTGAACACCTTGTGCGACACGTCGGTGTAGGAGCGGGCGGACAGCGCCCGCGAGCTGACCTGGTTCACGGCCGGGACCGCGCCGGGGAAGCGGCGGCACACCCGGTTGACGCCCTCGAACAGGGTGTTGGACAGGAAGTCGTCGTCCAGCCACTCCTTGAACCGCGACAGCGGCCGCGCCGGACCGTCGGTGATGTTGTTGCGCTTGGTGTTGGTGTTGCCGGTGTGGGGGAACCAGTAGAACTCGAAGTGGTCGTTGCCGGCCCGCAGCTCCGGCAGCCGCTCCAGCACCTCGTCCAGGGGCATGGGCTCCTCCCGCGCGTGCAGCAGGAACGCCGGGCGCACCGCCATCGTCAGCGCCGTCACCACGCCGAACGCGCCCAGGCCCACCCGGGCGGCGTGGAACAGCTCGGGCTCGCGCTCCGCCGAGCACTCCACCACGGAGCCGTCGGCGAGCACGATCTCCAGGCCGACCACCTGGCTCGCCAGCCCGCCCGCGTCCCGGCCGGTGCCGTGCGTGCCGGTCTGCACCGCTCCGGCCACCGTCTGCACCGCGATGTCGCCCATGTTGGCGAGCGCCACCCCGTGCGCCGCCAGTGCGTCGTTGAAGTCGCACAGGGGCAGCCCGGCCTCGACCGTGGCGGTGCCCGCGGCCGGATCGACCGAGCGCACCCCCGTCAGCGAGGTGGGGGAGAGCAGGAGCCCGTCGGTGACGGCCACGTCGGTGAAGGAGTGCCCCGACCCGACCATGCGGACCCGCAGGCCCTCCTGCGCGGCGGAGGCCACGGCCGCCGCGACCTCGGCGGTGCTGTTGGGGGAGGCCGTCCGCTTGGGACGGGCCCGGTAGGTGTCCGCCCATGTGTGCCACAACACATCTGTCATGCCAGGGGACATTACTCGCCGGTCACTTGTCTGGCCAGGGGGAGAACGGGCCGAAAGGTCCTGGTCGGGGGAGTCCGACGCCACAGGCCCGCTGACCGGGGGGTGAGGCCCAGGGGTCCGGAGGAGCTGGTTTCATGAAGTGCATGAGGCCTTACGACGCGTTTCTGCTGATCTCCTTCGGCGGCCCGGAGGGCGAGGACGAGGTCATCCCGTTCCTGGAGAACGTCACGCGCGGACGCAACATCCCGCGTGAGCGGCTCGCGGAGGTCGGTGAGCACTACTTCCTCTTCGGAGGGGTGAGCCCGATCAACCAACAGTGCCGCGACCTCCTCGCCGCCGTCACCGACGGGTTCGCCGCCGACGGCATCGACCTGCCGATCTACTGGGGCAACCGGTTCTGGGCCCCGATGCTCGCCGACACCCTGGAGCGGATGCGGGACGACGGGGTGCGGCGCGTACTGGCGCTGCCCACCTCCGCCTACTGCAACTGGTCGAGCCGCACCGCCTACCTGGAGGACATCGACCGCGCCCGCGCCGCACTGGGCGAGGACGCACCCGAGGTCGACCTCATCCGCCCCTTCTACGACCACCCCGGGTTCGTCGAGCCGCTGGTCGAGCACACCCGCGCCGCCCTGGACGCGCTGCCCGCACAGCAGCGCGAGGGCGCCCACCTGCTGTTCTCCGCGCACTCCATCCCCACCAAGATGGCCGAGGAGAGCGGCGGCCCCGAGCTGGGCTTCGGCCCCGAGGGCGCCTACGGCTCCCAGCTCGCGAAGGTGGCCCGCCTGGTCGTGGACCGCCTCGACCGCGAGTACCCCTTCGAGGTCGTCTACCAGAGCCGCAGCGGCCCTCCCAGCCAGCCCTGGCTGGAGCCCGACGTCAACGACCGCATGGAGGAGCTCGCCCGCGAGGGGGTGCCCGCCGTCGTCGTCGTCCCGCACGGGTTCGTCTCCGACCACATGGAGGTCAAGTTCGACCTCGACGTGGAGGCCCGGCAGACCGCCGAGAAGCTGGGCATCGGGTACGAGCGCGCGCTCAGCCCCGGCACCCACCCGGCGTTCGTCGCCATGGTCTCGGACCTGGTCCGCGAGTACACCGAGGGCCGCGAACCGCAGCGCCTGAGCACGGTGCCCCGGTGCGCGGGCTGCCACTGCCGCGACTGACCCCCGGGGGCCCCGGACGCCACACGGGGCCCCTCCGTAAACGCTGCTGACACCGGATGCGGATAAGGTGCGGGGAAGATCACGAATCCTCCCCTCTCAGGAGTAACTGCCTTGGTCCGTTCCTGGTACGAACTGCCGGAATACGTCCGACTGAAGCGGGTCAACGGGCTGCGCCTGTCCCCCGACGGAACCCGTCTGGTCGCCCCCGTCAGCGGTATCGCACCCGATGCCAAGACCTTCCACAGCGCCCTGTGGGAGATCGACGTCCGCCCCGAGGCCGAGGGCGGGACCGCCCCGCACCGCCTCACCCGCAGCGCCAAGGGCGAGAGCTCGGCGGGCTTCCTGCCCGACGGCTCGGTCCTCTTCACCAGCGCCCGACCCGACCCCGACGCCGAACCGGAGGAGAAGCCCAAGGCCGCCCTGTGGCTGCTGCCGGCCGGAGGCGGCGAGGCCCGCCGCGTGGCCTCCCGGCCCGGCGGCATCGGCGCCTTCACCGTCGCCCGGGACGCGGGCCTGATCGCCTTCGCCTCGGCGACCCTGCCCGGGAGCCAGGACGGGGAGGACGAGGCGGAGGCGCGCAAGGCCCGCGCGGACGCGGGTGTCACCGCGATCCTGCACGAGTCCCTCCCCGTCCGCTACTGGGACCACGACCTGGGGCCCGACCACCCGCGCTACTTCGCCGCGACCCCGCCCGCCGGGCCCGAGGACGGCCTCGGCGAGCCCCGCGACCTCACCCCGGACGCGGGCAAGGCCCTGATCAACGCCCAGGGCTCCCTCACCCCGGACGGCACGGCCCTCATCACCACGTGGGACGTGCCCGTCGGCAAGGGAGGACACCGCAGCGTCCTGGTCTCCGTCGACACCGCCACCGGCGAGCGCACCACCCTCCTCAGCCGGGAGGGGTACGACCTGGGCTCCCCGCTGGTCTCCCCGGACGGCCGCCGCGTCGCCTACTCGCTCGGCTTCGAGGGCGACTACGACGGCGAGCCCCGCGACTACCAGCTGTGGGTACTGGACCGCGAGACCGGCGAGACCTCCCCGGTCCACCCGGGCCTGGAGCTGTGGGCCCGGGACTTCGCCTGGTCGGCCGACTCCGGGTCGCTGTTCATCGCCGCCGACGAGAACGGCCGCCGCCCGGTCTTCCGCGCCGACCTGGGCTCGGGCGAGGTGGTCCGCATCACCGGCGACGACGGCGCCTACAGCGAGCTCAACCCGTCCCCGGACGGCCGGTACGTGTACGCGCTGCGCGACGCCTGGGACGCCCCGCCCGCGCCGGTGCGCCTGGACGCCGCCGCCGTCGACGGCGGGCCCGCGTACCTGCGCACGCCGGGCTCGGAGCTCACCATGCCGGGCACCCTCACCGAGATCGAGACGACCGCCGACGACGGCACCCGGATCCGCTCCTGGCTGGTCCTGCCCGAGGAGGCGTCCGCCGACGCCCCGGCCCCGCTGGTGCTGTGGGTGCACGGCGGCCCGTACATGAGCTTCAACGGCTGGTCGTGGCGGTGGAACCCGTGGATCCTCGCGGCCCGCGGCTACGCCGTCCTGCTCCCGGACCCGGCCCTGTCCACCGGGTACGGCCAGGACATGCTGCGCCGCGCCTGGGGCAAGTGGGGGCCGCGCGTGTTCGCGGACGTCATTGCGATCACCGACGCCGCCGAGGCCCGCGAGGACATCGACGCCGAGCGCACCGCCATGATGGGCGGCTCCTTCGGCGGCTACATGGCCAACTGGATCGCGGGGCACACCGACCGCTTCAAGGCCATCGTCTCCCACGCCTCCCTGTGGGGCCTGGACGGCTTCAACGCCACCACCGACTACCCGCCGGTGTGGGAGCACGAGTTCGGCACCCCGCTGGAGCAGCCGGAGCGCTACCTGCTCAACTCGCCGCACCTGCACGCGCCGAACATCACCACGCCGATGCTGGTGATCCACGGGGACAAGGACTACCGCGTCCCCATCGGCGAGGGGCTGCGCCTGTGGCGCGACCTCCAGCTGTACGGGGTGGAGTCCAAGTTCCTGTACTTCCCGGACGAGAACCACTGGATCCTCACGCCGGGCAACGCGCAGGTCTGGTACGAGACGGTCTTCGCGTTCCTCGACCACCACGTCCACGGCAAGGAATGGGCCAGGCCCGAGCACCTCTGACCGACCCCCGGGCGGCCGGCCCACCCCGGCCGCCCGGCCCCTCAGGGGCGCCAGACGTACCGCACGTCGGGTTCGCGCTCCTCGTTGCGCGATCCGTCGGTCTCCTCCGCGGCCGTGAAGCCGTGCCTCTCGTAGAAGCGCCGCGCGGGCCCGTTGACCCGGAACGTCCACAGCTCCAGGCCCCCGGGGCGGCGCCGCTGTGCCAGGCGCACCAGCCGGTCGCCCAGGCCCCGGCCCCGCCACTCGGGGTCCAGGTAGAGCTGGTCCAGCGCGTCGCCGTCCAGGACCAGGAGCCCCACGACCCGCTCGTCCGCGGTGCAGACCCAGCACTCCCGCCCGGGCACCACCACCTGCGCGAACCAGGCGCGTACCGCGTCGTCCCCGTGCGCGCGGCGCACCGTGGGCAGGGCCGCGGCGAAGGAGCGCAGCCACACCCCCGCCATGGCCTCCGCGTCGGCGGCCCCCGCACGCCTCAGCACCACCCCGCCGCTCATACCGCGCTCCGAGCGGTGCCGGGAGCGCCGAGCACGAAGGACAGCCCCTCGGCGGAGCGCAGGCGGGCCACGCCGTCCTCCCGCACGACCGAGCCGCCCCGTTCGCGGGCGGGGCCGGCCAGGGCCGCGGGGTCCCGATCGGCGAGCACGAGTTCCCAGGCGGGCGCGGCGTCCCCGCGCGCGATCGACGCCCCGCGCGGCACCCCGCCCAGGACGCGGGTGTAGAAGTCCGCCGCCCGCTCCGGCTCGGCGCAGGTGAGCAGCATGTTCCGGGGCCGGGTCCACCCCCGGAAGGAGCGTCCCTCCCACAGGGACACCGCCGCGCCCACGGGGTCCACCAGCGTGGCCACGCGCCCCAGGCCGCCCGCGTCGAACGGCTCGACGACCACCCGCGCCCCCGCGGCCTCGGCCGCCGCCGTGCGCCCGTCGGCGTCGTCGACCGCCACGTAGTAGGCGACGTGGGCGGGCAGGCCCGGCGGGTACGGCGGCCGGGACAGGTCGCTCACACCGCCGATCCGCACCCCCTCCGCGTACACCGACGTCGCCCGGCGGGGGTCCTCCCGGGCCACGGCGCACTCCCAGCCGAGCAGGGCCGCGAGGAACCCCGCCGTCGCCCCGACGTCGTGCGTCTTGAGATCCATCCAGCAGAACATCGCGGTCCCGTCCCCTCGGTCGTCCGGACCGTCCTACCGACGGCGGCGGCGCCGGGGCAACCGGTTTTCCGCGGCCCCCGGGACCGCCCGCACGCGGCGTTCGGCGGAGTCCGCCCGGGCGGCGTAGAGTGCGGACCGACCCACATCCGAATGCGGAGAGCGGAGCAGTGACCGGTATCCACACCACACCCGACCCGAGGGCCCTGCGCGACCTGGCCGTGCGGGTGGCGACCGAGGCGGGCGGGCTCGCGGCCGAGGGGCAGGCGGGAGTCACCGTGCTCGACACCAAGTCGAGCCCCACCGACGTCGTCACGAAGATGGACCGGGCCACCGAGGAGCTCATCCGCTCCCGGCTGCTGGCGGTCCGCCCCGACGACGCGATCCTGGGCGAGGAGGGCGGTGAGGCGGGCGGCGACGGCGGCAGCGGGGTGCGCTGGGTGGTCGACCCCATCGACGGCACCGTCAACTACCTGTACGGACAGCCCGACTGGGGCGTGGCCATCGCCGCCGAGGTCGACGGCGTGGTGGTCGCGGCCGCGGTGAGCGTGCCGCGGCGCGGCGAGCTGTACGAGGCCGTGCTGGGCGAGGGCTCGCGGTGCAACGGCGAACCGCTCCAGGCCCCGCCGGCGGTCCCCCTGGAACAGGCGCTGGTGGCCACCGGCTTCGGCTACTTCCCCGAGCGCCGCGTGCAGCAGGCGCGCGTGCTGGTGGAGGTCGTCCCGCACATCCGCGACATCCGCCGCGGCGGCTCGGCCGCCGTCGACCTCACCGGGCTGGCGGCGGGGCGGGCCAACGCGTTCTACGAGCGCGGACTGAACCCGTGGGACTGGGCCGCGCCCGGCCTGATCGCCTCGGAGGCGGGGATCCGGGTGGGCGGCCTGCACGGCGGCCCGCCCGCCAACGACCTGGTCATCGCGGCGCGCCCGGAGCTGTACGACGCCCTGGACGCCCTGCTGGCGCCGCTGGGCGCCGACCGCGACTGACGGCGAACGCGCGCGGGGGCGCGGCGGAACGGGTGTTCCGCCGCGCCCCCGTCGACCCGACGGGCCGCGTCCCGGTCCGGGGGGATCCGGGCGTCGGCTCAGGCGCAGTCGATGCCGTTGCGAGCCGCGATGCGGTACAGGTCCTCGAGCTCCGACGTGTGGGTGTCGATGAGGAACTCGTCGCCGACGGCCTGCGCCGACTGGAGCGCACCGCGGGTCTCGTTGATACGGACCTTGATCTCCGCGAAGAACTCGCCCATTGCACCTCTTCCAGGGGTAGGACCGGAGGACTCCCGCACTCCGGTCGCGTTCGGTGTCGCGCACGTCGCCGTGCGTGCGCAATGTGATGTGGTCACGTCCCTGTGACATGCGAACACGTCGCGGCCCGGCCTCCCGGCCCGGTTCCGCGCGTGCCACTTACGTCTACCGCACTGTGACCCACGTCAAACCACCGGCCCCCGCGCGTGATGTTTCCGTGATCGGACCCGCGGTCGCGGGGGCCTTCCGTAGGATGGAAAAGCCCCTGTGGGCAGGGGTGGAGCCGGGTGTCCCGCGGCGGCCGCCGCGCACGGCCGGACCGCTCTCCCGGCCGCCCGCGCGACGTGTCCCATGACACATCCGCGGGTAAAGCCCGGTGCTTACTTGTTTCTTATTCTTGATGTGTCAGATTCGAGATGTGCGGGGTTACGTCGCCGTCGGCGGTTGGGGGATTCGCCGACGGCGACGCCCCGCGCACAAAGGGGGTCGCGAGACTCCCGGCCCAGCGCCCGTCCCGGCGCGGGGTGAGGACGAGGTCCGGTTCGCGCCGACGGCGCGGCGGGTTTACCGTCTCCTTACCCCCGCCGTGAGAGAACGGTTGACGCGGCCGGGACCGAGAACGCCGCTGCCGGTGTGTTGGGGGATGCGCCGGCAGCGGCCCCTTTTTCCCAGGTACCGAAGAGGACTTGACGTTGCGTGTACTCGTGGTCGAAGACGAGCGTGTCCTGGCCGACGCCGTCGCGGTGGGCCTGCGCCGCGAGGCCATGGCCGTGGACGTGGTCTATGACGGCGACACCGCCCTGGAGCACACCGCGGTCAACGACTACGACGTGGTCGTCCTGGACCGCGACCTGCCCGGCACCCACGGCGACGACGTCGCCCGCACCCTGGTGGGCGAGAGCTACAACGGGCGCATCCTGATGCTCACCGCCTCCGACACCGTCCAGGCCAAGGTCGAGGGCCTGCGCCTGGGCGCCGACGACTACCTGGCCAAACCCTTCCACTTCCCGGAGCTGGTGGCCCGCGTGCAGGCGCTGGCCCGGCGCTCCACCCCGCCGCTGCCCCCGGTCCTGGAGCGGCACGGCATCACCCTCGACCCGGCCAACCACCGCGTCCACCGGGAGGGGCGCGAGATCGCCCTGACCCCCAAGGAGTTCGCGGTGCTCCAGGTCCTCATGCGCGCCCAGGGCACCGTGGTCAGCGCCGAGGGCCTGCTGGAGAAGGCCTGGGACGAGAACGCCGACCCCTTCACCAACGTCGTGCGCGTCACCGTCATGACCCTGCGCAAGAAGCTCGGCGCGCCCCCGGTCATCCAGACCGTGCCCGGCGCGGGGTACCGGCTGTGAGACCCTCCGGCCCGGACGGAGGCAGGTCCGTCGGGGCGCGGCCCGCGGGCGCCGACCACAACGGCGGCGTGGAGCCCACCCGCCCGGGGGACACCGGCACCTGGCGCCGCCTGGGCGCGGCCGACCCCGCCCGTGCGGGGGCCGAGCGCTCGGCCGCCTCCGAGCGGGTCCACCGGTTCGCCGACAACCTCAGCCTGCGCGCACGGCTCACCCTCATCTACGGGATGCTGTTCTTCGCCGCGGGCTCGGTGCTGGTCCTGGTCAACTACCTGATCGTGGCGGTCCTGCTCAACGCCCTGCTCAGCGAGGACAGCGCGGCCGAGCTGGCGGCGCACGGGTACCTCATCGAGGAGGTCCTCACCCACGTCACCCGGTTCTCGCTGCTCGCGCTGCTCCTGGTGGGGCTGCTCGCGGTGGCCCTGGGGTACGCGGTCGCGGGCCGGGCCCTGTCGCCGCTGCAGAAGATCACCCGCATCGCGCGCCGGCTCTCCGAACGCGACCTGCACGAGCGCATCGCCCTGTCCGGCCCCGACGACGAGATCCGCGAGCTGGCCGACACCTTCGACGGCATGCTCGAACGCCTGGACCGCGCCTTCGACGGCCAGCGCCGGTTCGTCGCCAACGCCTCCCACGAGCTGCGCACGCCCCTGGCGATCAACCGCACCCTGCTGGAGGTGGCGCTCAGCGCCCCGGACGTCTCCCCGGACCTGAAGTCCGTCGGCCGCACCCTGCTGGAGACCAACGCCCGCCACGAGCGCCTCATCGACGGCCTGCTCTTCCTCGCCAAGAGCGACCGCGAGCTGGAGGTGCGCGCCCGCGTCGACCTGGGGGAGGTGGCCGGTACGGTGCTCAGCCAGTTCGCCTCGGAGATCGCCGACTCCGAGCTGGGGCTGCGCAAGGACCTGCGCCCGGCGGTGGTCGTCGGCGACCCGGTCCTGCTGGAGCGCCTGGTCGCCAACCTGGTGGAGAACGCCCTCAAGTACAACGTCCCCGACGGCGAGATCACCGTCCGCAGCGGCCTGTACGAGGGGCTCCCGGCCGTGCAGGTGGAGAACTCCGGCAAGGTGATCCCCGCCTACGAGATCGAGGGCCTCTTCGAACCGTTCCGCCGCGGCTCGGGCGACCGGGTGGGCTCGGGCCGCAGCGCCGGGCTGGGCCTGTCCATCGTCCGCTCGGTGGTGCGCGCCCACGAGGGCGTGGTCACCGCGTGGCCGCGCTCGGGCGGCGGACTGGTGATCACCGTCTGCCTTCCCGTCCCGTCGGGCGAGACGCCCGAGCGGCGCTGAACCGGGCCCTTTCGACCCGCCGAACATATCGCCCGGGGCCCGGTAAATAGGGCCCAAGCTGCGTCACGCCACGCTTCGTGGTATCTATACGTGTCCGAAGACACGCCCATCCGGGTCACGTGCGCCGACCTCGGGTGGGTATGCTGCCTCGGGCGTGGACACGGAGGGAATCCCTCCTGACGTGGGCATGTCTTCGGTTTTCGCCCGCGGTGAGGGAGTGATCCGCGCTTTGTCCGGGGTGGGCGAAACGGCTTTTCCAGGTCTACGGGACACCCGATACCGGGTAGTACTCCAGGGGAAACCGGCTCGAAAGCGGCGACTCTATCTGGCCGCCTTCGGACACGGTCCCGCAAAAAGTGCTACCGACCTGTGAGCGGTGGCCCGGGAGGGGGCACGGTTCACCGGTGATCGGGAAACTCATCGGCCGAACCGGGCACAACCGAGGTCTCTCAAGCGTTACTACCCGCGCGACGAGGCACTGAACGAGGGGGATGGAGTTAGCAGAGATGGCCACCGACTACGACAGCCCGCGCAAGACTGACGAGGACATCAACGAGGACAGCCTTCAGGAGCTGCAGGCTCGGCGCGTGGACAAGGGCACCGGCACGATCGACATCGACCCCGACGAGGTCGCGGAGGGCATGGAACTGCCCGGTGCCGACCTGTCGGGCGAGGAACTCGCCGTCCGGGTGCTGCCGCGTCAGGCCGACGAGTTCACCTGCTCGCGCTGCTTCCTGGTGCACCACCGCAGCCAGCTCGCCGAGCAGCGGGCCGGGCAGCTGGTCTGCAAGGAATGCGCCTGACAGGTCGGGACGGACGAGGCGCCGTCCCGTCCACGGGCGTCCGGCGCGCCCTCCCCTGACGGGCGCGCACGCACGGGGAGCCGGACCGACGACGGTGGACGGCCGACCGCACGGATCACACGGTGCGGTGGGCCGCCCACCGTCGTCCTTTCCCGGGGGAGGGTCAGGCCTCCAGGACCTCGGGGGCCGTACGCTGCAGGCCCTTGCGGGCGGTGCGCACGGCCAGGACACGGGCCACCTCGACGCCGACGCCGGCGACGACCGCCCAGCCCAGGGCGCGGCCCAGGCTCACGTCCGGGGATTCCAGGTCCGTGGGCGGCTCCTCGCCGGTCGCACGGGTCCACGCGAAGGTCAGCGCCTTGCGCATGACGAACTCGGCCGCGAACCCGGCCACGAAGCCCAACAGGACCGGGGTGACCTCACCGCCGTCCTTCTTAGCCATGAATCGTTCACCGTTCTTGTCGAGTGCACGGGCACGGGCGGAGGACCGCCCGCCACCCCATGGTCTACCGCAACGATCCTTTCACGCGAGCGGCCCCCGCCGGGGGAGCACCCCGGCCCCGGAACGGGATACCCCAGGGGGGTGGCCGGAGCGTGACGCACCAGGGCGTACCGTGCCGTGAAACCAGGAGCGATCACGCTCCGGAGCGCACTACCATTGCCCCATGACCAACCGCTCTCATTCCTTCCGCATGCCCGACAAGCCTTCGCTGGACGGTATCGAGGCGAAGTGGGTCGACGTATGGGATGAGTCCGGCGTCTACCACTTCGACCGCACGGCCGAACGCGAGGACGTCTACTCCATCGACACCCCGCCGCCCACGGTCTCGGGGTCGCTGCACATCGGCCACGTCTTCTCGTACACGCACACCGACACCGTCGCGCGCTTCCAGCGCATGAACGGCAAGGCCGTCTTCTACCCCATGGGCTGGGACGACAACGGCCTGCCCACCGAGCGCCGGGTCCAGAACTACTACGGCGTCCGCTGCGACCCGTCGGTCGCCTACGACCCGGAGTTCGAGCCCCCGGCCAAGCCCGACCCCAAGCGGCAGATCCCCGTCTCCCGCCGCAACTTCATCGAGCTGTGCGACCGGCTCACGGCCGAGGACGAGAAGGTCTTCGAGTCGATCTGGCGGCGCCTGGGCCTGAGCGTCGACTGGCGCCACACCTACGCGACCATCGACGACAACTCCCGGGCCGCGGCCCAGCGCGCCTTCCTGCGCAACCTCGCCCGCGGCGAGGCCTACATGGCCGAGGCGCCCACCCTGTGGGACGTCACCTTCCGCACCGCGGTCGCCCAGGCCGAACTGGAGGACCGCGAGCGGCCCAGCGCCTACCACAAGGTCGCCTTCCACAGGCCCGACGGCACCCCGGTCCACATCGAGACCACCCGCCCCGAGCTGCTCGCGGCCTGCGTCGCCCTGGTCGCCCACCCCGACGACGAGCGGTACCAGGACCTCTTCGGCACCACCGTCACCACGCCGGTCTTCGGCGTCGAGGTCCCCGTCAAGGCGCACCGGCTCGCCGACCCCGAGAAGGGGTCCGGCATCGCCATGATCTGCACCTTCGGCGACACCACCGACGTCACCTGGTGGCGCGAGCTCCAGCTGGAGACCCGGCCCATCATCGGCTGGGACGGGCGCATCCTCGCCGACCCGCCCGCGGGCCTGGAGTCCGGCGCCGCCCGCGAGGCCTACGACCGCCTGGTCGGCGCCACCGTCCACACCGCCCGCGAGCGCGTCGTCGAGATGCTGCGCGAGAGCGGCGACCTGGTCGGCGACCCCAAGCCCATCACCCACCCGGTCAAGTTCTACGAGAAGGGCGACAAGCCCCTCGAGATCGTCACCACCCGCCAGTGGTACATCCGCAACGGCGGCCGCGACGAGGACCTGCGCCGGCGGCTCGTCGAGCGGGGCCGCCAGCTCACCTGGCACCCCGAGCACATGCGCTCCCGCTACGAGAACTGGGTCGAGGGCCTCAACGGCGACTGGCTGATCAGCCGCCAGCGCTTCTTCGGCGTCCCCTTCCCGGTCTGGTATCCGCTGGACGCGGACGGCAACCCGCGCTACGACGAGCCCCTCCTGCCCACCGAGCAGCAGCTGCCCGTCGACCCCAGCTCCGAGGCGCCCGCCGGGTACACCGAGGACCAGCGCGGCCGGCCGAACGGGTTCACCGGCGACCCCGACGTGATGGACACCTGGGCCACCTCGTCGCTGTCCCCCCAGATCGCCTCCGGCTGGGAGCGCGACGAGGACCTGTTCCGCCGCGTCTTCCCGATGGACTACCGCCCCCAGGGCCAGGACATCATCCGGACCTGGCTGTTCTCCACGGTCGTGCGCGCCCACTTCGAGAACGACACGCTGCCCTGGCACACCACCGGCATCTCCGGCTGGATCCTGGACCCGGACCGCAAGAAGATGTCCAAGTCCAAGGGCAACGTCGTCACCCCGCTGGCGCTGCTGGAGAAGTACAGCTCCGACGCGGTCCGGTACTGGGCGGCCAGCGGCCGCCTGGGCACCGACACCGCCATGGACGAGGGGCAGATGAAGGTCGGCCGCCGGCTGGCCATCAAGATCCTCAACGCCAGCAAGTTCGTCATGTCCGTCGCGGGCGAGGGCGCGGTCGCCGACCCGGCGAGCGTCACCGAGCCCCTGGACCGCGCGATGCTCGCGACCCTGGCCGAGGTCGTGGAGGACGCCACCGCGGCGTTCACCGCCTACGACCACACCCGGGCCCTGGAGCGCACCGAGCGGTTCTTCTGGGACTTCTGCGACGACTACCTGGAGCTGGTCAAGGCCCGCGCCTACGACACCGGGTCCGCCGAGGGCGCGTCCGCGCGCTCGGCGCTGCTCATCGCCCTGGGCGCCCTGCACAAGCTCTTCGCCCCCTTCGTCCCCTTCGTGGCCGAAGAGGTCTGGAGCTGGTGGCAGGAGGGCTCGCTGCACGCCCAGTCCTGGCCGGACGCCGCCGAGTACCGGGCCGCGGCCGCCGACGGCGACCCCGTCGTCCTGACCGCCACCGCCGAGGTCCTGCGGGCCGTCCGCAAGGCCAAGTCCGAGGCCAAGCTGTCCATGCGGGCCGAGGTCGAGCGGGTCCGGGTCACCGGCAAGCGCGTCGAGGCCGCCCGGGCCGCGGCCGCCGACATCGCCGCCGCCGGCCGGGCCTCCGGGATCGACTTCCAGCCCACCGACGACGCCGAGCTGACCGTCGAGGTCACCCTCCCCGAGACCACCGGGGAGCCCGAGGCGTAACACCCGCTCGCCGGCGCCCCCGCGCCGCCGGGGGCGCCGGGCGGGGCGCCCGAGCCGCGGCCGCGGGCCGTCCGTGGGGGCGGTGGCGGCCGGGCCGGGGCGCGGCGGAGGTCGGAAGGACACGGTGTGCGTCCTGGGCGGCGGGGGGGGTGCCCCCCCCGCCCCCGCCCCGGGCCCGCGGCGGCGGGTGCCCCGGGGCGGGGCGGGGGGGGCCCCCGGGGGGCCGGCGCAG
>NZ_JBHVLR010000027.1:54926-78554 GCF_042797335.1 Nocardiopsis sp. NPDC057823 | reverse complement strand
GCCCCGGTCCCGCGGGACCGGGGCCGCCGCCGTGCCCGGAGGGGACGGGGACGAAGGGCCCGGGGGGTCAGGGGGTCAGCAGGACCTTGCCCAGGACCCGGCGCTCCTCCAGGGCCCGGTGGGCCTCGTCGGCCCTCTCCAGGGGCAGGGTCAGGCCGATGTGCGGGACCAGCTCCCCGGCCCGGGCCAGTTCCAGGGCCCGGGTCAGGTCGTCCGTGCCGCCCTCGACCTCGGACTTGATGTCGAACAGTCCGAAGACCCGGACCTTGTGCTCGCGGGCCCGGGCGGGCTCGATCTCCGCGAACCGGCCCCCGGCCGACCCGTAGTTGATGTACGTCCCGCCCTCGGCCACCGTGGTGAAGGCGGCCTCGCCCAGGGACGACCCGGCCCCGTCCAGGGCCGCGTCCACCCCGCCCCCGCTCAGCTCCAGCACCCGGTCGGTCCAGCCGGGCAGGGAGTAGTCGACCGCCTCGTGCGCGCCCAGCCGGCGCGCCAGGTCGAGCTTGGCCCCGCCCCGGGCGGCGGCGATCACCCGCGCCCCGGCCCGGCGGGCCAGCTGCACCGAGAGGCTGCCGGCGCCTCCGGCCGCCGCGGTCACCAGCACCGTCTGCCCGGCCCGGTACCCGGCGGTCCGGGCCAGCGCCAGCGCGGTGGGGCCGTCGTGCAGCAGGGCCAGCGCGTCGCGCGGGTCGACCCCCTCGGGGACCCGGACCAGGCCGTCGGCGGGGACCACCGCCCGTTCGGCGTACCCGCCGACGGGGAGCCTGCCGCCCTCCCCGTTCTCATCCCCGGTGTCGGCCACCACGCGGACCCCGACCCAGGCGGGGTCCACGTCCGGCCCGACCCGGGTCACCGTCCCGGCGACCCCGGTCCCGGGGGTGTACGGGGGGACGACGGGGAAGTAGTCGCGTCCCCAGCCCGAGCGGACCAGGACCTCCAGGTACATCACGTTGGCGGCCCCGACCGCGATCTCCGCGGAGCCGGGCCCGACCTCGGGGTCGGGGACCTCCCGGGCCACCAGTACCTCGGGCCCGCCGAACCGCTCGACTCGTACCGCACGCATGGGACTTCCCTCCGGTGTCCGTCCGCCGCGCTCCGTGCGCGACACCGTCCACCCTCCAACCTCAACAAATATTGAGGTCAAGGCCCGCGCAGCGGGAGCGCGGGCACGGGAATACATCGGCGGGGCCCCGGGGGAGGGGCCGCAGCGGCTCAGACGGACACGTGCGACAGGGCGCTCGGATGGCGGCGCAGGAAGCCCTCGATCGACCGGGCCGGGTGCCCGGTCAGCTCCGGCACCGCCGACGACACCGTGTCCAGTTCCCCGGCGGCGATCGCCTCGTAGGAGGACACCCACCCCTCCAGCTCCCAGTCGGGCGCGCCGGTGGCCTTGCGGGACAGCAGCGCCTCCTCCCGGGTCTCGGGCACGTACCGGATGGTCCGGCCGGTCAGCGTGCTCAACCGCTCCACCGTGGCCCCCAGCGACAGGGCCTCCGGGCCGGTCAGGTCGTAGGCCGCGTTCTCGGAGGCCGCCGCGACCGCCGGGTCGGTCAGCACCGCCGCGGCGGCGTCCGCGATGTCGTCGCGGGCCACCCAGGCCACCCGCCCGTCCCCGGCCGGGCCGCGCACCACGCCGTCGTCGTCCACCCAGTGCGGCAGCAGGTCCAGGTACAGGGAGGGTCTCAGGAAGGTGTACGCCACCCCCGTCGACCGGATGTGCGCCTCGGTGAAGAAGTGCGTCCGCGCGAACGTGAACGTCGAGGCGGGCCCGGCCCGCAGGAACGACAGGTAGACGATGCGCGAGACCCCCGCCGCGACCGCCGCGTCCACCGCGCTCAGGTGCACGTCGATCCGGTCCTGCGACTCCGTCGCCGAGACCAGGAACAGCGTGTCCACCCCCCGGCAGGCCCGCTCGAACCCGCCGGTGTCCTCATAGGCCGCCATCGCCGCGCTGCTGCCGGGGTACTCGGGTGCGCGGTTGATGTCGCGTACGATGAGCCGCTGCGCCCGCCCCAGCCGCGCGATGCGGGCGGCCACCCGCCCGCCCACCGCCCCGGTCGCCCCGGTCACCCCTATGGTGTGGTTTGTCATGTGATCGTCGCCCATGACACCCCATCCTGAACGACGAGGGCGCGCCGGGCACTCACCGGCGCGCCCGTTTTTGCGCGCCCGGATCAGGGAGTGGCGTGCTCTTGGTCCTCGGCCCCGGGCCGCTGTCCCCGGGCCTGCGCGGCCTTCCCGGCGGCGCGCCGGTAGGAGAGCCTGCGCAGCAGCACCTCGGCCGGGCCCCGCCTGCCCGCCCGCTCCATCAGGTAGGCGGCCACCACCGTGGCCAGCCACACCCCGACGGCGTACAGGAACATCGTCCACGAGGTCAGGTACGCGCCCAGGCCCAGGCCCCAGGCGGCCAGCACCGGTGCGCACAGCACCGACTGGGCCAGGTAGGAGGACAGGGACCGCTTGCCGGTGGCCGTGATCGCGGTCAGCACGACGCCGTGGTCGCGTCCGCGGCGCCGGAGGGAGTGCGCGATCAGGGTGATGAGCGCGACGTAGCCCAGGCCGCCGAACAGCCCGGAGAACATGTGCGGCACCGCGAGCATGGAGCCCTGCGCCGCGTTCACCTCCCACAGGCCCACCTGCGCGAGCGCGTCGGGCAGAGCGCCCAGCCAGGCGATCGGGATGCCCAGCGCGGCGGTCCACCGCAGCAGGGCCAGGTGGCGCTCCGGCTCCTCCAGGACCCGGCGGCGCGCCGCCCAGAACGCCAGCAGGATCATGGTCGGCACCACCAGGCCCAGCAGGCCCTGCGCGACGCTGACCAGCGGCCACACGGTGAGGCGGCCCAGGGCGGCGGCGAGGATCGAGGCCTCCCCGGCGCTGTCGGCCATCCCGTCCATCCCGCCGGACGCGGCGGCCCCGCCCTCGGGGGCGAAGACGATGCCCACGACGCTGAACGCGGTCAGCAGGCCGAGCAGGCCGATGAACACGCCGGCCCACGCCAGCAGGGTGGCGTCCTTGCGGCGCAGGAACAGCCAGGCCAGGACCAGTCCGGCCAGGCCGTAGGCGCCCAGCACGTCGCCGAACCACAGCAGCAGCGCGTGGAAGAAGCCGAACACCAGGAGCCACAGGTTGCGCCGCCGCAGCAGGGCGTTCACGTCGGAGGGGGAGGCCCCGGCGGCCTCCTGGCGCATCGCCAGCTGCACCATGCCGTAGCCGAACAGGAAGGCGAACATCGGGTAGCTGCGGCCGTCCACCACCACGATGGTGAAGAACTGTGTGACCGCGTCGAGCGCGCCCTGGGGCTCGGGGTGCGCGTTCAGGCCGCCCATGGGGACCGCCCACAGGTACCAGACGGTGTTGGCCAAGGCGATGAACAGGAGCATGAAGCCGCGGGCCAGGTCGGGGGCGAGCGCTCGCTCGCCCGCTCCGACCGGACCTCTCGCGGCGGTGTGCCGAGACATGGGGACGCCCCTCCGGTCGCGATATATCTCCTATTGATTCAACCGGAGGGGACAGTCGGGCACAATGTACTTTCGATGTGCGAACGGCCCTGAAATCCCCCTTAGGGGGAGATCCGGACCCGCGGTCAGTGCGTGCGCCGGGTGGCCGCCGCCACCAGCGCGCGCAGCGGCTCCCGCGCGGAGGCGTCCAGCTCCGGGCTCTCCAGCGCGGCCAGCGCCTCCCCGGCGTAGCGCTCGACGAGCTCCTCGCACGCGGCCAGCGCCCCGGACGACTCGATCAGCCCGCACATCCATTCCACGGACTCCACCGACAGCCCCGGCGCACCCAGCAGGGCGGAGAACCGCGCGCCGTCGGCCTCCCCGGCGCGGGCCAGGGTCTCGGCGACCACCAGGGTCCGCTTGCCCTCGCGCAGGTCGTCCCCGGCCGGCTTGCCGGTGGTCGTGGGGTCGCCGAACACGCCCAGCACGTCGTCGCGCAGCTGGAAGGCCACCCCCAGCGGCAGGCCGTAGGCGGTGTACACGGCCTCCAGCTCCGGCAGCCGGCCGGCCAGCGCGGCGCCCAGGTGCAGGGGGCGCTCGATGGTGTACTTGGCGGACTTGTAGCGCATGACCCGCAGCGCCGCCTCGCGGGTGCCGGTGCCGCGCACCTGCTCCAGCGTGTCCAGGTACTGCCCGGCCATCACCTCGGTGCGCATCGCGTCGAAGGGGCGCCGGCCCAGCGCCAGGGTGTCCTGGCCGAACCCGCTGGCCTGGTACATCTCGTCGGACCAGGCCAGGCACAGGTCGCCGATCAGGATGGCGGCCCCCCGCCCGAAGCCCTCGCTGTCGCCGCTCCAGCCGTGGTCGGCGTGCAGTTTCGCCAGCCGCTTGTGGGTGGCGGGCAGGCCGCGCCGGGTGTCGCTGTTGTCGATGACGTCGTCGTGGACGAGCGCGCACGCCTGGAGGAACTCCAGCGCCGCCGCGGCCCGCACGATCCGCGCGTCCCCGGCCGCACCCCCGGCACCGCGCCAGCCCCAGTAGCAGAAGGTGGGCCGCAGGCGCTTGCCCCCGGCGAGCATGGCCTCCAGCGCGTCCATGGCCGGGCCCAGCTCCTCCCCGATCTCCAGCAGGGCGGCGCGGTGGTCGGCGCAGAACGCGGCGAGCTCCCGGTCCGCGTCGGCGCGGATCACGGAGGCGGGAGAGACGGATGGGGAAGTGGAAGCGGCCATGAACAGCACATTAGCGGCTCACCCCGGCGTCCCCGCCCCGGTCCCGCACATCCGCCCCCTTCCACAGGGCCACCAGGACGAACGACACCGTCACCAGCAGCGCCCAGGCGCCCAGTTTGGCGGGGTGGACCAGCGCCCACACCTGTGCCTGGTGGGGGTAGCGCCAGGCGTCGAACAGCGTCGCGATGTTCTCCGCCACCCACAGGAACACGCCGATCAGCAGGAACGACAGCGCCAGCGGCATGCGCAGCCGCTGCGGCCCCACGGTGAAGTGCACCCGGGTCCCCCAGGTCGCGGCGACCAGCAGCACCGCCAGCGGGACCCGCAGGTCCGGCAGCCAGTGGTGCGTCAGGAAGTTCGCGTAGACCGCCACGGCCACCGCCGTCACGGCCCAGGGCCGGTAGTTCTCCAGCCCCAGGTCCAGCAGCCGCCAGGCGCGCACGATGTAGGAGCCCACCGCCGCGTACATGAAGCCGCTGTACAGCGGCACCCCCCACACCACGGTCCACGCCTGCTCGGGGTAGGACCACGACCCCATGTGCACCTTGAACAGCTCGAACGCCAGCCCCACCACGTGGAAGCCCGCGATCGCGGCGATCTCCCGTCCGCTCTCCAGCCGCAGTGCCCAGAACAGCGCGGTCAGTCCCACCGCGTAGACCAGCAGCGCGTCGTAGCGGGGGACGGGCAGAGGTACGACCGCCGACAGCGCGAACCCCGCGAACATGCACACCGCGAACGCGCAGGCGCGGGCCTGGAGCACACCGAAGCGGACGAGCTGGACCAGGGGGAGGGGGAGGGAGGAGAAGGTCACACGGGGTGGATGCCGCGCGGGCCCCGTCCGGTTCGCCCCGTCCCCGCGGGCGGCGTCCGTCCGGGCCCCGTCCGAGCCCCGGCCCGCGGGACGCGTCCTCTGCTCCCGGGAGGACGCTTGCGTAAGGTGGTAGGCATGCTGGCAGCACCGACGCGCCCCGTGGCGCCCCGAACCCCCGCCCCCCGAGCGCGGCACCTCCGTGATCTGCTCCACACGGGCGAGCCGCTGTTCTCCTTCGAGTTCTTCCCGCCCCGGACGCCGGAGGCCCAGGAGAAGCTCTGGCTGGCCATCCGCCAGCTGGAGGCCCTGGGGCCCGACTTCGTCTCGGTCACCTACGGCGCGGGCGGCAGCACCCGCGGGATGACCGTGGAGACCACCGAGCGCATCTCCGCCGACACCACGCTGCTCCCGGTCGCCCACATGACCCTGGTCGACCACTCCGTCGCCGAGCTGCGCCACCTCATCGGCCGCCTGGCCGACGCCGGCGTGTCCAACATGCTCGCGGTGCGCGGCGACCCGCCCGGCGACCCCTCCGGCCCCTGGAACAGCCATCCCGAGGGCCTGACCTACTCCGAGGAGCTGGTCCGGCTCATCAAGGAGAGCGGCGACTTCTGCGTGGGCGTGGCGGCGTTCCCGTACAAGCACCCCCGCTCGGCCGACGTGGAGACCGACACCGACCACTTCGTGCGCAAGTGCGAGGCGGGCGCCGACTACGCCATCACGCAGATGTTCTTCGACCCGGAGGACTACCTGCGCCTGCGCGACCGGGTGGCGGCCCGCGGCTGCGACATCCCGATCATCCCCGAGGTCTTCCCGGTGGTGCGCACCTCGTTCATCCCGCGCTCGGAGAAGCTCTCGGGCGCGCCCTTCCCGGCCGACCTGGCCGAGAAGTTCGCCTCCTACGGCGACGACGCCGCGGCGGTGCGGGCGTTCGGGATCGAGTACGCCAAGAAGATGTGCGAGCGGCTGCTGGACGAGGGCGCGCCCGGCATCCACTTCATCACCTCGAACCAGTCCACCGCCACCAGGGAGATCTACCGGGAGGTGTCGGGGCGCCTGAGCCGGTGAGCGGCAGCGGCGCCGCCATGATCGAGAAGGGGCGGTCGGGGCTGCCGGGGAAGGAGAAGTCCTCCAGCACCTCCACGAACCCGCAGGAGCGGTACAGGTGGCGCGCCGCCGTGGGCCCGGTCCGGGTGGACAGCACCGCGGTGCGTTCGGGCCGTCCTTCGCACAGGGCGTGCAGGACGGCCCGGCCGATGCCCCGGTTCTGCGCCTCGGGGCGGACGTGCACCTCGGCGATCTCGAAGGGGTCGGACAGCCAGCGGCGCACCCCGGCCCGGCCGTCCGCGGCGCGCATCCCGGCGGCGACGGTGTCGTGCCACCACTGGCCGCGCACGCCGTGGAAGGCGTAGGCGAAGCCGACCGGGCGGCCGTCCAGCAGCGCGACGATCGAACGGAACCCCGGGTAACGGGCGTGGGCGTTCATGACGGAGGCCCGTCCCGGCAGCTGCTCGGGCGGGGGATCCATGGCCGCCTCGTACACCTGGAGGAGGGCGGGAACGGCGTGCGCGAAGGCGGCGGGGGCCAGCTCGCGCAGCTCGACATCGGCTACCACGGCTTCACCCTAGTCTCCGGAGGGCTCCCGGCGCCGGTGTTCGGCGCGGCCGGTACCGGCACCGGGCGCGGCCGCCCGGGGTCCTTGACGGGCCGCCGGGGTTGGGGTTGACTACAGTCGTGTCGAACGAGAGTTCGATCAAGGCCGCCGGGGAGACCCGGTGGCGGCGGCGCGGCCGGATCGGGGAGGGGAAGCCCCGTGTCCGGCCGCGCCGTTCGCCGTTTCCGGGGCGGAACCCCGGGAACGACGAGGACCGGCCCGCCCCCGGTGCCGGGGGCGGGCCGGTCCTGCGACGGGCCGGTGCGATCCGTGTCGGAGCGGTCAGAAGGAGTCGACGGCGCGACGGGCCTCCGGGTCGAGGATGCCCCAGTTGATGAGCTCCTCGGTCAGGTCGCCGGGCGACTTGTCGTAGATGACGGCGAGCGAGCGCAGGTCCTCGTGGCGGATGGACAGCACGCGGCCGTTGTAGTCGCCGCGCTGGCTCTGGATGGTGGCCACGTAGCGGGACAGCGGGCCGGCCTTCTCCTGCGGCAGCTGCTGCATGCGCTCCAGGTCGATGACCAGCTTGGGCGTCGGGCCCAGGGGGGCGGGGGCGGCGCCGCCGGGCAGCAGCTCCGACATCGGCACCCCGTAGAAGTCGGCCAGCTCGGCCAGCTTCTGCACGGTGACGGCGCGGTCGCCGCGCTCGTAGGAGCCCACCACGACGGCCTTCCAGCGTCCGTGGGACTTCTCCTCCACCCCGTGAAGGGACAGGCCCTGCTGGGTGCGGATGGCACGCAGTCGCGCGCCGAGGGACTTGGCGTATTCGGATGGCATCTTCTTGTCGCTCCCGGCCGTGACAGTGGCTGGCGTGGTGGGGGAGGCGCCCGCGGGGCCCGGCGGCGGTACCGCCGGAGGTCACGGGGTGCAACCCCACCCGGTAATGGTTACAGACAGTGACGGTAGGGGGGTCTGCCCCCCAGGTCAAGCTGTTGGTGTGAAACGCGACTAATCGGTGGCCAAACCGTGCGTAAGTGAGACTCCTCTCATGTCAGGACCGATCGTGATGAGTGGTGCATCACGGCGATGCGAAAAGCCCGTTCTTTCAGGGGGTTTCGCATTTGTCGGCCATGTGAGGTGTGTACGTAGCGTAGTCGTCGCATCGCTCGCCGGGCTCGTCATCCCGTTTGTCCATGTGACGAGAGTCACATTGGCTCGCGTTGTCTCCGGGCCCGCCCCCGGTCACCGCGGGCTCCGCTGGTAGCGTTGGCCCGATCGACATCCTTTAACGACCTGTTCAGCGAGGCAGGGAAGGGGGTCACTACTTTGCGTGCGCAAAAACCCACGGCAAGTGACGCAGGTGGCGGTGCGGCGCCACCGGAGGTGCCCGAGGGCACCCGGGCCGTCCTCGACGGTAACGAGATCAACCGCGCACTGACCCGCATCGCCCACGAGGTGCTGGAGCGCACCAAGGGCGGGCACGGCGTCACCCTCCTCGGAATCCCCTCGCGCGGCGTGCCCCTGGCCGCCCGCCTGGCCGAGCGCATCGAACGCGTCGAGAACCTGGCCGTCCCCCACGGCTCCCTCGACATCACCATGTACCGCGATGATCTGCGCAACGCCCCGCCCCGGGCGCTGGGCCGCACCGAGATCCCCGCCGGCGGCCTGGACGACCGCGTGGTCGTCCTCGTCGACGACGTCCTCTTCTCCGGCCGCACCGTCCGCGCCGCCCTGGACGCGCTCAACGACCTGGGCCGCCCCCGCGCCGTCCAGCTCGCCGTCCTCGTCGACCGCGGCCACCGCGAGCTGCCGATCCGCGCCGACTACGTGGGCAAGAACCTGCCCACCTCGCTGCGCGAGAGCGTCACCGTCCGGCTCGCCGAGACCGACGGCCACGACGCGGTCCTCCTCGGGCCAGCCCGCCCGTCGCCCTCCACCGCCCTCAAACGACGGCCTGCGGCCGACCCCTCTGCCGATCCCAAGAGAACCACCGGCACCACCGGCACCGAGGGGAAGGACTCCTGATGCGCCACCTGCTCTCCACCGGGGACCTCACCCGCGACGAGGCCGTCCTCATCCTGGACACCGCCGCCGAGCTGGCCCAGGTCGGCGACCGCTCCGTCAAGAAGCTCCCCACCCTGCGCGGCCGCACCGTGGTCAACCTCTTCTACGAGGACTCCACCCGCACCCGCACCTCCTTCGAGATCGCGGCCAAGCGCCTGTCCGCCGACGTCGTCAACTTCTCCGCCAAGGGCTCCAGCGTCTCCAAGGGCGAGAGCCTCAAGGACACCGCCCTCACCCTCCAGGCCATGGGCGCCGACGGCGTCGTCATCCGCCACAGCGCCTCCGGGGCCGCCCACCGCCTGGCGAACTGGGTGGACGGGTCGGTCCTCAACGCGGGCGACGGCACCCACGAGCACCCCACCCAGGCCCTGCTCGACGCCTACACCATGCGCGCCCGCCTGGGCCGCCTGGAGGGGCTTCGCGTCGCCGTCGTCGGCGACATCCTGCACAGCCGGGTGGCCCGCTCCAACGTCCTGCTGCTCACCACCCTGGGCGCCCACGTCACGCTGGTCGCCCCGCCCACGCTGCTGCCGGTCTCGGTGCACACCTGGCCCTGCGAGGTCTCCTACGACCTCGACGACGTCCTGCCCAAGTCCGACGTCGTCATGATGCTGCGGGTGCAGGCCGAGCGAATGCAGGCCTCCTTCTTCCCCTCCGTGCGCGAGTACAGCCGCGGCTACGGCATGGACGGCGCCCGCCTGGCCCGCATGCCCGAGGACTCCATCGTCATGCACCCCGGCCCGATGGTCCGCGGCATGGAGATCTCCGCCGAGGTCGCCGACTCCCCGCGCTGCACCGTGGTCGAGCAGGTCGCCAACGGCGTGAGCCTGCGCATGGCCGTGCTCTACCTGCTGCTCGGCGGCTCCTGAACCACCCGGCGCGCCCGCTCCGGCGCGGCCTCCGGCGGACCACCGCCGCCCGCGCCCGCGCACTTCTCCACGAACGACCACTGAGGAACGAAACCGCGATGCCCGACACCCACGGACCGCACCTGATCCGCGGTGCCCGCCCGCTCGGCGGCGACCCCGTCGACATCCTGCTCGCCGACGGCCGGATCGCCGAGACCGGAACCGACCTGACCGCCCCCGAGGGCGCCGAGGTCGTGGACGGCACCGGGCTGATCGCCCTGCCCGGCCTGGTGGACCTGCACACCCACCTGCGCGAGCCCGGGCGCGAGGACGCCGAGACCGTCGAGACCGGCTCCCGCTCCGCCGCCATGGGCGGCTACACCGCCGTGCACGCCATGGCCAACACCGACCCCGTCGCCGACACGGCCGGCGTCGTCGAGCAGGTCTGGCGGCTGGGCCGCGAGGCCGGCTACTGCGACGTGCGCCCCGTCGGCGCCGTCACCGTCGGCCTGGCCGGGGAGCGCCTCTCCGAGATCGGCGCCATGGCCAAGTCCGCCGCCGCCGTCCGGGTCTTCTCCGACGACGGCATCTGCGTCTCCGACGCCCTGCTCATGCGCCGGGCCCTGGAGTACGTCAAGGCGTTCGACGGTGTCGTCGCCCAGCACGCCCAGGAGCCCCGCCTGACCGAGGGCGCCCAGATGAACGAGGGCCGCGTTTCCGACCGCCTCGGCCTGCCCGGCTGGCCGGCCGTCGCGGAGGAGGCGATCATCGCCCGGGACTGCCTGCTCGCCCAGCACGTCGGCTCGCGCCTGCACGTGTGCCACGTCTCCACCAAGGGCTCGGTCGACATCATCCGCTGGGCCAAGGCCCGCGGCTGCGACGTCACCGCCGAGGTCACCCCGCACCACCTGCTGCTCACCGACGAGCTGGTGGAGAACTACGACCCGGTCTACAAGGTCAACCCGCCGCTGCGCACCGCCGAGGACGTGCAGGCGCTGCGCGAGGGCCTGGCCGACGGGACGATCGACATCGTCGCCACCGACCACGCCCCCCACCCCAGGGAGGCCAAGGAGACCGAGTGGTCCACGGCCGCCATGGGTATGGTCGGCCTCGAGACCGCGCTGGCGGTCGTGCAGCGGACGATGGTCGACACCGGCCTGCTGACCTGGGCCGACGTCGCCGACCGCATGTCCGCGGCACCCGCCCGCATCGGCCGGGTCGCCGACCACGGCCGCGACCTGGCGCCCGGCGAGCCCGCCAACGTGGTCCTCTACGACCCCGCCGCGCCCTACGAGGCGGACGGCGCGGCCATGGTCACCAAGAGCAGCAACACGCCCTTCCGGGGCATGACCCTGCCCGGCCGGGTGCGCGCCACGTTCCTGCGCGGCGTCCCCACGGTCCTCGCGGGGGAGATCCAGTGAACAACGCAGTGAGCAGCGCCCGGGCCGTACCCGGCGCGGCAGAGGGGGGAAACGTGTCAGAGGCAACCGGCGGACCGGCGATCCTGGTCCTGGAGGACGGCAGGGTCTTCCACGGCCGATCCTTCGGCGCGACCGGGGAGACCTTCGGGGAGATCGTCTTCAACACCGGGATGACCGGCTACCAGGAGACCCTCACCGACCCCTCCTACCACCGCCAGATCGTCGCGATGACCGCGCCGCACATCGGCAACACCGGCGTCAACGACGACGACCCCGAGTCCGGCCGCATCTGGGTCGCCGGGTACGTCGTCCGCGAACCCGCCCGCATCCCCTCCAACTGGCGCGCCCAGCGCACCCTGGACGAGGAGCTGCGCCGCCAGGGCGTCGTCGGCATCGCCATGACCGGCACCCGCGCCCTCACCCGCCACCTGCGCGACAAGGGCGCCATGCGCGCCGCCGTCAGCAGCGTCGAGACCGACCCCCAGGCCCTGCTGGCCCGCGTCCTGGAGCAGCCCCGCATGGCCGGGGCCGACCTGGCCGGCGAGGTCAGCACCGACGCGCCCTACGAGGTCCTGCCGCCCGAGGGCGTCGAGACCCGCTTCCACGTCGCCGCCGTCGACCTGGGCATCAAGGCCATGACCCCGCAGCGCCTCGCCGAGCGCGGCTGCAAGGTCACCGTGCTGCCCGCCACCGCCACCGCCGAGGACCTCCTCGCCCTGGACCCGGACGGCGTGTTCTTCAGCAACGGCCCCGGCGACCCCGCCACCGCGGACGGCCCCGTCGCCGCCATGCGCGGGGTCCTCGACGCGGGCAGGCCCCTGTTCGGGATCTGCTTCGGCAACCAGATCCTCGGCCGCGCCCTGGGCCTGGGCACCTACAAGCTGCCCTTCGGCCACCGCGGGGTGAACCAGCCGGTCATCGACACCGCCACCGGCAAGGTCTCCATCACCAGCCAGAACCACGGGTTCGCCGTGGACGCGCCGCTCGAGGGCACCTTCGAGACCCCCTACGGGCGCGCGCAGGTCAGCCACATCGGCCTCAACGACCAGGTCGTCGAGGGCCTGCGGCTGCTGGACCGCCCCGTGTTCAGCGTCCAGTTCCACCCGGAGGCCGCCGCAGGCCCCCACGACGCCGCCGGACTCTTCGACGAGTTCGTCGACCTGATGTCCGCCGCCCAGCCCACCGCGGCTGCCGAGAAGTAAGGAAGACAAGAGCATGCCGCGCCGTAGTGACCTCTCCTCCGTCCTCGTGATCGGATCCGGTCCCATCGTCATCGGGCAGGCGGCCGAGTTCGACTACTCGGGCACCCAGGCCTGCCGGATCCTGCGGGCCGAGGGCCTGCGGGTCATCCTGGTCAACTCCAACCCGGCCACGATCATGACCGACCCGGAGATCGCCGACGCCACCTACGTCGAGCCGATCACCACCGAGATGATCGAGAAGATCATCGCCAAGGAGCGCCCCGACGCCCTGCTGCCCACCCTGGGCGGGCAGACCGCGCTCAACGCCGCCGTCGCCCTGCACGAGGCCGGGATCCTCGACAAGTACGGCGTCGAGCTCATCGGCGCCAACATCGCCGCCATCCAGTCCGGCGAGGACCGCGAGAGCTTCAAGCGCATCGTCGAGCGCATCGGCGGCGAGTCCGCCCGCTCCAGCATCTGCCACACCCTCGACGAGTGCCTGGCCGCCGCGGACGAACTGGGCTACCCGGTCGTCGTGCGCCCGTCCTTCACCATGGGCGGCGCCGGCTCGGGCTTCGCCCACGACGAGGCCGAGCTGCGCCGCATCGCGGGCCAGGGCCTGGCGCTCTCCCCGACCACCGAGGTCCTCCTGGAGGAGTCCATCCTCGGCTGGAAGGAGTACGAGCTGGAGCTGATGCGCGACACCAACGACAACGTCGTGGTCGTCTGCTCCATCGAGAACCTCGACCCCATGGGCGTGCACACCGGCGACTCCATCACCGTCGCCCCCGCCATGACCCTCACCGACCGCGAGTACCAGAAGCTCCGCGACATCGGCATCGCGGTCATCCGCGAGGTCGGCGTGGACACCGGCGGCTGCAACATCCAGTTCGCCGTGCACCCCACCACCGGCCGGGTCATCGTCATCGAGATGAACCCCCGGGTCTCGCGCTCCTCGGCGCTGGCCTCCAAGGCCACCGGCTTCCCGATCGCCAAGATCGCCGCCAAGCTCGCCGTCGGCTACACCCTCGACGAGATCCCCAACGACATCACCAGGAAGACCCCGGCCAGCTTCGAGCCCACGCTCGACTACGTGGTCGTCAAGGCCCCCCGGTTCGCGTTCGAGAAGTTCCCCGGCGCGGACCCCGGGCTCACCACCACCATGAAGTCGGTGGGCGAGGCCATGGCCATCGGCCGCTCCTTCCCCGAGGCCCTCCAGAAGGCCATGCGCTCCCTGGAGAAGCCCGGCGTCGGCTTCACCTGGGCGGGCACGCCCGGTGACAAGGACGAACTGGTCCGCGCCGCCGCCACCCCGACCGAGTTCCGGCTGCGCCAGGTCCAGCAGGCCTTCCGCGCCGGGGCCACCGTCGAGGAGCTGTACGAGTCCACGCGCATCGACCCCTGGTTCCTGGACCAGATGCTGCGCCTGGAGGAGACCGCCCGCGCCCTGGCCGCCGCGCCCAAGCTCGACGCCGACATCCTGCGCGCCGCCAAGGAGATCGGCTTCTCCGACGTCCAGATCGGCGAGATCACCGGCAAGAGCGAGGACGTGGTCCGCGAGCTGCGCAACGCCCTGGGCATCCACCCCGTCTACCTGACCGTGGACACCTGCGCCGCCGAGTTCGAGGCCACCACGCCGTACCTGTACTCCAGCTACGACGAGGAGACCGAGGTCCCCGTCGGCGACAAGCCCAAGATCATCATCCTGGGCTCGGGCCCCAACCGCATCGGCCAGGGCGTGGAGTTCGACTACTCCTGCGTCCACGCCTCCTTCGCGCTGTCCGACGCCGGGTACGAGACCGTGATGGTCAACTGCAACCCCGAGACCGTCTCCACCGACTACGACACCAGCGACCGGCTCTACTTCGAGCCGCTCACCCTGGAGGACGTGCTGGAGGTCGTCCGGGCCGAGCAGCTCGCCGGGCCCGTCGTCGGCGTCATCGTGCAGCTGGGCGGCCAGACCCCGCTGGGCCTGGCCCGCCGCCTCAAGGACGCCGGGGTGCCCATCATCGGCACCAGCCCCGAGGCCATCGACCTGGCCGAGGACCGCGGCGAGTTCGGCAAGGTCCTGAGCGAGGCGGGCTTGCCCGCGCCCAAGTACGGCACCGCCTACTCCTTCGCCGAGGCCAAGGCCGTCGCCGACGAGATCGGCTACCCGGTCATGGTCCGCCCCTCCTACGTGCTGGGCGGCCGCGGCATGGAGATCGTCTACAACGAGACGATGCTCGCCGACTACATCGAGCGCAACGCGCAGGTCAGCCCCGAGCACCCGGTGCTGGTCGACCGCTTCCTCGACGACGCCATCGAGATCGACGTCGACGCCCTCTACGACGGCACCGACCTGTACCTCGGCGGCGTCATGGAGCACATCGAGGAGGCCGGCATCCACTCCGGCGACTCCGCCTGCTCCCTGCCCTCCATCACCCTGGGCAAGGAGGACATCGAGCGGATCCGCTACTCCACCGAGGCCATCGCCCGCGGCACCGGGGTGCGCGGCCTGATCAACGTCCAGTACGCGCTCGCCTCCGGCGTGCTCAACGTCCTGGAGGCCAACCCGCGCGCCTCGCGCACCGTGCCGTTCGTCTCCAAGGCCACCGCCGTGCCGCTGGCCAAGGCCGCCGCCCGCGTCATGGCCGGCGCCACCATCGCCGAGCTGCGCGCCGAGGGCATGCTGCCCGCCACCGGTGACGGCGGCGACCTGCCCGTGGACGCCCCGGTGTCGGTCAAGGAGGCGGTGCTGCCCTTCAACCGGTTCATCGACAAGCAGGGCGAGGGCGTCGACACGATCCTGGGCCCGGAGATGCGCTCCACCGGCGAGGTCATGGGCCTGGACGTGGAGTTCGGCGCGGCCTACGCCAAGTCGCAGCTGGCCGTCACCGGGGACCTGCCCGTCAGCGGCCGGGTGTTCGTGTCGGTGGCCAACCGCGACAAGCGCTCGATGATCTTCCCGGTCAAGCGCCTGGCCGACCTGGGCTTCGAGATCCTCGCCACCGAGGGCACCGCCGTGGTCCTGCGCCGCAACGGCGTCCACGCCACCGTGGTGCGCAAGCACAGCGAGGGCCCCGGGCCCGAGGGCGAGAAGACCATCGTCCAGCTCATCCACGACGGGGGGGTCGACCTCATCGTCAACACCCCGTTCGGCGGGGCGGGCCAGGCCGGACCGCGCCTGGACGGGTACGAGATCCGCACCGCGGCCGTGGTGCGCGCCGTTCCCAGCGTCACCACGGTGCAGGGGCTGGCCGCGGCGGTCCAGGCGATCGAGGCCCGGGTGCGCGGCGACGTCGGGGTGCGCTCCCTCCAGGAGCACGCCCGGGCGCTCACCGCACGCCGGTAGCGGCCCTTCGCCCCGCCCCGGAGCACCGGGGGCCGCCGCACCGGTACGGCCCTAGGCTGTAGGGAACCGGACGGCACGGGCGCCGCGGTGGGCACACCGCGGCGCCCCCAGGCACCAGGCGCGAGAGAGGCCACACCCAGACGATGAGCGACTACGGACCGGTGCAGGTCAGGTGCCCCGTGCTGAACGTGCGCAGGGTGGACGCCTACTACGCCATCACCGTCGTCGCCCCCGGGATCGCCGAGCGGTTCCGCTCGGGCCAGTTCGTGTCGGTGGCGGTGGGCGGCGACCACTCCAGCACGCTGCTGCGGCGCCCCTTCGCCATCCACGACGTCAAACCCGACTACGGCGGCACCGTCGAGTTCCTGTTCGCGGTGCGCGGCACCGGCACGGCCTGGCTGGCCGAGCGGCGCTCCCGCGACCTGCTGGACGTCGTCGGTCCGCTGGGGCGGCCCTTCCCGCTGCCCCGCGACCCGGTCAACTGCGTCCTGGTCGGCGGCGGCTCGGGCAGCGCCCCGCTGTTCCCGCTGGCGCAGTCGCTGCGCCGCCGGGGCTGCCGGGTGGACTTCGTGCTGGGCGGGGCCTCCGCCGACCGGGTGTTCAGCGCCATCACGGCCCGCCGGATCGCCGAGACCGCCGTCTTCACCACCGACGACGGCTCCTTCGGGACCCGCGGCCGGGTCACCGACGTCCTGGGCCGGGTCATCGAGGAGTGCCGCTCCGACGTGGTCTACGCCTGCGGCCCCATGCCGATGCTGCGCGCGGTCACCGCCGTCGCCGGCACCCACGGCATCCCCGTGCAGGTGTCGGTCGAGGAGACCATGGCCTGCGGCACCGGGATCTGCATGACCTGCGTGATCCCGGTGGTGGGGGAGGACGGCATCACCCGCATGGTCCGCTCCTGCGTGGACGGCCCGGTGTTCCGCGGCGAGCAGGTGCGCTTCGACGACGTGGGCACCATCCCCTTCGACGCGCTGGGCGCGCCCGGCTGGAAGGGCGCCGGGGCCTCGCGGCCCGCGGAGTCGGCCCGCGACATCGCCTGACCGTCCGGACGCGCCGCCGACCCCACACCACCGACCGGGAAAGACACGGTGAACACAGACCTGAGAGTCCGGTTGGGCGCCCTGGAGCTGCCCAACCCGGTGGTGACCGCCGCCGGGTGCGCCGGTTCGGGCCGGGAGCTGGCCCAGTTCTTCGACATCGCCGAGATCGGCGCCGTCACCACCAAGTCCGTGATGCTGGAACCGCACGCCGGGCGCCCGGCGCCGCGCATGGCCGAGACGCCCAGCGGCATGCTCAGCACCACGGGGATGCAGGGGCCCGGTGTGGACGTGTTCCTCCAGCGGGACCTGCCGTGGCTGCTGTCCCGGGGCGGGCGGGCCATCATCTCCGTCGCCGGCTCGGGCACCGCCGAGTTCGGCGAGCTCGCCCGGCGGATCTCCGCGGAGCCCGGGGTGGACGCGATCGAGGTCAACCTGTCGTGCCCGGACCCGGCCGACCCGGACGGGCGGCGGTTCGCCGACGACGCCGCGCGCGCGGCCGCCGTGGTGAGCACCGTGCGGTCGCACGCCCGGTCGGACCTGCCGGTGCTGGCCAAGCTCGCCGCGGACGTGCCCGACGTGGTGGCCCTGGCGACCGCCTGCGTCGAGGCCCGCGCGGACGGCCTGTCGATGATCAACACCGTGCGTGGCATGGCCGTGGACCCGCGGACGCTGCGCCCCGCGGTGGCCGGGGGCATCGGCGGGCTGTCGGGCCCGGCCATCAGGCCGCTGGCGGTGGGCTGCGTGTACCGGGTCCACGAGGCGCTGCCGGAGGTGCCGATCATCGGGATGGGCGGGGTGCGCACCGGCGCGGACGTCGTGGAGTTCATGGCGGCCGGCGCCAGCGCGGTCGCGGTGGGCACGGTCAACTTCTCCGACCCCTCGGCGTGCGTGCGGGTGCTGCGCGAGTTCACCGAGGCGCTGGAGTCCAGGGGCGTCCCCCGGGCCGCGGATCTGGTGGGCGCCGCCCACCGCCCCGGAACCGGGGTGTGAGGGGCCCGCCCGGCCCGCGCATGCCCTGACCGGCCTGAACGGCGCTGAGGTGGCGCTGTGCGACCGAACGCCTGCGTCCCGGTGCGGACGGGCCGGAACCCGGGCAAAGGCCGCCTACGGCCGCTTGGGCGGTCGTTACGGCGAAGTGACCCTCATCGGGCGCATGAAGCGCTCGGTTCTGGGAACCGCACACCATGTCGGTGTGCACAGGACGGTGAACGTGCATTCGCAATCACGTTCGTAAGAACGCGGCGAATGCGACGCATCGGCCACGGGGCCGATGGCACACGAAAGGGAGTAATCGATGACCGCGCCTTCCGCGCCCATCGCAGTCGCGATCGACGCCAAGGAGATCGAGACCGCTGCGACCTGGGCTTCGGCGGTCGCCCCCCACGTCAGCACGGTCAAGGTGGGGCTGGAGCTCTACCTGCGCTACGGCCCCGAGGTCGTCAGCGCGGTGCGCGGCGCCGGCGGGGTCGGTGTCTTCCTCGACCTCAAGCTCCACGACATCCCGGCGACGGTGGCGGGGGCGGCGCGCAGCGTCGCCGGGCTCAAGCCCGCCATCCTGACCGTGCACGCCGGGGGAGGGGCGGACATGGTCCGGGCCGCGGTGGAGGCCGCCCCGGACACCGAGATCGCCGCCGTGACGGTGCTCACCTCGATGGACGAGAAGGACCTGGAGCAGGTGGGGCTGCTCGGGCCGGCTCGCGACGCGGTGCGCCGGCTGGCGGTGCTGGCGGTGGGCGCCGGGGCCCGTGCCCTGGTCTGCTCGCCCCAGGAGGTGGCCCTCGTGCGCGCCGAAGTGGGCCCGGACATCACCCTCATCACGCCGGGCGTGCGCCCGGCGGGGGCGGACAGGGGTGACCAGTCGCGGGTGGCGACCCCGGAGGAGGCCATCGCGGCGGGGGCGGACCTTCTGGTCATCGGCCGCCCCATCACCCGGGCGCCGGACCCCGGCGCGGCGGCGGCCTCCATCGCGGAGGCCGTACGCCGTGCCGGGGGCCGCGTCTGACGCCCGGAGGAGGCCGGATTCGGTCACAGAGGGTCACTGATTCGGTATGTCCCAAATGCGGAATCCGCAGCTGAGAGTGACCCGGCTCACCCCTCTGTGACCTGCGCAGGTGGCATGCTTTATGACCCGGCCAATCGGGACCAAAGTCCCGATTTTCATCTCTTAGAGCAATTGAGCTGCTACTCTGGGTAGTTAGTTCGATGAAATAGCCGCTGAAAGGGCACTTTACGTTGCCTAACAGGGGTCAGACCTACTAACTTGCGCAGGCGTCCGCCCTCTACAAACGAGTAGAAATCCGAGGTGACCCGGCGTGGCCCTTCCTCCCCTCACACCCGAGCAGCGCAGCGCGGCTCTCGAGAAGGCCGCCAAGGCCAGAAAAGAGCGCGCTGAGGTCAAGAACAAGCTGAAGAACGGCGGCATCTCGCTGTCCAAGGTGCTCGCCGACGGGCTCAAGGACGACGTCATCGGCAAGATGAAGGTCTCGGCCCTGCTCGAGTCCCTCCCCGGCGTGGGCAAGGTCCGCGCCAAGCAGATCATGGAGCGGCTCAACATCGCCGAGTCCCGCCGCGTCCGCGGCCTGGGCACCAACCAGCGCGCGGCCCTCGAGGCCGAGTTCGGCGACCTCACCAAGTAACACCGCGTCCGCGGACCCCGGGCCGCCGCGTCCCCCACAGACGCGGCGGGCCGGACCGCACGCGGCGACCACCCCCAGGTGGACCCGCACCGGGCCGTGACCACGGTCGACCCCTCTCGGGGGGCGCACCGCGGTCACGGCCCGGTGGTATAAATGAAGCTTCCCGCGCCCGAACGCGAGGATGAACCCCGCACGCACCCGCCGCCCGCGCGGTGGGCGATCCCGGGCCCGGAGCGGCCCCGTCGCCGAGCGCCCCAGAGCGCGCCGCGGGCGGCCGCCCAAGGCCCGAAGGGAAGCCCGCGAGAGCCATGCCCAACCCAGGAGAACAACGGCTGATCGTCCTGTCCGGACCCTCGGGTGTGGGCAAGAGCACGGTCGTGGCCGAGCTGCGCCGGGCCCACCCCGACGTCTGGCTCTCCGTGTCGGCCACCACGCGCGCGCCCCGGCCGGGCGAGGTCGACGGGGTGCAGTACCACTTCGTCGACGACGCCGAGTTCGACCGCCTCATCGCCGACGGCGAGCTCCTGGAGTGGGCGAGGTTCGCGGGCAACCGCTACGGGACCCCGCGCCGCCCCGTCGAGGAGCGCCTGGCCGCCGGACTGCCGGTGCTGCTGGAGATCGAGCTCCAGGGCGCCCGCCAGATCCGCGAGACCATGCCCGAGGCCCTGCACGTCTTCCTGGCCCCGCCCTCCTGGGAGGAGCTGGTGCGCCGCCTCACCGGGCGCGGCACCGAGTCCGAGGAGGTCGTCCAGCGCCGGCTGGAGGCCGCCAAGGTCGAACTCGCCGCCGAGAAGGAGTTCGACACCACACTCGTCAACACGTCCGTCCAGGACGTGTGCGGCGAACTGCTAGCGTTGATCACCGCTTCCGAGGTGTGATAACGGCGCCGGGACCCCCGGTCCCGCGTACCCTGTACACCGCGGCGCACCGCGCCTCGCATCCGACCGTTCCCTGGGGGTAATCGAAAGTGGCTGGAACCGAGCCCGTCGCCGAAGGCATCACCAACCCGCCGATCGACGATCTGCTCGATCTGGTGGACAGCAAGTACAGCCTGGTCACCATGGCCTCCAAGCGGGCCCGCCAGATCAACGCGTACTACGCCCAGCTGGGCGAGGGGCTGCTGGAGTACGTGGGTCCCCTCGTGGAGACCCAGGTCCAGGAGAAGTCCCTGTCCATCGCCCTGCGCGAGATCAAGTCCGGGCTCCTCACCGCGGAGCCCTACGAGGGCACCTGAGACACGGCCTGGTAGAACTCCTGTCTGTGAGTGACACAGGAAGCAAACCCCAGGTCGTCCTCGGCGTCGGCGGCGGCATCGCCGCCTACAAGGTGTGCGAGCTGCTCCGCCGACTGACCGAGTCGGGCCACGAGGTCCGGGTCGTGCCCACGGACGAGGCCCTGCGCTTCGTCGGTGAGCCCACCTGGGCCGCCCTCTCGGGCAACCCCGTGGCCACCGGTGTCTGGGACGCCGTGCACGAGGTCCCGCACGTCCGCATCGGGCAGTCCGCGGACCTCGTCCTCGTCGCCCCGGCCACCGCCAACATCCTGGCCAAGGCGGCCGCCGGCCTCGCCGACGACCTGCTGACCAACACCCTGCTCACCGCCCGGTGCCCGGTGGTGTTCGCACCCGCGATGCACACCGAGATGTGGGAGCACCCGGCCACGCAGGCCAACGTGGCCACCCTGCGCTCGCGCGGCGCCGTCGTCCTGGACCCGGCCGTGGGCCGCCTCACCGGGGCCGACACCGGCCGCGGGCGGCTGCCCGAGCCGGCGGAGCTCTTCGAGACCGCCCGGCGGGTGCTGCGCCGGGGGGCCGCCGCGCCCGACCTGGCCGGGGTCCGCGTCGTGATCTCGGCGGGCGGCACGCGCGAGGCCATCGACCCGGTCCGGTTCATCGGCAACCACTCCTCGGGCAAGCAGGGCTACGCCCTGGCGCGCACCGCCGCCGCCCGGGGCGCCGACGTCACCCTGGTCGCCGCCAACGTCGCCCTGCCCGACCCGGCCGGGGTGCGCGTGGTCCCGGTGACCTCGGCGGTGGAGCTGGCCGAGGCCGTGGAGGCCGAGCGGGCCGGCGCCGACGTCATCGTGATGAGCGCCGCGGTCGCCGACTTCCGGCCCGCGGCCAGCGTCGCCTCCAAGATCAAGAAGTCCGGTGCCGCGCCGGCCCCCATCGAGCTGGTCGAGAACCCCGACGTGCTGGCGGGCCTGGTGGTCTCCCGCGACCGGGAGGGCACCGGACAGGTCATCGTGGGGTTCGCCGCCGAGACCGACGACGTCATCGCCAACGGCCGTGCCAAACTGGCCAGGAAGGGCTGCGACCTGCTCGTGGTCAACCAGGTCGGCGGCGGTCGCGCCTTCGGCACGGAGGACAACCAGGCCGTGGTCCTGGGGGCCGACGGCAGTGCCGTGGAGATCCCCCGAGGGCCCAAGGAGGACCTCGCCGACCGGGTGTGGGACCTGGTCGGGGAACGCCTTCCGAGGTGACGCACCGGCACGGGGGACTGGATTTCCCACCACCTGGTACGCCACACTTCGTTCGGGCGTCCGCGATCGGCGAGATCGGCGGGGGTGTGCCCCTCCCCACCGGCCCCGTTACAGTGGACCGATAACCAACCGCAACGGTCGGTATTGACCGTCCCGGCAGGCAGTCGGGCCGGGACGTGCCCACCGCCACATGTCAGCCAGCAGCCGCTGCAAGGAGTCACGCAACCGTGTCCCGCCGCCTTTTCACCTCCGAGTCGGTCACCGAGGGCCATCCCGACAAGATGGCCGACCAGATCAGTGACGCGATCCTCGACGCGATGCTCACCCACGACCCGGCCAGCCGTGTCGCAGTCGAGACGTTGATCACCACGGGTCAGGTCCACATCGCGGGTGAGGTCACCACTCAGACCTACGTCGACATCCCCGCCATCGTGCGCGAGACGATCCTCCGGATCGGGTACGACTCGTCCGCCAAGGGGTTCGACGGTGACTCCTGCGGGGTCAACGTCTCCATCGACGCCCAGTCCCCCGACATCGCCCAGGGTGTCGACACCGCCTACGAGGCGCGTGTCGAGCACGAGGACGACGCCCTCAACCGCCAGGGCGCGGGCGACCAGGGCCTGATGTTCGGCTACGCCAACCGGGAGACCCCGGAGCTGATGCCGCTGCCGATCAAGCTGGCCCACTCGCTGGCCGAGCGCCTGTCCGAGGTCCGCCGCAACGGCACCGTGCCCTACCTGCGCCCGGACGGCAAGACCCAGGTCACCGTCGAGTACGACGGCCAGACCCCGGTCCGCCTGGACACGGTCGTGGTCTCCAGCCAGCACTCCGCGGACATCAGCCTGGAGGAGCTGCTCACCCCGGACATCCGCGAGCACGTCATCCAGCCGGTGGTGGAGGAGTTCGGCCTGGCGTCCGACGACTACCGCCTGCTGGTCAACCCGACCGGCCGCTTCGAGATCGGCGGCCCGATGGGCGACGCGGGCCTGACCGGCCGCAAGATCATCGTCGACACCTACGGCGGCTACGCCCGCCACGGCGGCGGCGCCTTCTCCGGCAAGGACCCGTCGAAGGTCGACCGCTCGGCCGCCTACGCGATGCGCTGGGTCGCCAAGAACATCGTCGCGGCCGAGCTGGCCGAGCGGGCCGAGGTCCAGGTCGCCTACGCCATCGGCAAGGCGCACCCGGTCGGCGTGTTCATCGAGACCTTCGGCACCGAGAAGGTCGCCCCGGACCTGATCGAGAAGGCCGTCAAGGAGGTCTTCGACCTGCGTCCGGCCGCGATCGTGCGCGACCTCGACCTGCTGCGCCCGATCTACTCCAAGACCGCCGCCTACGGCCACTTCGGCCGTGAGCTGCCGGAGTTCACTTGGGAGAGCACCGACCGCGCCGCGGCCCTGCGCTCCTTCGTGGGAGCCTGAGCGCCGACGCACCGACCGTGAGGGGGGGGGGGGCCCGGGGGGGGGGCCGCCCCCCACAACAGGGGGGCCCCCCCAAAAAAAAAACAGGTAGGTTTAAAAAAAAAACAGCCCCCCCGACGGAAATTGTT
>NZ_JBHVLR010000027.1:0-54916 GCF_042797335.1 Nocardiopsis sp. NPDC057823 | reverse complement strand
TTTTTTAAACCACAACCCCCCAAACCCAAAAAAATTCTCTTGTGGGGGTTTTTTTTTTTTTTAAACCCCCCCCCCCCCCCCGGGTGGGGGGGGGCCCGCGGGGGTGGCCCCCCCCCCCCTCACTGCATGGCGCACGCACAAAACGAACACTCCGTGTTATCAAGTAAATACACATAGTAATGTGCTGTACACGGAGGAAGCACCATGGCAGTAGCTGCGGCGATGGCGGCGCTGGGCCTGGCGGCCCTCGTCGCCCTACCGGGAGCCCCGGAGCCGGACCCGTCGGAGCGCCGGGAAGTGGTCCCCGGCGCCGAGACCCTGCATGTGTCGCTCCAGAAGACCACCGAACACGAGAGACTGTCGCCGGGGGACCGGGTGGAGTACACGATCGGGGTCCGCAACTCCGGCGCCCGGGCCGTGGCCGCGGCCGAGGTCGTCCACCACCTGCCCCCGACCATGCGCTACGTCACCGGCACGGAGGGCGCCGAGGTGGACGGCCGGCGCGTCGTCTGGAGTCGGCCCCTGAAGGCGGGCGAACGGGCCTCGTTCACCGTCACCGGTGAGCTGGCCGCCCTCCCCGAGGGGGCGGGCCGCCCGGTCGCCACGGCCTGCCTGCGTTCCGGCGCGGACGGTGTGCTCGTCTCCTGCGCGGCGCAGGAGCACGAGGTGCGCAGGCCGCTCGCCCCCCTGTGGGCCGTGGTGACCGCGGCGGCCGGGCTGCTCGCCCTGGCCGGCGGGGTCGCCGCGTTCCGCCTGCGCGCCCGCGCTTCCGCGCCCGCGCCGGCCGAGCCCGCGGGACCCGCGGCGGCCGGACCCGAGCCGTCCGAGCCGGTACCGTCCGAACCCGCAGAGCACAACACCTCCGGGGAGGAGCCCGACACCGGCGCCCTCTCCGGAGCCACCGTCCACCGGCTGGACGCCCACCGCTAGGGCCCGCTCCCGAACGCCCTCCCGCGCTGCCGGGGGCCACGGGGCGCCCGACGGTGTTCCGGAGGCTCGGAGGAGCGGGCCGGGGGACGCGGACCGCGGCGGAGGGGCCGAAGGCCCCGGAGGCGCCGGGCGCGGTGGCGGAGCCGCGCGGCCCGCGGGGGGAGCACCGCCGGGTACGGAAAGGGCGGGCCCCGCGTCCCCTCGGACACGGGACCCGCCCCGACGGGCCGGGACCGGGCGTCAGCTCAGGTCGCCGAGCGCCTTCTCCGCCTCGGCCAGCCACGCGCGGCGGGCCTCCAGCGCCTCCTCGGCCTCCCTGACGCGGCGGGCGTCGTTGTTCGCCCGCGCCTTCTCCAGCTTCTTCTCCAGGTCGGCGATCGCGGTGGACAGCTGCGCCACCGTGTCACGCGCCCGGGCCTGGGCCTCGGGGTTCTTGCGCTCCCACTCCGACTCCTCGGCGCGGCGCACCTCGTCCTCGATCTGGCGGAAGGAGCCCTCGAGCCGGTCGCGCGCGTCGCGCGGCAGCTCCCCGGCCTCCTCCCAGGCCTCCTGGAAGTCGCGCAGCCGGGCGCGGGCCCGGCGCGGGTCCGAGATCAGGCCGCGGATCTCGGTCTGCGCCTCGGCCAGGATCTTCTCCTTGGCGTCGGCGTTGACCCGCAGCTCCGCGTCCCGCTCGGCGAAGACCGCGTTGCGGGCGTCGAAGAACGTGTCCTGGGCGGCCTTGAACCGGGCCCACAGGCGGTCCTCGCTGGCCCGGTCGGCGCGGCCGGTCCGCTTCCACTGCTGCATCAGGTCGCGGTAGGCGCGGGCGGTCTCGCCCCACTCGGTGGACCCGGACAGGGCCTCCGCCTCGGCGACGATGCGCTCCTTCTCGGCCCGCACCGACTCCCGCTCGTGGTCCAGGTTGGCGAAGTACGCCTTGCGCCGCTTGGAGAAGGAGTTGCGCGCCGCCGACATGCGCTTCCACAGCGCCTGCTCGGTCGGGCGGTCGGCCCGGGGGGCCTTCTTCCACTCCTCGATCAGCTGGAGCATCCGCTCGCCGCCGGACTTCCAGTGCGTGGTCTCGACCGCGACCCGCTCCGCCTCGGCGACGATGCGCTCCTTGATCTCCCGCGCCTCGCCGCGCGCCCGCTCCTGGGCCTGCTTCTGCTCGACCTTGCGGGTCTCGGCGCGCCCGGCCAGGGCGTCCAGCCGGCGGGTGAGGGCGTCGAGGTCGCCGACGGCGTGCGCCTCCTGTACGGCCGAGCGCAGCTTGTCGATGTTCGACATCGCGGCGGCGGCGGACAGGTCGGTGGTGTTGAGCCGCTTCTCCAGCAGCTCAACCTCGGTGACCAGGGAGTCGTACTTGCGGCGGAAGAAGGCCAGGGCCTCCTCCGGCTCCCCGGCCTGCCACGATCCGACGACCCGCTCGCCTTCGCTCGTGCGCACGTAGACCGTGCCGTCGTCGTCTACGCGGCCCCAAGGGTCCGTGGTCACCGTGTCCTCCTGCTGTCATGAACCCGCGGAGAGCGGGTTCTGGTCGTCGCGGTGTCCCTCGCCGATCCGTGATGGAAACCACTGTGCTGACCACGGTATCCATCCGATTCGATGATGACGGCGCGCCGTGTCTCATCCGTCCGGGCGGGCATTTCCGGCGCCCGCCGTCGGTGTCCCCCATCGTGCCGGACCGGAGCCGAGAACCGACGGCCCGCTTTCCCGGAAGAGGCGCAGGTCGGGGCCCGGTGCACATGGGACGGTGCCCAATATGGCATTACCACGCGCTTTGGCAAAGAGTCCGGGCGTGTGCGGTGATCGAATGGTGATCAAAAGAGCGCACAGGTGTGCTCTTCCGGTCGCCCGGGCCCCGTTCACGTCGGTAGGCTCTGGTAATACCCGCGGGCGGCCCTTCCACGAGCCGCGGCCTCCCGCACCACCCGACCGAGGAACAGGACGCCACCCGCCGTGCTCATCGCCGCACTACCCACCGGACCCCTCGCCGCGAACTGCTACGTCCCGGCGGCGGCTCCGAACGGCGAGTGCGTGGTCGTCGACCCCGGGCAGGACGCGGCCGAGCCCGTCGCCAAGGTCCTGGCCGAGCACCGGCTGACGCCCGTCGCGGTCCTGCTCACCCACGGGCACTTCGACCACGTGTGGTCGGCCGCCGAGATCGCCGACGCCCACGGCGTCCCGGTGTACGTGCACGCGGCCGACCGCGGCCTGTTCACCGACCCGGGCCGGGGCGTGGACGCCGCCTTCGCCGCGCAGCTGACCGCCCTGCTGGGCCCTGGCCCCTACCGCGAGCCCGCCCGCGTGGTGGAGGTCTCCGACGGCGAGGTCCTGTCCCTGGCGGGCGCGGAGTACACGGTCTCCCACACCCCCGGCCACACCCCCGGGTCGGTGGTCTACACCACCCGCAGCGACGACGGCGTCCCGGTGATGTTCGCCGGCGACCTGGTGTTCGCGGGCTCCATCGGCCGCACCGACTTCCCCGGCGGCGACCCGGCCGCGATGGCGCGCAGCCTCGCCGGCGCCGTGCTGGGCGCGCCGGACGACACCCGCGTCCTGCCGGGCCACGGCCCGGCCACCACCGTGGGCCGCGAGCGCGCCACCAATCCCTACCTGCGCGATATCGCCGGTTGACCCCGTTCGCGCGGAACCGCCGGCCGACCCGCCGCCCGTGACCGGGCCGGTGCGCCCCGGGGCGCACCGTGCCCCGGCGCGGGTCGGGCAGACTTGACACGTACTCGAAGACGCCGAAGGAGAAGTTCGTTGATACGCACGCATGAAGCAGGTGCGTTGCGCGCCGGGAACGCCGGGGAGAGCGTCGTGCTCGCCGGCTGGGTGGCGCGCCGCCGCGACCACGGTGGCGTGGTCTTCCTCGACCTGCGCGAGGCCTCCGGTGTGGTCCAGGTCGTCGTCCGTGAGGACGACCTCGCCCACGACCTGCGCGCGGAGTACTGCATCAAGGTCACCGGCTCGGTCCGGGTCCGCCCCGAGGGCAACGAGAACCCCGACATCCCGACCGGCGCGGTCGAGGTCGTCGCCGACGAGATCGAGGTGCTCAGCGAGGCCGCCCCGCTGCCCTTCCAGCTCGACAGCGCCTCCGACGTGGCCGAGGAGACCCGGCTGCGCTACCGCTACCTGGACATCCGGCGCTCGGAGATGGCCGAGAACCTGCGCATCCGCTCCAAGGCGACCTACATCGCCCACGAGACCATGCGCGACCTGGGGTTCACCTACATCGAGACCCCGTACATGACGCGCTCCACGCCGGAGGGCGCCCGCGACTTCCTGGTCCCGGTCCGCCTCCAGCCGGGCCACTGGTACGCCCTCCCGCAGTCGCCGCAGCTGTTCAAGCAGCTGCTCATGGTCGGCGGCATGGAGCGCTACTACCAGCTCACCCGCTGCTTCCGCGACGAGGACCTGCGCGCCGACCGCCAGCCGGAGTTCACCCAGATCGACCTGGAGATGAGCTTCGTCGACGAGGAGGACATCTTCGCCGTCGGCGAGCAGCTGTTCACCCGGCTGCTGCGCGAGGTGCGCGGGGTCGAGCTGCCCGAGCGCTTCCCGCGGATGCGCTTCGCCGAGGCGATGGACCGGTTCGGCTCCGACAAGCCCGACCTGCGCTTCGGCCAGGAGCTGGTCGAGATGACCGACTACTTCGCCGACACCACCTTCCGGGTGTTCCAGGCCCCGTACGTGGGCGCCGTGGTCATGCCCGGCGGCGCGTCCCAGACCCGCAAGGAGCTGGACGCCTGGCAGGACTGGGCGCGCTCGCGCGGCGCCAAGGGCCTGGCCTACGTCCTGGTCCAGGAGGACGGCACCCTGGGCGGCCCGGTGGCGAAGAACCTGTCGGACGCCGAGCGGGAGGGCCTGGCCGCCAAGGTCGGCGCCGCCCCGGGCGACGCGGTGTTCTTCGCCGCGGGCAAGCGGTTCGAGGCCCAGGAGCTGCTGGGCGCGGCCCGCCTGGAGATCGGCCGCCGCTGCGACCTCATCGACGCGTCCCGCTGGGAGATCCTCTGGATCACCGACATGCCGCTGTTCGAGGAGGCCGACGAGGAGGGCTCCTGGAAGCCGGTGCACCACCCGTTCACCGCCCCGGCCGTCGAGGACGAGGACGACTTCCAGGACCACCCGGGCACGACGAACTCGCGCGCCTTCGACCTGGTGCTCAACGGCTACGAGCTGGTCTCCGGCTCGATCCGTATCCACCGGGCCGAGATGCAGCAGCGCGTCTTCGACACGATCGGCCTGAGCAAGGAGGAGGCCGAGTCCAAGTTCGGCTTCCTGCTGGAGGCGTTCAAGTTCGGCCCGCCGCCGCACGGCGGCCTGGCCGTGGGCTGGGACCGGATCATCATGCTGCTCGCCGGGCAGCCGACGATCCGCGAGGTCATCGCGTTCCCCAAGACCGCCTCCGGCGGCGACCCGCTGACCGGCGCCCCGACGCCGATCACCGCGGAGCAGCGCGCCGAGGCCGGGGTGGACGTCGACCCGGAGGCCGAGGAGGCCTGAGCCCGGTGACCGGGTCCGCGGGGGCGGTGCGCGTCGGCGCACCGCCCCCGCGGCTTTCGGCGGCCGCGCCGCGCCCCCGTCCGGGCCGTGCTCCTGTCCGGTCGTGCCGCCGCCGGGCCGTGTCCGGCGCGGCCGACCGGAGCGGTCCGCTCGGAGGGACCGTGTCCGACCTGCGCCTTCGTCCGGGGGTCGGCGCACGGGGGAGGGCCTGCGTCCTCGGCCCCGACCGGCCGCGCTTTTCGCGTTGCGGCGATACTTTCGGGAACTCCATAAAACGGTCATAGGTGACCTATGTGAAGGAATTCCTCGGTTCTCCTGGAAAAACCTGGCCGAACATGGCCTCGTGTGACTCCTGTGGATGCGCCCGGCCGTGACATCCCCTACGGTTGTGGGCGAATCACCCTTCCCCCCACCAAGTACCGGCGTCCTCGGGAGTGGTCGCGCGGTACGACGGGGGCCTCGTCGCACCGGTGGGCGGAAATGGTGGTGAAGTGCCTTCTGTGCCACCGAGTCACGCGAGCGTAACGATTTGTGCACCGGGGTCGGCCCCCGCCGGCCCGTGGGCCCGCGTGCGCCGAACACCCCCGTGCCGGTGGGCCGCACCGACCCGTGCCGTACGAGGTCGCGCGGGTGGCGCGGACGGGCGGGGGAGCCGACCGCCCTCGGAGCGCTCCCCGGAGACAGCCCCACCCCCGACACTAGAATGAGCCGAATCGGAATGTCCGCAGGGGGTGACCGTGCCCGGGCACGGCTGTGACGTCCGAGACGACATGAGGATTGAGTCCGTGAACGAAGAACGTGCTGCAGGTGGTGGTTCGCAGGGCGCGCTCGCCGGGGCGTTCCTTCACGCGCCCGAACCCATGGTGCTCACCGCGGCCGACGGCTCGATCCGCCATGCCAACCACGCCTTCCTCGCCCTCGTCGACCGCGCGGCCGACGACCTGGCGGGCCGCCGCTGGTACGACCTGCTCGACGGGGACGACGGCCGCGCCGCCCGCTTCCACCACGAGTCCCTGGCCCACCGCACCTCCCCGAACGGCCGCCCGCGCCGCCGCCTGCGGATCTCCGTCACCGCCAAGGCCGACCGCCTGGCCGAGGCCGAGGTACTGCCGGTGGACGGAGGCGACGCCGTGGTGCTCGTGCACGTGCTGTCCACCGAGGAGACCGACCTGCGGGTCATCGGCGAGCTGCGCACCGACAACTCCGACTCCGTCCTGTGGAGCCTGGACCTGGGCAGCGGCCGCCTGCACGAGCTCTTCGGCCCCACCCCGCTCGGTTCGCTGCTGGCCGGGGAGGACCGCGAGCTGGACCGCATCCTGGAACGCGTCCACCCCGACGACATCGCCCGGGTCCGCGACGCCATGGCCGCCTCCTTCGCCGGACGCGACTACGAGCAGCGCTTCCGGGTCTTCGACCGCCTCGGCGACGAGCGCTCCCTGCACGTGCGCGCCCGGTTCGTGCCGGGCGAGCCCGACCGCCTCGTCGGCATCGTCGACGACGTCACCGAGCACGTCCAGCTGGTGCGCCGCCTGGCCGACCGCCGCCGCACCGAGGCCGAGCACGGCCGCCTGGTCACCGAGCTGTCGTCCAAGCTCGTCTCGGCCACCACCGTCGACAAGGTCATGGACCTGCTCAGCGAGGAGTTCCTGCCGATCTTCGGCGGCTACTTCGCCGGGGCCATGTACGTGGAGGACGGGGTGCTGCGCACCTCGCCCGGCGCCCGCGAGCGCGGCAACGTGGGTCTCATCGACGGCCGCAGCGCCTACGACACCGACTTCCCCATGGGAGCGGTCATACAGGACCGCCAGCCCCGCTTCTTCGAGAGCCGCGCCGAGGTCGTCAGCCGCTTCCCGGCCGCCGCCGACCTCATGCGCCACAACGACTCCAAGTCCCAGGCCTGGGCGACCGTGCCGATCTTCGGCGACGGCAAGGTCGCCCTGGGCGTCTGGCAGATGGTGTGGGACCGCCCCCACCACGCCAGCCGCGACGAGCGCGCCCTCATGCTCACCTTCGCCGGACTGGCCGGCCAGGCGCTCCAGCGCATCAAGGCCCAGCAGGCCGAGCTGGAGCTGGCCGACGCCGTGCAGCGGCGCATGCTGCCCCGCCAGGTCGCCAGCTTCCCCGACCTGGACATCGCCACCAAGTACCTGCCCTCCCGGGCGGACTGGCGCATCTGCGGCGACTTCTACGACGTCGTCGAACTGCCCGAGGGCCGCGTCGGCCTGCTGGTCGGCGACGTCCAGGGCCACGGCGTGGAGGCGGCCGCCGCCATGGGCCAGATCCGCGCAGCCTTCCGCGCCTACGCCAGCAACCAGTCCGACCCCGGCGTCGTCCTGGGCGAGACCAACCGGCTGCTCACCGACACCGGCGAGATCGTCTTCGCCACCTGCGGCTACCTGGTGCTGGAACGGGCCACCGGAGCCATGCAGGCCGCCTGGGCCGGGCAGCCCCCGGCCATCCTGGCCGGACCCGACGGCTACGAGCTGTGGGAGCCCGAGACCGGGCCGCCGCTGGGCGTGCTGCCCGACACGTCCTACCCCGTCACCACCCGCGTCCTGGACCCTGGCACCACCCTGCTGCTGTGCACGGACGGGCTGGTGGAGAGCGCCGACGTGCTCATGGAGGCCGGCCTGGACAAGGTCGGCGCCGCCCTGGTCGAGCACTGCGAGGACCCCGAGGGCGCCGCCCACGCCCTGGCCGAGATGGCCCCCGCCGGACGCGGCGACGACATCGCCCTGCTCGTCGCCCGCATGCGCCGCCCCGCCGCCTGAGGCCCCGCCCGGGCCGACGGGCCACGCGCCGTACCGGCCGCGAACGTCGCCGCCACCGCCTACCCTGGACGGGTGTCTGCAACTCTGTTCGACGATGCCGGGTCCGAGGCGGCCAAAGGACAGGAGCCGCTGGCCGTGCGCATGCGGCCGCGCACCCTCGACGAGGTGGTGGGCCAGGGCCACCTGCTGGGCGAGGGCAGCCCGCTGCGCCGCCTGGTCGAGGACGACGCGCCCATGTCCGTGTTCCTGTGGGGCCCGCCCGGGACGGGCAAGACCACCCTGGCCACCGTGGTCAGCAAGGCCACCAAGCGCCGGTTCGTGGAGCTGTCCGCGGTCAGCGCCGGTGTGAAGGACGTGCGCGCGGTCATCGAGGAGGCCCGCCGCCGGATGGGCATGAACGGCACCCGCACCCTGCTGTTCGTCGACGAGGTCCACCGGTTCAACAAGACCCAGCAGGACGCGCTGCTGCCCGCCGTGGAGAACCGGTGGGTCAGCTTCATCGGCGCCACCACCGAGAACCCCTTCTTCTCCGTGGTCGGCCCGCTGCTGTCCCGCTCCCTGCTGCTCACCCTGGAGCCCCTGGACGACGCCGACGTGCACGCCCTGCTGGAGCGGGCGCTCACCGACGAGCGCGGCCTGGACGGGCGCTACACGCTCACCGGCGAGGCCGCCGACGACCTGGTCCGGCTGGCCGGCGGGGACGGCCGCCGCTCCCTCACCTACCTGGAGGCCGCGGCCCTGGTGGCCGGGCCGCCCGCCGCCGAGCCGGTCGAGATCACCGCCGCCCACCTCGAACGGGCCGTGGACCGCCACGCCGTGCGCTACGACCGCTCCGGGGACCAGCACTACGACGTCGTCAGCGCGTTCATCAAGAGCATGCGCGGCAGTGACCCCGACGCCGCCCTGCACTACCTGGCCCGCATGATCGAGGCGGGGGAGGACCCCCGGTTCATCGCCCGGCGCATCGTCGTGCACGCCAGCGAGGACGTCGGCATGGCCGACCCCACCGCACTCCAGACGGCCGTCGCCGCCGCCCAGGCCGTCGAGCTGATCGGCATGCCCGAGGCGCGCATCAACCTGGCCCAGGCCGTCATCCACATCAGCGTGGCGCCCAAGTCCAACGCGGTGATCACCGCCATCGGAGAGGCCATCGCCGACGTCCGCGCCGGACGGGCCGGGCCGGTCCCGCTCCACCTGCGCGACGGCCACTCCCGGGGCTCCAAGGAGCTGGGCCACGGCAAGGGCTACCGCTACGCCCACGACCACCCCGGCGGCGTCGCCCCCCAGGTGCACGCCCCCGAGGGGCTGGTGGGCCGCGAGTACTACCGCCCCACCGAGCACGGCGCCGAACGCCGCGTCTCGGAGGTGCTGGGCCGCATCAAGGAGGTCCTGCGCGGCGGCCGGCCCGACGCGCAGGGCCCCCGGCCCGACGCTAGTCGGTGAACAGCTCGGTGACCTGAACGATCTCCCGGGGCCCGCCCTCGGCGGGCTCCTCCTCGGAGAAGGTGACCTCCACGATCACCACCGGCCCCCACGACAGGTAGTCGATGAAGTCGCGGCCGGTCAGCTCCCAGGTCCCGCGCCCCTCCTCGTCCAGGAACACGTGGTCGGGGGCGGCGCAGAACTTGGCGCACAGCACCTCGGCCTCGGGGTCGATCACGGCGGAGGCCGGCTCCCCGGCCTCCTCCCACTGCGCGGCCCAGTCCTGGTGGGTGGGCACGCCCTGGCCGCGCTGCGGCTCGTCGTCGCGGTCCACCGGGGTGTAGACCCAGGGCCCCTCCACGACGTTCTCCTGCTCGGCGGGGTCGAACCGCACCACCAGCGTCCGGGGCGCCTCCTCCGGGGAGGGCGAGGGGGACGCCTCCTGTTCGGTGCCGGCCACCAGCGCCTCGTCGTCGGAGGACCCCGCCAGCCGGACCACGCCCCACACGCCCGCGCCCACCAGCACCGCGGCGAGCACGCCGGCGCCCACCAGGAGCGGCGCCCGCCGGGGGAGCCGCCGGGGCGGTCGCCCCTCCAGGCGGATCACACGGGGCACCCGCTGGGCCGGTTCGACCGCACGCCACTCGCGCTCCATCAGGGCGGCGACCTCGTCGCGGTCGGGCGGCCCGGACCCCTCGCGGCCGTTCTCCCTCTGCCAGACGGCCAGGACCGAGCCGATCACCTCGTTCAGGCTCGGCCGTGCGTTCGGATCGGGGTCCAGGGACCGGGACACCAGCGGCACCAGCCCCTTGGGCAGCCCGGTCAGGTTGTGCTCCCCGGCCGCGGCGCGTCCGGCGATCTCCTCCGGTTCGCCGGGGCCGAACGGCAGCCGCCCGGTGCCCGCGTAGGCGGTGACCGCCCCCCAGGCGAACACGTCGGCGGCGGGGGAGGCCGCCGCGCCCCGGTAGCGTTCCGGGCTCATCCAGGTGGCGCCGGAGCCGGCCGTGTGCGCGTCGGCGACCGCGCAGTCCATGATGTGCGGCCCGTGCGACTCCAGCAGCACCCGCTCGTGGTTGAGCGACCCGTGCGCGATGCCCCGGGCGTGCAGAGCGGACAGCCCTTCGGCCAGGCCCACGGCCAGCGCCAGCAGCTTTCCGGTGCCCAGGCCCCCGCGCTTGGTGATGAAGTGCGAGAGCCGCTGTCCCTCCATGTACGGCATCGCCAGCCACGGCCGGTCGGCCCGGCCGTCGAACGCCAGCGGCACCACCACCCGCGCCGGGTCCACCTGCGACAGCGCGGTCAGCCGCCGCACCAGTGCCTCGCGCTCGGGGCCCGGGGCCGGGGCCTTGACGACCTTCACCGCGACCAGCCGCTCGCCCGCGGTCGGAGAGGCCGCGTCCACCGCGGCGTAGACCGTTCCGGACGCCCCCTGCCCCAGCCGTCCGAGGACGAGGTAGGGGCCTATCCGCGTCGGGTCGTCCGGATACAGCGGGGGCAGGTGCTCCGGTACCAGCACGGAGATCTCTCGGGGAGAACGAGGGCTCATGGGTGTCCTGTCGCGATGCTTCTGGGCCGACGGGGCGGCGGAGTGTCCGGACATCGTAGTGAAGATCCCGATCCACGATCATTCTCCCGAAAACGGGGAGTGGAGTCGACGCCCGCGTCCCGCATCGGCCACCGCCCGGAGGCAGGTCGGCCCGCGCACGGCGAGGCCCCCGCACACCGGTCGGCCCGACGCGATATGGTCGGCCGGAACCCGCCGGTTCGGACGCCCCACCCCGGAGCGCGGCCGACGGCGGGCGGCCCCCGACGCCACTCCGGCGCACGCGCGGGGGCGGTGTCGCACACGGACCCTCGGAAACAGACCCTCAGAAGTAGCCCCTATCCGCCTTACGGAGCCCGCATGCTTACCGGAGGAGAGGTCGCCGCGCTCGTCGCCGCGGTGGTCTGGGCGGTGCTGGCCACGTTCATCTGCGTGGCGCTCGTCAAACTGATCAAGCTCATCAACGCCGCGACCGCGGTCGTCTCGGAACTGGGTGACCGCACCCCGCCCCTGATGGACGACGTCGCCGCCACCGTCGAACGCGCCAACACCTCGTTGGAGCGCGTGGAGGAGATCACCGCCAACGCCCAGGCCACCACCGAGGACGTGGCCACCATGACCGCGCTGACCCGCTCGGTGGTCACCGGTCCGCTCGTCAAGGCGGCCTCGCTGTCCTACGGCGTCCGCCGGGTCCTGGGCCAGCGCCGCGCCCTGGCGGTCGTGCGCGGCCGCCGCCGGAAGGAGAACCGGTGATCCGGCGACTGCTCTACCTCGCCGCGGGGGCCGCCCTGGGCGGCTACGCCGTGCACCGCGTCCACCAGGCCCGGCGGGCCCTCACCCCCGGCGGCATCGCCGAGCGGGTCGAGGACCGGGTCGGCGAGTACAAGGGCGCGCTGCGCGAACTGAACGAGGACCTGGCCGAGGCCGTCCGCGAGCAGGAGGAGGAGCTGCTGCGCACCTACGCGCCCCGCCGCTCCCGCGCCCTGCCCCCCGGCGACCGCCGCGCCCTGCCCGGGGACTGACCGGAGCCGGGGGACCGGCCCCTCCACCGCGCCCGTCCCCGCCCGGGGCTCCCGGACCCGGACCCCCTGCCGCAGGCGGGCGCGTCCGCCCCCGTGCCGTCGGGGGCTTCGGCGCCGCCCGCCCCCGCGCCTTCCACCGGTCGGGCGCCCGACCTCCCCGGGGAGACGTCGGCGGCGATCACCCGGCGAGGGCTCCGCCGACCCGGCGCCTCCCGGTGCCCGACGGCGATAGCCTTGGAACAACCGAGGTCCCCGCGTTGTCGTCGACAGGACGGGTCCCGGGTCGGCCGCCCCCGCAGGGGCCGGCCGCGCAGGCGAAAACCACAGGCATCCGCGTGGTCCTCCCCCCTACGATGGGGCGACCGACCGGCCACGCGCAATCAGGTCCCGGGCAGGGACGGGCCCGCCGAGGGCGGCGGAGCCGAGCACAGGAGGGCATCAATGGAGACGGCAGAGATCGCGCGCCGCTTCCTCAGTTTCTTCGAGAAGAACGGACACACCGTGGTGCCCTCGGCAAGCCTCATCGCCGAGGACCCCACGCTGCTGCTGGTGCCCGCAGGCATGGTCCCCTTCAAGCCCTACTTCCTGGGCCAGCGCACTCCGCCGTACGAGACCGCCACCAGCGTCCAGAAGTGCATCCGCACCAAGGACATCGAGGAGGTGGGCAAGACCTCCCGGCACGCCACCTTCTTCCAGATGCTCGGCAACTTCTCCTTCGGCGCCTACTTCAAGGAGCAGGCGATCCCGCTGGCGTGGGAGCTGGTCACCAGCCCGGTGGCCGAGGGCGGCTTCGGCATCGACCCCGAGAAGCTCTGGGTCACCGTCTACCTCGACGACGATGAGGCCGAGGCGATCTGGCGCGACAAGGTGGGCGTGCGCCCCGAGCGCATCCAGCGCATGGGGATGGAGGAGAACTACTGGTCGATGGGCGTCCCCGGACCCTGCGGCCCCTGCTCCGAGATCTTCTACGACCGCGGCCCCGAGTACGGCGCCGAGGGCGGCCCCGAGGCGGACGAGAACCGCTACATCGAGATCTGGAACCTCGTCTTCATGCAGTACGAGCGGGGCGAGGGCGGCGACAAGTCCGGCTTCCCGATCCTCGGCGAGCTGCCCAAGAAGAACATCGACACCGGGATGGGCCTGGAGCGCCTGGCCGCGGTCCTCCAGGGCGTCGACAACATCTACGAGACCGACATCATCGGCCGCGTCCTGAACCGCGCCGCCGAACTGGCCGGGGTCCGCTACGGCGACGACCACGAGCAGGACGTCCTGCTGCGCGTGGTCGCCGACCACGTCCGCAGCGCCGTCATGCTGGTCGGCGACGGCGTCAAGCCGGGCAACGAGAAGGCGGGCTACGTCCTGCGCCGCATCCTGCGCCGCTCCATCCGCAACATGCGCCTGCTCTCGGGCACCGACACCGGCCACATGCACGACCTCACCGCGGTCAGCATCGACGCGATGAAGGACATCTACCCCGACCTGCTCGACAAGGCCGACGTCATCCACGGTGTCATCGACACCGAGGAGAAGAACTTCGCCGACACCCTGCGCGCGGGCACCGCCCTGTTCTCCCGGGCGGCCGAGCGCACCCGGCACGCGGGCGGCACCGTCTTCTCCGGCTCCGACGCCTTCCAGCTCCACGACACCTACGGCTTCCCCATCGACCTCACCCTGGAGATGGCGGCCGAGCAGGGCCTGACCGTGGACGAGGCGTCCTTCCGCGAGCTCATGCAGCGGCAGAAGGACACCGCCAAGGCCGACGCCAAGTCCAAGAAGCTCGGCAACGCGGACATCTCCCTGTACGCGCAGCTGCTCGAGGGCGCGGGCACCACCGACTTCCTGGGCTACACCGACGCCCAGAGCGAGTCGACGGTCAAGGGCATCGTGGTCGGCGGGGTCTCCTCGCCCGCCGCGCGCCAGGGGGAGAAGGTCGAGGTCGTCCTGGACCGCACCCCGTTCTACGCGGAGAGCGGCGGCCAGCTGGCCGACACCGGCACGCTCACCGTCGAGGGCCGCGGGATCGTCGACGTCGAGGACGTGCAGAAGCCCCTGCCGGGCCTGTTCGTCCACCGGGGCACCGTCCGGTCGGGCGAGATCACCGTGGACGACACCGTGCACGCGGCGATCGACGGCGGCCGCCGGCACGCCATCGAGCGCTCCCACTCGGCCACCCACCTCATCCACTCGGCGCTGCGCAACGCGCTGGGCCCCTCGGCGGGCCAGGCCGGCTCGGAGAACAGCCCGGGCCGCCTGCGCTTCGACTTCACCGCCGACAACGCCCTGGGCGAGTCCCGGCTGGCCGAGGTCGAGGAGGAGGTCAACACCGTCCTGGCCGGCGACATCGCGGTGCGCACCGAGGAGAAGAGCCTGGACGAGGCCCTCAAGATGGGCGCCCTGGCCATGTTCGGCGAGAAGTACGGCGACCGCGTCCGGGTCGTGGAGATGAGCGACTACTCCGTCGAGCTGTGCGGCGGCACCCACGTGCCCTCCACCGCGCGGCTGGGCATCGTCAAGCTCCTGGGCGAGTCCTCCATCGGCTCCGGCGTGCGCCGGGTCGAGGCGGCGGTCGGCGTGGACGCGTTCAAGCGCCTGTCCAAGGAGTCGGCGCTGGTCGGCCGCCTGTCCGAGCAGCTCAAGGCCCCGCGCGAGGAACTGCCCGAGCGCATCGACGCCGTGATCTCCCGGCTGCGCGCCGCGGAGAAGGAGATCGAGAAGCTGCGCGCGGCGCAGGTCCTGCAGGCCGCCGGCTCCATCGCGGAGAGGGCCCGCCGCCACGGACCGGCGCTGGTCGTGGCCGAGCAGGCCCCCGAGGGCACCGGCGGCGACGACCTGCGCACCCTGGCCGCGGACGTGCGCGGCCGCCTGGGCGAGGCCGAGCCCGCCGTGGTGGCGCTGACGGCCGTGCCCAAGGACCGCCCGGTCGTGGTCATCGCGGTCAACAAGGCGGCGCAGAAGGCCGGGATCAAGGCCGGCGACCTGGTGGGCGTGGCGGCCCGCGCGCTCGGCGGCGGTGGCGGCGGCAAGCCCGACATGGCCCAGGGCGGCGGCACCGACGCGACCAAGGTCGACGAGGCCCTCCGCGCCGTGGAGGCCCGTATCGCCGGCGCCTAGCGCCTGTTCCTCCGGACCTCCGCTCCGCCGCGGTCCGCCCCCCGTCCGTCGGCGCCCCCGACGGACGGCCCGGCGGCCGCGGCACCGCCGCCTCGCCCGGCGCCCTCCGAGGGCGGGAGCCTTCGGCCCCGTCGGCGCCGCGCGACCTCCGGCGGCACAGGAGGACATCCGGGAACGGGCTCCGGGCGCCCCGTGCCCGCCGGGGCGGCGGCCCTCGTTCGGCCGCCGTTCCCGGCGTGGTCTTCGCAACACGGGCGTGGTGACCCAGCGTGACATACAGTGCCGGGTAGTATCACGACCTGTGACGATTCGGGCGAACGCGGTCGTCCGCGCTCCCGGCTCCGGCCGTGTGGGCGCGATCGGACGCCATGACGGGGGATTCGCGTGACTTACACTCGGATGCGGCCTCCACGGCCGCCCCGCATCCCGTACAGCGGCGGACCGAGCGCCCGGACCGTGAGCCGGAGCCCACTCCGCGTGACCCGGGCTGCGTACGGTCATCGAATCGGGCATACTGTGGCGCGTCACAGCCGATCAAACGGCCGTCTGCGCGGACTTTCCCCGCGATCCACCTGACGAACAGGACCACCGTGTCGAGGATTCTCCCATCGCGGTGCCGTACCCGTACCGGGACGGCCCGCCCCTGCCGCCTTCCCCGAACCGGGGGGCGCTCCTCGTGAGGAACGGTGTCCGCCTGGCCGTCGACCCCGGCAACGCCCGCATCGGTGTGGCCGTCAGCGACCCCTCCGGTACGCTCGCCAGCCCCCTGGAGACGGTGCCGCGCGGCAGGGGCGACAAGAACCGGATCGCCCTGCTGGTCCTGGAGAAGGAGGCACGGGAGGTCATCGTGGGTTACCCTGCCTCTCTGTCAGGAGAGGAGGGGCCGGCCGCCCGGTCGGCCCGGGAGTTCGCGGCTTCGCTGGCCGGACTCCTGCACCCCGTCCCCGTCCGTCTGGTCGACGAACGCCTCACCACGGTGACCGCACAGGGACACCTGCTCTCCGGAGCCTCCTTCAGTAAGAAGGGCGCCAAGGGCGGACGCGCCCGTCGGTCGGTCATCGACCAGGCGGCGGCCACGGTCCTCCTTCAGAGCGCCTTGGACCAGGAACGGTCGACAGGCCGGCCCCCGGGCGAGATCGTCCGCTCCAGCCAGGGAGAATCATGAACGACAGGGATGACTACCCCGAAAATCCCTATCGTGGACGCGCCGACCGCGACAGCGGTCGCGACTACGACCCGCGCGGCGGCCCCGCGCGCGGCCGACGCGCCCGCCCGGAGGCCTCCCCGTGGGCCGACTCCGAGGCGTCCGGCCCCCGGCACCCGGGGCCCTCGACCGGCGAGTTCCGGACCCCCCGCTACGCTCCCCGGCCCGACCAGGAGTACGACCCGCTGAACCCGGGCCGCTCCGACCGCGACCAGGAGCCCGCGGCGCCGCAGCGCCGCGGCGGCGCCGCCGACGCGCTGCGCGGCGGCCGTGCGGCCCGCTCCGGCGCCCGCCGCTCGCGCGACACCGGTCCCGACACCGCGGGACGGCCGCCCGCCGCCGACACCACCCAGGACGCCCTGGCCACGCTGGCCGGCCTGGGTTCGCCCGCGGGGCCCGCCCCCGCCGAGGAGGAGCCGCCGCGCCGCGCCCGCCGCGAGCGCCCCGAGCCCGACCCCGCTCCGCCCGCGGCCGGGGAGGAGGCGCCGCGCGCCTCCCGCCGCGGCCGCCGCGCCGCCGAGGAGCCCCCGCGCCGCGGGCGCGGGGGCCGCAAGCGCGGCCGCCGGGACGAGGAGCCCGGCTTTCTGGACGGTCTGCCCGAGGACACCGGGGCGTTCGACGCCGTCCCCTTCCCCGGCGTGAACAGCTCCGCCGACACCGGGGCGTTCGCCGCCCTGTCCGAAGAGGACCTGCGGCCGCGCGGCGCCCGCGGCGACGGATCCCCCGACTCCGGTTCCTTCGACTCCACCCCGCGCCGCGGCCGCCGCCACCGCGGGGTCCCCGCCGAGGAGGCCGCCGAGCCCGCCGAGGACACGGGCCGCACCCGCTCCGGCCGCCGCCGCCGCGGCCCGGTGGAGGAGCCGCCCGCGGAGTCCGGCGCGTTCATCGCCGACGCCCCGCCCCGGGGCCGCCGCGCCCGCCGGGCGCAGGCACCGCAGGACACGGGAGCCCACGACACGGGCTCCTACGACACCGGGTCCTACGACACGGGTTCCTACGACACCGGGTCCTTCGACACCGGTCCGCGCGACCCGGGCCCCCACGACACGGGGTCCCACGAGAGCGCGCCGTTCCGGGACGCCCCCGACGACGACGCCTTCGCCGCCCCGGCGCAGGAGGCCCCCCGCCGCTCCCGGCGACGCCGGAGCGCGGCGGCCGACGAGGCGCCCGAGCCCGAGGAGGCCGGCGAGTCCGAGGACGCCGGATACGGCGCCCCGGCCGACGACGACGAGGAGCCCCCCGCCCGGCGCGGCCGGGGCCGCGGCCGACGCGGCGGCGCCCGCCGCGGGGGACGCCGGCGCGGCCGCCGCGAGGAGGAGCCCGCGGAGGAGCCGGAGGCGTCCGAGGACGCCGGGTCCGAAGAGGACGACCACGACGACTACGAAGAGCCGGCCCTGGCCGACATCGCCGCCGCCTACGGGGGCGGCCGCAGCAGCCGCAAGAAGGCCAAGGAGCTCAAACGCGCCCGCCTGGCCCAGCAGCAGCGCACGCCGGAGGGCCGCCGGGCCAAACGGCGCGGCAAGGGCATGATGATCCTGCTCGTCCTGGCGCTCATCGCCGTCATCGGCGGCGGCGGGTTCTTCGTGATGCGCACCTACGTCTTCCCGCCGGACTTCGACGGCGCGGGCGAGGGCGAGGTCGTCTACGTGATCGAGGAGAACCAGAGCGGCCTCGCCGTCGGCCAGGGCCTGACCGACCTGGGCGTGGTGGCCAGCCCGCGGGCGTTCACCAACGCCCTGGAGGACCTGTCCGAGGAGGAGCGGGGCCAGGGCCTGGTCCCGGGCAGCTACTCCCTGGCCCTGGGCATGAGCGCCGACAACGCGGTGCGGGCCCTGTTGGACCCCGACAACCGCCTCGGCGGCCGGGTCACGGTCAACGAGGGCCTGCGCAACGAGCAGGCCATGGAGGAGCTGTCCGAGGCGACCGGCGTCCCCTACGAGGAGTTCGAGGCGGCCCACTCCCGGCCCGACGAACTGGGCCTGCCCGAGTACGCCGAGGGCGAGGCCGCCGGGTACCTGTTCCCCTCGACCTACATGTTCGACCCCGGCACCGACGCCCAGACCATGCTCAAGACCATGGTCCAGCAGTTCCACGCGACGGCCGAGAAGGTGCGGCTGGAGGAGAGGGCCGCCGAGCTGGGCCTGACCCCCGACGAGGTCATGGCCGTCGCCTCCATCGTCCAGGCCGAGAGCGGCAGCAAGGAGGACATGCCCAAGGTCTCCCGGGTGATCTACAACCGCCTGGAGATCGACATGAACCTGGGCATGGACAGCACCTGCTTCTACGCCATCGGCGAGTACGGCATCGCGCTGAACAACGACCAGCTGGCCGCGTGCGCCGCGGACACCAGCGGGTTCGACACCTACCACAAGCCCGGCCTGCCGCCGGGGCCCTTCGTCGCCCCCGGCGAGGACGCCATAATGGCGGCGCTGGAGCCGGCGGAGGGGCCGTGGCTGTACTTCGTGGCCACCGACCCGGAGAACGGCGTCACCGAGTTCACCGACAGCGAGGCCGAGTTCGAACTGCTCAAGCAGGAGTTCATGGAGAACTGGAGCGGCGGCTGATGCGCGCGGCGGTCCTGGGCTCGCCGGTCGCCCACTCCCTCTCCCCGGTCCTGCACGCCGCCGCCTACACGGCGATGGGCCTGGACGACTGGTCCTACGGGCTGCACGAATGCGGCGAGGAGGGGCTGGCCCCCTTCCTCGCCGGGCTCGGCCCGGACTGGGCCGGGCTCTCGCTGACCATGCCGCTCAAGCGGCGGGCGCTGGAGCTGGCCGACCGGGCCGAGGACCTGGCCGTCCGCGTCGGCGGGGCCAACACCCTGGTCCGCGAGGGCGGCGGCTGGGCCGCCCACAACACCGACGTCGAGGGCATCGTCACCGCCCTGGCCGAGGCCGGGGTGGACGCCCCCCGCAGTGCCACGGTCCTGGGCGCCGGGGCCACCGCGGCCTCGGCCCTGGCCGCCCTGCGCGGGCTCGGGCTCACCGCCCCGGTCACGGTCCTGGCCCGGGACACCTCCCGGGCCGACGAGGTGGTCGCCGCCGCCGGGCGCCTGGGGCACCCGGTGGAGGTCGCCCCCCTGGCCGAGGCCGAGCGCCACCTCGGCGTCGACCTCGTCGTCTCGTCGCTGCCCTCGGGCGCGGCCGACGGCCTGGCCGGGCCGCTGGCCGAGAGCGGCGCGGACCTGTTCGACGTGGTGTACTCCCCCTGGCCCACCGCCGCCGCCCGCCGGGTCGCGGAACGGGGCGGCCGGGTCGTGGGCGGCTTCCCCATGCTGCTGCACCAGGCGGTGGCCCAGGTGCGACTGATGACGGGCCGGGAACGGGTCCCGGTCGAGGCGATGCGCGCCGCGGGGGAGGCCGAACTGGCCCGCCGCGCCGCCTCCTGAGCGGCGCGGACCGGGAGGGTCCGCCCGACTGGTAGTATGAGATATCGACTTGGTCCGGTGTGCCTGTCACACTGGAACCGCAAGCGGAGATGATCCTCCCACCCGTCGGGTCACGCCCGGGCGGGTCCACCGAGTCGGCCCGATGCGTCGCCGTCGCGACGGGATCCCGCGTACGCGGAGTCCGTCCGATACGCGCGTCGCCGTGCCGTCCACCGGATCGACCCCGCTTGCACACGCTGGCGGGGTTTTCGCTTTTCCAGGGAGACCCCGACGCGGTCGGTCCATCCGCCGGAGACGGGCGGGCCGATCCAGCAGGCCGCACCAATCAGGGGCGGCCGGTCCCAGGTAATCCGAGAAAGCTAGGGAGGGGTCTCATCAGCGCCGAGCCCCGCATCAATGACCGCATCCGGGTGCCCGAGGTCCGTCTCGTCGGACCCAACGGTGAACAGGTCGGAATCGTCTCCGTGCAGGACGCCCTGCGCCTCGCCCAGGAGTCGGACCTCGACCTCGTCGAGGTAGCGCCGACCGCGCGCCCGCCGGTCGCCAAGCTGATGGACTACGGCAAGTTCAAGTACGAGTCAGCGGTCAAGGCCCGCGAAGCCCGTAAGAACCAGTCGAACACGATCATCAAGGAGATCAAGCTCCGCCCGAAGATCGACCCGCACGACTACGAGACCAAGAAGGGTCACGTGGTGCGGTTCCTCAAGAGCGGGGACAAGGTCAAGGTGACGATCATGTTCCGTGGTCGTGAGCAGTCCCGTCCGGAGCTGGGCCGCCGCCTGCTGGCGCGGCTCGCCGAGGACGTCCAGGACCTTGGCACGGTGGAGTCGCAGCCCAAGCAGGACGGCCGCAACATGGTCATGGTGATCGGCCCGCACAAGCGGCGGTCCGAGCACAAGGCCGAGGCCCGCGCGGCCGCGGCGGGGGACAAGTCCCGCCGCGAACAGCCCGACGCACAGGCCTAGCGGCTCCGGGGAAGTCCCCCACCGCCCGGCCGCCGGAAGGGACCGGGTGGTGGGGTGGGCTGTGCGCGGACATCCGAACGCGTCACGGCCGGCGTCCAGGGACCCCGCCACAGTGACGGAAGCAGTGGCGGAACAACCGTGTCGCCCGCGCCCCGCGCGCGGACCGACACGCCGACGGAGTAGGAGACGACGGCGACATGCCGAAGAACAAGACCCACAGTGGGGCCAAGGACCGCTTCAAGGTCACCGGCTCTGGCAAGATCATGCGCCGCCGTGCCAACAAGAACCACATCCTTGAGCACAAGACCTCCAAGCGCAAGCGCAAGCTGAGCAACGAGGCCGTGCTCGCCCCCGCGGACGCGAAGTTCATCAAGAAGCTTCTCGGCAAGTAGTCCGCGAACCTTCCCCTCCCACCGGAAGCGCCCCCGCGCCCCAGCGGCGCGGTGACGGCCGCCGGGTGGGATCAACCAGAAGCGAATCCGGTCGCCGGACTCCTCGGAGTCGGGCCGGTCGGCGCGCCCCGCGCGCCGGAACACACAAGAGGGAGTCACAGTGGCACGCGTGAAGCGGGCTCTCAACGCCAAGAAGAAGCGCAAGGTCGTCCTCGACCGGGCGAGCGGCTACCGCGGTCAGCGTTCGCGCCTGTACCGCAAGGCCAAGGAGCAGATGCTCCACTCGATGACCTACGCCTACCGCGACCGCAAGGACCGCAAGGGCCAGTTCCGTCGTCTGTGGATCCAGCGGATCAACGCGGCCTCCCGCGCCAACGGCCTCACCTACAACCGCTTCATGCAGGGCCTGAAGCTGGCCGGCATCGAGGTCGACCGCCGTATGCTCGCCGAGCTGGCCGTCAACGACGAGGCCGCGTTCGCGACCCTGGTGGAGACCGCCAAGAAGGCCCTTCCGGCCGAGGCCGCGGCCTGACCGGTTCCACACGGAGTCTGACGGGTAGAGCGATGGCGAGCCACGAGTTCACGAGTGTCCGGTCACCCAGGATCAAGGGGGTTCGGCGGCTCGCCAAACGCACCTTCCGCCAGCGCGAGCGGCGCTTCCTCGCCGAGGGGCCGCAGGCCGTGCGCGAAGCACTGGCCGCCGCCGGCGGTGCCGGGCGGTCCCCCTACGGCGGGACCGCCCCCGGCGTGGTCGAGGTGTACGCCACGACCGAGGCCATGCAGCGCCACCTGGACCTGATGGACGCCGCCCACACGGCGGGCGTCCCGGTCCACCGGGTCAGCCTCGACGTCATGACGGAGCTGGCCCAGACCGTCACCCCGCAGGGCGTCATCGCCGTCTGCGAGTTCGTCGACGTCCCCCTGGACGGGGTCGGCGACGTGCGCCTGGCGGCGGTCCTGTCCCACGTCCGCGACCCGGGCAACGCGGGTACGGTGCTGCGCACCGCCGACGCCGCCGGGGCCGACGTGGTCATCTTCACCGACGCCTCCGTGGACCCCTACAACGGCAAGTGCGTGCGGGCCTCCGCCGGGAGCCTGTTCCACCTGCCCATCGTGGTGGGCGTCCCGGTGGCGCGTGCGGTCGACTTCCTGCGCGAGCGCGGTGCCCGGGTCTGGGCCGCCGACGGCGGCGGGCCGCGGGACCTGCACGAGGTCGCCGACGGCGGGGACCTGGACGGCCCGGTCGGCTGGGTCTTCGGCAACGAGGCCTGGGGCCTGCCGGAGGAGACCGTCCGCCTGACGGACGGCGCGGTCAGCGTCCCCATCTACGGCGGGGCCGAAAGCCTGAATCTGGCCACGGCCGCGGCCGTGTGCCTCTACACCACCGCGCGCCAGCAGCGGCGCTCCTGAGGGCCGGCGGGGATTTCCGGCGCCGACGCGCCACTCGCATTGGCAAATGCACGTGCACGGGGTGTCGGTGCCGATAGGGTCTGAGCGGGATCACGGTGGCGCCCCCCGATGCGCCACCCGCCCCGACGTGGGCGGAGATCCCTGTTCAAGAGGCGTACCGGACGGACGTGCCGGGTAGATCTGCGGTGGTGGTCGCGGATGCCGGCGCCATCGGTCGGCGGCACGCAGGCGCGGATGCCCTGCGTCCGTGGACCTACAAGGGGAGCGGGGAGAGGCGTGGGCAGCGGCCGGCAGGTGGATCACCCGGTGGAGGACGGAGAGGGTGCACACCCCTCCGACGCCCCCCCGGACGACGGCACCGGAGGCGACCCGACCCCCGCACCGCTGTGGGACGTGGACGACACCGTCACCGGCCACGCCCCGCTGCACGCCGACGACCTGCCCGACGGCGTCGTCGTCGCCGACGCCCGCGGCCGCGTCATCCTCTACAACGCCCAGGCCGCCCAGCTCACCGGCATCCCCGCCGCGGACGCCCTGCGGCGCGACTTCCGCGCCGCCCTGCCGCTGGTCGGCGCGGACGGCAACGACTGGTGGGAGGCCAGCGACCCCTACGGGGGGGACCGCGGCCGCACCCGCCAGACCGAGCGCGCCCTGTACCTGCCCGACGACCGCGAGATCCTCGTCGCCGCCCGCTACGTGCGCGCCCGCCCCGGCGGCGACCTCGTCCGCCTGGTCGTCACCCTGCGCGACGCCTCCACGCGCGCCGAGCGCAGCCGCGCCGACCTCGTCTCCGAGGTCGCCCACGAGCTGCGCTCCCCGCTGACCAGCGTCAAGGGCTTCACCTCCACGCTGCTCACCAAGTGGGAACGGCTCACCGACAAGCAGAAGCTGTTCATGCTGGAGACCGTCAACGCCGACGCCGACCGCGTCACCCGGCTCATCCACGACCTGCTCGACGTCTCCCGCATCGAGTCCGGCCGCATCGAGGTCCGCCGCCAGGTCGTCGACGTCACCGAGGTGGTGCGCCGGGTCGTCGCCGGACGCGTGGCCTCCGGCGAGTCGGAGGAGCGCTTCCGGGTCGAGACGCGCGAAGGCCTCCCGCAGATGTGGCTGGACCCCGACAAGCTCGAACAGATCCTCTCCAACCTCGTGGAAAACGGGGTGCGGCACGGCGCTGGTACTGTCAGTATCGTGATCGAGCCGTGTGAGGGAGGAGCAGCGGTGTCGGTGCGCGACGAAGGCCAGGGCATAGCGCCCGAGACCATTCCGCGCGTCTTCCGCCAGTTCTGGCGCAGCAAGCGCCGGAGCGGGACCGGCCTCGGGCTGTTCATCGTCAAGGGCCTCGTCGAGGCCCACGGCGGCACGATCACCGTCGGACGCGCCCCCAGCGGCGGTGCCGAGTTCCGATTTACCATGCCCGCCGGGACGCCCGAGTTCGTCTGAAGCCCTTCAGACCCTCCGACGCCCCCGGTGGGCTCCACGGCGTGCCCGGGACCGGTGAGTGGACCCTTCCCTGCGCGCCCGACATCCCTGAGCCTTCCCTGTCGGCCCCGTCCGCCCCACGGCGGACCGTGACCACCGCACGCCTTCCTCCTGCACGGGGACGCGGCGGTGAGGTGACCAACCATGTCTGCACCGAACAATTCCTTCGACCCGGTCGAGGTGACCCCCCTGCACCCCGACGAGGTCGCCCGCATGCGCGAGGAGGCACTGGCCGCCATCGCAGCGGCGAAGGACCTCGCCGAACTCAAGGAGGTCCGTCTCGCCCACGCCGGCGACCGGTCCCCGCTGGCCCTGGCCAACCGCGAGATCGGGGCGCTGCCCCCGGCGGCCAAGGCCGACGCGGGCAAGCGCGTCGGCGGCGCCCGCCGCGACGTCGGCCAGGCCCTCAAGGAGCGCCAGGCCGCCCTGGAGGCCGAGCGCGACGAGCGCGTCCTGGTCGAGGAGCGGGTCGACGTCACCCTGCCCTGGGACCGGGCCCCGCGCGGCGCCCGCCACCCGCTGACCACCGTCGCCGAGCGCATGGCCGACGTGTTCGTCGGCATGGGCTTCGAGATCGCGGAGGGCCCCGAGGTCGAGGCGGAGTGGTTCAACTTCGACGCCCTCAACTTCCAGCCCGACCACCCGGCCCGCACCATGCAGGACACCTACTTCGTGGAGGGCCCCGGCGGCGGGGACTCCGGCATGGTCATGCGCACCCACACCTCGCCGGTGCAGGTCCGCGCGCTGCTCTCGCGCGAGCTGCCCGTGTACGTGGTCGCGCCGGGCAAGACCTTCCGCACCGACGAGCTCGACGCCACCCACAGCCCGGTCTTCCACCAGCTGGAGGGCCTGGTCGTGGACAAGGGCATCACGATGGCGCACCTGCGCGGCGCCATCGACGCCTTCGTCGGGTCCATGTTCGGGGAGGGCCTGCGCACCCGCTTCCGCGCCTCCTACTTCCCCTTCACCGAGCCGTCGGCCGAGGTGGACATGGAGTGCTTCGTGTGCCGCGGCGCGTCGGTGGGCGACCCCGACAACCCGTGCCGCACCTGCTCCAGCGAGGGCTGGATCGAGCTCGGCGGCTGCGGCGTGGTCAACCCCCGCGTGCTCGTCGCCGCCGGGGTCGACCCCGAGGTCTACAGCGGCTGGGCCTTCGGCCTGGGAATCGAACGGACACTGATGTTCGCGCACGGCGTGCGCGACATGCACGACATGGTCGAGGGCGACATCCGCTTCACCTCGGCGTTCGGGAGTGAGAACTGATGCGCGTCCCCCTTTCCTGGCTGCGGGAGTACGTCGACCTGCCGGCCGACGTCACCGCACGCGACCTGGCCTCGCGGCTCACGCTGGCCGGGCTCGAGGTCGAGACCGTCGACACCCTGGGCGCCGACCTGACCGGCCCCGTCGTCTACGGGCGCGTCCTGGAGATCGAGGAGCTCACCGGGTTCAAGAAGCCCATCCGCTACTGCCGGGTGGACGTCGGGTCGGCCAACGGCACCGGCGAGCCCCAGCAGATCATCTGCGGCGCCCGCAACTTCGCCGAGGGCGACCTCGTCGTCGTCTCGCTGCCCGGCGCCGAGCTGCCCGGCGGCTTCAGGATCGGCGCCCGCAAGACCTACGGCCGGATGTCCGAGGGCATGATCTGCTCGGCCACCGAGCTGGGCCTGTGGGAGGACCACAGCGGCATCGTCATCCTGCCCGAGGGCTTCGGCGAGGTCGGCGAGGACGCCATCGGCCCGCTCGGCCTGCGCGAGGACGTCATCGACATCGCGGTGACGCCCGACCGCGGCTACGCGCTGTCGATCCGCGGTGTGGCCCGCGACACCGCCTCCCTGTACGGCGTCGCGTTCCACGACCCCGCCGACGTCGCCGTGTCCGCCCCCGCGGGCGAGGGCCACCCGGCCGCCATCGCCGACGACTCCCTGTGCGACAGCCTCGTCCTGCGCGGCGCCACCGGCTTCGACCCCGACGCGCCCAGCCCGCTGTGGATGAAGCGCCGCCTGCACCAGTGCGGGGTGCGCCCCGTCTCCCTGGCCGTCGACATCACCAACTACGTGATGCTCGAGCTCGGCCAGCCGCTGCACGCCTGGGACCGCGACCGCCTCACCGGCACCGTCACCGTGCGCGCCGCCGAGGCGGGGGAGAAGCTGGAGACACTGGACCACGTCCAGCGCTCCCTGGACACCGACGACATCGTCATCGCCGACGGGTCCGGCGCCCAGGCGATCGCCGGGGTCATGGGCGGGGTGGACACCGAGATCGGCCTGTCCTCCACCTCGGTCCTGATCGAGGCCGCCCACTTCGACGAGATGCACATCGCCCGGGCCTCGCGCCGCCACCAGCTCTCCTCGGAGGCCTCCCGCCGCTTCGAGCGCGGTGTGGACTCCGGCCTCCAGCTCGCCGCCGCCACCCGCGCCGTCGGGCTGCTGGCCGAGCTGGGCGGGGCGACCGTCGAGGACGCCTACACCCACCTGGACCGGGTCGCCCCGCGCGCGCCCATCACGGTGCGGGCCGGGCACGCCTCCTCGGTCTCCGGGGTCGACTACCCGGCCGGCACCACCGAGAAGTGGCTGACGGCCGTCGGCTGCGAGGTGGCCGCGGACGGGGACGTCCTGACCGTCACCCCGCCGTCCTGGCGGCCCGACCTCACCGACCCCAACGACCTGGCCGAGGAGGTCATCCGGTTCGAGGGCTACGAGAACATCCCCTCGATCCGGCCGCGCGGCTCGGGCCGCGGCCTCACCGAGGGCCAGCGGCTGCGCCGCGCCGTCGGCCGGGCCCTGGCCGACGCCGGGTACAACGAGGTGCTGTCCTACCCGTTCACCGGTGAGCGCGACCTCGACGGGCTCCAGCTGCCCGCCGACGACGCCCGCAGGGTCGCCCTGCGCCTGGCCAACCCGCTCAACGACGAGGAGCCGCTGCTGCGGACCACGCTGCTGCCGGGCCTGTTCAAGGCGCTGGCCCGCAACGTGGGGCGCGGTTTCACCGACGTGGCCCTCTTCGAGACGGGCCTGGTGTACCGGCCCGAGCCGGGTGCGACCCGCGCCCCGCTCCTGCCGGTCGACCGCGGACCGAGCGCGGAGGAGCTGGCGCTGATCGACGCCGCCCTGCCCGCCCAGCCGCGCCGGATCGGCGTCGTCATCACCGGCGACGCCGAGCGCGCCGGCTGGTGGGGCGGGGGCCGCGCGGCCACCTGGGCCGACGCGATCCAGGCCGCCCGCGAGGTCGCCCGGGTCGCCGGGGTGGAGCTGGAGGCGGAGGCCGACGCCCACGCCCCCTGGCACCCGGGCCGCTGCGCCGCACTGTACGTGCGGGTCGGGGGCGAGCGCGTGCTCGTCGGCCACGCCGGCGAGCTGCACCCGCGCACCGTCAAGGCGTTCGGGCTGCCAGAGCGCACCGCGGCGATGGAGCTGGAGCTGGACCGCGTCGAGCGGGCCCGCACCCCGGTCGTCGCCCCGGAGGTCTCCACCTATCCGGTGGCGGTCCAGGACGTGGCCCTGGTCGTGGACGAGTCCGTCCCGGTCGGCGAGATCGGCGCCGCGCTGGCGGCGGGCGCCGGGGAGCTGCTGGAGAGCGTGCGCCTGTTCGACGTCTACACCGGCGAGCAGGTGGGCGAGGGCCGCAAGTCGGTGGCCTTCACCCTGCGCTTCCGCGCCGCCGACCGCACGCTGACGGCGGAGGAGGCGGGCGCCGCCCGCGACGCCGCCGTGGCCGCGGCGGCCGAGCGCACCGGCGCCGCGCTGCGCGCCTGACACGCCGCGCCGGCGCACCGCGCCACCGCGAGGGGCCGTCCCGTCCACCGACGGGGCGGCCCCTCCCGCGTTCCCCGGGCCCGTGTCCTCCGGGGCCCGTGTTTCCCGGAGATGGCCGCCGGAAGACGGAACGCTCTCCCGTGGAGGGGACGCGGAGAACTTTTTTCGGCTCTGTTCTCCCAGCGTGTCATGGGTTTTCCGGACCATGTGCCGGGGTAGCCGGAATGACCCCGGTGTTTCGGGGCATGAAAGTTCGTTTCGTCTCTTGCTGTGAGGCGTCCCCCACATTTAGCCTGCAAGCACCCGCCCCTCCCAGGGCGCCCGGGGGCGGGGACCGCAGTATTCCCGGCAGCGCGTCGTCGTTCGCGCACGTCCACGGTTCGGAGGTCGCCCTATGACCGAAACGGCTCTCCCGTTCGTTCCCGCCGCCCCGCAGGTGCGGGAGCCCGGCCGCCTCTGGCACACCTTCTGCGATATGAACACGGTCCGCAAGGGCCCCGAGTTCACGGTGGCGCGCGCCGAGGGCGTGTGGCTCTGGGACGAGGCCGGCGACCGGTACCTCGACGGCACGGCCAGCCTCTGGTACTGCAACGTCGGCCACGGCCGCCCCGAGATCGCCGAGGCCGTCCACCGTCAGATGCTGACCCTGGACGCCTACACCGTCTACGGGGACTTCTCCAACGCCCCCGCGGCGCGGCTCAGCGAGCGGCTGGCCGCGCACGCCCCGGTCGACGACCCGCGGGTGATCCTCACCTGCGGGGGAGGGGAGTCCATCGACACCGCGGCCAAGCTGGCCCGCCGCTTCCACGCCGTCACCGGGGCCCCGGAGCGGGTCCACCTGATCAGCCGCACCGGCGGCTACCACGGCCTGCACGGGTTCGGCACCAGCGTGATCGGCATGGAGCGGTTCCGCACCGGATACGGGCCGCTGGTCGAGGACGTGTCGGTGGTCCCGCACGACTCCGCGGCCGCCCTGGAGGCGGAGATCCTGCGGGTGGGCCCCGGGCGGGTGGCCGCCTTCTTCGCCGAGCCCGTCATCGGGGCGGGCGGGGTGTACGCGCCGCCGCCGGACTACTTCACCGAGGTGGCCCGCATCTGCGAGCGGTACGGCGTGCTGTTCATCGTCGACAGCGTGATCTGCGCGTTCGCCCGGCTGGGCGACTGGTTCGGGATCGAGCGCTTCGGGGTGCGGCCCGACATGATCGTCTTCGCCAAGGGCGTCTCCAGCGGCTACCTGCCGCTGGGCGGCGTGGTGGTGAGCGGCCGGGTGGCCGATCCGTTCTGGTACCGGGAGGGCCACCCCTTCCTGCACGGCACCACCTACGCCGGGCACCCGACGGCCTGTGCCGCGGCCATGGCCAACCTGGACATCCTGGAGCGGGAGGACCTGTTCACGGTGTCCCTGGAGGTGGAGCGGCAGCTGGACGGGGCCCTGCGCCCCCTGGCCGACCACCCGCTGGTCGCGCAGGTCCGCTCGGGCACCGGGGTGATGGCCGCGGTGGAGCTCACCGAGGAGGCGCTGGCCGGGAGGGGGATCACCACGGCGGAGGTGTTCGCCGAGGCGCGTGCGCGCGGGGTGATCCTGCGGCCGGTCCCGACGGCGCTGCTCATCTCGCCGCCGCTGACCATCACCTGGGAGCAGATCGACCACCTGGTGTCCACCCTGGCCGGAGCCCTGGACGCGGTGGCCGCCCGCCACTGAGGCCGGCTCTTCCGAGGGCCGCCTTCCGCGGAGCACCGCGGGGGGCGGCCCTCGGGCTGCCGGGGCCGCGCCCCGGCCGCAGGGGAGCCGGCCGGATGAAATATTTTCCTTGGAAAAGACTTTCCCGTGCTCCCATCATCCGGTATTGTTTCTCGGGAAGATACTTCTTGAGGGGGCGGATCATGACCGCACGGCCGACCGAGGACACCGCGACGCTCACCGACGACGACCTCATCACCGCCTGGGGCCTGCTGCACGAGGCCATGAACGGCGTCCACCCCAGGCTGCTGCGCGGCATCACCCCCGACGGCAAGGACATGGCCGGGCCCTGGTTCGAGGTCCTCATACGCCTGCAGCGCACCCCCGGACACCGGCTCCCGATGAGCCGCCTGGCCCGAGAGGTCAGTCTCAGCACCGGCGGCTTCACCAAGCTCGCCGACCGGCTCGAACGCGAGGGGTACCTCAAGCGCGAGAACTGCTCGTCCGACCGGCGCGTGGTCTACGCGACCCTCACCCCCCAGGGGGTGGAGTTCATCGGCCAGGTGCGGGTCAAGCACGTCGAGCGTCTGCGCGAGCACGTCCTGGGGCCGTTGGGCGAGGAGGGCGTGCGCACCCTGTCCGCGGTCGCGCGCACGCTCCGTGACAGCACGGTCTGACCCCGGATTACCCGTCGGAAACGCTCGGTAGTCGATTCCCCGGTCGGAATGTCGCCGTGTCCGTACGAAAGTACGGAAAACGTCCCACCGGCCTTCGTTCCCGTGTAGGTTGGCGGATGTTCGAGGGCTCCGGGGGAGGGGTCCCAACGGTAAGGCCCCGGGGGGAATCATGGGACTGTTCACCACTGCCGCGCAGCTGAGGCCGATCCCCCGGTCCCCCCGGTTCGCCAACGGCTCCGTCTCCTTCTGGTTCCGTGACATCGGCCTTCCCGAGCGCAGGGACCCGCTGCCCGGCACCGCCGACTACGACGTCTGCGTCGTCGGCGCGGGGTACACGGGGCTGTGGACCGCCTACTACCTCAAGAAGGCGCAGCCCGACCTGCGCATCGCGGTGGTCGAGCGCGAGTTCGCCGGCTTCGGCGCCTCCGGCCGTAACGGAGGGTGGCTGTCGGCGGAGTTCGCGGGCTCCCGCGAGCGCTACGCGCAGTCACACGGCAAGAGCGCGTTCATCGCCCTGCAACGCGCGATGATGAGCACCGTCGACGAGGTCATCTCCGCCGCGGCCGCCGAGGGCATCGACGCCGACATCGTCAAGGGCGGCATGCGCCTGGTCGCCACCAACGCCGCCCAGCGCGACCGGCTGGCCGAGGACATCGAGTACCTCCAGGAATGGGGGTACTGGCCCGACGACATCCACATGCTCCCCGAGGGGCACACCCCCTCCCTGGCCGTCGCCGACGCGGTCGCCTGCGCCTACTCCCCGCACGCCGCGCGCGTGCAGCCCGCCAAGCTGGTCACCGGCCTGGCCAGGGCGGTCGAGGCGCTGGGGGTGACCATCTTCGAGGGCACCGCCGTGGAGGAGATCCGCCCCCGCCGGGGCGTGGCCCGCCCGGCCGTGGTCACCGACCACGGCACCGTCTACGCCGACCACGTCGTGCGCGCCACCGAGGGCTTCACCTCCACCCTGCGCGGCCAGCGCCGCGAATGGCTGCCGATGAACTCCTCGATGATCGTCACCGAGCCCGTTCCGGCCCAGGTGTGGGACAAGATCGGCTGGGAGGGCCGCGACGTCCTGGGCGACACCGCGCATGCCTACGTCTACGCCCAGCGCACCGCCGACGACCGCATCGCCATCGGCGGCCGGGGCGTGCCCTACCGCTTCGGCTCGGCCCAGGACAAGGACGGCGCCACCCAGCCCCAGGCCATCGCCGAGCTGTGGCGCGCGCTCACCCGCATGTTCCCGGACGTGGCGGAGGTGCCCGTCGAGCACGCCTGGTCCGGCGTCCTGGGCGTGCCCCGCGACTGGTGCCCCAGCGTGCACATGGACACCGAGACCGGCATCGGCTGGGCTGGGGGCTACGTCGGCAGCGGCGTGGCCACCAGCAACCTGGCCGGGCGCACCCTGCGCGACCTCATCCTGGGCCGGGACACCGAGCTCACCCGGCTGCCCTGGGTGGGCCACCAGGTGCGCGGCTGGGAGCCCGAGCCGCTGCGCTGGGTCGGCACGCAGGTCATCTACGGGCTCTACCGCACCGCCGACCGCCGCGAGTCCAAGACCTCCGAGGAGAAGGCCCACACCTCCCGCCTCGCCGGCATCGCCGGGCGCATCGCCGGCCGCTGACCGGACGCCGCCGTACCGGGGCCGGTGTGAGCGCGCTCGCACCGGCCTTCCTCCGATCTGGCTTGCATAAATTTGCAGCAGTGTGCATGATAGTTCAGTCATTGAGAGTGAGGGGAGCACCATGGGTTACAACGCGGCGGTCGCCGGGGCCAGTGGATACGCCGGAGGCGAGGTGCTCCGCCTGCTGATCGGCCACCCCGACATCGAGATCGGCGCCGTCACCGCCGCCAAGAACGCCGGGACACCGCTCATCCAGCACCAGCCGCACCTGCTCCCGCTGGCCGACCGCGTCCTGGCCCCCACCGACGTCGACTCCCTGCGCGGCCACGACCTCGTGTTCCTGGCCCTGCCGCACGGCCAGTCCGCCGACATCGCCCGGCAGCTCGGCGAGGACGTCCTCGTCATCGACTGCGGCGCCGACTTCCGGCTCGTGGACTCCTCCTCCTGGGAACGCTTCTACGGCACCCCCCACGCCGGGACCTGGCCCTACGGCCTGCCCGAGCTGCCCGGACAGCGCGAGCGCCTCACCGGCGCCAAGCGCGTCGCCGTCCCCGGCTGCCATGTCACCGTCGCCACCCTCGCGCTCTTCCCCGGCCTGGCCGAGCAGCTCGTCGAACCCGACCTCACCGTCGTCGCCGTCACCGGCACCTCCGGCGCGGGCAAGGCCCCCAAGCCGAACCTCATCGGCAGCGAGGTCATGGGCGCCCTCACTCCCTACGGCGTCGGCGGAGTCCACCGCCACAACCCCGAGATCGTCCAGAACCTCACCGCGGTCACCGGCGAACCCGTCAAGCTGTCCTTCACCCCCGTCCTGGCCCCCCTGCCGCGCGGCATCCTCGCCACCTGCACCGCCCCCCTCCGGCCCGGCACCACCGCGGAGCAGGTCCGCGCCGCCTACGAGACCGCCTACGCCGACGAGCCCTTCGTCCACCTCCTGCCCGAGGGGACCTGGCCCAGCACCGCCATGACGCTCGCCGCCAACACCACCCTCGTCCAGGTCACCGTGGACCCCGACGCCGGACGCATGGTCGCCGTCGCCGCCCTGGACAACCTCACCAAGGGCACCGCGGGCGGCGCGATCCAGAGCGCCAACCTCGCCCTGGGCCTGCCCGAGACCACCGGCCTCCCGCTCGCCGCCGTGGCCCCCTGACCACCGGAAAGCTGGAAAGGCACAACGTGAGCGTCACCGCACCCCTGGGCTTCCGGGCCGCGGGAGTCAGCGCGGGCATCGCCGTCCCCGGCGTGCGCGACGTCGCCGTCCTCGTCAACGACGGCCCCTCCCGGGCGGCCGGGGCGGTCTTCGGCTCCGGCGCCGACCGCTCGGCCCCCGCCCTGTGGTCCCGCCAGGTCCTGGCCGGCGGCCGGGTCCGCGCCGCCGTCCTCAACTCCGGCTGCGCCAACGTCGACACCGTCCCCCTCGGCTTCCAGGACGTCCACGCCCTGGCCGAGCACACCGCGGCCGCCGTCGACGACTCCGCGGCCGAGATCGCCCTGTGCGCCGCCGGACCCGTCGGCACCCGCCCGCCCCTGGACCGGCTCACCGGCGGCGTCACCGCCGCCGTCGCCGAACTCTCCCGCTCCGGCGGGCTGACCGCCGCCGACGCCGTCCGCACCACCGACACCGTCGTCAAGATCGTCTTCCGGCGCGGGGACGGCTACACCGTCGGCGCCATGGCCAAGGGGCCGGACCCCTCCCTGTCCAGCGGCCTGTACATCGTCACCACCGACGCCGACCTGACCGCCGACCGGTGCCGCGCCCTCATCGCCGACGCCGCCGCCAAGACCCTCCCCCCGTTCACCGGACCGGCCGACACCGCCCTGCTCATGGCCAGCGGGGCCGCCGGCACCACCCCCGACGAGGAGGCCTTCGCGGCCCTGCTCGCCGACGTGTGCGCCGACCTGGCCGCCCAGATCGACGCCGACCCCGCCACCACGGAGCACGAGGACCGGACATGATCTCCCGAGCCACCGACAGCGCCGCCACCGGCGACGACCGGGCCCAGGCCATAGACAAGGCCGCCAACCTCATCGAGGCGCTGCCCTGGCTGTCCCGCTTCCACGGCCGCACCGTCGTGGTCAAGTACGGCGGCAACGCCATGATCAACGAGGAACTGCGCGTCCGCTTCGCCGAATCGGTCGTCTTCCTCTACTACGCCGGACTGCGCCCCGTCGTCGTCCACGGCGGCGGCCCCCAGATCAGCGCCATGCTCGAACGCTCCGGGGTGGAGTCCGCCTTCACCGCCGGGCTGCGCGTCACCACCGACGAGGCCATGGACATCGTCCGCATGGTCCTCACCGGCCAGGTCAACCGCGAGATCGTCGGCCTGATCAACCGGCACGGACCCTTCGCCGTCGGCATGTCCGGCGAGGATGCCAACCTGTTGGTCGCCGAACGCAAGAGCGTCACGGTGGACGGCCGGGAGGTCGACCTCGGCCGCGTCGGCGAGGTCACCGAGGTCAACGCGGGCGCCGTCGCCGCCCTGCTGGCCGACGGCCGCATCCCCGTCGTCTCCAGCGTCGCCCGCGCCGACGACGGCGGCGTCTACAACGTCAACGCCGACACCGCCGCCTCCGAGATCGCCGTCGCCCTGGGCGCCAGCAAGCTCATCATGCTCACCGACGTCGAAGGCCTCTACGCCGACTACCCGGCCAACACCGAGCTGGTCAGCCGCCTCAACGTCGACGAGCTCCGCGCCCTGCTCCCCACGCTCTCCTCCGGCATGCTCCCCAAGATGGAGGCCTGCCTCACCGCCGTCGAGGGCGGTGTGCCCCAGGCCCACATCATCGACGGCCGCGTCCCGCACTCCCTCCTCCTGGAGGTCTTCACCGACCAGGGTGTCGGCACGATGGTCGCCGACGAGGAACTGGAGGCGGCCCTGCTCGCCGGAGACCGCCCGCGCCCCTGGCGCCCCCACGACACCCGCACCGACCACACCGACGGAGGCAGGCCATGACCGGCTCCGAACTGCGCGAACGCTTCTCGGCCTCGCTCATGCCCAACTACGGCGTCCCGCCGATCGCCCTCACCCTGGGACGCGGCTGCGAGGTCTACGACGCCGACGGGCGCCAGTACCTCGACCTCATCGCGGGCATCGCCGTCTCCTCCCTGGGGCACGGCCACCCCGCCCTGGTCAAGGCCGTGGCCCACCAGGCGGCCACCATCGCCCACACCAGCAACCTCTTCATCAACGAGCGCGAGATCGAGCTGGCGGAGCGGCTCGTCTCCCTGCTCGGCGGCGACGCCAAGGTGTACTTCTCCAACTCCGGCACCGAGGCCAACGAGGCCGCCCTCAAGCTGGTCAAGCGCGCCGCAGGCCCGGGCCGCCACTACTTCGTCGCCGCGGGGAAGGGCTTCCACGGCCGCACCTCCGGCTCCCTGGCCCTGACCGGCAAGGACTCCATCCGCGAGCCCTTCGGGCCGTTCGGCATGGACGTGCGCTTCGTCCCCCACGGCGACCTCGACGCCCTGCGCGAGGCCGTCGACACCGGCTGCACCGCCGTGTTCGTCGAACCCACCCAGGGCGAGGCCGGGGTCGTCCCCGCCCCCGAGGGCTACCTCGCCGGGGTCCGCGAGATCTGCGACGCCACCGGCACGGCCTTCGTCCTGGACGAGATCCAGAGCGGCATCGGCCGCACCGGAGCCTGGTTCGCGCACCAGGAGGCCGGGGTGCGCCCCGACGTCCTCACCCTCGCCAAGGGGCTGGGCGGCGGCCTGCCCATCGGCGCCTGCGTCGGCTTCGGCCGCTACGCCGACGCCTTCCACAAGGGCGACCACGGCTCCACCTTCGGCGGCAACCCCATCGCCTGCGCCGCGGCCCTGGCCGTCCTGGACACCATCGAGAAGGAGGGCCTGCTCGCCCACACCGCCGTCATGGGGGACCTGCTCGCCGAGCAGCTCGACGCCATCGACCACCCCCTGCTGGCCGGGCAGCGAGGCTCGGGCCTGTGGCGGGCCCTGACCCTGACCGGTCCGCACGCCGCCCACGTCCAGGAACAGGCCGCGGTCCGCGGCTTCCTGGTCAACGCGGTCGCCCCCGACGCCATCCGGCTCGCCCCGCCGCTGGTCATCACACCCGAGCAGATCGGGGTCTTCATCGAGGCCCTGCCCACCATCCTCGACGCCGCCGAGGCCGCCACCAAGGAGAAGCAGTCATGACCCGGCACTTCCTTCGCGACGACGACCTGAGCCCGGCCGAGCAGGCCCGGGTGCTGGACCTCGCCGACGCCATGAAGAAGGACCGCTTCGCCCACCGGCCCCTGGCCGGCCCGCGCACCGTGGCCCTCCTCTTCGACAAGCCCTCCACCCGCACCCGCCTGTCCTTCAGCGTCGGCGTCGCCGACCTCGGCGGCGCCCCGCTGGTCCTGGACTCGGGCAGCACCCAGATGGGCCGCGGCGAACCCCTCGCCGACACCGCCCGCGTCCTGCAGCGCCAGGTCGCCGCCGTCGTCTGGCGCACCTTCGCCCAGGCCGACCTGGAGACCCTGGCCGCCGACATCACCGTTCCGGTGGTCAACGCCCTCACCGACGAGTTCCACCCCTGCCAGATCCTGGCCGACCTCCAGACGGTCCGCGAGCACAAGGGCGCCCTGGCCGGGCTCACCCTGGCCTACCTGGGCGACGGCGCCAACAACATGGCGCACTCCTACCTGCTGGGCGGAGCCACCGCGGGGCTCCACGTCCGCGTCGGCGCCCCCGACGGCTACCACCCCGACCCGCGGGTCCTGGCCCGCGCGGCCGAGATCGCCCGCACCACCGGGGGATCGGTCTCCGTCACCACAGACCCCCGCGAGGCCGCCGCCGGGGCCGACGTCCTGGCCACCGACACCTGGGTCTCCATGGGCCAGGAGGCCGAGGCCGCCGACCGAGAGGCGCCCTTCCGCCCCTACATCGTCGACGAGGACCTCCTGTCCGCCGCCGACCCCGGGGCGATCGTCCTGCACTGCCTGCCCGCCTACCGCGGCAAGGAGATCTCCGCGGGCGTCATCGACGGGCCCCAGAGCGTCGTCTGGGACGAGGCCGAGAACCGGCGCCACGCCCAGAAGGCCCTGCTGGCCTTCCTGCTGGAGCACACCGACGCCGAAGGGGACGTGCGACGATGACCGTCGACGGGGGCGCCACCGCACCGATGACCAAGGCGGCGCGGCACGCCCGCATCACCGAGGTCCTCACCCGCGAGGACATCCGCTCCCAGGGCGAGCTGGCCAAACGGCTCGCCGAGACGGGCGTCCTGGTCACCCAGGCCACCCTCTCCCGCGACCTGGACGAACTCGGCGCGGTCAAGCTCCGCACCGCCGCCGGGCACCTCGCCTACGTCCTGCCGGGGGAGGGGGGCGAACGCCTCCAGCGCACCCGCCCCGACACCCTGGACCTGTCCCAGGCCTCCGGCGCCCGGCTCACCCGGCTGGCCGAGGACCTGCTGGTGTCGGCGGAGGCGTCCGCCAACATGGTCATCGTCCGCACCCCGCCGGGCGCCGCGCAGTTCCTGGCCTCGGCCATCGACCACACCGACTTCCACGCCATCCTGGGGACGATCGCCGGAGACGACACCATCCTGGTCATCTCCCGCGATCCCCAGGGCGGCGAGGAGCTGGCCGCCGCGCTGCTGCGGCTGGCCGACCGCAGGCCGTAGCGGCGCCCGCGCGCCGCAGGCGGCCCGCGGACCGCACCCGAACCACGTTGAGGAGAACCACACCATGGCCGACCAGCCCGAGGCGCTGCGCCTGTGGGGAGGCCGCTTCGAGGGCGGACCGGACCAGGCCCTGGCCCGGCTGTCGCTGAGCACCCACTTCGACTGGCGGCTGGCCCGCCACGACATCGCCGGATCGCGCGCCCACGCTCGGGCGCTGCACCGCGCCGGACTGCTCACCGGGGACGAGCTCGACCGCATGATCGCCGGCCTCGACCGGCTGGAGGCCGACGTCGCCTCGGGCGCCTTCACCCCCGTCCTGGAGGACGAGGACGTGCACACCGCCCTGGAGCGCGGCTTCATCGAGCGGGTCGGCGCCGAGCTGGGCGGGCGCCTGCGCGCCGGGCGCTCCCGCAACGACCAGATCGCCACCCTCGTCCGCATGTACCTGCGCGAGGAGGCCCGGGCGATCGCCGCCGGACTGCTGGAGCTGGTCAACGCCCTGGCCGACCAGGCCGCCGCCCACCCCGGCGCGGCCATGCCCGGCCGCACCCACCTGCAGCACGCCCAGCCGGTGCTGCTGGCCCACCACCTCATGGCGCACGCCTGGCCGCTGGTGCGCGACATCGAGCGCCTGCGCGACTGGGACCGCCGCGCCGCCGTGTCCGCCTACGGCTCCGGCGCGCTGGCCGGGTCCTCCCTGGGCCTGGACCCCGAGGCCGTCGCCGCCGAGCTGGGCTTCCCCGCCTCGGTGGAGAACTCCATCGACGGCACCGCCTCCCGCGACGTCGTCGCCGAGTTCGCGTTCGTCACCGCCATGATCGGCGTGGACCTGTCCCGGCTGTCGGAGGAGGTCATCCTCTGGGCGACCAAGGAGTTCTCCTTCGTCACCCTCGACGACGCCTTCTCCACCGGGTCGTCGATCATGCCCCAGAAGAAGAACCCGGACGTGGCCGAGCTGGCCCGCGGCAAGGCGGGCCGCCTCATCGGCGACCTCGCCGGGCTGCTCGCGACCCTCAAGGGCCTGCCCCTCGCCTACAACCGCGACCTCCAGGAGGACAAGGAGCCGGTGTTCGACGCCGTCGACACCCTCCACCTGCTGCTGCCCGCGATGACCGGCATGGTCGCGACCCTGACCTTCCACACCGACCGGATGGCCGAGCTGGCCCCGCAGGGCTTCTCGCTGGCCACCGACATCGCCGAGTGGCTGGTCCGCGAGCGGGTGCCGTTCCGCGACGCCCACGAGATCGCCGGGACCTGCGTGCGGGTGTGCGAGGAGCGCGGCATCGACCTGCCCGACCTGTCCGACGACGACTTCGCCGCGATCTCCCCGCACCTGACCCCCGCGGTGCGCGAGGTGCTGGCGGTGGAGGGCTCCCTGGCCTCGCGCGCCGGCCGGGGCGGCACCGCGCCCGTCCGCGTCGCGGAACAGCTCGAACGGCTCCGCGCCGCCGTCGAGGAGAACCGCGAGGCCTTCTCCTAGACCGCGTTCTTTTGAACCTCCGCTGCGCTTCGGCCCGCCCGTCGCCCGCCACCACCCTCAACGGACGGCCTACGGCCGCAGCCCGGCCACCTTGCTCGGCGCCCTTTGAGGGCGGGGACCTTCGGCCCCTCCGGTGCGGTCCTCGCCCGCCCGTCGCCCACCGCCACCCTCAACGGATGGCCTACGGCCACAGGCTTCCCTTGAGGACCGCTCCTGCGGGGCCTCCAGAACCCCGCCGGCGCCTCGCGAACCCCCCATGGCACAGGAGGATGTTCAAGGACAGGTCCTAGTCCATTCCAGCGGTCCACACGGCAGGGCGTCCCGAGACCTCGGGGCGCCCTGCCGCGCTTCCCCCTCCCGGCACGGGGCGGGCGCCGGGGCGGTCCCCGGGTGCCGAACGCGCGGCGGGCACCCGGACCCGGGTGTATTTCGCCGTTTCCCCGGCGGCCCGTCCGACGGTGCGATAGCGTCCGAAGTCCGCGGGTGCCGCTGAGTGCCCTCTCCGGTGCACACGGTGATGATCCGCGTCGGAACCACGCCGACCGGTGCCCGCGGTCAGTCCGCTGGAGGAGCGCAATGGGAAGACCGGGAGGCCGAGGCCGCGGCATCCGGGCGCAGCTCAACAGGATCGTGCTGATCCCGAGCATCACCTTCCTGGCCCTGTTCGTCCTGCTCAGCATGGCGACGCTGGCCCAGGCCGTCTCGCTGCGCTCGGCGGTGTCCGAGGGCCGGGCGGGCATCCACCTGGTCACCGCGCTCACCCGGCTGCAGGAGGAGCGCCGCCTGGCCGCCGAGTACCTGGCCGCCCCCGGGTCCGGGAGCCGCCGGGCCCTGGCCGACCGCGCCCGCCTCACCGACGAGGCCGTCGACACCGTCCGCGGCCTCGACGGCTCCCTGGGCGACCGGGACGACCCCGGCACCCCCGCCCTCACCGAGGACCTCCTGGCCTCCTTCGACGCCGTCGCCGCGGCCCGCACCGCCGCTCTGACCGACCCCCCGGCCGCCGGCGCCGACACCCTGGAGGCCTACACCTCGGCGATCCACCGGGGCATCCGCCTGTACTCCGGCACCATCCGCTCCCTGGACGACGGCGGCGCCTCCGCCGAGGCCGCCGCCACCACCGACCTGCTCTGGGCCCAGGAGTCCTTCAGCCACGCCGACGCCCTGGTCGCCGCCGTGGCCGTCCGCGGCGACCTCACCCGGGACGAGCAGACGCGGATCACCGCCCTGCTCCACGACGCCCGCCTGCGCCTGGACACCGTCCACCCCGGGGACGACGCCGGGGCGCCCACCCCCGCGGCCGTCACGCGGAGCGGCCCCTGGCAGCGGCTCCTGGAGATCGGCGCGGCCATCGGCTCCCACGAGGCGCCCGCCTCCCTCGACCCGGTCACCGCCGAGATCGTCCGCGACACCTCGCCGCCCGCCGGGCTGGCCGACTGGCGGGCCGAGGCCGACCGGGTCAACACCGAACTGGCCGACCTCACCGCCCGCCGGGCCGGCGACGTGGTCACCGCCACCGAGGCCGCCAGCGCCTGGATGCTCAGCCTCGCCCTGGGCGGCGGCATCACCTCCCTGTTCGCGGGCACCGTCGCCTACGGGGTGGCCGCCCGCTCCGCCGGACGCCTCACCCGCCGGCTGGCCCGGCTGCGCGCCGAGACCCTGGGCGTCGCCCGCGTCGACCTGCCCCGCATCGTGCGCCGCCTGGAGGCCGGGGAGAGCGTCGACCCCGACGCCGAGATCAAGCAGCTCGACCACGGCGACGACGAGGTCGGCCAGGTCGCCGACGCCTTCAACATCGCCCAGCGCACCGCCGTCGCCGCCACCGTCAAACAGGCCGAGCTGAGGTCGGGGGTCAACCGGGTCTTCCTGGGCATCGCCCACCGCAACCAGTCGCTCGTGCAGCGCCAGCTCCAGCTGCTGGACCGGATCGAGCGCGAGGAGGACGACCCCGACCTGCTGGAGAGCATCTTCCGGCTCGACCACCTGGCCACCCGCGGCCGCCGCCACGCCGAGAACCTCATCATCCTCGGCGGCGCCCGGCCCGGGCGGCGCTGGCGCCGGCCGATCCCGCTGATCGACATCCTGCGGGGCGCCGTGTCGGAGACCGAGGAGTACGCCCGGGTCCACGTCACCGCCGTGCCCGAGCTGTCCCTGGCCGGCGCCGCCGTCGCCGACGTCATCCACCTCCTCGCCGAGCTGGTGGAGAACGCCACCGCCTACTCGCCCCCGCACACCGACGTCACCATCTCCGCAGAGTCCGTGCCCAAGGGCGTGGCCGTCGAGATCGAGGACCGCGGCCTGGGCATGACCGAGGACGCCCTGACCCGCGCCAACACCACCCTCAGCGAGGCGCCCGAGTTCGACGTCATGGCGCCGGGCACCGACGCCCGCCTGGGCCTGTTCGTGGTCGCCCGGCTGGCCGTCAAGCACGACGTCCAGGTCGAGCTGCGGCCCTCGCCCTACGGCGGCACCCGCGCCGTCGTGCTCCTGCCCGGAGCGCTGTTCACCGCCGCCGGGGCGGCGCCCGACCACTCCCGGCCCGCCGCGCGCCGCGTTCAGCACGCCCCGGCCCAGGAGGGGGCGGACGCCGGGACCGCGGTCGGCGTCCTGGTCGCCGACGACGGGGCCGCGCCGCCCCGGCCCCGGTTGCGCCCGGTGCCCCCGCCCGACGGGGACGGCGCCGGGCACCGCGCCCCGCTCCTGCGCAGCGTCCCCGACCTGCCGGCCCCGGACGGGGCGCACGACGGCGCACCCGCGGACGGCCCCTCCCGCACCGCCGACCGCGCGGCGGCCGGCGGGGACCGTCCCGACCTGCCCCGGCGCAGGCGGCAGGCCAGCCTCGCCCCCCAGCTCAGACATTCGCCCGCACCGGAACCGGGGGAGGAGCAGGCCCCGCCGCCGAGCGCCCGCAGCCCGGAGGAGGCCCGCCGGATGATGGACGCCTTCAGCGCGGGGACCCGCCGGGGCCGCGCCGCGGACGTCGACGGTGACGGGGACGGGCGGCAGTACGACAGCCATGTCGGTGGCAGCACCGACGACCACACGGGAGAGAACGACTGAGATGGTGGGCAAGAGCAACGCCGTGGACAACCTCGACTGGCTCCTGGACGACCTGGCCGACCGGGTCGTGGGGGCCGCGCACGCGATCGTGCTGTCGGCCGACGGACTCCTCCTGGGCCGGTCCCGGGACCTGCCTCCCGAGGACGCCGAACACCTGTCGGCCCTGGCCTCCGCCTTCCAGAGCCTGGCCCGGGGCACCGGCCGCCACTTCGGCGGCGGCGACGTCCGCCAGACCGTGGTGGAGATGGAGCGCTCCTACCTCTTCGTGACCGCCGCCGGGGCCGGGGCCTGCCTGGCGGTGCTGGCCACCGAGGACGCCGACGTGGGCCTGGTCGCCTACGAGATGAACCTGCGGGTCAAGCGGGTGGGCCAGTTCCTCACCGCCGCGCCCCGCCGGCCCGGCGAGCTCACCACCACCGGGGGTGCCGGCTCATGACCGCGCAGGAGGAACGCCGGAGCCCGGCCTCCCGCCGCACCGCCGCGCCCTGGCACCCCGGGCGCGGGCACCCCACGTCCGAGGGCCCCGCCGAGGGACTGTCCCCCGGCGGCACCGTGGAGGGGGCCTTGGTCCGCCCCTACACGCTGACCCGCGGCCGGGTCCGGCCCACCGCCGCGGGCCCCCGGCTCGACCTCATCACCATCGTGGTGGCCGCCCGCGACCGGCGCGAGCGGCCGCTGGAACCCGAGCGCCGGGCCATCCTCGAGCTGTGCCGCAGGCCCATCTCGGTGGCCGAGGTCTCCGCCCGGCTCGACATCCCCCTCACCGTGGTCCGGGTGCTGCTGGGCGACCTGCTCGCCGACGGCGACATCCGCACCCGGGCGGCGACGCCCATCTCCCAGCTCCCCGAGAAGAAAGTGCTGCAGGCGGTACTCGATGGCATCCGCAGACTCTGAGACCAGGCCGGGGGAGGCCGAGGCGATCCCCCAGGCGGTCAAGATCATCATCGCCGGCGGCTTCGGCGCCGGGAAGACCACCATGGTGGCCTCGGTCAGCGAGATCACCCCGTTGAGCACGGAGGAGGTGATGACCGAGGCCAGCTACGGGATCGACGACCTCGGGGGAGTGGAGGACAAGACCACCACCACCGTCGCCCTGGACTTCGGCCGCATCACCGTCAACCCCGACGTCGTCCTCTACCTGTTCGGCACGCCCGGGCAGGACCGCTTCTGGTTCATGTGGGACGAGCTCGCCGAGGGCGCCCTGGGCGCGGTGGTCCTGGCCGACACCCGCCGCCTGGAGACCTGTTTCCACGCGGTGGACTTCTTCGAGCGCCGCGGCGTGCCCTTCGTGGTGGCGGTCAACCGCTTCGAGGGCGCCGAGGACTACGACCCCGAGGAGGTGCGCAGGGCCCTGGACGTGGACGCCTCGGTGCCCGTCGTCCTCGCCGACGCCCGCGACCGCGCCTCCTGCCGGGACGTGCTGGTCGCCCTGGTCACCCATGTCATCCACGGCCGCAGGCCGGCCCTGAGCGGGTGAGCCCGCCGGGGTGGTACCCCGCCCCGCCGGCGGGGGAACGGTCCGGTGTACGTTCGGGAGACACACCCGTGGATATGCCCTGGAACGCTACAATGGCGCGTCAGTGACAACGCTCCGACCGGGCGATCCGTCCGCCTCTCATCCTGAATCCTGGTATGCGAAACTCAGATCGACTCCCCCCACGCGAACTGCCCAAGCGGCGGTCCGGCCGCCATCGGAACCCGCTGTCCTTCGACGACTGGTTCGGGACCCCGACCCTGATCATGGCGGTCCCCGGCACCGCCGAGCGGGCCCGGGGCGTCGACGGTGAGTCCATCGGCGCCCGCATGGCCGACCTGGTGCGCGCCTACCGGCCCGAGGTGACGATCCGCCACGGGCACCTGGAAGGCGACGAGGAGACCCTCGCCGAGGCGCTGTCCGGCCTGCAGGGCGACGGCGAGCGGCCGCTGACCGGTGTGGTCGTCCCCCTGGTCACCGCCCCGCACGCCGGGGTCTCGGCCGCCATCGACGCCGCCGTGCGCGCCTCCGGCGCCGACGTGCGCGTCAGCGAGGGCCTGGGCCCGCACCCGATGCTCGCCGAGGTCCTGCACCTGCGGCTCGCTGAGAGCGGCTACGTGCGGGCCGACCGCATGCGCCTGATCAGCGTCGTGGCCCGCGACACCGGTATGGCCGACGGAGTGGTGGTCGGCGCGGTCGGCGGCGAGGCCGCCGTGGCCGCGGCCGGGGTGACCGCCGTCCTGCTGGCCGCCCGCCTGGGACTGACCGTGCTGCCCGCCGACCTGGAGAACGAGGCGGCCCTGGAGCAGGCCATCGGGCAGCTGCGCCAGGGCGGCTGCCGCCGCCCGGTCATCGCCCCCAGCGCCCTGGGCCCGGAGCTGCGCGCGGACCTGTCGGCCACCGCGGAGCGGTTCGGCGCGCGCCTGGGCGCCCCGCTGGGCGCCGACGGCCTGCTCGGCAAGATCGCCGCGCTGCGCTACGCCGAGATCCTCAACTCGCTGGGCGTGGAGCAGCCGCCGACCGCCGACCAGCTGCCCGCCCCGGTCGGCTCGCGCCACCGTCCGGAGGCCTGAGCACGGCGACACGCCGTGGGATGAGGCGTGTTCACGGGGCCGTCCGCTTCTGCGGGCGGCCCCGCCGCCGTTCACAGGCGCCTCGACCTGGAGCTTCGAGGGCGTTCGGGAAGGTCGTCACGGGTCTTCCGTATCTCCGAAGACAACTCGTAGTAATCATTTGACAGCGTTCCGCCATGATTTTTCGATAGCCTCGGCACGACCGAAAGCCGCCGAGGCCCCCCGGCCCGGCACCCGCACAGGCTGGAGGGGCCATGCGCAGAACCCGCGTCAAAGCGTCCACGATCCGTGGGCAGCTCAACCGCATCGTGCTCGTGCCGAGCCTGTGCTTCCTGGCCCTGTGGCTGATCGTCGCCGCGGTCGGCACCGTCCAGGCCGTCCGGCTCATGGGCGCCGTCGTCCAGGCCCGCGAGGGCACCGAGGTCTTCGCCGCCGCCGTTCTGGAGCTGCGCTCCGAGCGCCGCATGGGCCTGGTCCACCTGGGCCGCCTCGAAGCGGGGGAGGCCGTCGACACCGAGGCCCTGCGCGAGCAGCGCTCCCGCACCGACGCCGCCGTCGCCGACGCCGTCGGCTTCGCCGGGCGCCTGGAGGCCACGCGCGACGACGAGGTCCGCCGCAGCGCCGACGCGTTCACCGAGGCCGCCGAGACCCTGCCGGCCCTGCGCACCGCCCTGGACGACGGCTCCGCCGTCCAGGAGCAGATCCTGGTCGGCTACGCGGAGGTCCTCGACGGCGCCACCGCCGTCACCACCGCCCTGGTGCACACCACCGACGGCGGGGAGAACCTCACCGACGCCGTCCTGACCAGCGAGCTCCTGCGCGCCGCCGCCGAGTACTCCACCGCCGACGCCCTCCTGGCCGGGGTCGCCGCCCGCGGCACGATGGGCTACGAGGAGACCGCCCACTTCACCTACCTCACCGCCTCCTACCGCGACACCCTGGCCGAGGCCGCCCCCCTGCTCTCACCGGCCGTGGGCGCCCGGCAGGAGGAGATGGCGGCCGACCCGGCCTGGATCCGGGCCGAGGACATCAGCCGCGGGGTCGTCACCCGCTCCCCGGCGACCGCCGCCGACGACCCCGGGCAGGGCTCGCCCCCGGAGTGGAACACCGCCGTCGACGTCGACGTCGCCGACTGGGACGAGTCCTCCGGCGCCTCCGTCGCCCTGATCGACGAGCTGGCCCGCGCCCAGGCCGACCGGACCGTGGACCTGGCCTGGAGGGCCTCCCTCGCCCAGGTGTCCTTCGGGGTGGCGGCCGCCCTGGTCAGCCTGGCCGGCGGCGCCATCGCCCTGGCCACCGTCCGCCGCTCCTCCCGGCGCCTCACCGACCGGCTCGCCCTGCTGCGCGAACGCGTCATGGAGCGCGACGACGACCTGCCCGACATCGTCGAGCGGGCCCAGCGCGGGGACCGGGTGGACGCCCACGAGGAGCTGCCCCCGCTGGACGAGTTCGGCGACGACGAGATCGGCCAGGTCGCCGAGGCGTTCGACAGCGCCCAGCTCACCGCCGTCGAGGCGGCCGTGCGGCAGGCGGAGATCCGCCGCGGCGCCAACAAGGCGTTCCTGGGCATCGCCTTCCGCAACCAGAACCTCGTCCAGCGCCAGCTGCGGCTGCTCGACGAGATCGAATACGACGAACAGGACCCCGAGGCCCTCGGCCGGCTTTTCCGGCTCGACCACCTCACCACCCGGGCCCGCCGGTACGCCGACAACCTCATCATCCTCGGCGGGGGCCAGTCCGCCCGCCGCTGGCGCCAGCCGCGCCCCCTGGTGGACGTGCTGCGCGCCGCCATCGCCGAGACCGAGGACTTCGAACGGGTCCGGCTGACCTCGGCGCCCCGCATGCTCATGCACGGCCAGGCCGTCGCCGACATCGTGCACCTGCTGGCCGAGCTGATCGAGAACGCCACCCAGTTCTCCCCGGCGGGCACCCCGGTGGACGTGGGCTGCGGCCCCTGCCCGGAGGGACTGCTGGTGGAGGTCGAGGACCGCGGCCTGGGCATGTCCGAGCACGGGTACGAGCAGGCCCGCCGCACCCTGGCGCGGCCGCCGGAGTTCGACGTGATGGCGCTGCCCGACGACCCCAGGCTGGGACTGTTCGTGGTGGCCCGACTGGCCGAACGCCACGGCGTGCGGGTGTGGCTGGAGCCCTCGCCGTACGGGGGCACCCGGGCGATCACCCTCGTCCCCAAGTCCCTGCTGGAGCCCGCCGACGCACCGCCGGCCGCCGGCCCGCGCGGCGTGGTCCCGGCCGCGGCGGCTCCCGCCGAGGGGGACGTGCGCCGGGCGTTCGGCCTGTCGGAGGCCCGGACCGGGGCCGCCCCCGCGGGCGTGCGCCCCGAACGCGAGCCGGAACGCTGGGCCGCCCCGGAGGGCGGGCCCGACCTGCGGCCGGTCGCCGCCGACGGCCCCGACACCGGCGACTTTGCGGAGCCGGACCCCCGCACCGGAACGCCCCCCGAGCGCGTCGGGCCCTCGGGCGCCCCGAACCCGTACACCGACCCGCCCCGGCCCACCGGGCCCCGGGCCGCCTTCGCCGCCGACGGCCCAGTGGAGCCGGACCCGCGCCCCGAACCGGTCCGGGACACCGGTCCCCGCCCGGCCCCCGACCCCGGCACCGGCCGGTCGGCCCCCCACTCGGGCGCGATCCCGGTCACCGGACCCCGGACCGCCTCCGGCGGCGGGGAGACGGGCCCGCACCGGCTCCCGGGCACCGGCGCTCAGGCGGCCCCCGGCGACGGGACCGGCGTCCACACGGGCCCGGTCCGGAGCGTCGGACCCCGGGCCGCCGCGGGCGACGCCCCGGGCGGGCCCGGCCCGGACGCCGACCGTGTCCGGACCACCGGCCCGCAGGCACCGGCCGACCCCCGCCCGCCGGCCGGGGAGCCCCCGCGCGGGCCGCACCCGGCCGACGCCCCGGGCGAGATCGACCTGTTCGCCGAACCGCCCGCCTTCGAGGACGTGCCGGCCGGCGAGCGGCGGCCGCGGTACTCCGCGGACCCCGGCCCCGGCGGCCCGGGCCCGGACACCGGCCGACAGTGGGACGTGCGCTGGGGGGACAGCGGCCCGCAGGAGGTGCTCGGCGACCTCAGCCGACACCACGCCGAACCGCGGCACCGCACCGATCCCTTCCGTGCCACCGGCCCCGGGGCGGTGCCCGGCGCCCCGGGCGGGTACCCGGGCGACCCCACCGAACCCCTGCCCCACCTGACGGCGGAGCACCGCCGCCCCGACCCGGCCCCGCCGCGTCCCGGCACGGCGCCCGAGAACGGCCGCCCGGCCCCCCGCCGCGATCTGCCCCCGGGGTTCACCGGCCCCCGCCCCGTCGGCCCCGACCGCGGCCGCCTGGTCGGCCCGTGGCCGGACGGCGCGCCGACCGCGCCCTTCCCGGCCCCGGAGGGCCGGCCCGCCGACGGGGACCCGCGCGGTGTCCCCGACGACCGCGCCGAGGGCCCCCGGCACTCCCGGCGGGCCCCGGACGGCCCTCCGGACCCGGAGCGGGCGCCCCTGCCCAAACGCCCCGTGCCCCGCGAGCGGGACGTCCCCCGAGTACCGGCTCCCACACCACCGGGAGGACACAGTGAGCCATGACAGACGCCGGGCCGTGGCCCGGCACGTAGGGGAGGGCGCGGACCTCGACCCCGACGGCGGGGCCGACCCGGACCGGGCCGAGGAGCGGTTCCTGCGCCCGTTCGCCGTGGCCGCGGGGGACCCGGACGGAGCGGACCCGGGCCCGGGACCCGAGACGCTGGACCTGCTCACCCTGGTGGTCGCCGCGCGCACCCCGGGGCGCCGGGAATGGCTGCGCCCGGAGCGCGAGGCCATCCTCCGCCACGCCCTGCGGGCCCGCACCGTCGTCGAGCTGGCCGCCGAGGTCAACCTCCCCGTCGGCCAGGTCAGGGCGATGGCCGCCCGCATGATCGCGGACGGCTCCCTGCAGCGGTGCGGCCCCTCCCGCCCGCTGGCCCGCAAGGACATCCTGCACGCCGTCCTCGTCGGCCTGCGCTCCCTGTAGCGTCCGCGGTGTCCGGTCCGCCCGCAGGGCCCTTAGCCCGTGCGCGCCCTCTCCGCGGACCGGCGCCGCCCGGCCCGGACCGGTCCTCCGCCGGTGTGCGCCCTCTTCGCAGCCCGGTGCCGACCGGCCCCGTAGGCGGTCGGCACCGGCCACCCCGGCCACGACCGGCCCTTAGCCCGTGCGCGCTTCCTCCACTGACCGGTGCCGACCCGGTCCCGGCCGGTCCCGGCCCCCGGGCACGAGCGGCCCTCCGCCTGCGCGCGCTTTCTCGACGGATCGGCGGCGACCGGACTCAGAAGGGAGCGGCCACGACCGCCCCGGACATGACCGTTCCCGGCCGCCCGGGTACGACCGGCCCCGGGGCGGCCGTACCCGTCCCCATCCCCGCCCCCGTCCGGTTCCCGTTCCCCCGGACGGCACCCCGATGTCCCCCGCCGTCCGCCGTCCCGCCGGATTGACCCGGGCACGATCGGGAAGGGGACGGAACCGGGTGGCGGCGCGTGTCGCAACGGGGTTATCCACAGGTTCCGGAACACGCTGGTCCGGACCTCGTGCGCGGCCCAGCATGAAAGGGAGCCGGACGGTCCGGGAAGGTCCCGCACCGCGCCGGTCGGAGGTCCCATGTCCTTCATCCGCCCGCTCGCGGCGTTCCTCGCCGCGGTGTTCACGCTCGCGCTCACGACGGCCGCCGCCGTCACCGACCTACGAGGGGGAGAGTTGGACGGCTTCAGCATCGGACATCTGCCAGTGGCGATCGACGACCGGACCTCGGTCTCCGACTTCGAGTACGAGTGGGGGGACGTCGCCTTCTCCAGCAGGGTGTGGGAACGCCCCCGGGAGGGGGGAGGCGCCGAGGTGGTGCTCCAGGTCCTGGTCCTGCGCGGGGACGGGCTCACCGACCTGGACGCGCTGCGGTCCTTCCTCGCCGAGTACCACGAGCGCGACCCCGACGAGTGGGAGCTCACCCCGTTCGACAACGGCGGGGTCCCGGCGCTGCACGGTGAGACCGAGGCCTTCTGGACCCCGGGCACGGGCGTCGCGGTGGAGGTCCGCGACGCCTTCGGGATCCTCGGCCCCGAAGAACTGCTGGCCACCGCCCGGGGGATCACCCTCGCCGACCCCCGTTGAGAAGGGAGCGGCCCGGCGCGCCGCGGACGTCCTCCGCGGTACGCCGGGCCGGCCCGGTCCCGGAGCCGCCCCGCGGGCGGCGCCGGGGCGGCGGCTCAGCAGCCGTCCAGCACCCCGCGGAGCGCGGCCTCCTCGTCGGTGTCCACGCTCAGGTCCCACACGTGCTTGACCTCGATCCACGCGGCCGCGTACTCGCAGTGCACGGACTCCAGCGGGGGCATCCAGTCGGCGGGGTCGGCGTCGCCCTTGGACCGGTTGGTCGTGGCGCTCACCGCCCACAGCTGCGGCGACGACTCCAGGTCGTTGGCGAACCGCTCCCGCTCCTCGGTGGTCCACGCGTGGGCCCCCGAGCGCCAGCCCTCCTTCAGCGGCACCATGTGGTCGATGTCGAGGTCCTGGGGGTCGGTGAAGGTCTCGCCGTCGTAGGCGCTGTACCAGGACCCGGAGACCGCGCGGCAGTCCTCGTTCATCTCCACGTTCTCGCCGGAGCGCTCCAGCACCGTCTGCCGGGTGTCGCACCCGTCCTGGCTGCTCCAGTGGGGGAACATCGCGCGGTCGTATCCGGGCGGGTCGTTCTCCGCCTCGACGGTCAGCTCGTCCAGCATGGTCCGGGCCTGCTCGACGGACACCTCCCCGGAGGGGGAGGAGGGGGCGCCGTCCTGCGGGGCGCCGGTGTCCTCCTCCAGGCCCAGGTCGATGATCCCGAGCTGGTACAGGACGAACGCTGCGACGACGATCGCGCCGACGACGGCGGAGATGATCCCGCCCAGCTTCGACGACGACTTCTTATCGGCCATGAGGGAACTCCACGGGCTGGTGAACGGGGCGCGCCGCCGTGGAGCGGCGCCGACCTCCAGCTTGTCGCATTCCGGGGCCGGTCGGGAACATTCGGCGATGCCGCCCCCGATCCGGCCGACCGGAACGGGGGCCGCAGAGCGGTCCGCCGTCCCCTGGTGCCCGTGGGTTGGGAGGGGCTCAGGAGGCGAAGAGGTCGAACACGAACGATCCGGCCAGGAGCAGCCCCACACCCGCGCTGTACGCCCACGCCCGCCCCCGGTGGTCCGGCAGGTCCCGCAGCGTGCGCCACCCGTACAGCAGCGCCCCGGCCGCCACCAGCGCGCCCTCCACCACGGCCGCCGCCGCGGGGACCTCCCACAGGCCCAGGCCCAGCAGCGGCGGTCCGGAACCGCCGGGCAGCAGCGGCATGTCGGGCCGGTGCACCAGCAGGTCGAGCAGCCAGTGCGAGAACACCACCCCGCCCAGCACCCACCCGGCATGGGAACCCCACCGCCCCCGCAGGAACACGTGCACCAGCAGTCCCACGACCGCCGCGAACACCACGTTCGACACCAGGGCGTGCGAGAACGGCGCCGTGATGAGCAGCGACCCGTACCCGCTCAGCCCGGGGTCGGCGGGCGCCATGGACTCCGCGCCCAGCGCGGCCAGCGGCGCGAACACCAGGTCGGGGACCTGCGAGGCCACCAGCAGCGCCGCCATCGGTATCTCCGGCCGCCACGCCTTGACGATCCCGGCCACCCCGAAGTGCCCCGCCAGCATCAGTCCGCCCTCCGTCCGCGGGCCGCCCCGCCGCCGTCCCCGTTCCCGGGCCAGTCCCGGTAAGCGCGTACGAACCCCTCCACCAGCAGCGCGAAACTCTCGTCCACGTCCTCGGGGAGGCCGAACCCGCCCTGCACCTCCAGGTCCACGAAGCCGTGGAGCGCGCTGCGCAGCGCCCGGACCGCGTGCACCGACCGGTCCTCGGTGATCCCGAACCCGCGCAGCACCGCCGCCAGCACCGCGACCGGGTCGGTGTCCAGCTTCACGTCGGGAGCGGCCATCCGGGGGAGCCGCTGCAGGTGGACGTAGCGCCCGGGGTGCGCGTGGGCGTAGGCGCGGTAGGCGTCGGCGCAGGCGCGCAGCGCGTCCGGCCCGGAGCGGCCCACCGCCGCCCGCTGGACGGCCTCGCCGATCTCGTTCGCGGCCAGCACCGCTATGCCGCTCCGCAGCCCCGGCAGACCTTCCACGTGCTTGTACAGGCTGGGCACGGCCACGCCGAACCGCTTGGCCACCGCGGCCAGCGACAGCGCCTCCCAGCCCTGCTCGTCCACCAGCCGGGCGGCCTCGGCGACCACCAGCTCGGGTGTGAGTCCGGCCCTAGGCATCGGCGCGCACCTGCGCGATCAGCTCCTCCAGCAGCGGCACGACCAGGTCGGGCCGCTGGCTCTGGGGGTAGTGGCCGCACTCGGGCAGCATCACCACCCGGCCGCCGACGACCGAGCCCACCCAGGCGGCCTCCGCCGCCGGGTCCTTCCAGTCGGGGTCCAGCTCGCCGCCGACGACCACGGCCCGGGCGCGCAGGCCCTCCGCGGCCAGGACCTCCTCGTTCGGCGCGTTCACGGTGTCGCGCACCGCGCGGAACCGGTCGGCGGGGCGCAGCATCGCCAGGACCCGGTCCAGCTGCTCCCGGTGCCCCTGCGGCGTGCGGCCCTTGTGCAGGCCGTCGTAGAAGCCGGTCAGCAGTCGCGGCCCCCAGGGGCGCAGCAGCATCAGCCGCAGGGCGGCCCGCATGAACAGGTTCGGCTTCCCGGCGCGCAGGAAGGCGGCCATGGGAACGATGCCGGCCACCAGGTCGGGGCGCTCCAGTGCGGCGATGGTCACGGCGGCGCCGCCCATCGAGGTACCGACCATCACGACGTCCCGCCCGCCCAGCTCCTCGGCCAGCGCGATGGCGTCCGTGGCCGCGGCCCGGTTGGTGTGGTCGTCGAAGGTCGCGTCGCTGTCCCCGTGCCCGCGCAGGTCCATGACGGCGACCCGGTGCCCGGCCGCGGCCAGGGCCTCGCCCACGAACCGGAAGGACGCCCGGTGGTCGAACATCCCGGGCACGCAGACCACCAGGGTGCCGTCGGTGTGGTCCGCCCCGTACAGGTCGTACGCGATCCGCCCCTGGGGCCGGGTGAGGTGTCGCACGGTCCGCTCTCCACTGCTCAAGCTCATCTCCATAGCCATGAAGCTAATGGCATTAGCTTGAGGTGTCAAGGGCCCCTCACGAAGGGGAACCGGGAGCCGTGCGGACGCCCGCGGCCGCGGAACCGATAGCGTGACGGTGGAGCGCAGGTCAGGGGCGGCGGAGGGGAAAAGAGGGTGTGCCCCCTCCGGGCCCGACCTACACTGCAAGGCAGATCGGGCCCCGGCCCGCCTACGAATCAGAGAGCAAGCACAGTGACCGACATCATCGACGAACTCCAGTGGCGCGGCCTCATCGCGCAGACGACCGACCTTGACGCACTTCGCAAGGCGCTCGCCGATGGTCCGATCACCCTGTATTGCGGCTTCGACCCGACGGCGGGGAGCCTGCACGTCGGCCACCTCACCCAGATCCTCACCCTGGCCCGCTTCCAGCAGGCGGGCCACCGGCCCATCGCCCTGGTCGGCGGCGGGACGGGCATGATCGGCGACCCCAAGCCGAACGCCGAGCGCCAGCTCAACTCCGTGGAGACCGTGCTCGGCTGGGTGGAGGCGCTGCGCGGCCAGCTGTCCGCGTTCCTGCGGTTCGCCCCGGAGGGGGAGACCCCGGGGGCGACCGACGCGATCCTGGCCAACAACGCCGAGTGGCTGTCGGGGATCAACGCCATCGAGTTCCTGCGCGACGTGGGCAAGCACTTCAGCGTCAACCAGATGCTCGCCCGCGAGACCGTCAAGAGCCGTCTCGACGGCGAGGGGATGAGCTACACCGAGTTCAGCTACGTGCTGCTGCAGTCCTACGACTTCGTGCAGCTGTACCGGCGCTTCGGGTGCACGCTCCAGACCGGCGGCTCCGACCAGTGGGGCAACATCACCGCGGGCCTGGACCTCGTCCGCCGGATCGACGGCAACGAGCCGCACGGCCAGGCGCACGCCCTGACCACCAACCTGCTCACCAAGGCGGACGGCACCAAGTTCGGCAAGACCGAGACCGGCACGGTGTGGCTGGACCCGGAGCTGACCTCGCCGTACGCGTTCTACCAGTTCTGGTTCAACGCCGACGACCGCGACGTGGTCCGCTACCTCAAGGTGTTCAGCTTCCGCTCGCAGGAGGAGATCGCCGAGCTGGAGCGCCAGACGCAGGAGCGCCCGCAGGCCCGCGCCGCCCAGCGCGCCCTGGCGGAGGAGCTCACGACCCTGGTGCACGGCGCGGACGAGTGCCGCAAGGTCATCGACGCCAGCCTGGCCCTCTTCGGCCGCGCCGAGCTCTCCGAGCTCGACGCGCGCACCCTGGAGGCGGCCCTGGCCGAGGTGCCCAAGGCCGAGGTGTCCGGCCCGGTGGCCGACCTGCCGGGGGTCGCGGACCTGTTCGCCCAGAGCGGCCTGACCCCGAGCAAGTCCGCGGCCCGCCGCGCCATCCAGGAGGGCGGTGCCTACGTGAACAACACCAAGGTCACCGACGTGGAGGCGCGCCTGACCGAGGACGACGTCCTCCAGGGGCGGTTCGTGGTGCTGCGCAAGGGCAAGCGCAACATCGGCGGAGTCGTCCTGACCGGCTGAGCCGCGGGACCCACGGGGCCGGCGCCTTCGGGCGCCGGCCCTTCGTGTTGCGGGGGAGGCGGAGAATTTGCCCCGGCATGAGGGTTTCGAGGGGAATCTCCCGGGGAGAACGACTGTTGTCCGATGAACAACGGCCCACGTGAGTGGACGGCTCCCGGTGTGGGGAGCGGCCCCAGGCACGAGGCACCCAGGACCCAGAGACGCAACCGCGCCCACGGGCGCCAGGTCCCCGGTTCGACACCCGACCCGGGCCACGGTTTGACGTCCTCGGTACACCTCCCTATACTCGAAAGAGCCGCTGCGGGACGGCGAGCGCCCAGAGGGCGTGTTCGGCCCCGGACCGCGTCGAAGCGGCACCTCCTCTTCACTCCGACCAGAGCGTCACGGGCATGCGCCCGCAGGCGGTAGGCTTCGGAGGCGGCCCTGAAAAGGGCGGCGAAGGGAAACAGGAATTCTTCACTCCTGGTCGGTCCATTCCAGACCACGCCGATTTGGCGGGGAACGGGAACACTGATAAAGTGAAGACACAACAAAGCGGAAACGCAGACGCCTTCCACGGAAGAGCAAAAGGAACCTAGAGTTCCGGGCTTGTACGGGAAGGGCGGTTGCTTCTTGAGAACTCAACAGCGCGTGTTCGATTTTTACAGCCAAGTTTGTTTTGGCCCCGTCACACG
>NZ_JBHVLR010000026.1:35600-82188 GCF_042797335.1 Nocardiopsis sp. NPDC057823 | reverse complement strand
TGCCGCGCCGGGGCCGCCCCCCCCCCGCCCCGCGACGCGTTCCCGGCGGCGGCTGTCCCGCCGGAGCGGGACGGAAGGCGCCCGGGGGCGCCGTCGAACGCCGGGGCAGCGCCCCGGGGGCGATAGGCTCGGCGAATGTGAGTAGCGCATCCCCGGAGGGCGGCCGGATCCCGATCACGGTCCACCGCCTCGACCCCGGCCTTCCCCTGCCCGAGTACGCGCATCCCCAGGATGCGGGAGCCGACCTGTACACGGCCGTGGACGTCGTCCTCGCGCCCGGGGAGCGGGCCACCGTCCCCACCGGCCTGGCCATCGCCCTGCCGGACGGGTACGCGGCCTTCGTGCACCCCCGGTCGGGCCTGGCGGCGCGCTGCGGGCTCACGATCGTCAACGCCCCGGGCACCGTGGACGCCGGATACCGGGGCGAGATCAAGGTGACCCTGCTCAACACCGACTCCGCGGACCCCGTGAAACTCACCCGGGGCGACCGGATCGCGCAGTTGGTGGTCCAGCGCGTGGAGCGGGCCGTGTTCGTCGAGGCGGACACGCTGCCCGGATCGGCGCGCGGAGCGGGCGGTTTCGGTTCGACCGGGGGCAGCGCCGCACTGCGGTGACGTACGTCCCCGACCCGGTGCGACCCCGGGACCAACGGAGAACGAAGAGGTGAGGGCGTGTTTGGACGCCGCCGCAAGAAGCGGAAAGAAGAGGACGGCAGAGCCGGTGCTCCCCGTCAGGGCGCGGCCGGTGCCGTCTCCTTCGACAACGAGGTGCACCCCGGGGCCGCGGCCGATCCCGGCGGCGAACCCGTCAAGGAGGCCGACCGGTACCGGTCCAACGGGCCGTGGGACGCCGCCGAGGAGGCGCCCGAGCTGAAGCGCATGGACCTGGGCGGGATCCGGGTGCCCCAGGAGCAGGGCACCGAGATCCAGGTCAACGTGGCCCAGGACGCCCAGGGCAAGCAGAAGGCCATCGGCGTGACCCTGGTGCGCGGCAAGAGCGCCGTCCAGGTGCAGGCCTTCGCGGCCCCCAAGTCGTCGGGCCTGTGGGACGAGATGCGCGAGGAGCTGCGCGAACAGGTCCAGAAGCAGGGCGGCAAGGTCGAGGACCACGACGGCACCTTCGGCCCCGAGCTCAAGGCCCTGGTCCCGGTGCCCGGCCGGACCACCGAGGACGGCCGCCAGCTGGCCCAGCGGGTCCGGTTCATCGGCGTGGACGGGCCGCGCTGGGTGCTGCGCGGTGTGATCCGCGGTGAGGGCGCCGCCAAGCCGGAGGTGATGGCGGAGGTGGAGAAGCTGTTCTCCGACGTCGTCGTGGTGCGCGGCGACCAGCCCGTCCCGCCCGGAGAGCTGCTGCCGATCACCGTGCCCAAGCAGGTCCAGGAGCAGATGGCCAAGGTCGCCCAGGCGCGCGCCGCCCAGCAGGCCCAGGCCCGCCGGGCCGCCGGGCAGGGGACGCCGGGGACCACGCCCAACGGGACGCGGCCCGACGCCCCGGGCGCCTCGCCCAACGGCTCCGGGCAGGCCTGACGGGCACCACGGAACCGCCCCGGAGCCCCGGCTCCGGGGCGTTCCCGTGTCCGGGGCCGCGCCGCCGTAGGGTGGGGTCATGACGAACGACAGCGCACCCGTGCCCCTGCCGGAGGACTGGACCCGGGCCCTGGCCGTGGTCGCCCACCCCGACGACCTGGAATTCGGCTGCTCCTCGGCGATCGCCCGCTGGACCCGCCAGGGCAAGGAGGTCACCGAACTCATGGTCACCCGCGGGGAGGCGGGCATCGACAGCCTGGCGCCCCGGGAGTGCGCCCCGCTGAGGATGGCCGAGCAGCGCGCCTCGGCGGCCGTGGTGGGGGCCGAGGTGGAGTTCCTCGACTTCCCCGACGGCCTGCTGGAGTACGGGCTCCCGCTGCGCCGCGCCCTGGCCGAGGCGATCCGCAGGCACCGGCCCGAGGTGATCGTCTCGATCAACTTCCGCGAGCACTTCGCCGGGGGGAGCGGCTTCAACCACGCCGACCACCGGGTGCTGGGCCCCGCCCTGCTCGACGCCGTCCGCGACGCCGCCAACCGGTGGGTCTTCACCGAGCAGCTCACCGACGGGCTGGAGCCCTGGTCCGGGGTGCGGTTCGTCGCCTTCGGCGCCTCGCCGCGGGCCGGGCACTTCGTCGAACTGAGCGAGGACGACCTGGCGGCCGGGGTGGCCTCCCTGGACGCCCACGAGGTCTACCTCGCCAACCTGGACGGCTTCGACCAGAAGTCGTTCCTGCCGCAGGCCGCCGCGATGGCGGGGGAGTGGGCGGGTGTGCCGCTCGCCACCGGGTTCGAGGTGTTCGAGGCCTGAGGCGGGTCCGGCCCGCGCCGTGCGGGCCGGACCGCGTTCACAGGGAGGGGTCCGGCGTCCGCGCCGGCCCGGGGTCCTCGGGGTCGGTGATCCGGCCCAGGAAGAGCGCGGCGGATCCGCGGCGCAGGACGAACGCGAACGGCCGGTCCACGTGGAACTCCCGGGGCCGCTGCGGCATCGCCCCCAGGACCATCATCACGGCGGTCGCCGCGGCGCCCTCCGCGCCGACCTCGTCCACGTTGAGCACCGCCCGGTGGATGATCGCGTCCACCTGGAGCGGGTCGCCGGTGATCCCGCTCAGATCGCCGCCGGGGCCGCCCGCGACGGCCGCCAGACCGGGCAGTAGCGGCAGCAGCTCGAAACCGCTCTCCACCCGGAAGCGCGGCAGGGTGACCTCCACCCGTTCGGGGCGCCGTGCCTCCAGCAGCGCCCGGTACGTTCCGGCGGTCAGCACCGGGGCCGCGACGGCGCCGTCACCGGACAGGACGATGTCCAGGTGCAGGCCGTGGTGCCCGGACAGGGTGAGCATGCGCAGCCCCGCGGCCTCCGCCACCGGGAAGTGCTCCGTCTGCCGCATGGTGGGCACCCGCCGGTCGCCGCCGGGGGTGTGGAACACCCGCTCCGCGGTGTTCTCCGGGTCGAACGGGGAGATCCACACCAGCCGCGCCCACAGGGCGTTGAGCAGCACGGACCGGGTTCCCGCGGTGACGGACCCGGCCGGGAGCAGGTCGGGGATCATCCCCCGGGTGATCTCGGCGACGGAGGCGTTGATCTCCTGGCGCACCTTCTCCGGCGCGCCGGCGAAGTCCGCGTGGCGCACCGCCGAGGAGGGGCGCTCGGCCAGCGCCGCGGCGAACCCGGGCAGGACGGTCTGCCCGGCCCGCACGTACAGGTCGTTCACCGACACCAGCTCCAGCGGCGGGACCTCCTGCCCGGGAGGGGTCCACCCGTCCGGCGGACCCTCGCCGGCGGCCTCGGCCGACACCGCCGCGTCCAGGGCGGCGGTGTGCGTTCCCAGGGAGCCGCCGGCCCCCGCCAGCAGGCGGGTCAGTGCCGCGAGCACCTCCCCGGAGGCCCCGGCGGCGAGCAGGGAGAGCGCCGTGGCCGCCGAGTGCGGGGACCACACGTGCGAGGCGGCCGGTTCGGCCAGGGAGTCCTCCAGGGACAGCGCGAAACGGAGGTGGTCGGGGTCGAGCTCCGGTGTCATGGCGGGCCTTCTCGTGGGGAGGGACGGGGTCGGGCGGCGGGCGGGGTCAGGCGGCGGGTCCGGGGTCGACGGGGTCGGTGACCCGGCCCATGAAGAGGATCGAGGCGCCGCGGCGCAGGGCGAACACGAAGGGCCGATCCACGGTGAACTCCACCGGCCGGGAGGGCAGGCCCGCGCGCATCATGATCACGCCGGTGGCGGCGGCCCCCTCGGCGCCCTTCTCGTCCACGCGCAGCACGGCCTGGTGCAGGATCTCGCTCACCGCCAGCGGCTCGGGGCTGATGGCGTCGAACCGTGCCCGGCCGCCGACCATCTCCTCCAGGCCCAGCCGCGTCAGGGGGCCCAGCAGGGACACGCTGGTGCGCACGGTGAACCGGGGCAGGGCCAGCTTCGTCATCGTCGGGGCCTGGGCCCGGTACAGGGCGGACAGCAGCTCCGGGGCCAGCGGCGGCGGTGTGGGGGCGGCGGTGTCGGGCAGCAGCACGTCCAGGTACAGGCCGTGCCCCCCGGCGAGGCTGACCAGGCTCCACCCGTGCGCGCGGGCCAGCGGCAGCCTGGCGGTGCGGTGCATGGTGGCCACCGGTCTGCTCCCGCCCGGCGCCCGGAACGGCACGGGCTTGGTACGGGAGGGCTTGAACGACTCCTGCCAGACCATCTTCACCCACAGGGCGTTGACCAGCAGCAGGCGGACGTCGGGGGGCGGCAGTCCCGGCGGCAGCAGCTGGTCTATGAGGCCGCGGGTCACCTGGGCGACCCGGCCGTTGATGTACCGGCGCACCCCCTCGGTGTCGCCCCGGAAGTCGACGTTGGCGATCTCCGCGCCGCCCCGGGCGCGCACGTGGTCCACGAACGTCCGGCGCAGCGGTAAGTCCCGGGGGACGTACAGGCCGTTGAGCACGGCCAGGTCCAGGCCCGACTCGGGGGCCACCGAGGAGTCCAGGTCGAGCAGCTGCCCGGCGAAGTCGCGGCCGATCAGGGAGACGATCTGGGCCAGGGTCCGGTGGGACGAACCCGAGGCCAGCAGGGCCAACACGGTGCCGACCGAGTGGGGCGACCACACGTGGGAGGTGCCGGGATGGATCAGTTCCCGGTCCATGGCGGCGGCGAACTCCAGGTGGTCCCTCCGGGGGAGGGGGATGGGCGACATCGGGCTCCTCGGATCGGTGGTTCTCCGGGGCCAGCGTACGGAGTACCGACGCCGCAGGCCAGGGTCGCCCGTCCGGGCCGGGCGGAGGGGCCGCCCCCGGCCGGTGAGAAATCGGTGAGAAGCCCCGCGGACCAAACGCCGCTCACACGGACGAACCGGCCGATAGCCGCCCCGCCGGGGCCGGGGGAGCGGACGGGCGTCGCGTAGTCTGGGGCATCATGACCGTGCGTCCCCCGCCCGGGGGCGGCACCGACGACGCGGAGCGGACCGGGAGCAGATGACTGAGCAGCAGCGCGCCGATGGGGACACCGGACGGGAGCCCGAGGAGCAGCGGCCCCCGGCGGTGACCGAGGAGACGGTCGAGGCGCTGGTCCGCTCCCAGCTGGCCAAGGCGCTGGGCGGCAAGCGGGGGATGGTCGAGGCGGCCGTCCCGACCCTGACCTTCACCGTCTCCTACATCATCGGCTCGGACCTGCGCCTCTCGATCGGCCTGGGGGTGGTCGCGGCCCTGCTGCTGGGCGTGCTGCGGCTGGTCCAGCGCTCCTCGGTGCAGTACGTCGTCACCAGCCTGTTCGGCATCGGCATCGCCGCGGTCTTCGCGATGCGCAGCGGCAACGCCGCCGACGCCTTCCTGCCCGGCATCATCTACAACGCCGTCTACGCGCTGGTGCTGAGCCTGTCGGTACTGGTGCGCTGGCCCGCCATCGGCCTGATGATCGGCCCGTTCATCGGGCACAAGGAGGACTTCACCTCCTGGCGGGAGAACCCCGCGGTGGTCTCACTGGCCTCCAAGCTCACCTGGCTCCTGGTCCTGCCCTGCGTCCTGCGCGTGGCCGTGCAGTACCCCCTGTGGGCGGCCGCCACCTACGGCGGGGCGAACACCTTCGCGGCGCTGGGCCTGTCCAAGGTCGCCATGGGCTGGCCGCTCCAGGTCGCGGCGTTCGCCGCGATGGTGTGGGTGCTCGCCCGCGGCCGCACCCCGCTGTCCGGGCGGCCCGCCGACCGGGACTGACCGGGCCGGGCCGACACGGGCCCAGGTCGGCGCGGGCACAGGGGCGCGCCCGCCGGGCGCGCCCCGGCTCAGGTCCCGGACCCCTCGCCCGCCGGGTCCAGGAGCTCCTCCAGCGGTCCCAGCGCGTCGGGCTCGGCCAGGAACACCACGGTGTCGCCCACCGACAGCACCCGCTCGGGCTCGGGCGCGCGCACCCCGCCCGGACCCACCACCGCGACCAGCGCCACGCCCTCGGGCAGCACCGCGGCCAGCTCGCTCTCGGACCGGCCCGCGAACGGGCTGCGCGCGTGCAGCACCGACTCGGCGATCTCCGCGCCCGGCAGCGGCGGCAGGGCGTCCTCGTCGAAGGACTCCTCCTGCGGGTCGTCCTCGACCAGGTCCGCGATCAGCCGCGGCGGCGACACCGCCAGGTCCACCCCCCACGAGTCGTTGAACAGCCACTCGTTGACGGGGTCGTTGATCCGGGCGATCACCCGGCCCACCCCGAACTCGGTCTTGGCCAGCAGGGACACGACCAGGTTCACCTTGTCGTCGCTGCTGGCCGCGACCACCACGTCGAAGTCGCCCAGCCGGGCGTCCTCCAGCGTGGACAGCTCACAGGCGTCCGCCAGCAGCCACTCCACCTGCGGCAGGTCGTCCACCCCGATCGCCCGGGTGTCCCGGTCGATGAGCAGGACGTCGTGCCCGTTGCCCGCCAGCTCCGTGGCGATGGAGCGCCCCACGCTCCCGGCACCCGCGATCGCGACGCGCATCGCTACACCTCCCCGTCGCCGTGCAGCCGCGCTGCCAGGCCGTCCAGATCCCGGGTGTCGGCCACGGCGTGCAGCACGTCGCCCTCCTCCAGGACCACCTCCGCGCCGGCCAGTACGATCCGTCCGCTGCGGGCCAGGTACACCACCCGCAGCGGCGCCCTCCGCTCCACCTCGGCGACCGGCCGCCCCGCCCACCCGTCGGGCAGGGCGACCTCGGTCATCGCCAGCGTCCCCGAGGCGTCCTGCCACTCCGGGCCCGCGGTCAGGCGGTCGTCCCCCGGCACCATCCGGCGCAGGATCGCGTCCGCCGTCCACCGCACCGTCGCCACGGTGGGGATGCCCAGCCGCTGGTACACCTCCGCGCGGCGCGGGTCGTAGATCCGCGCCACCACGTGCTCCACCCCGAACGTCTCGCGCGCCACCCGGGCCGCGATGATGTTGGAGTTGTCCCCGTTGCTCACCGCGGCGAACGCCCGGGCCCGGTCGATACCGGCGGCCAACAGCACCTCCCGGTCGTGCCCGAGCCCCCGGACCGCGTGCTTGGCGGTGTCCCCGCGCAGTCTCCGGAACGCCTCGGGGTCCTGGTCGATCACCGCCACCGTGTGCCCCAGGTCCACCAGTGTGTGCGCCAGCGTGGACCCCACGCGGCCGCACCCCATGATCACGATGTGCACCTCGCCCGCACTCCCGTCGAAACAGCGCCGCCCGGGCCCGGGGGTCGCCCGTGCCCTCTCAGTGACACCTTGGCACATCGGGCCACCGTCCCGTGCGCTCGGGCCGACACCGGCGGGGCCGGCCGGGCCCCCGCGCGCCCGGCGTGACCGGATCCGGCCCGCGGTGGCGGTAGATTGGGGCGGTCGGTGGCCGTGCGCGCAGGTCACCCGCGGGACGTGCGCCGACGCGCACCCCGGGGCGCCCCGCAGCGCCCCGCCTCAGCCTCCTCCCGCGACGGGCGACGCCCCGTGGACGCAGCCGCACCACATCCGCGATCCCCGGAGGAACTCCGCCATGACCCGTGCCGGTACCGAGTTCGAGCTGACCGTCGACGACGTCGCCCACGGCGGGTGGTGCGTGGGCCGGCACAACGGGCAGGTGGTGTTCGTCCGCCACGCCCTGCCCGGCGAGCGGGTGCGGGTGCGCGTCACCGAACGCACCAGCAACCTGCTGCGCGCCGAGGCGGTCGAGGTCCTCACCGCCTCCCCCGACCGCGTCGAGGCCCCCTGCCGGTTCGCCGGCCCGGGCGCCTGCGGCGGCTGCGACTGGCAGCACGCCACCCCCGAGGCCCAGCGGCTGCTCAAGGCCCGGGTGGTCGCCGACCAGCTGCGCCGGATCGCCGGGATCGACCGCGAGGTCGTCGTCGAGGAGCTGCCCGGCACCCCCGACAACCTGGGCTGGCGCACCCGGGTGCGGTTCGCGGTGGACGCCGACGGCGTCCCCGGCCTGCGCCGCCACCGCTCCCACGACATCGAGCCGGTGGACCGCTGCCTCATCGCCCACCCCGGCGTCACCGAGCTGGGCGTCACCGAGCTGCCCTGGCCGGGTGTGCGCGAGGTCGAGGCCGTGGCCGCCGCCGAGCGCGCCGACCGGGCGGTCGTGGTCACCCCCACCGGGGCCAAGCTGGGCACCCTGCCCGAGCTGAAGGCGTCCAGCGCCGTGCTGCGCCGCTTCAAGGGCGGACGCGTCCAGCAGGTGCGCGGCCGCCGCGGGGTGCGCGAGATCGTCGGCGAACGCGAGTTCCGGGTGGGCGCGGGCGGCTTCTGGCAGGTCCACCCGGCCGCCGCCCGGGTGTTCACCGAGGCGATCCTGGCCGCGCTGGCCCCCAAGCCGGGGGAGACCGCGCTGGACCTGTACTGCGGCGCCGGACTGTTCACCGCCGCCCTGGCCGAGGCCGTCGGCCCCGAGGGGCGCGCCCTGGGCGTGGAGAGCGGCGCCGAGTCGGTGCGCGACGCCCGGTACAACCTGCGCGACCTGGAGCAGGCGCGCATCGAGCAGCACGACGTGGCCGCGCAGATGCGCGAGTGGGCCGACGTGCGCGCCGACGTGGTCGCCCTGGACCCGCCCCGCGCGGGGGCCGGCGCCGAGGTGGTCCGCTCCATCGCCGGGACCCGGCCGCGGGCGGTGGCCTACCTGTCGTGCGACCCGGCCACCCTGGCCCGCGACCTCGCCGAGTTCGACCGGTCCGGGTACCGGCTGGTCGACCTGCGGGCCTTCGACGCCTTCCCGATGACCCACCACGTCGAGTGCCTGGCGGTGCTGGAGCCGGTCAACCCGGCCCGCCGCCACCGCGAGGCCCGCGAGCAGTGACCGCGGCCGGGGGCGGGACCGCGCGGTCCCGCCCCCGGCCGTTCCGGCGCGGGCGCCGGAGGACGGGTGTCACAGGTCGGCGCACTGCCCCGAGGCGGAGCCGGCGACCGTGTTGTCCGCCCCGAAGTCCCCGACCGCCGGGGTGTTCCCCGAGCAGGACAGGGAGCCGCGGACCTCGTTGCCCGCCAGGACCGGGCCGTAGCCCTCCGCGCCGCCGGTCCAGGTGTCGGACGGGACCTGGGTGTTGCCGGTGAGCGACACCGAGCCCGTCAGCACGGAGCCCAGGACGGCCACCTCGTTCGAGGTCCGTGTGACGGACACCGAACCGCGCACCTCCGTGCCGGTGAGCCGCACGGTGTGCGCCCCCGAGGAGGCCAGCCCGCCGCGCAGGGTGCCGCCGGAGACCACCAGGGAGGCGCCCGAGGCGACGGTGACCCGGCCCCGCACGTCGGCGCCGTCGAGGCAGACCACGCCCTCCTCGACCCGCAGGCCGCCGGTGACGGTGCCGGTCACCGTCTCGGTGCACTCCAGGTCGGCGCCGGGCACGACGGTGGCCCGGAAGGACTCGGGCTCGCCGATGTTCCCGGCCGCGTCGATCGCCCGGTGCTCCACCTCGTGCGTGCCCCAGCCGGGCTCGTGGCCGTCCACCTCGAACACCGCCATGGACAGGCCGCCGCTGCCCAGGCTGCCGTAGACCAGGTCGTCGACGTTGGTGCCGTCGGGGGTGAACAGGAACGGCGCCCGCGAGTCCGAGGGCCAGCCGTAGTAGTGGTGCCAGCCGTCGCCGTCCACGCGGAACTCGCCGACCACGTGCCCCTCGCCGTCGTCCTGGGGGGACAGGCGCATGGAGAACTCGTTGAAGTACAGGTGGTGCTCCTGACCCGGAACCCGGGCCGCGGGGGCGGACAGCTCGCGCGGCGCGGTCGGGTCGGCGGCGTCCACCGTCCAGGTGAGGGTCTCGGAGTCCCCGCCGGGGTCGGCCGGGTCGGTGACCGTCGCCGACAGCACACGGGTCCCCGGCGCCGGGTCGAGCGCGCCCAGGTCCAGGGTGCGCCCGTCGGCCGAGGTGGACACGGGCTCGCCGTCCAGCGTCCAGGACACCTGCGGCACCCGGTCGGTGGGGTGGGTGGTCTCCACGTACACGACCTCGTCGGCGCCGACGGCGCGTCCGGTGTCGCGGAACCGGGTGAAGCCGGCGCCGGGGTCGTCGGGCTCCAGGGCCTCGCCGACGGTCCACTCCAGGGTCCGCGTCATCGCGGAGGAGGCGCGGATCTCGGGGTCGCGCACGAACTCCGTGGGGTCCTGGATCCGCAGGCCGACCTCGGTCCCGGCGGGCAGGTCGAGCCCGGCCAGCTCCAGGGCGCGCGCCCCGGCGGCCTCCTCCAGCTCCTCGCCGTCGACCGACCAGGTGTACTCCAGCTCGTGGTACGCGGGGTGCGGGCCCTCGGCCCACAGCACGTCCCGCGGGCCGACCTCGCCCTCGGGGGTGGACGTCACCGGCAGGGTCCGCTGGTCGCGCAGCCCGGAGATGCGGTGCGTCATCACCTCCCGGCCGACCTGGTCGAAGTAGTAGCCCAGGGTCTTGAGCATCGAATGGCGGCTGGGCCGCCACACGCCCTCGGAGTAGTACAGGCCGCCCTCGTTGCCGCCGGGGTCGGCGGCGCCGATCACGCCCCCGGACTCGCTCTCCTCGCCGAGCCAGCGCCACCACTTGGCCTCGGCCGCGGTCATCTCCTCGGCGGTCATCAGCGTGTGGTGCACCGAGGAGGGCTCGCGGCCGGGGTAGCGGCCCAGGCTGGTGTCGCGGAAGTAGTACGGGTACTCGTCCTGGAGCTGCCCCAGCGAATGCGCCAGCTCGTGCGGGCTGATCAGCGCCGAGAGCGCGTTGCCCGAGGACGCGGTGGCGGTGCGCCCGCCGCGCCCGCCGTAGGTGGTGCTGTTGGCCAGCGCCAGGATCTGCCGGTTGTCCGCGGTGACCCCGGGCACGAGGTCGGCGGCGGTGTTCGCCGCGGCCTCGTCCACGGTGAGCAGGCGCTCCAGCGAGGTGTCGTCGCAGCCGTTGAAGAAGCCCATGCCCAGGGCGGTGTCGCGGGTCCCGCCGTCCAGTGCGGGGTCGCAGTCGACGCCGGACTCGGCCGAGGGCGTCTCCACGGCGTAGACGTTGAAGTAGTTGCGGTAGGAGCGGAACGGCTCGATGCTCCACTGGACGTTCAGGTGCGCGGCCAGCTGCTCGCGGAACAGGGGCATCTCCTCCGCGGTGTAGCCGTCGCCGAGGATGACGAGGTTGAACCGTTCGGAGGGGTCGCCGGTCACCTGGATCGGGACGACGGTGCCGTCCTCGGCGAGCGGGGAGGCCTGGGCGGGGGCGGGGACCGCGATCGCCGCGGCCAGCAGGGGGAGTACGGCGAGTCGGGCGGCTCGGGCCGCCGGGGTACTGCGCAAGGGGAGGGCCCTTCCGGGTCGGGGGAGCGGGGGTGCCCGGCAGCGTACTGACGTCCGCACCGGACGATCCAGAGGTAGGACCATAGGTGGTTCGATAACCCCGCAGTCCGCCGGGGCCGCGGGGTAGTCTCGGCGGCGAGAGGGAGGACGCACATGACCGGACGGATGCGGGTCCCCGGACCCGACCACCCCATCACCATCGAGCCCACCGGCGCGCGCGTGGTCGCGCGGGTCGGCGGCCGGGTCGTCGCCGACACCGCGGCCGCGCTGACGCTCAGGGAGGCCTCCTACCCGCCGGTGCAGTACATCCCGCTGGCCGACGTGGACCCCGCGCTGCTGAGCCCCACCCCGACCACCACCTACTGCCCCTACAAGGGCACCGCCACCTACCGCGCCCTCACGGTCGACGGGGTGGAGCTGGCCGACGCCCTGTGGGTCTACGAGGAGCCCTACCCGGCGGTCGCGCGGATCGCCGGCCACGCCGCCTTCTACCCGGACAAGGTCGACGTCACCGTCGGGGACCGATCCGGCGAGGACTGACGCGGGCACCCGGACGGCGGGCCGCCCCGCCGTCCGGGTGCCGCGGGTGCGCCGGGCGTCAGGGACGGCGCGGGGAGGGGGCGCGCAGCACCGCCAGGCCCAGCACCAGGACGGCCAGGCCGGTCCAGGAGGCCGGGGCCAGGCGCTCGTGCAGCACCAGGACGCCCAGCAGGGCCGCCACCGCCGGTTCGGCCAGGGTCAAGGTGGTGGCCACCACCGCCGGGGTGTGCCGCAGTCCCTGCCCGAACAGCCGGTAGGCGAGGAACACGGTGAACACCGCCAGGTACAGGGCGACCGCCGCGCCGCTCCCGGTGGCCAGCCAGCCCGCGCCCAGGGCGGCGACCACCGGCAGCGCCAGCAGCCCGCCGCCCAGGAACAGGGCGCCCATCACCGCGGACGACCCGTGGCCGCGCCGGATGAGGCGTTCGGCGATGAGGGCGTACGCGGAGTAGGAGAACCCGGCCGCCAGCGCGGCGAGCACGCCCAGCGGGCGCACCGGGTCGGTGCCCCCGTCCTCAGAACCCAGGACCAGCACCGCGCAGCCGGCCACGGCCGCGGCGGTGGCGACGGTCCAGCGCGGGTCGGGCCGCCGCCGGTCGGCCCACCAGGCGAGCAGCCCGGAGAACACCGGCGAGGAGCCCAGGGTGATCACGGTGGCGACCGCCACCCCGGCCTCGGACACGGCCGGGTAGAACGTCAGCGGGTATCCGGCCACCGCCACCGCGCCCAGGGCCAGCGTGCGGCGGGTGGACCGGTCCCCGCGGGCGAGGAGCGCCCAGGCGCCCCGGCCGGTCAGGAACAGCAGGAACCCGCCCAGGACGAGCCCGGCGGAGCCCACCGCGGCGGCGGGCGCGTGGGAGGCGCCCAGGGTGGCGGCGGTGCCGGTGGTGCCCCACAGGACGGCCGCCGCCAGGATCGGCAGCGGGCCCCGGAGCAGGGTGAGGGCGGGGGTCGGTGAAGAAAGGTCGTGCGACACGGTCGTGTTTCTCTCCGTCATCGTGCGTCTGGGGACGTCCGGTGCGGGCGCACGACGGCGGCCGACCGCGGTGCGGTCGGGACTCGCTCAGCTCGGGAGTGCGGTGCGCCCGGTCAGGCGCACGGGGGTGGCAGCACGACGTGCCAGTGCGTGTTCTTCACGGGGGCAGCCTAGTACACCTCCGGTCATCGGACTCTTTCCGGGGCGGCGGACGGGACGCTAGTCTCACCGGATGACCACCACCTGGAACCCCGGAGCCGCGGGCGTTCTGCGCCTGCCCTCGGGCCGCCTGGTCCGGGGCCGCCCGCTCGCCCGTCCCCTGCCGGAGGGCCCCGTGCCCGACCTGGGCGTGTACCTCTTCCACAAGGCCCCGCCGCCGGTCCCCTGGGAGTCCCGCTGGGTGCGCTGGCCCGACTTCCGGCTGCCCGCCGACCCCGAGGCCCTGACCCGGGAGCTGGCCGGGGCCCTGGAGCGCGCCGCCGACGAGCGGGTGGAGTTCGCCTGCCTGGGCGGCCGCGGCCGCACCGGGACCGCCCTGGCCTGCCTGGCCGTCCTCGACGGGGTCCCGGCCGCCGACGCCGTCGCCTACGTGCGCGAGCACTACTCCCCGCACGCCGTCGAGACCCGCCGCCAGAAGCGCTTCGTCGAGTCCTACGGCTCCTCCGACGGGGGCCGGGTGTCCCGGTCGCCGTGGCCGTGGGAACGGTGGCGGGCCAGGTAGACCGCGGCCGCGCCGCCGCCGACCGCCAGCACGCCGGCGGTGACCAGCCCGGCCAGGGCGGCGCCGGTGATCGGCAGGCCCCCCGGGCCGGCGCCCCCGTCGTCGGCCGCCGGGGCGGAGGTCGGAGTGGGACCGTCCGTCCCGGGGCCGGTGCCCTCGTCGGGGGCGTCGGCGCCGGGGGTCCCGCCCTCCGGGGAGGGGCTTTCGGTGTCCGGGTCCGGGGACGCCTCCTCCTGGGGGGACGCCTCCTCCGACGGGTCCCCGCCGCCCCGCTCCCCGGAGGCCGGGGCGTCCTCGGCCCCGCCGTCGGTGGGGCACTCCACCGACACGGCCGCCATCGTCAGGTCGAACAGCTCGGCGCCGTCGACGGTCGCCGTGACGCCGGTGTACATCCGGCCCTCGCCGGTGTCCCCCTCGGCCGGGGCGTGGTCGGTCACCGTCACCTCGGCGGTCCTCCCGTCGGCCAGTTCGACCTCGGCGGAGGCCTCGCCGCCGGACGGGGTGAGCGCGGTCCCGAACACCGTGACGACCCGTTCGGGGTCCGGCCCGCTCTCCCACTCCAGGTTCCCGGAGAAGTCGCAGGTGATCGAGTTGCGCAGCGGCCCGACCTCGACCGCGGGCGTGTCGGTGCCGGACAGGGTCAGGGTGAGCCCGCCCAGCTCGGCCACGGCCTCGGCCCGCCCCCCGTCCCGCGCGGTGGTGTTGACCGTCGCCTCGGCGGGCCCCACCACCGACACCGGTTCGAGCAGCCCGCTCGGGTCGCTGGCGGTGTCGGCGGCGAGCCGTTCCCCGCCGACCTCGGAGCTGACGTAGACGGTGCCCCACAGCCCCTCGGCGCCGCCCGCCTCGGGTGCCACGGACAGGCCGACCAGAGTGGCGCCCGCCGTCGCCGGGAACACCGGCGCGGCGAGGGCGGGTACGGCCGCCGCCGGGGCGGCGGCGACGCCCAGGGCGATCGCGCAGGAGACGGTACGGCGAAGACTCAACGGGTGCCCACCTCGCGAAGGAGCCGGCGCGCGGCCGGGAAGCCAGGGATGATCGCGAGTCTAGGCATCGGCGGGCAAAGCGACGGGAAAGGGCGCACCCGCCCGGGGAACGGTGTCCCCCGGGTCCGCGGGGCGCCGGCCGGTCAGCCGCCCGCGGGGCACAGCGGGGCGTGCAGGTTCCAGGGCTCGTACAGGTTGGGCTCCACGTCGGAGAACGCGGTGTTCCACTCGGCGGTCTCGGCGGGCCGGTCCTGCTCCTGGGCTATGGGGATCTCCAGCAGCGCGGCCAGCTCCAGGGTGCTCATCTCGCCGGAGGAGATCCGCTCCCAGTGCTCCTCCAGCAGCGCGTGCATCCGTTCCGGGGGCACCGAGACGACCCGCCGCCCCAGGACCAGGTCGGCGGGGGAGGGTGCCAGGTCGGTCAGGGTGATCGCCATCGTGTCGATCCGCAGGTAGAGGTCGTCGGGGCGGTGGGAGGCGACGGCGCGGTCCACGACCCAGGCGACCACGACGGTCCGGGCCTGCCCGGTGCCCCGGCAGTCGTCCAGCCCGTAGGGGGAGGGCGGGTCGAGCGACATCCCGAGCGTCTTTCGGGCGAACGCCGAGTACAGGTACGACTGCCACGGCTGTATCTCCGGGTCCATGTACTCGTGGACGGTCACGGCCGGCCTGGGGACGTCGAACTCGCGGGTGTACCAGCCGGCGTCCTGCCACACCACCGGGGCGTCGGCCCGCGCCTCCTCGGGCAGCTCGTCCAGGACCGGCTCCAGGGTGTCGTGCCAGGAGGCGACCCAGGAGTCGTAGCCGGGCAGCGGGCAGTAGGTGACGCCCTCGACCTCCCGGCAGGGCCAGGGGCCCTCCACCCCGTACACCTCGTCGTCGGCGTACCCCTGCGGGTCCGGCATCCCGTCGCGCCACACCGTCGCGTTGCCGTGGACGGCCACCCCCAGGGCCCCGGCCGCCAGCAGGGCCGCGGTGACCGACGTGGCGACCACGACCCGGACGCGGTGCCGGGCGCCCAGTGTCAGCACCACCAGCGCGGCCGTCAGCAGGCAGGTGTAGGCCAGCGAGTAGAGGGTCACCAGGGACAGGGACACCGAGAAGCCGGGGAAGGGGCTGACGACCTGCTGCAGGGCCATGGTCGCGCGCGACACGGCGCTGTTGAGCCGCTCCGAGAGCAGGATGCCGTTGTAGACCAGGTACAGCGGCAGGCAGAGCGCGAGGAGGACCAGCGGCAGGTACGACCGGGTCCACAGGACCAGGAGCAGCGCCCCGAACGGTCCGGCGGCCGTCACCAGGAAGGGCACCGGGAGCGCGAGCGGGCTCATGATCCCGGCGGGCGGCAGGGGTTCGGCGGCCAGCCACAGCCACAGCCCCAGCCCGGCCAGGATCGCCCACAGCAGGAGCACGGCGGACAGCGCCAGGGACATGAGCCTGCCGGTACGGCCCAGCGGGGTCGCGGAGACGACCGGGTGGCGGGCCTCGCGCACGGCGGAGGGGGTCACGGCGCCGAACCCGATCGCGGCGATGAACAGGGCCGACGTGGACATGTCGCCGTACCAGGAGTCCACCGACTGGCCGGGGTAGGAGCCCGACCACACGAAGTACGCGAGGAACAGCGCCGAGGCGGGCAGCAGGAACGGCCCGCGCAGCAGCCGCGCGGCGTTGAACAGGGTCAGCCGGACGAAGGTGGCGGTGCGCCTCACCGCGCGGCCCCGGCGGGCTCGGTCCCCGAAACGCCGACGAGCAGCAGGTAGGCGTCCTCCAGGGTGGGCTCCACCGCGCCGAAGGCGTCCCCGGGCGGCAGCGGCGAACCCGGGGTCAGGACCCGGTGGCGCCCGTCGGGCAGCCGCCAGGAGGTCAGGCCGCTACCCGGGTCGCCGGGGCCCTCCCACACGTGCCCGCGGGCGCGGTCCAGCAGGGCGCCGGGGGCGCCGTCGAAGACGACCCGCCCCCTGTCCAGGCACACGATGTGCCCGCACAGCGCGGCCACGTCCTCGATCTGGTGGGTGGACAGCACGACGGTGCTGTCCACGGCCAGGCGGGACACCAGGTTGCGGAACCGGATGCGCTGCTCGGGGTCCAGCCCCACCGTCGGCTCGTCCAGCAGCAGCAGGTCGGGGTCGCCCATCAGGGCCGAGGCCAGGGCCAGGCGCTGGCGCATGCCGCCCGACAGGCGGCGCACCCGGCTGTGCCGCCGGTCGTACAGCCCGACCTGGCGCAGCACCCGGCGCACCTCGTCGTGCCGGGCCCGGCGGCCGCCCAGCTCCTTGAGCACGGCCATGTAGTCGAGCAGGGCGAACGCGGTGAAGTGCGGGTAGAAGTCGGGGTTCTGCGGCAGGTAGCCCAGCCGCCGCCGGATGTCGGTGCGCTCGGGCGCCCGGGACGGGTCCAGGCCGAGCAGGCGCACCTCCCCGGAGCCGGCGTCCAGGTCGGTGGCCAGGCAGCGCATCAGGGTGGTCTTGCCGGCGCCGTTGCGGCCCAGCAGGCCGGTCACCCCCGGACCCAGGTCCAGGTCCACCCCGTCCAGGGCGGTCCGGGTGCCGTACCTGCGGGTCACCCCGCGCAGGACCACCCGGCCGTCGGGGACCGCGGTCATGCCATCCTCACCCGGAGCAGCAGCAGGCCGACCAGGGCGGCCAGGGCCGCGCCCCAGCACGCCTGGGCCTGGGGGGCGAACACCCCGACGGGGACCGTCTGCCCGGACAGGGACACCAGGCCCAGGACCGCCAGCCACAGGACGCCCACGATCCCCGAGGCCGCGCTCAGGTGGATCCAGTGGCCCAGCAGGAGCGAGCCCGCGACCAGGGTCAGGGAGGGCAGCAGCCAGAAGACCGCGTCCCAGGCGGTGGTGGTGTGCGGCAGCATCAGCGCCGCGCCGGTGCACAGCAGCAGGGCCGGGACCAGGACCGCGCAGGTGCGCAGGAACAGCAGCCGCTGCCCGGCCATGGGCGTGACCGAGGCCAGGGTGTGCGCGGGGTCGACCCCCCGCCCGTAGGCCAGGGCCACGCCGACCAGCGGGACCACCGGCGCCAGGAAGAAGAACATCAGCGAGCCGCGCGGCAGCAGGTGCGCGGCCAGCAGGGCGGCCCCCAGGACCACCACGGTGGAGACGAGCCAGGCCTGGTAGAGCCGCGGGGTCGCGGCGAGGAGTTTGGCGGTCTCCGCGCGCAGGCCGACGGAGGCCAGCAGGGTCTCGACCGGGCCGCGCCGGGGCCGGTCGACGACGTCGCGCAGCGACGCCCAGCTGTCGGCCAGCCACGACTCGTCCGCTGGCAGCAGGGACCGGCAGGGCGCGCAGTGCATCAGATGGGCCTCCACCGACATCGCGGTGATCTCGTCGCTTCTCCGGGCCGCGTAGTCGTGGGCCTGGGCCGGGGTCAGGTGCCAACCGCTCATGACGTCAATGCCTCCCGCAGGCGCGCCTTGGCGCGCATCACCCGTGTCTTCACGGTGCCTTCGGGGATCTGGAGAATCTGTGCGGCCTCGCGCACCGTGAGCCCGTCCAGCACGGTCGCCTGTATGGCGGCCCGCAGCTCGGGGGACAGGGTGTGCAGGGCCGCGCCCAGGGGGCCGTGCTCGATGTTGAGCAGCACGGTGTCCTCGGCCGAGGCGTCCCCGATGGTCTCGTAGGGCTCGGCCTCGATGTCGGAGATCCACCGGTTGGCCCGCCGGCGCAGCTGCGAGATGAGCTGGCGGATGGCGATGGTCCACAGCCAGGCCCCGGCGTCGGTGTCGCCGGGGCGGGGGGTGAAGGAGCCCGCGTTCCTCCATACGGCCAGGAAGGTCTCCTGGAGCGCGGCGTCGACCTGGTCGGCGTCGGAACAGCGGTAGTTCAGACGCGCCCGCAGCCAGGGCGCGTGCCTGCGGTGCAGGATCTCCAGGGCCTCGGCCTCGCCCGCCGCGACGGCGGTCAGCAGCACCGGGTCGGCGCTCTCGGGGCCGTAGGAGGGTGCGCGGCGGTGCGCGCGTCGGAACAGCTTCACGGTCGGTCTATCGCTCGGGGCCCGAAGGGCGGTTCATCGGTGTGCGGCCTTTTCGAAGCTACCCGCGCGCCGGGGGGAGATCGCCCCCGCGGGTGGGCGAAAATGGGGTTTATGCGCCTGAGGATCTTCCTTGAGCCCCAGCAGGGGGCCACATACGAGGACCAGCTCGCCGTGGCCAAGGCCACCGAGGAGCTCGGGTTCGACGCACTCTTCCGCTCGGACCACTACCTGCACATGGGGGAGGGCACCAGCGGCCTGCCCGGGCCGACCGACGCCTGGATCACCCTGGCGGGTCTGGCCCGGGAGACGTCGCGCATCCGGCTGGGCACGCTGATGACGGCGGCGACCTTCCGCTACCCGGGGCCGCTGGCGATCGCGGTCGCGCAGGTGGACCGGATGAGCGGCGGCCGGGTGGAGTTCGGGTTCGGCGCGGGCTGGTACGAGGAGGAGCACGCCGCGTACGGCATCCCCTTCCCGACCACGGCCCGGGAGCGCTTCGACCGCTACGAGGAGCAGCTCGACATCATCACCGGCCTGTGGTCCACGCCGGTCGGCGGCACGTTCCGCTACGAGGGCAAGTACTACCGGCTGGCGGAGGGGCCCGCGCTGCCCAAGCCGGAGCAGAGCCCGCGCCCGCCGGTGCTCATCGGCGGTACCGGCCTGCGCCGCACCCCGCGGCTGGCCGCGACGTTCGCCGACGAGTACAACGTGCCGTTCTCGTCGGTGGCCGACACCGGGGCCGCGTTCGACCGGACGCGGGCGGCCGCGGCGGCGGTGGGCCGCACCGACGGGATCGTCTACTCGGCGGCGCAGGTGCTGTGCGTGGGCCGCGACGAGGCCGAGATCGCCCGCCGGGCGGAGCGCATCGGCCGCCGGGTGGACGAGCTGCGGCTGAACGGCCTGGCCGGGACGCCCGCCGAGGTGGTCGACAAGATCGGCCGGTTCGCGGAGCTGGGCGCCGAGCGCATGTACCTCCAGCTGCTGGACATGGCGGACCTGGAGCACCTGGAGCTGGTGGCCGCGGAGGTGGCCCGGCAGCTGGACTGAGGATGCGCGAAGCGCCGGCGGGGTTCTGGAGGCCCGGAGGAGACGTCCGAGGAACGAGGATGTCGATGTAGGGGCGAAGGTTCCCGCCCTCAAAGGGCGCTGAGCACGGACCGAAGCGAAGCGGAGGTTCAGAACAACACGGGGCCGCGGCCCGGGGCGCGGCGCCCCCGCGATAACTTGATATCGAGATACAAGTGGGATAGCTTGATGTCAAGATAAAAGAGGGTTCCCCCCGACCCGGGCCGGGCCCGGGAGTGTGACGTCGACCTCTCGGCGTCCCCGGCCCCGAGTATCACGGGCGTCCGCGCGCAGCGGACCGCCTGGCCTGTGGCGAGTGGTGTCGTCGCAGGCCATGGCCGCTTCCGAGAGGTCGGATACGGTCGGAGGGCGCCCCCGCGGCCCTCCGTCCACCCGGCGACCGGTTAGGGCGGCCTCAGTGGGTCCCGCATCCACCCGATGGGGCAGGATGCCAGGGACAAAGTGGCGAGATCAGGAGGCAGACACCGTGTCCGCGAACAGCTTCGGCGCCCGTGACACGTTGCGCGTTGGCGACGAGTCGTACGAGATCTTCCGGTTGGACGCCGTGGAGGGCTCCAACCGACTTCCCTACAGCCTGAAGGTCCTCCTGGAGAACCTTCTGCGCACCGAGGACGGCGCGAACGTCACCGCCGACCACATCCGCGCCCTGGGCGGCTGGGACGCCAAGGCCCAGCCCAGCCAGGAGATCCAGTTCACCCCCGCCCGGGTGATCATGCAGGACTTCACCGGCGTCCCCTGCGTCGTCGACCTCGCCACCATGCGCGAGGCCGTCCGCGACATGGGCGGCGACCCGGACAAGATCAACCCGCTCGCCCCCGCCGAGCTGGTGATCGACCACTCCGTGATCGTCGACCTCTTCGGCCGCCCCGACGCCTTCGAGCGCAACGTCGAGATCGAGTACGAGCGCAACCAGGAGCGCTACAAGTTCCTGCGCTGGGGCCAGACCGCGTTCGACGAGTTCAAGGTCGTCCCGCCCGGCACCGGCATCGTGCACCAGGCCAACATCGAGCACCTGGCCCGCGTCACCATGAGCCGCAACGGCCAGGCCTACCCCGACACCTGCGTCGGCACCGACTCGCACACCACCATGCAGAACGGCCTGGGCATCCTGGGCTGGGGCGTCGGCGGCATCGAGGCCGAGGCCGCCATGCTCGGCCAGCCGATCTCCATGCTCATCCCGCGCGTGGTCGGCTTCAAGCTCACCGGCCAGCTCAAGCCGGGCACCACCGCCACCGACCTGGTGCTCACCATCACCGAGCTGCTGCGCCGGCACGGTGTGGTCGGCAAGTTCGTCGAGTTCTACGGCGAGGGCGTCACCTCCGTGCCGCTGGCCAACCGCGCCACCATCGGCAACATGAGCCCCGAGTTCGGCTCCACCGCCGCGATCTTCCCGATCGATGACGAGACCATCCGCTACATGCGCCTGACCGGCCGCTCCGAGCAGCAGGTCGCCCTGACCGAGGCCTACGCCAAGGCCAACGGCTTCTGGCACGACCCGGCCAACGAGCCCGAGTTCTCCGAGTACCTGGAGCTCGACCTGGGCGACGTCGTCCCGTCGATCGCCGGCCCCAAGCGCCCGCAGGACCGCATCGTCCTGGCCCAGGCCAAGCAGACCTGGCGCCACGACGTCCGCAACTACGTCGAGGACGGCGTCGACGAGGCCGTCGAGGAGTCCTTCCCGGCCTCCGACGCCCCCGCGCAGACCGCCAACGGCGCGCGCCCGCACAAGCCCGTCAAGGTCACCATGGCCGACGGCACCGAGACCGAGATCGACCACGGCGCCGTCGTGATCGCCGCGATCACCTCCTGCACCAACACCTCCAACCCCTCGGTCATGCTGGGCGCCGCCCTGCTGGCCAAGAAGGCGGTGGAGAAGGGCCTGTCCCGCAAGCCGTGGGTCAAGACCTCCATGGCCCCGGGCTCCAAGGTCGTCACCGACTACTACGAGCGCTCCGGCCTGACCCCGTACCTGGACAAGCTGGGCTTCAACCTGGTCGGCTACGGCTGCACCACCTGCATCGGCAACTCCGGCCCGCTGCCGGAGGAGATCTCCAAGGCCGTCCAGGACAACGACCTGGCCGTCACCGCGGTGCTGTCCGGCAACCGCAACTTCGAGGGCCGGATCAACCCGGACGTCAAGATGAACTACCTGGCCTCGCCGCCGCTGGTGGTCGCCTACGCCCTGGCCGGGTCCCTGGACGTGGACATCACCACCGAGCCCCTGGGCATCGGCAAGGACGGCGAGCCGGTCTACCTGGCCGACATCTGGCCGACCGCCGAGGAGATCCAGGAGGTCATGGACTCCGCGATCGCCGCCGACATGTACGAGGCCGCTTACGCGGACGTCTTCGCCGGCGACGAGCGCTGGCGCTCGCTGCCCACCCCGACCGGCAACACCTTCGAGTGGGAGGGCGAGTCGACCTACGTCCGCAAGCCCCCGTACTTCGAGGGCATGGCGCAGGAGCCGTCCCCGGTCACCGACATCACCGGCGCCCGCGTCCTGGCCAAGCTGGGCGACTCGGTCACCACCGACCACATCTCCCCGGCCGGCGCCATCAAGCCGGGCACCCCGGCGGCCGAGTACCTCAAGGCCCACGGTGTGGAGCGCCGCGACTTCAACTCCTACGGTTCCCGCCGCGGCAACCACGAGGTGATGATCCGCGGTACGTTCGCCAACATCCGCCTGCGCAACCAGATCGCGCCGGGCACCGAGGGCGGCTACACCCGCGACTTCACCCAGCCCGACGCCCCGGTGTCGTTCATCTACGACGCCGCGCAGAACTACGCGGCGCAGGGCACCCCGCTGGTCGTCCTGGGCGGCAAGGAGTACGGCTCCGGCTCGTCCCGCGACTGGGCCGCCAAGGGCACCAGCCTGCTGGGCGTGCGCGCCGTCATCACCGAGTCCTACGAGCGCATCCACCGCTCCAACCTCATCGGCATGGGCGTCCTGCCCCTGCAGTTCCCCGAGGGCCAGAGCGCGGACTCCCTCGGCCTGACCGGCGAGGAGACCTTCTCCATCACCGGCGTGACCGAGCTGAACGAGGGCCGCATCCCCGCCACGGTGAAGGTGAGCACCGACACCGGCGTCGAGTTCGACGCCGTGGTGCGCATCGACACCCCCGGTGAGGCGGACTACTACCGCAACGGCGGCATCCTGCAGTACGTGCTGCGCCAGCTGATCGCCGGGTAGCCATCCGGACTCCGCTGCCGCGCCCGACCGGCGCGGCGCGCGGTTCACGGGGCCTCCGACGTCCGACCGACGGCGGAGGCCCCCTCCGTGTTCCCGGGGAGGAGCCGCCCCGGGCGCGACGGCCGCCGAAGAAGCAGGTGGAACCGGGTCGAAGGCGCCCGCAGCGGGGTACTATGCTCTGCCCATGCCCAACCCTCACCGTGCCCGCGGCCCGCTCCGCGCCCTGCTCCTCACGGTGGCCCCGGCCCTGCTGCTCCTGACCGCCCCCGCCCCCGGCGGCGCCGACACGGTGGACGGCGCCGACACCCCGGCGGTCGCCCCCCAGGCGACCTACGCCGAACACTTCGCCGGACTGCTCGCCGCCGAGCCCGAGGGCTCCGCGGTCGTGGTGGACGGCGCGATCGGCGGCCCGGTCCCGCCCGAGGAGATGGAACGCGGGATCCACGAGGCGTTCGCGCCCCTCGGGGTGCCCTACCACGTCGTGGTCACACCCTTCCTGGGCGCCGGCAGCGACGCCGGGATGGACGAGATCATGCCCGCCGTGCACGACCGGCTCGGCACCGACGGCGTCTACGCCGTCCTCCCGGCCTCGGGCGGGGTCACCGAACTGCGCGTCTACGGGGCCGACCTGTCGGTGGACGGCGGCCGGGACGCCGTCTACGACGCCGAGCTCTACGACGTCCCCGCCCACGAGGTGGCCCGGGTCCTGGTCGCCGGGCTGACCGGCGCCGAGCCCCCGGCGGAGTACGCCGAGGCGGAGGCCGGAGCGGGGGAGGGCTTCCTCGCCGAGTTCCGCGACGACACCGACCCCACCCGTTTCAACGGCCCCGAGAACCTCGGTTTCCTGGTGGGCACGGTGGCCGGCGCCCTGCTGTGCTGCGCCGGGTGGGTCACCTGGCGCGCCGGCCGGCGCGGCCACCGGTTCCTGCCCGTCGCGGCCGTGCTGGCGGCGGCCTCGGCGACCGGCCTCCTCGTCGCCACCACCTACACCTACACGGTGAACGCCCCCGTGGGCGGGCACGAGGTCCCCGACCCCGAGGAGCTGGTCCGGCTGGAGCCGCCGTACGTGGTCTCCACCGGCCGGGTCGAGCACGTCGCCGCCGCCCTGGCGGAGGACCCGCTCTACGTCGACCCGATCATGCCGCTGAGCCGCGAGGGCCTGGAGGACGCCCCCGGCCTGCTCGCCGGCTCGCCCGTCCCCGTCTTCGCGGCGGTGGTCCCGCTGCACCACGAGGACGAGGCCGAGGGGGACCCCGATATCCTGGCCGCGGCGCTGGCCTCCGTCGCCCGCGAGGACGGCGTCTACATCGTCGTCGGCTCCGGCAACGGCGTCCCCGAGCTCGGGGCGGCCGCCCGCGGGCTGGAGATCGACGCCTACGAGCTGTGGTCCCCCCTGGCCTACGACGAGTCGCAGACCCCGGCCGCCGCCCTGGAGGCCGCGGTGGCCGCCGTGTCGGAGATGGAGTTCACCCCCGGCGACGGGTACCGGCCGCTGTTCGCCGACGACGAGGTGAACCTGCCCGGGCCCCGCGCGGAGCGCTACTGGTCGGGCGGGTTCTTCGGCGGCCTGCTGCTGGTGGGCCCCTTCGCGGCCGCCGCCGTGGTCGGCGCCTGCTACCTCGCCGTCTTCCTGTTCCGGCTCTCCCGGGGACGGGTCCGGGGCGTCCCCCTCAACGACCGGGTCCTGCGGCGCCTGGCCGTGGAGGAGACCGACCGGGTGCGGGCCCTGGTGGAGGGGGAGCCCGGCCGGATCCCCGCCGAGTTCATGCCCCAGGCCGAGGCCGCACTCATGGTCATGGGCCGCGACCCGCAGGGGCTCGACCTGCTCGGGGCCGCGGTGCTGTCGCGCCGGGTGCTGGCGGCGGTGGCCGACCCCGGCGCGGACACCACGCCCTGCGCCGTCGATCCGCTGCACCCCTTCGCCGCCGAACAGGTTCAGTCCCGGCTCCTGGGCGGCCGGGTCCCCCTGTGCGAGGAGTGCGCGCGGCTCGGCGACGCCGCCCGGTCCGAGCGCGTCCTGCGGCTGCGCACCGATGGCACGGTCCGCTCCTACCGGGCGAAACCGGAGGACCCGTGGATCCGTCATTCCTTCGGGGCGCACCTGCCCCGCCGCCTGGTCGACCTGCTGCTCGAGGAGAACCGTGTCCACTGACCCCCGCACCCCCGCACGCCGGCGGGCCCGCGTGACGGTCGCGGCCCTGGCCCTGCCCGCGGTCCTGTCCGCGGCCCTGGCCGGCGCACCGGCCCTGGCGGACACCGCACCTCCGGCGGACACCGCGTCCCCGGCCGACACCGCACCTCCGGCCGACACCGCGTCCCCGGCGGCGGGGGAGACCGCGGCGGAGGAGACCGCCAGCCCGGCCCAGGTGATCGCCGACGCCCTGGCCGAGTCGCCCGTCTACGTCGACTCCTCCTACGAGGGCGCCTACTCGGCCGAGGCCCGCGAGCGCGTCGTGACGGTGCTCGAACAGCACGACCTGGACCTGTACGTCATCGTCGTCCCGCTGGTCGAGGGCGACGAGTGGAGCGGGGAGGGCGAGGCGCTGGCCTCGGCCGTGCACGACCGCATGGGCGGCGGCGAGCGCCACTTCCTGGTCTACGACCGCCGCGGCGACCTGGAGGGCCACGACCTGGGCTCGGCCCCCGACGACTGGTCCCAGCCCGCCTTCTACGGCGCCCTGGCCGCGAGCTACAAGACCATGGACGGGCAGAAGACCCTGCCGACCCTCGTGGAGGCCGCGGTCGAGGCCGCCCTGTCCGACGACCCCGAGGCCGCCTATGAGACGGCGCAGCAGGCCTACTACGACCGGACGGGCCAGCCCCCGAGCGGGGCGCTCATGCCCGCGCGGTGGTGGAACCCCTGGGTCATCGGCGCGCTGGTGCTCGCCCTGCTGGCCGGGATCGGCGTCCCGCTGTACCGGCGCCTGGGCCGGTCCCGTCCCGGTGGGCTGCTGCGCCGCCGCCCGGCGGCGCCGATCGCCCAGCACGCGGCGTTCGACAACGCCGACCGCGCCCAGCTGGAGTCGCTGGTCGAACGCGGCGAGCGCGACCTCATCGAACTGGGGGAGCGGCTCAGCGAGGACGCCGGGGTGGCCCCGCAGAACCTGTCCCGGGCCCTGGACGCCCGCGACGCCGCCGCCCGCGTCCACGACCGGATGGCCCGGGAGGGCGCCACACTGGCCGACGCGGTCGGCGTGCTCGTCCTGCTGGACCTGGCAGAGGACGCGCTGGCCGGACTGCGCACCCCGCGCCGCCCCTGCTACGCCAACCCGCTGCACGGCAACGACACCCGGCAGACCCAGTGGCGCGAGTTCGGCGGCCTGCGCACCATCCGCGTGCCGCTGTGCCCCGAGTGCGCCCGCGCCGTGCGCGACCGGCTGCGGCCCACCGTGCTGCCCGCCGAGCACGAGGGCCGCTCGGTCCCCTACTACGAGGTGCCCGCCGAGCACAGCGTGTGGGCGGCCACCGGCTACGGGACGCTCACCGACGACCTGGTCGAGCGGGTCCTGAGCGGCGGGCACCGGGCGGCCCGCTGACCGCCGCGGGGACGCGGACCGGGGGCGGGCCGGGCGGCCGCCGTTGCGACGGGGGAGGTGTTCCGTCGTAAGGTGGTCCTGGAGAAGCGGTCGATTCGGGCGGGGCGGAACCCCCCTCGCCCCTCGGCCCCGGGCCGTCGCCGCACCGCGATGACCGCACACGCGCGTCACCGATGCCCCTGCCCCGCGCATCACGCCGACGGTCCCGCCCCGTCACCCCGGCGCACCGCCGCCGACCCGTGAGATCCGTGAAAGGCATGACCTTGGACGACCCCGCAGAGGCATCCGCCCCGCGTACCGTGGGCGGCTACCGCCTGGTGCGTTCGCTCGGCCGCGGCGGTTTCGGTGAGGTGTTCCTCGGAGAGGCCGGGGACGGGAGCCGGGCCGCGGTGAAGGTGCTGCACGCCTCCTGGTCCGGTGACGCGGACATGCGCCGCCGGTTCGCGGCGGAGGTGGAGCAGGCGCGGCGGGTGAGCGGTTTCTGTATCGCGGCGATCCTGGACGCCGATCCGGAGGCGGAGCAGCCGTGGATCGCCACCGAGTTCATCGACGGCCCCACCCTGCAGCGCGCGGTCGCCGAGGAGGGTCCGCGCCGCGGGATGGAGCTGCAGCGGCTGGCGGTCAACACCGCCACGGCGCTGGCCGCGATCCACGCGGCGGGGGTGGTCCACCGCGACCTCAAGCCGGACAACATCATGCTGGCGGCGGACGGGCCGCGGGTGATCGACTTCGGCATCGCCCGCGCGGTCGAGACCACCTCGGTGACCGCCAGCGGGGTCGTGGGCACCATCGGGTACATGGCGCCCGAACAGCTGGAGGGCGCCCGTCTCACCTCGGCCGTGGACGTGTTCTCCTGGGGCGCGGTCATGGTCTACGCCGCCACCGGGCGCGAGGCCTTCCAGGCGCCCACCCAGGCGTCGCGCATCGCCCGCATCCTCAGCGGAGGCCCCGATCTGGGGGACATCGACGAACCCCTGCGGAGCGTGGTCGAACGCTGCCTGGACAAGGACCCGGACCGGCGCCCGGACGCCTCCTCCCTGCTCAACCTGCTCATCGCGGGCCCCCAGGGCGGAGGCCCGGCCCCGGACGGCGCCGTGCACCCGGCGCCGGCTCCCGTCTCCGGAGTGGATCCCACCCGGGTGGCCCCGCCCCATGGCGTCGACCCCACGCGGGTGGCCCCGCCCCATGGTGTGGACCCCACGCGGGTTGCTCCGGCGCACGGTGTGGACCCCACGCGGGTTGCTCCGGCGCACGGTGTGGACCCCACGCGAGTGGCCCCGCCCCATGGCGTGGACCCCACCCGCTCCTACACCGGCCTGGCCCCGGCCGGGCCCGCCGCGCCCGCGGCCGCCGGGACGGCCACCCCGCCGCCGGGACCGGTGTCCGCCCCGCGGCCCGCCCCCGGCAACACCGGCGCCTCCGGATACCACACCGGTGTCGGCGGAGTCCCCCCGTACCACTTCGCCGGTGTCCGCTTCACCGACCCCGGCGCCCTGGCCGAGGCCATGCAGGGCAACTGGGCGGCGGCCGTCCGCGTGTTCGGCGACGCCACCGAGCGCGCCGCCCTGGGCGCCTGGCTCATGGACGACCTCGGCGACACCCTCGTCGACCGCTCCCTGTTCCGCCGCCACGCCGACGACGCCAACCTGGCCCTGGCCTCCTTCATCGCCCAGACCCGCCCCGACCTGCCGCCGGTCTTCCGCGGCCGCGGCGCCACCATGGCCGACCTCGGCGGGCTGTTCTCCGACCCGCGACCCGTCATCACCGGGGCGCCGATGTCCAACGAGATGGCCCTGCTGGCCCGCCCCGAGGTGCTGCGGACCATGGGCCTGCACCACGCTCCCGACCCGGCGGCGCACCAGCGCCTGGCCGACTCCCTCGACGCCGCCGAGCACGCCGGGAACACCTTCCACCAGGAGCTGTCCGGCCGGCTCGCCGGATGGCGTTCGGCGAGCCCCAACGTGAACCCGGCGCTCATCCTCACCTTCCTGCTGCACCCCGAGCTGATGGTCCCGCCCCACGACGGCGGCGACTCCGGGGTGGGGGAGTGGATCGACATCCTCTGGCGCCGGGTGGACGCCTCCCCCGGCCCGGCCGGGGTGGGGCACGCCGCGGCGATCTACGGCGCCGTCCCCACCCTCCAGGCGCTCTCCCGCCAGCGCCGCTACTGGGAGGAGCGCTACACCAAGGTCGCCACGGAGCACGAGTCGCTGCACGGCAAGGTCGTGCAGCAGCAGCGCTACTTCCAGATCCGCCGCTACTGCAACTACGCGCTCTTCGGCTTCCCGATCGGGATCGTCATCGGCATGTCCGGCCAGGCCGAGTGGCTGGGCGACCTGTTGGTGACGCTGTCGGTCCTGGCCCTGGCCGCCTCGGTCGTGCTCTCGGTGGTCCTGCGCGTCGGCTACGGCGACGTGGTGCGCCGCGGGCAGCGGGTGATGGAGCTGAACAACGCCGCGGCCCAGCTGCCGGAGCTGACCTCGGGCGTGGAGCGCATCCGCGCCGACCTGGTCCACGCGCGCCGCATCACCGGGGGCTGACCGGACGCCCCCGACCCCCGACGGCAGACCAGGAAGGTACGGCGTGCACGAGACCTGGGAGACGGACGGTTCCACCGTGGGCGGCTACCGCCTGGTGCGCTCGCTCGGCCGCGGCGGTTTCGGCGAGGTGTTCCTCGGAGAGGCCCGGGACGGGAGCCGGGCCGCGGTGAAGGTGCTGCACGCCTCCTGGGCGGGCGACGCCGAGATGCGCCGCCGGTTCGCGGCGGAGGTGGAGCAGGCGCGGCGGGTGAGCGGGTTCTGTATCGCGGCGATCCTGGACGCCGACCCCGGGGCGGAGCAGCCGTGGATCGCCACCGAGTTCATCGACGGCCCCACCCTCCACAGGGCGGTCGCCGAGGAGGGGCCGCGCCGAGGGGCGGAGCTGCAGCGGCTGGCGGTCAACACCGCCACGGCGCTGGCCGCGATCCACGCCGCCGGTGTGGTGCACCGGGACCTGAAGCCGGAGAACATCATGCTGGCGGCGGACGGGCCGCGGGTGATCGACTTCGGCATCGCCCGCGCGGTGGAGGCGACCTCGGTGACCGCCAGCGGCATCATCGGGACCGTCGGGTACATGGCCCCGGAGCAGTTGGAGGGCGCCCGTCTCACCTCGGCCGTGGACGTGTTCTCCTGGGGCGCGGTCATGGTCCACGCGGCCACCGGGCGCGAGGCGTTCCCCGGCCCCACCCGGGCCTCCCGCATCGCGCGGGTCCTGTCGGGCGAGCCCGACCTGGACGGCGTGCCCGAGGAGCTGCGCGGGACGGTGCGGACCTGCCTGGACAGGGACCCCCGCCGCCGCCCGGACGCGCGCACCCTGGTGGACCACCTCATCACCGGCGCGCCCCTGGTGGAGGCGCCCGAGCCCACGGTGGTCGACCCGGGGGAGGGGCCCCTGCCGCCCACCCTGGCCTACACCGCGGCGGCCCCGGCGCCCGCTCCGGTCCCGCACACCCCGCCGCCCCCGGGGGAGGCGCCGCCGTACCACTTCGCGGGCGTCCGGTACACCCGGCCCGGCGACCTGGCCGCCGCGATGCAGGAGCAGTGGGCGCAGGCGGCGGCGGTCTTCGAGGACCCGGACGCCAGGGCGGCCCTGGGCACCTGGATCACGGACGACCTGCGGGACACGACCGTGGACCGCGCGCTGTTCCGCACCCGGCGGACCGACGCCGACCTGGCCGTGGCGACCTTCGTGGCCCAGACCCGCCCGGACCTGCCCCCGCGCTTCCGCGGCCACGACGTCTCACCCGACACCCTGCGGTCCTTCTTCGCCGGCGCGTCGCCCGCCGCGCCCGCGGAGGCCGGCGGCCTGGCCCGCCCGGGGATACTGCGCCAGCTGTCGCTGCACCACGGCGAGGCGGCGCGCGGCCTGGCCGCGCCGGCCGCCGAACTCGAGGCGGCGGCGCGCGCCGCCGCCGCGTTCGGGGAGGAGCTGGCCGAACAGCTCGACGGCTGGAAGGACGGGCGGCACGCGGCAGCGGACCCGGCCCTGCTGCTGGCGTTCGTGCTCGACCCCGGGCGCGTGCGCCGCCCGGCCGCGCCCCCGGGCACCGCGGCCGCGCAGTGGATCGACGCGCTGTGGAAGCGGGTGGACGCCTCCGAGGGGGCGGCGCGGGCCGGGTGCGCGGCCGTGGTCCACGGCGCGCTGCCCCTGATCGGCGAGCTGGTCCGGCGGCGGGAGCAACGGGAACGGCACGGGGCGGAGCGGGAACAGGAGCTGCGGACCCTCCGGGGCGACCTGGCGTTCTACGACAAGACGTCCAGCCGCCTGGTCCGGCTGGGCGGGACGGCGCTCGCCTGCCTGGTGCTCGCCTTCGTGGTGCTGCCGGGGATGACGGAGGGGAGCGGCTCCGGGTGGGCCGGGTTCGTCGGGCTCTGCCTCATGGTCGGCCTGCTCTCCCCCCTGTTCGTGGTGTTCGCCCACATCCAGGCCCGCGTCCGCGTCGGGAACGGCGAGCGGCGCCGAAGGCTCCGGGAACGGCTGCGGGGGCTGGAGGAGGACCAGGCCGCCCTGGTGCGGGAACTGCACACCATGCGCGCCGACCTGGAGAAGGCCGGGGCGCTGGCCGCGGCCCCGCCCCGGCGGTGAGGGGCGCTCAGTCCTCGGCTTCCCAGGGGCGGGGGGCGTCCGGCGCGGCCAGGGCCGACAGGCGGGCGACGACGGCGGCGCGCGCCAGCCTGTAGGGGCGCTCCAGGTCGTCCTCCAGCAGGGAGTCGGAGTTGGCGGTCTCCAGGAACGAGGCCAGCTCGAACACCAGCAGCTCCACGTCGGTGCCGGGGGACAGCTCGCCCAGCTGCACGGCGTCGGCGGCGCTGCGGGTGAGCAGGTCGCGCCACTCGCGGCGGGTCGCCACCAGGGCGTCGCGCACCCGGCCGGGACGCGACTCGAACTCGGCGTTGACGGTGTAGAAGAAGCAGCCGCCCGGGAACACCCGCCCCTGCGAGTAGACGGCCCAGTTCTCGAACAGGCGCCACAGGCGGGACAGCCCGGGCCGGACCTCCAGGGCTCCGTCCACCACGTGGTCGGCGAAGATGCGGCGACCGGCGCGGATCGCGGCCAGTTGGAGCTCCTCCTTGGAGCCGAAGTGGGCGAACACCCCGCTCTTGCTGACCTGGAGCTCCTTGGCCAGGCGGCCCAGGGAGAGCCCCTCCAGCCCCTCCACCGAGGCGATGTCCACCGCGCGGCGCAGCACGGCGCGCCGGGTCTGGTCGCCCCGCTGCACGCGGCCGTCGGTCCGGGTCGTCATGCGCACCTCCCGCACCACCCCCGCCGGGTGGCCCTCGTCCGAACGACAGGTCGGTCGTCAGGACACCATAGCCGCTACTTGACGCCTGACCTCTCGCAAACAAATAATACGATCGTTCGTATAGTTTGTGAAGAAGGAGACCCATGGGCGCGTTCGAACCGCTTCCCCTGCTCGGTGCCGCCGTCAACGCACTGGCGCTGCCCGCCCCGCGCCTGGCCGGGTCGCTGTCCAGACGGCTGTGGGCCTCCCCGCCCCCGCCCCGGGCCGTCCCCGACCGGGACCGGGACCTGCACGAGGCGGCCGACACCGCGACGGTCCGCGTCGGCCGCTGGGACGTGGCCGCCTACGCCTGGGGCGACACCGCCCGCCCGGTGCTGCTCGTCCACGGCTGGCGCTCGCGCGCCGCACGCTTCGCCCCCCTCGTCCGCCGCCTGGTCGACCTCGGCTACGGCCCGGTGTCCTGGGACGCCCCCGGCCACGGGGCGACCGGCGGACCGGTGGGCACCATCCTCGACGCGCTGCGGATCCAGCGCCTCCTCCAGGAGCGGTACGGCCGCTTCCACGCCGTCGTCGCCCACTCCATGGGAGCGCCCTTCGCCGTCCACGCCCTGCGCGAGGGCGTCGAGGCCGACCGGGCGGTCCTCCTCGCCGGGGTGTCGGACTTCGGCTTCCTCCTCACCGCGTTCACCGACGCCCTGGGGATGGGGCCCCGCGCCCTGGCCGCACTGCGCGCGGACGTGGAGCGCCACTACTTCGACGCCGACCCGACGGTGTGGGAACGCTTCTCCACCACCCACCGGATCGACACCCTGGAGCAGCCGTTCCTCCTGCTGCACGACGACACCGACGAGGTCGTGCCCTTCGCGCACTCCCTGCGCACCCTCGAACACCTCGGCGGGCGGGGGCGGATGATCGCCACCACCGGCCTGGGCCACAGCGGAGCCCTCTTCGAACGGGAGCACCTGGACGCCATCACCTCCTTCGTCCAAGGCGCCGACCTGCCCGTGCCCGCCCCCGGGGACCGGACCGGCACCGCATGACCCCCGGCGAACCCGAGAAGGAGACCACCGTGACCACCGCCCCCCATCCGATCGACCTGGAGGTCCTGGCCGTCACCGCGCCGCGTGTGGCCGGCCGGCGGGCCCTGCGCCTGTGGACCGACCCGGGCGACACCTCCGCGGTCGACCGCGACCGCGACGTGCACGAACGCGCCCGCGTCGACCACCTCGGCCACCGGGGGTGGCGGGTCGCCGCCTACACGTGGGGCGAGGGCGCGCGCCCCGTCCTGCTGGTCCACGGCTGGGGCTCGCGCGCCGCCCGCCTCGCCCCGCTGGTGCGCGCCCTCACCGCCCGCGGGCACACCGTCGTCTCCTGGGACGCCCCCGGGCACGGCGCCACCGGCGGCCCCGCCGGGACCGTCCTGGACGCGCTGGCCGTCGCACGCCTGCTCCAGGAGCGGCACGGCGACTTCGCGGCCGTGATCGGCCACTCCCTGGGCGCGCTGTTCGCCACCCACCTGGTGCGCGAGGGGATCCGGACCGACCGGCTGGCCCTGCTGTCGGCGATGGCCGACTTCGAGGGCACCGTCGACGGCTTCGTGGCCGCCCACGGCTGGGGCCCGCGGGTGAACCGGGCACTGCGCCGCGCCATCGAGGACGACCTCTTCGACGGGGACCGGGACCTGTGGAAGCGCTACGCCACCGTCCGCGACGCCGACGCCCTGGACGTGCCGGTGCTGCTGTTCCACGACGTCGACGACCCGCTGATCCCCCACGCCGAGTCCGTGCGGATCCTCGCTGCGATGGGGGCGGGGGCCAGGATGGTCGGCACGGTCGGCCTCGGGCACAACCGCATCCTGGCCGACCCCGACGTGCTGGAGCGGCTCACCGCGTTCGTCGCCCCGGTCAGGGCCGAGGTGTGGTGAGGTCCGTCCCCCGCGTGTTGCCGACGACGGCGTCGGCGTGCTCCCGGGGGCGCTCGGCCGCGTAGAACACCGCCTCCTGATCGGCCCAGACCCGCCGGAAGGGGGCGTACAGCCCGGCGTCCCCGCGCGCGTCCAGCCGCCGGGCGCGCACCGCGTCGGGCGCGTCCACCCACACCGACAGGTCCACACGGGGGCGCACGATCCGAGCCCCGGAGCCGCACCCCTCCACCACCAGGACCCCGCCCGCCGCCACCGGCCCCGGCAGCGAGTACTCCTCCCGGGAGAACCGGCCGCGCGCCCAGTCGTAGCGCCGCCAGCGCGCCGCGCCCCCGCGGGCCAGCGGCTCCAGCACCCACTCCACCAGCAGCTCCGGTGCCCGCGCGAGTCCGTGCCACCCCGGGTACAGGTCGTCCATCGGCAGCACGGCGACCGCGGTGTCCCGTGCCGCCAGCGCCGCACGCAGCCGCTCCGCCACCGTGCTCTTGCCCGACCCGGAGCGCCCCTCCACGGTGACGACGCGCACGCGCCCGCGGTCGCCGGGGACGGCCGCGGCCAGCCGGTCGTCCCAGCCGGCCCGGTCGGTCTCCACATACAGAGCGGTCACGTTCGGACCCTAACGTGCGCGGGTGGGCGGTTTCCGCTTGCGTTCAATCCTTGTAGCATTCGACACAGAAGGCACGGTCGGACCGTGCCGCGACCGACCGGAAGGGACGCCCGGTGACCGACACCGCAGTGACGCCGGGGTCCCAGTCCGCCCTCCGGCAGGCCAACGAGCAGCGGGTCGTGGACGTCCTGCGCCGCGAGGGCACCCGCACCCAGGCCGAGCTGGCCCGGGCCACCGGCCTGTCCGCCGCGAGCGTCTCCAACATCGTGCGCGGCCTGCGCGCCGCGGGCACGGTCGCGGTCCACGACACCTCCTCCAACGGCCGCCGGGCCCGCGCGGTCACCCTGGTGCGCCCGCCGGGGACGGTGGTGGCGGTCGACTTCGCCCCCGAGCGGGTCACGGTCGCCGTCGGCGACAGCGAGGGCAACATGCTGGCCCGCGAGGAGATCGACTACGACGTGGCCGCCGACCCCGACCGCGGGGTGCGCCGGGCCTCGTGGCTGGCCGAGACCACCCTGCTGCGGGCCCGCATCGACCTGTCCACGGTGGGCTCGGTGGTGGCGTCGGTGCCGGGGCCGATCGACCCGCACGGCGGCGAGGTCGGCGGCATCTCCTGCCTGCCCCGCTGGGCGGGCTTCCGGCCGGCCGAGGCGCTGGGCGAGCGGCTGGGCGTCCCGGTCATCGCGGAGAACGACGCCAACCTCGCGGTCCTGGCCGAGCTCCACCGGGGCGCGGGCCAGGGCGCCGAGCACCTCATCCACCTGGTCATCGGCGACGGGGTGGGCGCGGGCATCATCGTCTCGGGCGGACTGTTCCGCGGGGCGGGCGGTACCGCGGGCGAGGTCGGGCACATCGCGCTGGACCCGCGCGGCCAGGTGTGCCGCTGCGGCAACCGGGGGTGCCTGGAGACGTTCGTGGGGGCCGGGTACCTGCTGGACATGCTGCCGCAGAACACCTATGTCTCCCACGGCCCCGGACCGGCGGCGGTGGAGGACCTGGTGGGCGCCGCCCGCTCGGGCGACCCGGGGTGCCGGCGCATCCTCGCGGAGGCGGGCACGGCGCTGGGCCAGGGCGTGGCGATCATGGCCAACCTGTTCAACCCCGACCGGGTGATCGTCGGCGGCGACCTGGCCGAGGCCGGCGAGCTGCTGCTCGACCCGATGCGGCGGGCCATGGAACTGGGGGCGCTGGGCAGCGCCCTGTCCCGGCTGGAGCTGCTGCCCAGCGCGCTGGGACGCGACGCCTCCCTGTACGGGGCCCTGCGCATGGCGGCGCAGAGCATCCACTGAGCCACGCAGAGTGCCCACGGGCCTCTCCTTGACCTTTCCGTGGTGAAGCTTTGTGTTGCCCGTACGTGGTCGTCCGTGTTCCTTCCGCGCATGCTGGAGGGGCGCCCTTCTTCACGAATACGCCCTGACCTGCGGTTTCTTTGATTTTAACTGCTGAACGCAAAGTCCGTGATGTTTCAGTTATGTGTTCAGGAGTTGACGACAAGCCTGCGGAGGGGTCTACTTCACAACATCACTCGCGAGTTCACATCCGTCCCCCGCACGTCAGAAAGGTGCAGCGTTGAGTACACGCACCGCACACCAGCGCAAGGTCGCCGGAGGCTTCGCCGCCGCCGGCGCCGCCCTCACCCTTCTCGTCTCCGGTTGTGGTTCGCTCACCACCTCGGGCGAGGACGCCGAGAGGGAGACCCACAGCATCGAGGAGGGCTTCCACGTCGGCCTCCTCCTGCCCGAGCTCCAGACCGCCCGCTACGAGGCGTTCGACAAGCCCTTCTTCGAAGAAGCGCTCGCCGAGCTGTGCCCCAACTGCGAGCTGTCCTACGCCAACGCCGACCAGGACGTCGACGAGCAGCAGACCCAGGCCCAGGCCATGCTCACCGAAGGGGTGGACGTCCTGGTCCTGGACGCGGTCGACTCCGCGGCCGCGGCCGGCACCGTCAGCGAGGCCCAGGCCCAGGGGGTCCCCGTGGTCGCCTACGACCGCCTCGCCCAGGGCGGCGTGGACATGTACGTCTCCTTCGACAACCACCGCGTCGGCCAGGTCCAGGCCGAGGCCCTGATCGAGGCCCTGGAGGAGCGCGGCACCGCCGGCGAGGGCCAGATCGTCATGATCAACGGCTCGCCCACCGACCCCAACGCCGCCGACTTCAAGGCCGGCGCCCACGAGATCTTCGACGGACAGGTCGAGATCGGCCAGGAGTTCGACACCCCGGACTGGTCCCCGGACCAGGCCAACAGCCAGATGGAGGGCGCCATCACCGCCCTGGGCGTCGATGAGATCGTCGGCGTCTACTCCGCCAACGACGGCATGGCCTCGGGCATCATCGCCGCGCTGCGCAGCGCCGGCGTGGACGTCGACGACCTGCCGCCGGTCACCGGCCAGGACGCCGAACTCGCCGGCATCCAGCGCATCATCGCCGGCGAGCAGTACATGACGGTCTACAAGGCCATCCAGCCCGAGGCGCAGGTCGCCGCCGCCATGGCCGTCGCCCTGGCCACCGGCACCGACCCCGAGCTCGGCGAGTACAACCTCGTCGACGTCGAGGACGCCAACGGCGAGACGGTCCCCTCCGTCCTGCTCGAGCCGATCGCGGTCACCGAGGAGAACGTCGGTGACACCGTGGTCTCGGACGGGATCTACTCCATCGAGGAGATCTGCACCGACGACTACGCCGACACCGACTTCTGCCAGGAAGCCCTCTAGGCACGGTGCGACGCCCCGACGGTGCGGGCGGGCCCCCGCCGCCCGCCCGCACCGGCCCGGGACGAGAGAAGAGATAACGAACGCATGAGTACACCAGTCCTGGAACTGTCCGGGATCTCCAAGACCTTCGGGGCGGTCCGCGCGCTCAGCGACGTGGACTTCCACGTCGCCGAGGGCGAGGTCGTCGCCCTCCTGGGGGACAACGGCGCCGGTAAATCCACGCTGGTCAAGGTCATCTCCGGAGCCCACCCCGCCGACAGCGGCGGCGTGATCCGCTGGGACGGCCGACCGGTCTCCATCGGGGCCCCCGCCGACTCCCAGCGCCTGGGCATCGCGACCATCTACCAGGACCTCGCCTTGTGCGACAACCTGGACATCGTCGCCAACCTCTTCCTGGGCAACGAGAAGCTCCACTTCCCCGGCACCCTCGACGAGGTCGAGATGGAGAGCCGGGCCCGGGAGCTCCTCGACTCCCTGTCGGTGCGCATCCCCAGCCTGCGCGTGCCGGTGGCCTCCCTCTCCGGCGGCCAGCGCCAGATCATCGCCATCGCCCGCTCCCTGCTGGGCCAGCCCCGCGTGGTGATGCTCGACGAGCCCACCGCCGCCCTGGGCGTCGCCCAGACCGCCCAGGTCCTCGACCTCATCGAGCGCCTGCGCGACCAGGGCCACGGCGTCGTCCTGATCAGCCACAACATGGCCGACGTCCGCGCGGTCGCCGACCGCGCCGTGGTGCTGCGGCTGGGCCGCAACGCCGGCGACTTCCCCATCGCGGAGACCAGCTACGAGGAGATCGTGGCCGCCATCACCGGTGCAGCCGACAACCCGGTGAGCCGCCGCACGCAGCGCACCGGTTCCTCGGCCCTGGCCACGGAGGACAAGTGATGACCCAGCAGACCCCGGTTTCCAAGGCACCCGGAGAGGGTGCGGCCGCCTCGGGCGAGCCCGCACGCGACCCCCGGCTGCTGACCACGGTCGCCTCGCCCAAGGGCTGGCTCCAGGCCCTGCGCCGCAACCTGCGCAGCGGTGAACTGGGACCCATCCCCGTCATCGTGGGGCTGCTGCTGATCGCCGTCGTCTTCCAGTCGATGAACGATCGCTTCCTGTCGCCGCAGAACCTGTCCAACCTGACCCTGCAGATCGCCGCCATCGGCCTGATGACCACGGGCGTCATCATGGTCCTGCTGCTGGGCGAGATCGACCTGTCCATCGGCTCGGTGGCCGGCCTGTCCGCGGCCGTCCTGGCGGTCCTGGCGGTCAAACAGGGCGTCCCCGAATGGGGGGCCATCGCCGCCGCGGTCGGCGTCGGCCTGGTCATCGGGCTGATCCACGGCACGGTCTTCGCCAAGGTCGGGGTGCCGGCGTTCGTGGTCACCCTGGCGGGCCTGCTGGGCTGGCAGGGCGTGCACCTGTACCTGATGGGCGCCGACGGCACCATCAACATCAGCCCCAACGGGGCGATCGCGATGCTCACCCAGACCTACTTCGTGCCGTTCGTGGGCTGGGCCATCGCGGCCATCGCGGTGGGCCTGTACGTCGTGTCGGTGGCCGTGGTCGAGCGGCGGCGCCGCCTGGCCGGCCTGCCCTACAAGCCGATGAGCGAGATCGCGTTCCGCGCCGCACTGCTGGCCCTGCCGATCCTGGGCGGGGTGTGGGTGCTCAACCAGTACAAGGGCGTGCCGCTGGCCTTCCTGATCTTCGTGGGCTTCGTGGTCGTCCTGGACCTGGTCCTGCGCAAGACCCGCTACGGCCGCATGGTGTACGCGGTCGGCGGCAACGCCGAGGCGGCCCGCCGCGCCGGCATCAACGTCGACCTGATCCGCATCTCGGTGTTCGGCATCGCCTCCACCCTGGCGGCGCTGGGCGGCATCATGCTGGTCTCCCGCAACTTCGCGGCGAGCGTGTCCACCGGCAGCGGCGCCGAGCTCATGATGGCGATCGCCGCCGCGGTCATCGGCGGCACCAGCCTCTTCGGCGGCCGCGGCAACGCCTACTCGGCGCTGCTGGGCGGCCTGGTCCTGGGCGCCATCACCTCCGGCCTGCTGCTGCTCCAGATGGACACCTCGGTGCGCTTCATGATCACCGCGGCCGTCCTGCTCATCGCGGTCATCATCGACGCCGTCTCCCGCAACGGTCGCAAGACCAACGCCAGGGGAGGCGCCTGACACCCGCGGTACCCAGACCCTCTCCCGGGAAGGAGGCGGCGCTCACTCCCCGCCGCCTCCGAGCCCCGGTCCGGCCCCGGTAGCCGGACCGGGGCCCTTCGCGTGCCCGACCCGGCCGTCCCGGGGAGGAGGCCGCGGGCCGGCCCGCCTGTGATGTGCGTCGCTTCGGGCGGAGGGTGCGCGGGGCGGCCCGGCGGGCGCGGGGGCGGAGCCGGCGTGGAGGCGGGCGGAGGGCGTGCCGGTCCGGCGGCGGACGGGGCGGGAGCGGTGCGCCACGGCGGTGAGCTGCGCGGACGCCCGTCCGGGGCCGCCGGCGCGGGACCGCGGACGCCTTCCGGCCCCCCGGAGGCCCGGCACGGCCGGAGGTCCCGGGCGCGCAGGGGCGAAGGTCCCGGTCGGCGGGGGTGCCCGACGGGCCCGCGGGCGCGCTGCTAGGTTCGCCGCGAAACCACCGCCCGCCCGGGGTCGCACACGGACCGCCACGTGTACGCCCCCTCCTCGTCGTGCCCCGGAACCGTCCGGGCCCCGCGCGGGCCCGAACCACGGAGCAAGGCACATGCGCAGAATCCTCGTCGTCGGCACCGGGCAGTCCGGCCTGCAGCTCGCCCTCGGCCTGCTGGCCGAGGACTACGACGTCACCCTGGTCGGCCCCGACGGCCCCGGGGAGATCCGCGCGGGCCGCATCACCTCGACCCAGTGCCTCTTCGGGCCCGCCCTGCGCCGCGAGCGGCGGCACGGCCTCTCCCTCTGGGAGGACCGGGCCCCGCGGATCCTCGGCGTCGGCCTGCGCGTCGCCCCCCAGGAGGGAGGCGTGCCGGGGCCGTCCTGGCTCGGGCGCCTGGACGAGCCCGCCCGCTCCGTCGACCAGCGCCTCAAGCTCTCCGCCTGGCTGGACCTCTTCGTCCAGGGCGGCGGCCGCCTGGTCCGCCACCGGGTGCACCCGACCGAGCTGTCCGCGCTCGCCGCCGAGTACGAGCTGGTCGTGGTGGCCACGGGCCGCGGCGGCCTCGCCGAGGTCTTCCCCCGGGACACCGCCCGCTCCCCGCACGACGCCCCCCAGCGTTCGCTGGCCCTGGTCTACGCCTCGGGGGCCGCCCCCCACCCCGACGGCCCGGCGCTCTCCCGCACCGCCGTCCCGGGCGCGGGCGAGGTGTTCAGCCTGCCCGTGCTGTCCCTGAACGGCCCCTGTGACGCGCTCATGGTCGAGGCGGTGCCCGGGGGTCCCCTGGACCGCCCGCTGCCCGCCACCGCCCACGCCGGGGACGTCCTGGAGCACCTGCTGCGCGTGGTGCGCCGCCACGCGCCCTGGGAGTACGAGCGGTTCGCCGGGGCCCGCCCGGCCGACCCCATGGCCGCCCTCACCGGCGGGTACGCGCCCGCGGTCCGCGAGCCCGTCGCCCGCCCCGGAGGGGGCGCGCCGGTCCTGGGCATGGCCGACACCGTGGTCGCCAACGACCCCATCACCTCCCAGGGCGCCAACATGGCCTCGCTGGCCGCCGACGTCTACCGGCGCGCCATCGTCGACCACGGGACGCGCCCCTTCGACGAGCACTTCATGCGCGGGGCGTTCGCCGAGTACTGGCGGCGGGCGCGCCAGGTCACCGCGTGGAGCCGGGTGATGCTCTCGGGGCCGCCGCACGTGTGGGAGCTGTACCGGCTGGCGGCCCGCCACCAGGAGACCGCCGACCGGTTCGCGAACTCCTTCGCCGACCCGACCGGGCTCATCGAGTGGTTCCTGCACCCGGAGCGGGCCCTGGAGTACATCGACGGGGTGTCCCGGCCCGCGTTCGCGGGCGGCCGCCCCCGCTGACCCCGCCGCCCCCGCGGGCGCGGTGTCCGCGGGGGCCCGCGGGAGGCGGACCGCGTCGGCGGCCCCGTACAGGCGGGCCGGGGGAGGGGTACATCCCATGTCCCTACCTCCCGAACCCGACCGGGAAGGTGCGGATGTAACGTCGCACCCCGTGCTCTCGGAATTCTTCTCGCCCTCCGGACACGGGGTGCTCCCGGCGGGCGACATCTGGACCTTCGCCGTCGTCGCCGCGCTCGCCATCGTCGTCGGGGCCGTGGTGCAGAGCACCGTCGGCCTGGGCCTGGGGCTGGTCGGCGCCCCCGTCCTGTCCCTGCTCGACCCCACCCTCGTGCCGGGGGCGCTCCTGGTCGCCGTCATCGTCCTGCCGGCCCTGACCCTGATCCAGGAGCGCGAGCACGTCGACTGGCGGGGCATCGCCTGGGGCCTGCCCGCCCGCCTGCCGGGAACGGTCCTGGGGGTGTGGGTGGTCGCGGCCCTGCCGCCCCGGGCGCTGGCCGGGGCGGTCGGCGCCATGGTGCTCATCGCCGTCGCCCTGTCCCTGCGGTCCTTCCGGGTGCGCATCACCCCGGTCTCCCTGGTCGCCGCGGGGGCCCTGTCCGGGTTCGCGGGCACCGCCACGTCCATCGGCGGGCCGCCCATGGCCCTGCTCTACCAGTACGAGGAGCCCGCCCGGGTGCGCGCCACCCTGGCCGCGTTCTTCCTGTTCGGCGGCGCCCTCTCCCTGACAGCGCTGGGGATCGGCGGGCAGCTCGACACCCGCACGGTGGTGGTCGGGGCGGCGGGGATCCCGCTGGTCGCCCTGGGCTTCGCCGCAGGCGTCGCCCTGCGCAGCCGGGTCGAGCCCGGGCCCCTGCGCCTGGGCATGCTCGCCGTGGTCGCGGCCTCGGCCGTCGCCCTGCTGGTCCAGGCGGTCCTCGGATAACCTCGGCGGGGCGGCGGAACGGCAAAGACTTCCCCGAGAACGGGTAATCTACCCCGAAAACCGTGCCGGGGGGCGGTGTCCCCGCGGTTCGAGGCCCGCCCCACCGGGGACGCGCGACCCGTGCACCCCGCCGCACCGGCACGCCCGGTGCCGGGCGGGACCCGTGGACGCCGCACCATAAACTCGGGTATGTATACCTGCCGGTAGCCAAACCCGGCCCATGTCAGGGGCCCGGTGCGGCAAACTCAACCGACACGCTGGACGAGGGGACTGACGAGACAGTGACACTGTTCGAGTCGATGCACAATCCGGAAGCTCTCAAGCGGCTTCCGGCCGATCAGCTCCCGGTCCTGGCCCAGGAGGTCCGGGACTTCCTGGTCGAGTCCTGCTCGCAGACCGGCGGGCACCTCGGCCCGAGCCTCGGCGTCGTCGAGCTCACGATCGCGCTGCACCGGGTCTTCGAGTCCCCCAAGGACCCCATCCTGTTCGACACGGGCCACCAGGCCTACGCGCACAAGGTCCTCACCGGCCGGCACGACTTCAGCAACCTCAAGTCCGAGGGCGGCCTGTCCGGCTACCCCTCCCGGGCCGAGTCCGAGCACGACTTCATCGAGAACTCCCACGCCTCCACCGCGCTGTCCTACGCCGACGGCATGGCCAAGGCCAACGAGGTCCGCGGCGTGCGCGACCGCACCGTCGTCGCCGTCATCGGCGACGGCGCCCTCACCGGCGGCATGGCCTGGGAGGCGCTCAACAACATCGCGGAGAAGAAGGACCGCCGCCTGGTCATCGTCGTCAACGACAACGGGCGCTCCTACTCCCCGACCCGGGGCGGCCTCGCCGACCACCTCGCCTCCCTGCGCATGGCCCCCGGCTACGAGCAGGCGCTGGACCTGGCCAAGACCACCCTCAACCGCACCCCCGTGGTCGGCCAGCCCCTCTACGAGGCCCTGCACGGCCTCAAGAAGGGCATCAAGGACGCCATCCAGCCCCAGATGATGTTCGAGGACCTGGGCCTGAAGTACCTCGGTCCCATCGACGGCCACGACGAGCCCGCGCTGGAGAAGGCGCTGCGCCGCGCCCGCGACTTCGGCGGCCCGGTGATCGTCCACGTCATCACCCAGAAGGGCAAGGGGTACGCCCCGGCCGAGAACCACGACGAGGACCAGTTCCACGCCCCCGGCCCCTTCGACGTCGCCACCGGCCGGGCCAAGCCCGGCTCCAAGGCCCTCAAGTGGACGTCGGTGTTCGCCGACGCCATGGTCGAGATCGGCGCCGAGCGCGAGGACGTGGTGGCCATCACCGCCGCCATGCTCCACCCCACAGGCCTGAACAGGTTCGCCGACGCCTACCCCGACCGCATCTTCGACGTCGGCATCGCCGAGCAGCACGCCGCCACCGCCGCCACCGGCATGGCCATGAACGGGCTGCACCCGGTCGTCGCCGTGTACGCGACCTTCCTCAACCGCTGCTTCGACCAGGTGCTCATGGACGCCGCCCTGCACCGCCAGGGCGTCACCTTCTGCCTGGACCGGGCCGGCGTCACCGGCAACGACGGCGCCAGCCACAACGGCATGTGGGACATGTCCATCCTCCAGGTGGTCCCCGGCCTGCGCCTGGCCGCGCCCCGCGACGCCGAGCGCCTGCGCACCCTGCTGCGCGAGGCCGTGGCCGTCGAGGACGCCCCCACCGTCGTCCGCTACCCCAAGGGCGCCGTCGCCGAGGAGCTGCCCGCCCTGGGCAAGGTCGGCTCCATGGACCTGCTGCGCCGCGCCGCCGACGGCGGCCACTCCGAGGACCTGCTCATCGTGGGCGTGGGCACCATGGCCCAGGTGGCCTGCGAGGTCGCCGACCGGATGGCCGACCAGGGCATCGGCGTCACCGTCATCGACCCGCTGTGGGTCAAGCCGCTGGACGAGGCGCTCATCGCCGAGGCCGCCCGGCACAGCGTCGTCGCCGTGGTCGAGGACAACGGCCGCACCGGCGCCGTCGGCGACGCCGTGGCCCGCCTGCTGCGCGACAACGACGTGGACGTGCCGGTGCGCACCTTCGGCATCGCCCAGGAGTTCCTGGACCACGCCAAGCGCGACACCATCCTCCAGGAGCAGGGCCTGACCCCGCAGGAGCTCTCGCGCAGGCTCACCGAGACGGTCTCGCGCCGCACCGAGGGCGCCGCCGACCCGGCGCTGGCCGACAAGTCGGCCTGACCGTCCCGGACGGGAGGGGTCCTGCTGCCAGAATGGGGGCATGACCTCTCCCGACGATCCCCGCGCCGGGGAACGACCCGCACCGCTCAAGGTGGCCGTCATCGGCTCCGGACCGGCCGGACTGTACACGGCCGACTCCCTGACGCGGCAGCGCAGGGTGCCGGTCCGCGTCGACGTCATCGACCGCCTGCACACCCCGTACGGGCTGGTGCGGCACGGCGTGGCCCCCGACCACACCAAGATCAAGGGCGTGGCCCGCTCCCTGCGGCGCATCCTGGAGCACCCCGACGTGCGGTTCACGGGAGGTGTGGAGTTCGGCGCCGACGTCACCCGGGACGACCTGGCCCGCACCCACCACGCCGTCGTGTACGCCACCGGGGCCGCCACGGACCGGCGCATGGGCGTGCCGGGGGAGGACCTGCCCGGCAGCGTCGCCGCCACCGACTTCGTCAACTGGTACTGCGGGCACCCCGACAGCGAGATGCTCCGGTTCGTCCTGGACAGCGAAGAGGTCGTGGTGGTGGGCGCGGGGAACGTCGCCCTGGACGTGGCCCGCATCCTCGTCAAGACCGCCGACGAGCTGCGGCACACCGACATCCCCCAGCCCGTCCTGGAGGTACTGGCGGCCAGCCGGGTGCGCACGGTCCACCTGCTGGCCCGGCGCGGCCCGCTCCAGGCCAGGTTCACCGCGCCCGAGCTGCGGGACCTGCTCGAACTGCCCGAGGTCGACGTCGTGGTGGACCCCGCCCAGGTCGACATCGACCCGACGGGGATCCGCGGCGAGGTCGCCCGCGCCGCCCGCACCAACCTGCGCCTGCTGAGCGAGCGCGCCGCCCTGCCGCCCAAGGGGCACCCGCGCGCCGTCCGCCTGCACTTCTGGTCCCGGCCCCTGGAGGTCCTGGGCGCGGACCGGGTGACCGGCGTGCGGGTGGAGCGCACCCGCGAGGACGGCGGGCGCCTGGTCGGCACGGGGGAGACCGCCGACCTGCCCGCGGGCATGGTGCTGCGCTCCGTCGGCTACGCGGGCGTGCCGATCCCGGGCGTGCCCTTCGACGAGGCGGCCCGCACCGTGCCCCACCGCGACGGCCGGGTGCTCGACGCCCGGGGCCGCGTCGTGCCGGGGGACTACGTGGCGGGCTGGGCCAAACGGGGCGCCACGGGCGTGATCGGCACCAACAAGTCCGATGCCGCGGCGACGGTGCGCTCCCTGCTCGACGACGCGCCCGCCCTGCTGACGGCCGCCCCCGACCTGGTGGACCTCGCGGAGGTGGTCGAGGGCAGCGACTACGGCGCCTGGCTGCGCATCGACGCCGCCGAGGCCCGCCGCGCAGCGGAGCTGGACCGCGGCGAACGGGTCAAACTCCACGGCTGGGCGGCCTACCGGGACGCCATCAGGTGACCTCGCCGGGGGCCGCGTCGTAGGTGTTGCAGCCGCCCACGGTGGCGTCGCTCCAGCCCTGCTCCAGCCAGTGGGCGCGGTTGGTCGCGGTGCCGTGGGTCGGCAGGTCGCCGCCGCCGTTGAAGTTCTCGTTGACCCACCGCAGGGACCGCTCGTCGGAGCCGGTGATGGCGCGCAGGCCGATCCCGGCCATGCACTCGGCCTGGAGCTCGGTGCGGCGCAGCGTGTCCAGCTCCTCCTCCTCGCTGGAGGACTTGCGGCGCAGGTCGTGGGAGATGTCGAGGATGCCGGTCACGTACTGCACGTGGTGGCCGTACTCGTGGCCCATGAGGGCGATCCACACGTCCTCGTGGGCCTGCGCGGGGATCTGCTCGCCGAGCGTGCGGACGTTGGGCAGGACCACGGTGATGCGCTCGAAGTCGCTCTCGTAGTAGGCCAGGGTGTACCCCTCCTCGTCGCCGGAGTCGGGGGACTCCCGGGTGACGGTGATCTCGGGGGTGTCCGCGCTCAGGCCGAGGTCGTCGAAGACGGGGGCCCACAGCTCGTCAAGGCAGTGGCCGGTGGCGGTGGCGAACTCCTGCCAGGAGTCGTCGGAGGCCGTGTCCAGCTCGGGGACGTCGCAGGCGACGTCCTGGGGGGTGGCGGCGTCGTACAGGGGGTGGTCGGCGATGTCGATCACGACCTGGGCGGGCGGCTCGGACAGCCGGTCGTCGTAGTGGGCGGCGAGGTTCTCGCCGGTGGGCGTCGGCTCGGGCCGCGGCGTCGTGGTCACGATGACCACGCTGGCCGCCAGCGCCGCCAGCGCGACGGTCGCCGCCACCGCGGACGCCGCCAGCACCCCGAGCCCGCGCCGCCTCGGCGGCGGGGGCGCGGGCGGCCCCCACTGCGGGGGCCCGGCGTACACCGGCGCGTACGGCGGCACGCCCCCGCCGTGCCACGGCCCGCCGTGGACCGGAGCCCCGGCGTACGGCGGCACGCCCGGCACCGCAACGCCCTGCGTCCCCGCGCCGTACGGCGGCACGTGCCCCGTGGTGTGCCCGTACGCCGGCGCCCCCTGCGGCCCGCCCGCGGCCCCGGTGTGCAGCGGGCCTCCCGGTGCCGGTGTGCCCTGCGGTGTTCCCGTGTTGCCCGGGTTCACGGCGTACGGCGGCACGTGGGGGTTCTGGTGGGTTGCCGGGGCTCCTGGGGTGTGCCCGGAGGAAGGTGTGCCTTGGGGGCCGTCTGAGGCCGTGGGGTGCGGCGGGCTGCCCGGTGCCGGTGTGCCCTGCGGTGTTCCCGTGTTGCCCGGGTTCACGGCGTACGGCGGCACGTGGGGGTTCTGGTGGGTTGCCGGGGCTCCTGGGGT
>NZ_JBHVLR010000026.1:0-35504 GCF_042797335.1 Nocardiopsis sp. NPDC057823 | reverse complement strand
GGGTGTGCCCGGAGGAAGGTGTGCCCTGAGGGTCGCCTGGGGCCGTGGTGTGCGGCGGGGTGCCCGGGGCGGGGGCTCCTTGGGGGGTGGCCGGGTCCGCGGTGCCCGGGGCGGGGGCGTTCCGGTGATCGGGTGCCGGGGGTGTGTTCCGCGGGGACGCGTGGACGGTGGTGCCGGGGACCCAGGGGGTGCCGGTGGACGGGCGGAAGCGCTCATCGCCGGGTCGGTTCTCCACGGGGTCGGTCCTCGCTCTCATGCCATGGCGCGCCGGCCAGGACCGGATCCACCCGGGGCGAATCCGGCAAGTGCCACAGACCTCTAAGTATGGGGCTTAATCGGACTTACCCATGGTAACCGTGTTGCTGCTTTCGGGTGATTCGTACCGAACGCCCAGGCCTGTCAGTACGTTCTGAAGCTCGGACTCGAAAAGTGGTTCCATGTCCCGCATCACGAAATCCAGGTGCTGGAAGATCTCCATGCACACCACCCCGTACAGCCGCACCCAGCACGAGCTGAGCACCATCACCGCCTCCACCGGCGTGCGCGAGTCCCCGAACCCGCACAAATCCGCGAAGGACCGCAGCTCCCGCTCCAGCTCCGGCGTGATCGACCGCCCGTCGGGCAGCTCGAACCTCTCCTCGCGGACCAGCCGCTCGAACAGGGTGAAGAAGGTCGCCCCGAACCGCTTGCCCGCCTCCACCGCCGGCGTCAGGTCCACCCCGGGCTCCAGCCGGGCGCGCGGCCCGAACATGGCGGCGAACTCCGCCCGGTGCTCCAGCGCCCACCGCCGGAACGCCCGGAGCGAGGTGATGATCCGCCGGTCGGTGTCCCCGGCCGGAACGCTGGCGTCGGCCGCGGCCACCGCGGCCGCCAGCTCGTCGAACATGTCCGCGGTGATGAGCACCAGCAGCGAGTCGATGCCCGACACGTAGCGGTACAGCCCCGGCGCGGTCATCCCCATCTCGCGGGCGATCGCGCGCAGGGACACCCCCGCGGCCCCGTGCTCGACGAGGTGGCTGCGGGCGATGCCCTTGATCTCGGCGAGTGTGGCCTCGCGCACACGCTCCCGCCGACTCGGCACCCGCTCACCCTGCTCCAGCTGCGGTTTCGTCATCTGATGCGGTACACCCCGGTTTGTGGTCGTTCGTCGGTGATATTGACATCGTAATGCCTGCACGCTTTAGTGAACGCCGTTAACCGACATGAAGGCCGTTTGCCGAAAGGGCTGCTCATGCCAACGCACACGGGGCTTTTCGGTCGTCTCGGGCTCGGCGTCCACCGCTTCCGGTGGGCGGTGCTGGTCGCCACCGCCCTCTTCGCGGCCTTCGCCGCGGTCTGGGGCTCGGGCGTCTTCTCCGACGTCAGCGAGAGCGGCTTCGAGGACCCCGGCGCCGAGTCCTCGCGGGCCATGGACCTCCTCGAGGGCGAGCTGGGCCACGACGACGTCGACATCGTCGCCGTCTACCGCAGCGACGAGATCAAGGTCGACAACCCCACCTTCGCCGCGGCCGTCCAGCGCCTCGCCGACGGCATGCCCGAGGACGTCGTCGCCGACTTCGACACCTACCTCGACGAGGACCTGTCCGACACCGAGCGCGGCATGCTCGTCTCCGAGGACATGCACGCGACCTACATCCCCGTCACCCTCACCGGGGAGAGCCACACCGAGCGCCTGGAGCAGTACGAGGCCGCGGCCGGGCACCTGGAGTCGGGCCCGCTGGAGACCCACCTGGGCGGTCCCATCGCGGTCGAGCACGAGCTCTCCGAGACCGCCGAGTCCGACATCGTCCGCGCCGAGCTCATCACCATGCCCCTGCTGCTGTTCCTGCTGGTGCTGATCTTCGGCGGCCTCATCGCGGGCGCGGTCCCCCTGGCGGTGGGCGGCCTGGCCATCCTCGGCTCCCTCACGGTGCTGCGCGCCCTCACCCACGTCACCGACGTCTCGGTGTTCGCGGTCAACGTCGCCACCATCCTCGGCCTGGGCCTGGCCATCGACTACGGCCTGTTCATGGTCAGCCGGTTCCGCGAGGAGCTGGACCGGGGCCGGGGGGCGGCCGCCGCGGTCGGCCGCACCGTCGACACCGCGGGGCGCACGGTCGCCTTCTCCGGGGTCACCGTGGGCATCGCCTTCGCGGGCCTGCTGTTCTTCCCCCAGCCGATCCTGAAGTCCATCGGCTTCGGCGGCATCGCCGTGGTCCTGTTCGACCTGCTGGCGGCCCTGGTGTTCCTCCCGGCCCTGCTGTCGGTGGTGGGCCGGCGCATCGACCGGCTCCGGCTGCCGCTGCCCCGCCGCACCGTCACCGGGACCCTCCAGGAGGGCGGCTGGACCCGCCTGGCCCGCACCGTGATGCGCGGCCCGGCGGTGTCCCTGGTCGCGGTCCTCAGCGTCCTGGTGGTCTTCGGTTCCGGCCTGGCCTTCGCGCGGTTGGGCACCACCGACCAGCGCTACCTGCCCGAGGACGCGGGCAGCCGGATCGCCACCGAGACGGTCGCCGAGGACTTCCCGGCGGGCGGCCTGGGCCGGCTGCACGTGGCGGTGGTCGGCGACCCCTCCGAGGAGGCGCTGGAGGAGTACGCCGAACGCCTGGAGGGCCTGCCGGAGGTCGCCCTGGCCCGGGTGGAGCGCACCGGCGAGGGCGTCGCCCACGTCCTGGTCGCCTACCAGGGCGCGACCGACTCCGACGAGGTCAAGGGCCTGGTCGCCGACGTCCGCGCCGAGCCCGCCCCGGAGGGGGCCGAGGAGACCCTGGTGGGGGGCGTCGCGGCGATGCAGCAGGACAACGTGGCCGCGATCGTGGAGTCGGCCCCGGTCACCGTGGCGTTCATCGCGGGCGCCACCCTGTTCCTGCTCTTCCTGGCCTTCGGGTCGGTCGTCCTGCCCCTCAAGGCGGTCCTGATGGGCGCGCTGTCCCTGGGCGCCTCGCTGGGCGTGGTGGTCTGGGGCTTCCAGGAGGGCGGCTTCGCCGGCCTGCTCGGGTTCGAGCCGGTCGGCACGATCGACCCCACCTACCTGGTGCTCATCACCATCGTGGCGTTCGGCCTGGCCATGGACTACGAGCTGTTCCTGCTGAGCCGGGTCCGCGAGGAGTTCCTGCGCACCGGGGACAACACCCGCTCGGTGGCGGCGGGGCTCCAGCACACGGGGCGGATCATCACCAGCGCGGCGGTCCTGCTCGTGGTGGTGCTCCTGGCGATGGGCACCTCGGGCCTGCTGTTCCTGAAGATCATCGGCATCGGCCTGGCGATCGCCGTGTTCGTGGACGCGACCCTGGTCCGCGCGGTCATGGTCCCGGCCGCGATGCGCCTGCTGGGCGGGGTGAACTGGTGGCTGCCGCGGCCGCTGCGGTGGCTGCACGACCGCATCGGCATCTCCGAGGGCGGCGGCGAGGAGCCCGCGGCCCCGGCGCGGGCCGACGGCGGCCGCGTGCCCGCGGGGGTCTGAGTCGGGACCGGGCCCGCCGGGGGGCGAATCCTCCCGGCGGGCCCGGCCGTACGCGGATCAGGGGGCGTTCTGCAGGCGCCGTGCGCCGGCGATCGGCCGGTGCCTGCGGATGGCCTGGTAGAGGTCGTGCAGCTCGGGGCGGGGCGGAACGTTGAGCTCCCCCAGCATCCGCGTGGCCAGCACCTGGTACACGCGGACGGCCTCGGCCGTACGGCCCTCCTCGTACAGGGCCAGGATGAGGAGCCGGGCCAGGTTCTCCTCCAGCGGGTGATGCCGCAGCGCGTCGCGCAGCGGTCCCATCACCTCGGCCCGGCGGCCGGTCCGGAGGCCGACGGCGGCGTACTCCTCGAGCACCACCAGCCGGACGGTCTCCATGAACTCCCGCTCGTCGTCGAACGCGGGGCCGGACAGCTCGCCCAGGAAGGGGCCCCGCCACAGGGCCAGGGCGCGGCCGAACAGCTCGGCGGCCCGCACCTCCTCGCCGTCGTCGCGCATCGCGCGCGCGGTCTGGATCCAGGTCTGGAACAGGGCCAGGTCCATCTGGCCGGCCTGGGGCACGAGCCGGTAGCCCGAGGGACCGCTCTCGATGGCGACCCTCCTGTGCGGGGGCAGGGCGGCGAGGGCGCGGCGCAGTCCGGAAACGTACTTGTGGACCAGGTTGACGGCGTGGGTCGGGTGGCTCGGACCCCACACCATCGTGATGATGCGCTGGGTGGTCACGGCACGCTCGGCGTTGAGCGCGAGTGCCGCGAACACGGCGCGTTGTCGGGGGGCGCCCAGGGGCAGGGGACCGTGCTCTCCGACGACCTCCAGTTCTCCCAGGACGGAAACGGTCGTCGGTGCCGCCTGCGTGGTTCTGATCATTCCGGAGCCCTTCCGGCGATTCTTGCGTTACCCGTCTCCAGCTTCTCGTGCACTCCGTTCCCGTTCGGTGCTCTCCGGCGTCGGTGGCGGAGGCCTTGCTCCGAAGGGGGCCGGAGTACCGCTCCGCGGCGGCGAGTTGCCCGCCGCGCGTGTGCGGTGAGCCGATCATAAGCACGTGACCTGTACCTGTAAGTGACGGATAAGTCTCCCTGAGCCATCACGGGGCGGCCCTTCGCAGGCGGGAACGTGGACCACAGGCCCCGAAGCCATCTCCTGTGTCGATCATCACAAAACACAGATGATCGGGCGAAATGATCAATTGCACGCGCATTTTCCCATGTGGACGCCTTGTGCGAAGTCAGAAGTGAATTTTTTTCACGGTGGGCCTTCAGGTCGTGCTCCAGGCCGCCTTCAGGTCGCCTCCGGATACTCGGTGCCGTGGCGGAGGCGGACCGTTCCCCGTCCGCCTCCGCCACAGGGGTCGCCCTCCTCACCGTTCCGAACCCCGTGTCCTCTCGGCGGAACGCCCGCCGAGGGGGACGTGAACGAAAGGGAAGACATGAACCGCACGACCACCGGGCCGCAGGCCACCGCGACGGCCGACACCGCCGACCGGGACCTGGTCCACCTGGACCCCGACTTCGGGGAGCCCAGGGAACTCGACTACGACGCGACCGTCCCCCGGGGGCTGGTCCACCGCAACGCCGTCTCGGAGGTCTTCGTCACCGACTCCCGGCAGACCGGCGAGAACTCGTTCGACGTCGCCGCCCAGCTGCCCCGCGGGCACGTCATGCTGGAGACGCCCACCTACGACCTCCCGCTGATCCTGGAGGCCTGCCGGCAGACCGGGGTGCTCATCTCGCACCGGCACCTGGACGTCCCCCTGGACCGGGCGTTCATCATGCACCGCATGTCGCTGCACATCGGCGACCTCGACGGCCTGCGCCAGGGGCCCGAGCCGGGCCGCGCCCTGATCCGCACCGAGGCCGACGTCTACCGCAACCAGGCGGGCAAGCTGCGCGGCTACGACTTCCGCGCCGACGTCCTCATCAACGGGACCGAGGTCGCCAAGGCCACCGGAGCGCTCATCTTCGTGGGCCGCCCCGCCTACCAGGCGCTGCGCACCAAGGGCCGGGACGCCCTGGACTGGAGCGACGCGGCGGCGCCCCGCGCGGTCCCGGCCCCGCCCGCCGTGGTGGGCCGCCGCGACCCGCGCAACGTCGTCATCACCGACCCGGTCCAGCGCGGCGACGAGGGCTGGCGGGCCACCGTGGTCCCCGACCACGACCACCCGCACCTGTTCGACCACCCGCTGGACCACCTGCCCGGCAACCTCCTGATCGAGGCCGCCCGCCAGGTGGCGGTGGCCGCCGTGGCCCGCTCCGCGGGCCTGGACCCGGCGACCCTGGTCCCGGTCTCGGTGGACGCGTCCTTCTCCTCCTTCTGCGAGAACGACCTGCCCACCACGGTGGAGGCCGACCTGGCCCCCTTCCGCTCCGACGAGCGGTTCGGCCCGGTCGTCGGCGTGGACGTCCGGGTCAACCAGCAGGGCACCACCAACAGCTCGTTCCGGATCGAGGTGGCCCAGTGGGTGTGAACCGCATCGAGGCCGTCGTGTGCGACTACGGCGGCGTCCTCACCAACCCGCTCCACGAGACCCTGGAGCACTTCGCCCGGACGGCCGGCCTGAGCGCCGACGCCATCCTCACGGCGATGGGCGCCGCCGCGGCCAAGGTCGGCGCCGACCCCATGGCGCTGCTGGAGGTCGGGGCCATCACCGAGGCGGAGATGGTCGCCTCCATCACCGCCGAACTGCCCGAGGGGGGATGGGCCTTGCCCGAGGACCGCACCTTCGGCGAGCTGTGGTTCGCCGGACGCACCGGCAACCACGAGTTCGCCGACTTCCTGCGCGGCCTGAGCATGGACGGCTACCGGCTGGCCCTGCTCACCAACAACGTCGTGGAGTGGGAGGACCTGTGGCGGGCGACCGTGCCCGCCGACGAGCTGTTCGAGGTCGTGGTGAACTCCGCGCACGAGGGCGTGCGCAAGCCCGACACCGAGATCTACGAGCGCCTCCTGGCCCGGCTCGGCCTGACCCCGGACCGGTGCCTGTTCGTGGACGACCTGGAGGACAACCTCAAGCCCGCCGCCGAGCTGGGCATGGCGACCGTCCGCTTCCAGGACAACGCCCAGGCGGTCGAGGAGATCACCTCGGTCCTGAAGGTCTCGGGGGCCCCGGCGAAGGCCGAGGGGGCGCGGTGAGCACCCCCGACCCGCACCCCCCGGTGCTCGTGGTCGGCGCCGGCCCCACGGGGCTGGCCGCCGCCTGCACCCTGCTGCAGAACGGTGTGCCCTGCCGCGTGGTCGAGCGCCGGGCGGGGGTGGCCGAGGAGCCCAAGGCCCTCATCCTGTGGAGCGGGGCCCTGGAGGTCCTGCGCCGCCTGGGTGTGGACCGCGAGGTGGTCGGCCGCTCCCTGCCGCTGGAGTCGGCGTCCTACTTCTCCGCCGGCAGGCGCATCGGCGGGGTCCGCTTCGGCGGGCTGGCCGACACGGCCTTCCCCGGACCGATCTGCCTGCCCCAGCCCGGGGTGGAGCAGGCCCTGTACGACCGCCTGCTCGCCCTGGGCGGCTCCGTCGAGTGGTCCACCCGGGTCCACTCGGTGGAGCCGGCCGGGGACGGGGTCCGCGTCACCCTGGGCCCCGAGGGCGACCCGCAGGCGGCGGAGGAGGTGGCCGTCCCCTGGGTCGTGGCCGCCGACGGCAGCCGCAGCACGGTCCGCGAGTCCCTGGGGGTGGCCTTCGAGGGCGACACCTACGACCGCGTGTTCCTGCTGGCGGACGGTGTCGTGAGCGGCCCGGCCCCGGCCCGGGAGGCCCAGTACCACCTCACCCCCGACGGGGTGCTCGTGGTGGTGCCGCTGCCCGGCGGCGGGCACCGGGTGTTCTTCGACATCGCCCCGGACGGGGAGACCGCCCCGCCCGACGACGCGCTGATCGCCCGCCTGCTGGCCGAGCGCGGCCCGCGGGGCCTGCGCGTGGACACCGTGTGGTGGCGCAGCCGCTTCCGGGTGCACGCCCGGGTGGCCCGCGAGTTCCGCCGCGGCCGGGTCCTCATCGCCGGGGACGCCGCCCACCTGCACAGCCCGGCCGGCGGCCAGGGCCTCAACACGGGCATCCAGGACGGGTTCGACCTGGCCTGGAAGCTCGCCGCGGTGCTGCGGGGCGCGCCGGAGGAGCTGCTGGACAGCTACCCGCTGGAGCGCCGTCCGACCGCCAAGGCGGTGGTGCGCAGCGCCGACCAGCAGACCCGCACCTGGATGGCGCGGTCTCCGCTGGCCCGGCTGGTGCGCGACACGCTGATGCGGACCCTGTCGGCCTCGGGGCTGCTGGAGAAGCGCCTGGTGCCGCAGCTGGCGCAGATCTCCCCGGACCTGTCGGAGAGCCCCGCCGTCACGGCGCCCCCCGCCGGATGGCGGGCCCGCGACGCGGTGGGCGGCGCCCTGCCCGGGCGGCGCATCGGCGACGCCCCCATGACCCCGGTCCGGGGGACCGACGCCACGAGCCTGCACGCGTACCTCGCCTCCGGGCGGCACGCGCTGCTGGTGGGCGGCGGTCCCGCGGAGCGCGTCCGGGAGGCGGCGGCCGCGCTGCGCGAGCAGGTCCCCGACGACGTGGACGTGCTGCTGCTCACCTCCGCCCCGGCCGAGCCGGAGGGCGACCACGACGTCGCCCGCCCGACCGGGGGAGCCGGAGCCGGGACCGGGTGGGTGGTCCACGTCCGGCCGGACGCGGTCGTCTCCGCGGTCGCCGCGCTGGACGCCGACTGGAGGCCGGGGGTGTTCCTGGGCGGGGTCCTGCTGCCCGGTGCCGAGCGGTCCCTCAGGTAAATGATATGTGAACCCTATCGTTTAGGTTGATGATCGTCGCATGTTTATACAGTATTGTGGCGGCGACGGCACCCGGGATGGCGGCCGGAGGATTCCGGCCGCCATCGGCGGTTCCGCCCGCGAACGACGAACGGGGGTGACACGATGCTCGACGCACTGACCCGGCTCACCACGCGCAGGCCCTGGTGGGTCCTGGCGGCCGCGCTCCTCGCGGTGATCGGCGCGGTGGTCCTGGGCTCCGGTGTCGCCGACCGCCTCCGGGCGGGCCAGGGCACCGAGGACCCCTCCTCGGAATCGGCCCGGGCCGCCGAGATCCTGGAGGAGCACTTCCCCGACAGCAGGCCCAACCTGATCCTCCTGGTGACCGCCGAGGACGGGGTGGACGACCGCGAGGCCGCCGCCCGCGCCCTGGGACTGGCCGAGGGACTGGCCTACGAGGACGGCGTCGCCGGGGTCACCTCCTACTGGCAGACCGGCTCCGACGAGCTGAAGTCCGACGACGGCACCCGCGCGCTCATCGCCGCGCACGTATCCGGCACCGAGGCCGAGGCGGGCGCGGCCGTGGCCGACCTCGCCGAACGCTACGGCGGCGACCACGGGCCCCTCACCGTCGGCGTCGGCGGGCAGACCGCCGTCCTCAACGACATCGAGACCACCATCGCCGAGGACCTGGTCCGCTCGGAGGTGATCGCGCTGCCCCTGACGCTGCTCATCCTCGTGTGGGTCTTCGGCAGCGTCGTCTCGGCGTCCCTGCCCCTGCTGGTCGGGGTGGTGTCCATCATCGGCACCAACGCGGTGCTGTGGGCGATCGCCGGGTTCACCGACGTGTCGGTGTTCGCCCAGAACCTCACCATCGCGCTCGGCCTGGGCCTGTCCATCGACTACGCCCTGCTCATGGTCCGCCGCTTCCGGGCCGAGCTCGCGACCGGCGCCACGCCGGCACAGGCCACGCTCACCACCGTCCGCACGGCGGGGCGCACGGTCGTCTTCTCGGCCCTGGCCATCTCGGCCGCCCTGGCCGGGATGCTGTTCTTCCCCCTGTACTTCCTGCGGTCCTTCGCCTACTCCGGCGTGACCGTGGTGCTGCTGGCCGCCCTGACCTCCCTGGTCGTGCTGCCGGCCGTGCTCACCCTGCTGGGCCCGCGCGTCAACGCGCTGGACCCGCGCCGCCTGCTGCGCCGGGGCTCGGCCCCGCCCCCGGAGGAGGCGGCCGACCGGCGCTGGGGCCGGCTGACCCGCGCGGTCATGGGGCGGGCACCCGTCTTCGCCCTGACCGCCCTGGCCGTGCTCGTCGCGGTCGGGCTGCCCTTCCTGCGGGTGGAGTTCGGCATGGCCGACGACCGCCAGCTGCCCGCCGGGGTCGAGTCGCGCGAGGTCATGGACACCATCCGCACGGACTTCGGCTCCACCGCCACCGGCGCCGTCGACGTGCTCGTCCACCAGGCCCCGCAGGACACCGACACCGGGCTGCTGGACGACTACGCCGCCGCGCTCTCGCGCCTGGACCACGTCCAGGAGGTCCGCTCCCCGCTGGGCGTCCACACCGACGGCGGCCACCTGCGCGAGCGCACCCCCGTGGACGCCCTGCGCGAGTCCGAGGACCTGGCCTACATCCAGGTCATCCCGGACGCGGAGGTCGAGGACATCTCCCTGGAGAGCCAGAACCTGGTCCGCGACATCCGCGCGGTCGACACGCCCCTGGAGGTCTCGGTCACCGGCCAGGCCGCCGCGGTCGTGGACGCCCAGGCGGCCATCGCCGAGCGCGTCCCGGCCACCCTGGCCGTGGTCGTCGCCGCCATGCTGGTCCTGGTCTACCTGCTCACCGGCAGCGTCCTGCTGCCCCTGCTGTCGGTGCTGTTCAACGCGCTCAGCCTGACCGCCATGTTCGGCGCCGTCGTCTGGGTGTTCCAGGACGGCAACCTCTCCGGACTGCTCGGGTTCACCCCGACGGGGTTCATCGACACGGCCCTGCCCGTCCTCATGTTCTGCATCGCCTTCGGGCTGTCGATGGACTACGGGGTCTTCCTGCTGTCCCGGATGCGCGAGGAGTACGACCGCACCGGCGACCACCGCACGGCCGTCGAACTCGGACTCCGGCGCACCGGCGGCATCATCACCGCCGCCGCGGTCGCCCTGGCGGTCGTCCTCATCGTCATCGGCGCCTCCCGGGTGACCAACACGATGATGCTCGGCTGGGGCGTCGCCCTGGCCGTCATCGCCGACGCCACCGTCGTGCGCTGCCTCCTGGTGCCCTCGGTCCTGCGCATGACCGGTGCCGCCACCTGGTGGGCGCCCGGCCCGCTGCGCCGGTTCCACCGCTTCTTCGACGCCACCCTGGGCGAGAACGCGGCCGAACCCGGCCGCGCCGCCGCCGACCGGCGGGACCCCGAGGGGCCCGCGCAGACCCCGGCACCCGGACACGGTGCCGCACCCGCCCGAGAGACCGCGGAGGTGGCCCGTGCCCGGGACTAGGAACACCCTCATCGCCGCGGGCGCGGTCGCCGCCGTGGCCGCCGCCGCGCTGGTCCTGCTCCCGTCGGGGGAGGACGGGCCGTCCGCGGCGCCCGAGCCCACCGCCCGGGAGCGCGCGCAGGCCACCGCCGAGCGCATGGCCGCCGCGGACATCGTCGACGTCCCGGTGAGCTTCACCGTCGCCAACCGCAACGGATCGCGGCTGCCCTGCAACAGCGACGGCGAGGAGTACACCCTCCGGGGCCACCTCACCGGCCCCGCCGACGCGCTGGAGCAGGACGACCCCGCCGTCACCGTCTACCAGCACGGGCAGGCGGCGGGGGAGTGGTTCTGGCGGCTGGACGAGCCCGGATACCACCACACCGAGGAGATGGCGCTGCTGGGCCACGTCTCCCTGACCCTGGACCGGCTCGGCTACGGCGGCGGGCGGCCCGACGGCCTGGCCATGTGCCTGGGGTCGCAGGCCGACATGACCGCCCAGGTCATCGAACAGGTCCGCGCGGGCGACTACACGCTGGGGGAGGGCGGCGGCTCCGACCGGGTGCCCGACGAGCCCCCCGCCTTCGACACCGTCGTCCTGGCCGGGCACCACAGCGGCGCCCAGATCGCCCAGATCACCGCCTACTCGTTCGACGGACCGGCCGCCCCCGACGCGCTGGCCCTCATGGCCTGGAGCGGCACCGGCGTGACCGACCGCGCCAACGCCCGCTTCTTCGGCGGCCTGGCCTCCTGCATGCAGGGCGGCGTGCCCGCCGAGGCCGCGGCCGGACCGCCCGACCCCGACGGCACGGACGCGGCCGGATACACCTACGTGGACGTCGGCCGCACCTCCTACACCCGGGCCAACTTCCGCGACCCCGCGACCCCGGTGGCCGCACTGGCCGCCGGCCTCCAGGACCGCACGCCCTGCGGCGACCTGGGGACCCAGGTCGAGGCGCTGGCCACCGACACCCGCAACCTCCACCGCATCGAGGTGCCCGTCCTCTTCGCCTTCGCCGACGCCGACACCCGCGTGTCCGACGTCGCCGACCACGCCGGGCTCTTCACCGGGGCCCCCGACACCGAGACCGTCACGGTGGCCGACGCGGGCCACTACCTCGTCCTCGAACCCGGGGCGGCCGAACTGCGCACGGCCCTGGCCGACTGGCTGGAGGAACAGCGGTGAACACCACCGGAGCACCCCCGCACCGCACGTCCCGGCGCCGCCTGCGCGCCGCGGCCCTGGCGGCCTCCCTCCTGCTCGCCGCCGCGGCGGCCACGGGCGCGGCGGCCGCGGAACCCTCCTCCGGCCCGGCGGCCGCCGCCGGGCCCGCCCCGGCGGCGGACCCCGCCGCCCACCGGACCCCCCGCGAACCGGCCGTGACCCCGCCCGGCGTCGTGGACCTGGCCGTCGAGTTCACCGTCGACAACGTCAACCGCACCCGCGGCCAGTGCTCCGCCGACGGCGAGGAGTACACGGTCCGGGGACACCTGACCGCCCCCGAGGAGGTCCTGGCCGCCGACGCGCCCGCCGTCGCCCTGCTCGTCCACGGCACCAACACCGGCGAGTGGATCTGGCGCCTGGACGTCGAGGGCCGCAACTACGTCAACGAGCTCGCCGAGCGCGGGCACGCCTCGGTCACCATCGACCGCCTCGGCTACGGCTCCAGCGACATCCCCGAGGGGTTCGCCAGCTGCAGCGGGGCGCACGCCGACATCGCCCACCAAGTGGTCGAACAGCTGCGCGCGGGCGACTACCGGGTCGAGGGCGACGACCCGGTGTCCTTCGACACCGTCGTCATGGGCGGCCACTCCAGCGGCGCCCTGGTCGCCGAGAGCGTGGCGGTCTCCTTCGGCGGCGTCGACGGCCTGCTGCTCACCGGCTGGGCGGCCGTCGGCATCACCGACGACACCAACCGCCGGTTCCTCACCGCCTACCGCACCTGCCTGGAGGGCGGCGAGGAGCACGGGTCCCCGGGCGACCCCCGCGGCTACGTGCACTTCGACCCCACCCTGGAGGACTTCACCGAGGGCGGGCTCGGCCCGCACGCCGACCCGGCCGTCGTCGCCGAGATCGAGGGGCTGTGGGGCCGCAACCCCTGCGGGGTCATGGTCTCCGAGCCCATGGCGATCCTCTACGACCTCGACCTGATCGGCGAGATCGACGTCCCCGTCCACCTGGTCTTCGGCGCCCACGACGTGCTGCGCCAGGGGGTCGAGGGGTACCCGGGCCTGTTCACCTCCAGCCCCGAGGTCACCGAGACGACCCTCACCGACGCCGGGCACTTCGTCACCATCGACGCCGGCGCGGAGCTCCTGTACGACACGGCGGCCGAGTGGATGGACCGGCACGCCCCCACGACCTGACCCTGGAAGGCGAGAGCACCATGGCAACCTCATCGACCACCGCCTCACCCCCGGGCGCCGGCGGCACCGGCGGCCCGCCGCAGCGCCCGCCCCTGCTGGCCCGCCTGGGGGAGGGCCTGGCCCGCCGCCCGGGCCGGGTCATCATCCTGGCGATCGTCCTGACGCTGCTCGGGGTGTTCCTGGCCGCCGGCACGATGGACCGGCTGCTGCTGAGCCGATTCGAGAGCCCCGGCTCGGAGTCGGCGCTGGTGGAGCAGCGCCTGGAGGAGGGCTTCGGCACCGGCAAGCACCACTTCCTGCTCCTGGTCACCGCCCAGAACGGCGACGTGGACGACCCGGCCGTGGTCGAGGCCGCCACCGCCCTGGAGGAGGAGCTGGCCTCCCGGGAGGGCGTCGCCGAGACCGCCTCCTACTGGGGCCGCGGCGACTCCCCGGCGATGCGCTCCGAGGACGGCTCCCAGGCGCTCATCACCGTGCGCATGGAGGGGACCGTCACCGAGGCCCGCACCGCGCTGGGCGAGATCTCCCCGGACTTCACCCGCGAGGACGACGTCCTGCGGGTGGAGGTCGGCGGCGGCGACGAGATCTTCCGCCAGGCCGCCGAGCAGGCCCAGGCGGACTTCCTGCTCGCCGAGGCGATCATCTTCCCGCTGGTGTTCGTGCTGCTGTTCGTCATCTACCGCCGGCTCTCGGTGGCAGCGCTGACCCTGGGCATGGGCCTGTTCTCGGTGATCACCACGCTGGCCCTGCTGCGCGGGGTCACCTACATCACCGATGTGTCCACCTTCGCCGCCAACCTCACCCTGGTCATGGGCGTGGGCCTGGGCGTCGACTACAGCCTGTTCGTCATCAACCGGTTCCGGGAGGAGCTGGCCCGCGGCCGGGAGGTCCCCGAGGCCGTCGCGATCGCGGTCGCCAAGGCCGGGCGGACCGTCGCGTTCAGCGGCCTCACCGTCGCCGTCGCGCTGTCGTGCCTGATGCTCTTCCCGTTCCCGTTCCTGCAGTCCTTCGCCTACTCCGGCATGGGCACGGTGCTGACCTCGGTGTTCGCCTCCCTGGTCATCCTGCCCGCCGCGCTGGCCAAGGTCGGCCACCGGGTCCGGCCCAAGCGCGAGCCCGACCCCGACCGCGGCTGGTGGCACGACACCGCCCTGCGGATGATGCGCCGCCCCGTGCTGTGGGGCCTGCCCGCCCTGGTCGTCGTCCTGGTGCTGGCCGCCCCGGCCGTGGGACTGAACTTCGGACTGCCCGACGCCCGGGTGCTGCCCCAGGGCAACTCCAGCCGCGACGTCCAGGACCAGATCGAGACCGGGTTCGCCCAGGAGGAGATGGACGCCGTCCAGGTGGTCGTCGACCTGCCGGGCGCCGACGCCCAGGACGCGTCCGCGAGCGACTACGCCGCCGAGCTGTCCCGGGTGGAGGGCGTCTACCAGGTCGACGCGCTCACCGGTCGGTACGTGGACGGACAGCAGGTCGCGGGGCCCGAGCCGGGCGCGCAGGAGCGGTTCGGCTCGCCCGAGGCCACGTGGTTCTCCGTGGTGCCCGAGACCGAGGCGATCTCCGACGGCGAGGACCTGATCGAGCGCATCCGGGACGTGCCCGCGCCGGCCGCCGCCGAGATCGGCGGCTACCCGGCCGACCTCGCCGACTTCCGCGCGGCGCTGCTGGGGCAGGTGCCCCTGGTGTTCGGGCTCATCCTGGCCATCACCTTCGTCCTGCTGTTCCTCATGACCGGGAGCCTGCTGCTGCCCGCCAAGGCGATCGTGCTCAACGTGCTCAGCCTCGCGGTGATGTTCGGCGTGATGGTGTGGATCTTCCAGGAGGGCAACCTGTCCGGGCTGCTCGGGTTCACCGCCAACGGGACCCTGGAGACGACCTTCCCGATCCTGATGTTCTGCATCGCGTTCGGGCTCTCCATGGACTACGAGGTGTTCATGATGTCCCGGATCAAGGAGGAGTACGACCTGACCGGGGACAACACCCGGGCGGTCGCGGCCGGGCTGCAGCGGAGCGGTCCGCTGGTCACGGCGGCGGCGGTCATCCTGGCCGCGTCGTTCGCCACCTACGCGGTCTCCGACGTGCTCTACCTGATGATGCTCTCGATCGGGATGGCGGTGGTGATCATCGTGGACGCCACGCTCATCCGCGGTGTGCTGGTGCCGGTGTTCATGCGCCTGGCGGGCGACGCCAACTGGTGGGCGCCCGCACCGCTCAAGAGGCTGCACGCCCGGTTCGGCATCTCGGAGTAGGGGGAGTGCCGCCGGGGGCCGCCCCTCCCGGGCCCCCGGCGGACCCCCGGGTCACTCGTGCTTGGTGACCCGGGGGTGGGCGTCCAGTAGCCGCCCCGACAGCTCGTGCAGCACCGTCCGCTCCTCCTGGGAGAGCGGGGCGAAGAACTCCTCCTCGGCGGTGGACACCGCCTCACGGGCCTTCTGCAGCAGCAGGGCGGACTCGGGGGTGGGCGTCACGATGTAGCGCCTGCGGTCCTTCGGGTTGCGCTTGCGCTCGGCCAGCCCGCGGGACTCCAGGTCGTCGATGAGGCCGACCATCACGTTGGGGTCCACCCCCAGGGCCCGGCTCAGCTCCTTCTGGGAGGGGTCGGACATCGCCTCCGCCGCGGCCAGCACGTGGAACTGGCGGGCGGTGATCTCCTGCGGCCCGAAGATGTCGAGGGTGACGGCCTGGACCAGTTCGCCCAACTTGATCAGCCGGTAGCCGGTCGTGTGCCACAGGGGCGTCTCCCAACCCGACGCGTTCTCCATTCCGGACCGCCTTAGAAATTCATAAGCCGAAATTATTATCTCGTTACATGATAGTTGGGATGTGACATCATGGCGGACACGGAAACGCCACGACTTCCGAAGCGGGACCGCTCCCTGGTGACCGGGGCCACCGGCCTGCTGGGCGGCAACATCGTCCGACTCCTCCTCGGCCTGGACCAGGAGGTCGTCGCCCTGGTCCGGGACATGGATCGGGCGCGCCGCCTGCTGCCCGACGACCCCCGCCTCCACCTGGTCCGCGGCGACGTCACCGAGCCGTCCACCTACCGGGGGCACCTGACCGGGGTCGACGAGGTCTTCCACACCGCCGCCTACTTCCGCGAGTACTTCCAGGACCCCACCCTCACGGCGCCCCTGGAGAGGATCAACGTGCAGGGTACCGAGCAGGTCCTGAGCGCGGCCGCCACCTCCGGCGTCCCCGTGTTCCTGCACACCGGGTCCATCAACACCATGGCCCTGCGCGGCCCCGAGCGCCCCGCCGACGAGTCCACCCCGCCCCCGGAGAAGTACGCGCGGCCCGCGGTGTCGGACACCTACCCCACCAGCAAGGTGCGCGCCGACCGGGCGGTCGCCGCCATGGTCCGCTCCGGCCGGACCGGGGACACCCGGGTGGCCACCGTCCTGCCCGGCTGGATGTGGGGCCCGGGCGACGCCGGACCGACCTCCGCCGGCCGCCTCTTCCTCGACGTCGCCAAGGGCAGGGTCCGTGCCATCCCGCGCCTGCACAACTACGTGGTGGACGCCCGCGACGTCGCCTACGCCTGCGTCGCCGCCGCCCGGGTGGGCACCGCCGACCGCTACGTGGTGGCCGGGGAGAAGCGGTCGCTGCCCGCCCTGACCGACACCGTCGCCGCGGAGACCGGGGCCCGGGCGCCCCGGTCGGTCCCCGCCGGCCTGGCCACCGCGGCCGCCGCCCTCATGGAGCTCAGCGCCCGCCTCCGCGGCGGGGAGCCCACGGCCACCCGCGAGGGCGTCCGGGTGCTGCGGGAGGGGGACGCGCGCAACATCAGCTCCGACCTGGCCCGCCGCGAACTGGGCGTGGGGTTCCGCCCCGTCGCCGAGACGGTCACCGCCATGGGCGCCTGGTACCGGACCCACGGCATGCTGCCCGCCGGACAGGCGCGCGCCGGATCCGTCCGCTGACCCCGGGCGCACGACGGGCCCGGCCCCTTCCCGGGGCCGGGCCCGTCCCGATCTCTCGGGCGGTCACCGCGGAGGTCAGACGGCCTTCGGGTCGCCCTCGTGGAACCGCTTGCCGTTGACGGCCTCGGACACCCCGACCTTGTCCAGGTAGGGGGTGATGCCGCCGGTGTGGAACGGCCAGCCCGCACCCGTGATCAGGCACAGGTCGATGTCGGCGGCCTCGGCCACGACGCCCTCGTCCAGCATGATCCCGATCTCCCGGGCCAGCGCGCGCAGCGCGCGGTCCAGGATCTCCGGCTCGGTGGACGGCGCGTCCCCGCCCGCGAACAGCTTCTTCACCTCGGGGTCGATGCTGAAGTCGGGGGCGAAGATCGCGGTCTTGCCCTCCTTGACGATCTCGCCCAGCTGCGGCGACACCGCGAAGCGGTCCGGGAAGGCCTCGTGCAGGGTCTCCGACACGTGCAGCGCGACGGCCGGGCCGACCAGCTGCAGCAGCATCAGCGGCGACATCGGCAGGCCCAGCGGGGCCACCGCGCGGTCGGCCACCTCGGGCTCGGTGCCCTCGGACACCGCGCTCAGGACCTCGCCCATGAACAGGGTGAGCAGGCGGTTGACCACGAACGCCGGGGCGTCCTTGCACAGGACGGCGGTCTTCTTCAGCTTCTTGGCGACGGCGAACGCCGTGGCCAGGGCGGCGTCGTCGGTCTTCTCGCCGCGGATGATCTCCAGCAGCGGCAGCACGGCGACGGGGTTGAAGAAGTGGAAGCCGACGACCCGCTCGGGGTGCTCCAGCTTCGAGGCCATCTCGGTGATGGACAGCGAGGAGGTGTTGGTGGCCAGGATCGCCTCGGGGGAGACCACGGCCTCCACCTCGGCGAACACCTGCTGCTTGACCTCCATCTTCTCGAACACGGCCTCGATGACGAAGTCGGCGTCCGCGAAGGCGTCCTTGGTCAGCGAACCCGTGACCAGGGCCTTGAGGTGGTTGGCCTTGTCCTGGTTGACGCGCCCCTTCTTGAGGAGCTTGTCGACCTCGCCGTGGACGTAGGCGACGCCCTTGTCCAGGCGCTCCTGGTCCAGGTCGGTCATGACGACCGGCACGTCCAGGCGGCGGGCGAACAGCAGCGCCAGCTGGCCGGCCATCAGGCCCGCGCCCACGACGCCGACCTTGGTGACCTTGCGGGCCAGCGACTTGTCCGGGGCGCCGGCGGGCCGCTTGGCGCGCTTCTGCACCAGGTCGAAGGCGTACAGGCCGGCCTTGAGCTCGGGGCTCATGATGAGGTCGGCCAGCGCCTCGTCCTCGGCGGCGAAGCCCTCGTCCCGGGTGCGGGTCCTGGCCTCGGCCACCAGCTCGACGGCGCGGGCCGGGGCCGGGGCGGCGCCGTGCAGCTTGCCCTCGACCACGAACCGGGCCATGTTGACGGCGTTGTCCCAGGCCTCGCCCTTGTCGACCGCGGGGCGCTCGACGGTGACCTCGCCCTTGACGACCCGGGCCGCCCAGCGCAGGGACTCCTCGACGAAGTCGGCGGGCTCGAACATCGCGTCGGCGATGCCCAGCTCGAACGCCTGCGCGCCCTTGAGCATCTTGTTCTGGGCCAGCGGGTTCTCGATGATGACCTTGAGGGCCTTCTCGGCGCCGATCAGGTTCGGCAGCAGGTAGGTGCCGCCCCAGCCGGGCACCAGGCCCAGGAAGGTCTCGGGCAGGGACAGCGCCGGGACGCCGGAGGAGATGGTGCGGTAGGTGCAGTGCAGGCCCACCTCGACCCCGCCGCCCATGGCCGCGCCGTTGATGAGCGCGAAGGTCGGCACGTCCAGCTCGCCGAGCTTGCGGAACACGTCGTGGCCGAGCCGGCCGATGGCCAGCGCCTGCTCGCGGTTCTGGATCGCGGGCACGCCGCTGAGGTCGGCGCCGACGGCGAAGATGAACGGCTTGCCGGTGATCGCCACCGCCACGATGTCCTTGCGGGCGCGGGCGGCCTCGATGGCGGCGTCCAGGGCGAGCAGGCCGCCGGGGCCGAAGGTGTTGGGCCGGGTGTGGTCGTGGCCGTTGTCCAGGGTGATCAGGACGGCGGTGCCGGCACCGTAGGGGAGCTCGATGTCACGGGAGATCGCCTTGGTGACGACCTCGTCCTTGAACAGCTCGCGCGCAGCGTCCAGTGCGGTGCTCACTTGCCCCCCTCGTAGTTGGTGTTCTCCCAGAGCACGGTGCCGCCCATGCCCATACCGACGCACATGGTGGTGATGCCGTAGCGGACGTCGGGACGCTCGGCGAACTGGCGGGCGAGCTGCATCATCAGCCGCACGCCGGAGGAGGCCAGCGGGTGGCCCAGCGCGATGGCGCCGCCCCACGGGTTGACGCGGGCGTCGTCGTCGGCGATGCCGAAGTGCTCCAGGAAGGCGAGCACCTGGACGGCGAAGGCCTCGTTGATCTCGATGAGGCCGATCTCGTCCATCGTGATGCCCTGGCGGGCCAGCAGCTTCTCGGTGGCCGGGACCGGGCCGACGCCCATGACCTCGGGCTCGACACCGGCGAAGGAGAAGTCGACGAGGCGCATCTTGGCGTCCAGGCCCAGCTCCTGCGCGACCTCCTCGGCGGCCAGGATGGCGCCGGTGGCGCCGTCGTTGAGGCCGGCGGCGTTGCCGGGCGTCACGTTGCCGTGCGCGCGGAAGGGGGTCTTGAGCCCGGCCAGGGACTCCATGGTGGTGCCCGGCCGCGGCGGCTCGTCCTTGGTGGCCAGGCCGTACCCCTGCTCCAGGGAGCGGACGACGACCTCGACCAGGTCGGGCTGGATCCTGCCGTCGGCGTAGGCCTTGGCGACCTTCTCCTGGCTGCGCACCGCGTAGGCGTCGGCACGCTCCTTGGTGATGGAGGGGTACCGGTCGTGCAGGTTCTCGGCGGTGTTGCCCATGACCAGCGCGGACGGGTCGACCAGCTTCTCGGAGAGGAAGCGCGGGTTGGGGTCGACGCCCTCGCCCATCGGGTGGCGGCCCATGTGCTCGACGCCGCCGGCGATCACCACGTCGTAGGCGCCGAAGGCGATGCCCGCGCCGGAGGTGGTCACGGCGGTGAGGGCGCCGGCGCACATGCGGTCGATGGCGTAGCCGGGGACGCTGCGCGGGAGTCCGGCCAGGATCGCGGCGGTGCGCCCGATGGTCAGGCCCTGGTCGCCGATCTGGGTGGTGGCGGCGATGGCCACCTCGTCGATGCGCTCCGGGGGCAGGCCCGGGTTGCGGCGCATCAGTTCGCGAATGACGCGGACGACCATGTCGTCGGCGCGCGTCTCGGCGTAGAGGCCCTTGCCTGACTTGCCGAACGGGGTGCGGACCCCGTCGACGAATACGACATCGCGGGCGGTTCGCGGCACGATGGCCCCTCCTTCTCCAAGGTGTGGGTGGACTTTCGAGCCCATGCTACTCGCCGGTAACAAATTGTGCGAGTGCCGGATTCCCCGACGTCCGGACGGTGGCCCGGTACTGACGATCGATGGGGCCGGGTTCGAACTTTCGACCGATGCGCGGGGCGGGCCGGGCCGGTTGACTGGAACGGCCCGCGACGTCCCGCCGCGCCTACTTTCGCACGGTTCGGGGGCCGCGACGGGAAACCGACACGGACGGGGAGACGACCCTTGGCGGACGACCGCGAACACCGGGAGATGCTGCGCGCCGCACCGCGCGCCCCCCTGCACCGACTGCTCTCCCACGCCCGCCCCCACCTGCGGGTCCTGCTGGTGGGCGGCTCGCTGACCCTGGCGGGCGGCGCGGTCGGCCTGGCCCAGCCGCTGGCGGCCCGGTACGTCATCGACGCGCTGGGCGCGGGCGGGCCGCTGCTGGCGCCGGTGCTGCTGCTGGCCGCCGCGGTGGTGGTCGGGGCCCTGATCGGAGCCCTGGGCTCCTTCCTGCTGGAGCGCACCGGCCAGGGCGTCGTGCTGGACGTGCGCCGCGGCCTGGCGGGCTCCCTGGTCCGGCTGCGGGTCGCCGAGGTCGACCGGCTCACCCCGGGCGACCTGGTGGCCCGGCTGACCGCCGACACCACCCTGCTGCGCACCGTCACCACCAGCGGCCTCACCGACCTGGTCACCGGCGCGGTGCTGCTGGTGGGCGGCATCGCCGTCATGGCGGTCCTGGACCCCGTCCTGCTCCTGGTCACCCTGGGCATGATCCTCGTGGTCGGCGTGCTCATGGCCCTGGTCCTGCCGCGCATCGGCCGGGCCACCCAGGAGGCCCAGGCCGCGCTGGGCGCGATGGGCGGCCGCCTGGAGCGGGTGTTCGGGGCCTTCCGCACGGTCAAGGCGTCCTCCGCCGAGGACACCGAGCTCGCCCGCCTGGACGAGGCCGCGGTGGACTCCTGGCGCAAGGGGGTCGCGGTCGCGGGCTGGAGCGCGCTGTCGGGCACCTTCACCGGACTGGCCGTCAACGTCGCCTTCCTGGTGGTGCTGGCGCTGGGCGGCGGCCGGGTGGCGGCGGGCGCCCTGGAGGTCTCCACCCTCATCGCGTTCCTGCTGCTGCTCTTCTACCTGATGCAGCCGATCGGGATGCTGGTCACCTCGCTCACCGACCTCCAGGCCGGGCTGGCCGCGGTCCGGCGCATCGACGAGGTCGCCGGGCTCGACCGGGAGGACACCGGCGGCGGCGCGGCGGGGGCGCCCGAGGTTCCCGGGGAGCCCGCCTCGGTGGTGTTCGAGGACGTCGTCTTCCGCTACCGGCCCGAGCTGCCACCGGTGCACCACGGCGTGTCCTTCGCCGCCTCCGGGGCCGGGCTCACCGCCCTGGTCGGCCCCTCCGGCGCGGGCAAGACCACCGTCTTCTCCCTCATCGAGCGGTTCTACGACGCCACCTCGGGACGCGTCCTGCTCGACGGGACCGACGTCCGCGACCTCCCGCTGCGCGACCTGCGCGCCCGGATCGGGTACGTGGAGCAGGACGCGCCGGTGCTGGAGGGCACCCTGCGGGAGAACCTGGTCCTGGCCGCCCCGGACGCCACCGGCGCGGACCTGGCCGAGGCCGTGGCCCGGGCCCGCCTCACCGACCTGGTCTCCCGGCTGCCCGGCGGACTGGACGGCGTCATCGGGCACCGCGGGGTGACCCTCTCCGGCGGCGAGCGCCAGCGGGTGGCCATCGCCCGCGCGCTGCTGCGCCGGCCCCGCCTGCTGCTCATGGACGAGGCCACCTCGCAGCTGGACGCCGCCAACGAGGGGGCGCTCAAGGAGGTGATGATGGACGCCGCCCGCACCACCAACGTCATCGTGGTCGCCCACCGGCTCTCCACCGTCACCGGGGCCGACCGCATCGTCGTCATGGACGCCGGCCGGGTCCGGGCGGTGGGCACCCACGCCGAACTCCTGGAGGGCGACGACCTGTACCGCGACCTGGCCGCCGGACAGCTGCTGGCCCCCGCCCAGGGGAACTGACACGCAGGCCCCGCGCCCGGCGGGAGGCCGGGCACGGGGCCGTGGATGGCGTGGGGGCCGCGGCGGGCCGGGCTCAGAACAGGGCGTCGGCCTCGCGGTGGCGGCCCGCGGCGCTGTAGGCGCCCGCCAGGTCGCGGCGCAGCCGCAGCGTCAGCCGGCGCACCTCCGGGTCGCCGGAGGAGTTGAGCGCCACCCGGTAGGCGTCGCGCAGCGTCTCCACCGCCTCGTCGGTGCGCCCCGCCTGGGTGTAGGCGCGGCCCAGCCGGTGGTGCACGGTCAGGGTGTCCAGGTGGCCCTTGCCCATCCGGCGGCGCCGCCCGGCCAGGACCATCCGCAGCTGGCGGACGGCCTCGTCGTGGCGGCCCGCCATGTTCTGCGCGGCGCTCAGCCCCAGCCGCAGGTCCTCGCTGCGCTCCGCGTCCTGCACGTCCGCCAGCGCCCGCTCGTAGTGCGCCATCGCGGCGTCCAGCCGCCCGCTGCGCCGGTAGCACACGGCCAGCCGGCTGCGCGCCTCCACGGTGTCCTCGTCGCTGGGCCCGAACGCGCTCTCCCGGTCCCGCAGCAGCACCTCCCACTGGGCGGCCGCGTCGGCGGGGCGGCCGGCGTCCTCGAACGCCCAGGCCAGGTTCTCCCGGATGATCTCGGTGCGCGGGTGCTCGGTGCCGAAGACCGCGACGGCCTCGTCCAGGGCCAGCTCGAACTGCTGCACGGCGGCCTGGCGGCGGCCCATCTGCGCGTACTTGGTCGCCAGGTTGTTGCGGGCGGTGATGGTGTCGGGGTGCTCGGTGCCCAGGCGCTCCACCAGGGACCGCAGGGTGCGCTCCAGCGAGGCGGCGCGCATCCCGGCGGTGGGGGCGGGCTGTGCGGAGGACCCGGACCCGCCCGGGCCGGCGGCCGGGGACCCGGCGCCGGGTGCTTCGCGGGAGGGGTCGGTGATCACAGCGGTCGGGGCGGTGATCCGTGAGGGGAGGGCGTCGGAGGCCTCCACACCCCGGACGTCCGCCCGCACCGGGGTGGCGTCGGAGGGGACACCTCCGTCGACGGAGCGCACCCGGTCGGTACGCGTACGTCCGGTTCCACCGAACAGCGAACGCCAGAACGACAGCGGACTCACCTCTTTTCCCTGACCGCATCCTCGTGCACGCGCGCACCGGGCCGGACCGCCGGTGCTCCTCGCGCGGTGTGCCCCCACACCGTCGCAACGTTCCCTCTCCACCGTCAAGAGGTCACAGCGCCCTGAAATTCCAAGGCACAGTTCCATAACTTAAACGGACACGAGGCCATGGAACAGGCGGTCCGGGCCCCCTATGTGCGGTGACTTCGGCCACACCGGGGTTGAGGACGCGGAAGAGGGGTAAAGGTTCACCCTTCTTCGGCTGTTCTCAGAGCGGTCGCGAGGGGTTCCGAGGTAAGTCCGATCTGCCACTCCCGGGCTCCGCGCTCGCGCAGGAACGCCCCCACCGAGTCGGGGTCCACGGTCGTCGGCGGCGCCCACGCCAGCCGCCGCACGGTGTCCGGCAGCAGCAGGTTCTCGGTCGGCATCACGACGTCCTCGGCGATGCCCGTGACCGTCGCCCGCGCCGCCTCCAGCCGCCGTGCGGCCTCGGGGGCGCGGTCGGCCCACCGGTTGACCGGGGGCGGCCCGTCACCGGGGGCGTTGGGCCGGGGCAGGTCCGCCTGGGCCATCTCCCGGGCCCGGTCGATCGCCTTCATCCACGTCCCCGGGTACCGGCGCGCCAGTTTGATCCCGAACTGGCGGATGCGGTTCAGCTCCGTGGAGTTCTTGGGCATCGTGGACGCGGCCTCCACGATCGCCGCGTCCGGCAGCACCCGGCCGGGGGAGATGTCGCGCTCCTGCGCGATCCGGTCCCGCTCGTACCACAGCTCCCGCACCGCGGCCAGGGACCGCTGGTTGCGCACCCGGTGGATGCCCGAGGTCCGGCGCCAGGGGTCGGCGCGCGGCTCCTTGGGCGGCGCGGCCAGCACGGACGCGAACTCCTCGCGCGCCCACTCCAGCTTCCCGGCCTCCTCCAGCTCCGTCTCCAGCGCGTCGCGCAGCTCGATGAGGATCTCGACGTCCAGCGCCGCGTACCGCAGCCAGTCCTCCGGCAGAGGGCGCTGCGACCAGTCCACGGCGGAGTGCTCCTTGGCCAGGCGCACGTGCAGCATGCGCTCCACCATGAAGCCCAGGCCCACCCGCTGGTACCCGAGCAGGCGGCCGGCCAGCTCGGTGTCGAACAGCCGCCGCGGGCGCAGGTTGACCTCGCTCAGGCACGGCAGGTCCTGGTGTGCGGCGTGCAGCACCACCTCGGCGTCGCCGACGACCTCGTCCAGACCGCTCAGGTCGGGGCAGGCGATCGGGTCGATCAGCGCCGACCCCGAACCCTCCCGGCGCAGCTGGACCAGGTAGGCGCGCTGTCCGTAGCGGTAGCCCGAGGCCCGCTCGGCGTCGACCGCGACCGGGCCGCTGCCGGCGGCGACGGCTGCGACGACTCCGGCCAGGGCGTCGGCGTCGGAGGTGACCTCCGGCAGACCTTCGCGTGGTTCCCGTAGCAGAGGCGCCATCTCGGCGTCGTCGTCACCTGGTTCACGGGGTTCTGTCTTCGAGTTCAACGCGTTCGCCACACCACTACGGTATGCGCTGCCGACACCGCGCGCGGATCCGGACCTGACCTCTCGGAGCCCGCGAACCCCCGCGGGGGGAGGGCTCAGGGCCGCGCACGCTGCCGGGCGATGTCCGCGACGTCGGCCGGCGGCAGCCCGGCGGCCGACGCCAGCAGGGTCTGCCAGGCCGCCGTGTGCGCGGTCAGGTCGTCGGCCTCGGGGGTCCAGGAGGCGCGCATCTCCACCTCCGTGGTGGACCCCTCGCCCGCCTTGGTCCCGAAGCCCTCGGTGGTGGCACGGGTGACCGTGCCGCTCAGCGTGTGGTGGGAGGCCCCGCACGAGGCCAGGGCGTCGGTCAGCCAGCTCCAGGCGACCGGGCCCAGCAGCGGATCGGTGGCGATGTCCGACTCCAGCTCGGAGTTGACCTGGCAGACGACCCGGAACGGGCCGGGCCACTCCCGGGTCCCCTCGGGGTCGTACAGGACGATCAGGCGCCCCCAGGCGATCTCCTCGCCGTGCACGGTGACCTGCGCCGACACGGCGGCGGCATGGGGGGCCAGCCGTCCCGGGGCGGGGATCTCCCGGACGGTGATCTCTGACCGGAGGGAGGGGCCGTTCAGGGCCTCGACCGCTCGCCGGAACGTGTCGCCGGCGTCCGCGGCGCTACCGACATCGGGCATGGTGGAAAAGTCAGCCTTCATTGAGTGTGATCGCGTGCTGGCGGGGTGTCGCCCGACAGGGGGCGGTTCCCCCCGGCGCAGGAGGGTGGGCACGCCAACGACCGTGGCACGACTCGCCGCCCCCGGGACGCAGATACCCCGGCGTGTCGGGGTTTTGTGATGATCTTGGGACCGGGCACCGCCCCCGGGGCGCTGCGCACGGTCACCGTTCGGGGCGATCCGCGTGAGAGCACCGGCCGGGGCATGGCACGATCGAAGGGTGACGCTGCAAGATTCTCCTTTCCTTCGCGCCTGCCGGCGCCTGCCCGTGGACCACACCCCGGTGTGGTTCATGCGCCAGGCCGGGCGCTCCCTGCCCGAGTACCGACGGGTCCGCGCCGACGTGCCGATGCTGGAGGCGTGCGCCCGCCCCGACATGATCACCGAGATCACGATGCAGCCGGTCCGCCGGTACGACGTCGACGCCGCCATCTTCTTCAGCGACATCGTCGTCCCGCTCAAGGCGATCGGCATCGACCTCGACATCAAGGCCGGTGTGGGCCCGGTGGTGGCCGACCCGATCCGCGACGCGGACGGGGTCAAGCGGCTGCGCGACATCGAGCCCGGCGACCTGCCCTACGTGACCGAGGCCGTGGGCATGCTCACCGGCGAGCTCGGCGACAAGCCGCTCATCGGCTTCGCCGGAGCCCCGTTCACGCTGGCCTCCTACCTCATCGAGGGCGGGCCCTCCAAGAACCACGAGCACACCAAGGCGCTCATGTACGGCGAGCCGGAGCTGTGGGACGAGCTCATGCGCCGCCTGTCGGCCATCACGCTCGGCTTCCTGCGCACCCAGATCGACGCGGGCGCCAGCGCGGTCCAGCTGTTCGACTCCTGGGTGGGCGCGCTCAGCGCCGAGGACTACCGCGCCTCGGTGCTGCCCTACACGTCCTGGATCTTCGGCCAGCTCAGCGAGTACGAGGTGCCGCGCATCCACTTCGGCGTGGGTACCGGAGAGCTGCTGGGCCTGCTCAGCGAGGCCGGCGCCGACGTCGTGGGCGTCGACTGGCGGGTGCCGCTGGACAAGGCCGTGCAGCGCGTCCAGCCGGGCACGGCGCTCCAGGGCAACCTGGACCCGGCGACCCTGTTCGCCCCGTGGGAGGTCGTCGCCGAGCGCACCCGCGACATCCTGTCCCGCGGACGCACCGCCGACGGCCACATCTTCAACCTCGGCCACGGGGTCCTGCCGGAGACCGACCCGGACATGCTCCAGCGCCTCACGGAGTTCGTCCACGAGGAGACCTCCGCCTGATCCGCGGACGCGGCGCGGCCGGACCGCGCTCCCGCGCCCGTCGACGGCGCCCGGCCCACCCGGCCGGGCGCCGTCCCCCTTCCGCGGCACCGCCGACACGGCCGGGCCCCGGGACCGTCACCGGTCCCGGGGCCCGTTCATCGGCGGAGGTCACCGGTCCTTGGGGTCCTCTTCCGACCCATCGGTCTCGTCGGATCCGGCTGTCCCAGTGGCCTCGGGGCCCTCGATGCGACCGGCGGCCTCGCCGGTCCCAGTGGCCTCGGTGCCATCAGCGGGCCCGGTGGTCCCGGCGCCACCAGTGGGCTCGCCGGTGCCCGAGGCCTCGTCGGTCTCGTCGGGCGCGGTGTCCTCGGCGGCTTCGCCGGTTCCAGCGGCCTCGGCGGGCGCGGGGGTCCCAGCGGCGGCGGTTCCGGGCGCGGGCGGCGTGGGAGCGCCCGGAGCACCGGCGCGGACGGGGACGCGCGGGGCCTGCGCGGCGGAGCGGCGGCGACGGCGCAGCCACCAGACCAGGGCGGTGACCGGCACGGCCAGCACCACGGCGAAGGGCAGCAGCCAGCCCAGGGCGACGGCGAGGCCCTCGAACACCGAGACCAGCGCCCGCCAGCCGCGCTCCAGACCGCCCAGGAAGCCGATGCTGTCCTCCGACGGCTCCTCGATGTAGGTCTGCGGCGGCACCAGCGTGAGATTGACCGTCGAGAGCGTCGTCTGGTCCTCCAGGGTCTTCAGGCGCGCCTGGAAGGCCTCCAGCTCGGCCTGGCGGTCCTGGATCTCCCGCTCGACCCGCAGCAGCTCGTCGACGTCGTCGGCCTCCTGCAGGTACCCGCGCAGGGTCTCCAGGGCGGTCTCGGCCGACTCGATGCGGCTCTCGACGTCGGCCACCTCGCCGGTGACGTCCTCCACCGACCGGTTGAGGTCGGAGCGGTCGCCCAGCCCGGCCAGGTCCTCCAGCGCGCCCTCGTAGCCCTCGTTGGGGATCCGCAGGGTCAGGTACGCCTCGGGCGTTCCGCCGGTGGGGGTGGACAGCGACTCGGAGGCGACGTGGCCGCCCGACGCGGCGGCCAGCTCCTTGGCCTCCTGGGCCGCCTCGGCCACGTCGTCCACACGGACCGTGAGGTCGGCGATGTGGATGAGGCTGCGGTCGGCCACCTCCGCCTCGGCGTCGACGACCGACGACCCGCCGCCCTCCTCGGCGGCGGCCTCTTCCTGCGACCGGTCCGCCTCGGCGGCGAAGTCCTGCGGGGCGGCGGCCTCGGGCGCCGCCTCGGTGCCCGCGGACCCCCCGCCCGCGTCGTAGGAGGCGGTCATGGGTGACGCACAGGAGGTCACCAGGAGGGCAGCCAAGCCCGTGGACAGCAAGACCCCGGCGGCACGCCGCGCCGGGGAAGAACCCGAAGTAGCCATGCACCTTGGACGTGGCACCCGTCACCGGCGTTTCGGCCTGCTGGTAACGACCGGGCAACGGTCCGAATCGGGCGGAAGGACTCTGCCGACACGGGACGTTCCCCGCGGCTCCCGCGCCCCGCGTCCGCGATCCTGGAGGGGGAGGGCCGCGGTGCGCCGGACGTCACGGGGACGGCGGGACGCTGTGACCCACGGCATCTGGGAAGCTGGGAGTATGCCTGAAGCACCGCACGTCGTCGTGGTCGGGGGCGGGATCTCCGGACTCACCGCCGCGCACCGCCTGGCCGGGCTCGGCGCCTCCGTCACCGTGGTCGAGGCCGCCGACGCGCCCGGGGGCAAGCTGCGCGCCTCGCCGGTGGCGGGCGTGTCCGTCGACGCGGGGGCCGAATCCGTCCTGGCCCGCCGCCCCGAGGCGCTCGCCCTCATCGAGGAGCTGGGCCTGGGCGACCGCCTGGTCCACCCCGGGCCGGGGGCGGCCGCCGTCTACAGCCGCGGCCGCGTCCGCCCGCTGCCCAAGGGCCAGCTCATGGGCGTGCCCGGGGACCTGCGGGCGCTGGCCCGCAGCGGCGTGCTCTCCCCGTGGGGGACCGCCCGCGCCGCCCTGGACCTGGTGCGCCCGCGCACGCCGGTGCGCGGTGACCTCCCGGTCGCCTCCTACGTGGGCGTGCGCATGGGGCACGAGGTCGTCGAGCGCCTGGTGGAGCCGCTGCTGGGCGGCGTCTACGCGGGCCGCGCCGACGAGCTCTCGCTGGAGGCCGCCCTGCCGCAGATCGCGCCGATGGCCCGCGAGGGCGGCTCGCTGGTCCGCGGCGTCCGGGCCGCCACCGGGGCCCGCGGCCCCTCCGGCGGCCCGGTGTTCGCCTCCCTGCGCGGCGGTATCGCCGGGCTCGCCGGCGCGCTGGCCGAACGCCACGGCGGGGACGTGCGCACCGGCACCCGCGTCCGCTCCCTGGAGCGCCTCCCCGAGGGCTGGCGCGTCCACCTCGACACCGGCGACCGGATCGGGGCCGCGGGAGTCCTGCTCGCCTGCCCCGCCCCGGAGGCGGCCCGGCTGCTCGCCGACCACGTTCCCGAGGCCGCCCGCGAGCTGCGCGCCGTCGAGTACGCGAGCATGGCCCTGGTCACCCTCGCCCTGCCCGCCTCGGCGTTCCCCGCCCCGCTCACCGGCACCGGCTTCCTCGTCCCGGCGGGGGAGGGAGGGCTCACCGTCAAGGCGGCCACCTTCTCCTCCAACAAGTGGCCCTGGATCGCCGAGGAGCTGGCCGCGGCGGGCGAGGACCTGGTCGTGGTGCGCTGCTCCATCGGCCGGTTCGGCGAGTCCGGGGTGCTCGACCGCTCCGACGAGGAGCTCACCGCGGCCGCCCTGGCCGACCTCTCCCGCGTCACCGGCCTGGCGGGGCGCCCGGTCCAGGCCCGGGTGACCCGCTGGGACGGCGGCCTGCCCCAGTACGCGGTCGGGCACACCGCCCGCGTCACCCGCATCCGCGACGCCCTGGCCCGCCACGGCGGGCCGGCCGTGTGCGGTGCGGCCTACGGCGGCGTGGGCATCCCCGCCTGCATCGCCGACGCGGACCGCCAGGCCCGGGACCTGGCCGCCGCCCTCCAGACCGACAGCCGTAACAGCCGCGGCGACGGAGCCGACGGCACCGAACAGCAAGGAGTCAACCCGTGACGGGCCAGCACAGCGGAGCCATCGCCGAGGACGGCGTCGACCTCAACTCCCTCATCCGCTACACCATGTGGTCGGTGTTCAAGGTCGGGAGCCTGGAGGGCGTCGACCGCGCCGCGGCGGCGGAAGAACTGCAGGGCCTGCTCGACAAGGCGGCCGAGCAGGGGGTCACCACCCGCGGCGGCTACGACGTGCAGGGCTTCCGCGCCGACGCCGACATCATGTTCTGGTGGGTGGCCGACACCCACGAACGGCTCCAGGACGTCTACAGCGCGTTCCGCCGCACCGCGGTCGGCCGCGCCGCCACCCCGGTGTGGTCGGTGGTGGGCCTGCACCGCCCGGCCGAGTTCAACCGCGGCCACGTGCCCGCGTTCCTGGCCGGCGAGGAGCCCCGCGACAACATCTGCGTGTACCCCTTCGTCCGCTCCTACGAGTGGTACCTGCTCGCCGACGAGGAGCGCCGGGCGATGCTCGCCGAGCACGGCCGCATGGCCGCCCCCTACCCGGACGTGCGCGCCAACACCGTGTCCACGTTCGGGCTGAGCGACTACGAGTGGCTGCTGGCCTTCGAGGCCGACGAGCTGCACCGCATCGTCGACCTCATGCGCCACCTGCGCGGCGCCAAGGCCCGCCTGCACACCCGCGAGGAGATCCCCTTCTACACGGGCCGCCGCAAGAGCGTGGCCCAGCTGGTGGAGTCCCTGGCCTAGGGCGCGGTCGACGGGTCGGTCCGGGGTGCGGCCGCGCGGCCGCACCTCTCCGCGCCGCCTGCGCGCGGACGGCCGACCCCGACCCGCGCTCGTCGCCTCGCGGGAGAGCGCCCCGCGGCCGATCCCGGCCGTCGGCGCGGGCGCCGGACACGCCCCAGGGGCCCGGTACAACGAAGGGCGCCCCGGCGGATGACCGCCGGGGCGCCCTTCGTGTACGCGCTCCTACTCCTCGACCGGCTCGGCCGGGGCGGGGGCCGGCTCGGCGGCCGCGCGCCGGGTGGCCAGGACGTGGAAGGGGACGGTGACGATGAACAGCAGGACCAGGGCGCTCACCAGGTACACCAGCCACTGCCCGGCGGGCAGGCCCATGCCCCAGGACACCACCAGCGCCACGCCCGCGCCGAGCATGCCCAGCACCATGTACGCCTTGCGGCCGCGCGGCTTGGGGTACTCGATGCGGCTCACCATCAGCCAGGAGATGAACAGCACCGCGACCGCGGCGATCGTCGGGGGCGGGTCCAGCAGCACGACCGTCACCACCGCCATCGCCCCGAACGGGCAGGGCAGGCCGGTGAAGTAGCCGGTGCCCGGCGTCTGGAGGGAGAACCGGGCCAGCCGCACGATCACCGCCAGCAGCACCGCGCCGCCGGCCGCCAGTGACAGCGCCCCGCCGCCGCCCTGGGTGCCCCAGACGACGAACAGGAACGCCGGGGTGAACCCGAAGCTGATGACGTCGGCCAGGTTGTCCAGCTCGGCGCCCATGCCGCTGCCGCCCAGCTTGCGGGCCACCCGCCCGTCGAGCAGGTCCAGCGCGGCCGCCACCAGCATCAGCCCCACGACCGTGGCCATGGCGCTGCGCGGCAGCGGCCCGCCGGCCCCGGCGGCCAGGTGCGTCGACAGCGCGGCGACCAGCGCGCACACGGCCAGGAACCCGCACAGGGCGTTGCCCAGGGTCAGGTAGTCGGCCAGGGCCAGCCGGATGCGGGAGGTGTCGGGGGCGGAGGAGGCGAGGGAGCCGGGGAGCGGGCCGTCAGTCGGCGTCAAGGCGGGTTTCCCCGGCGCGGACGCGTTGGCCGACCTCCACCGCCGGGGTGATCCCGGCCGGAAGATGGACGTCGACGCGCGACCCGAACCGGATGAGCCCGATCCTCTCGCCTTGCTCGACCTTCTGCCCCGCAGCGAGATACGGGATGATACGCCGGACCATCGCGCCGGCGATTTGAACGACCGTGATCTCACCGATCTCGGTTTCAAGGGTCCAGATGACGCGTTCATTACGCTCGCTGTCCTTGTCGAATGCGGGGCGGAAGCCCCCCGGGCGGTGTTCGACACGGGTCACCACGCCGGCGAGGGGGGCACGGTTCACGTGCACGTTCAGGGGGTTCATGAACACCGCGACCCGGGTCCGGCCGTCGGGGCGGACGTCGATGCTCTGGACGACGCCGTCGGCCGCGGACAGCACACGCCCGGTCGCCGGACCCCGCTCGGGGTCGCGGAAGAACCACGCCATCCCGGCGGCGAGGGCCACCACCGGCACGGCCAGGGCCGTGCGGGCCCGGGAGCCGCGGGCCGCCAGAGCGGCGACGCCGGCGGCGCCGAGCGCGGGGACCAGCCAGGGGGCCGATCCCTGGGCCATGCCCAGGCGCGGACGGGCCGCGGGCCGGTGAGAGACGGATGTGGAAGGTGAGTCGTCGGTCATCGAGCGCTTTCGTCGCGGGTGATTCTGCTCCGGGGGCGGCGGGGGACCGTCCCGCCGGAACGCTGCATGCGATTATCCCTGATCCGCCGAGGGCGGTGATCGGGTGAACACCGGGCCGCCCTCGGGCGACCCGCAGGCGTACGCCCGGAACCAGGATGCTACGCCAACCTACTCCGTAGGCTCCAGGGTCAGGGCCACGGAATTGATGCAGTACCGGTCATCGGTCGGGGTGGCGTATCCCTCACCGTGGAACACGTGTCCCAGGTGCGAGTCGCAGGTGGCGCACCGGACCTCGGTCCGGACCATGCCCAGCGAGCGGTCCTCGACCAGGGTGACGGCGTCGGAGTCGGCCGGGTCGAAGAAGCTCGGCCACCCGCAGTGCGAGTCGAACTTCTCGGTGGACCGGAACAGCTCGCTCCCGCAGCCGCGGCAGCGGTAGACGCCCTCGGTCTTCGTTTCCACGTACTCCCCGGTCCAGGGCCGTTCGGTGGCCCCCAGGCGCAGGACCGCGTACGCCTGCTCGTCCAGCCGCTCGCGCCACTCCCGGTCGGTCTTCGGGATGTCTCCGGTCCCGCCCTGCGGGGCCCTGTCCGCTGTATCAGCCATGTCTTCGACGTTATCCGGAATCGGACACCGGTGTCTCCCCGCGCCGTCGGGGCGCCGCTTTCGGTAAATCGTCCTTAGCCACGACATACCTCTAACTTCACCAACGGTCGCGTTCGGTGTCCGTCCGTGAGGGTAGGGCATGGAGCAGGGTTCAGTGGTCGAAGCGCAACAAGGCAGGTGACATGGCCGCTACAGCGCAACAGTCACTCACAGTGAACAAACGACCGCGGCGCGTCGGATGGATGCGGTACGGACTGTGGTGGTTCGAACAGGCCGCCGCGGGCGCGCGCGGCGGGATCCGCTCCCTGGCCAGGGGAGCGGGCAAGGAGATGCGGCGGGCCGCCGGGCTCACCGCGGGGGCCCTCCCGGCCGGCCTGGAGAAGGCGGAGGCGGAGCCCTGGGACGACCGGAGGCTCTTCGTCGGGCTGACGGCGTTCTCCGTCGTCGCCCTCGCACTCGCCCTGCTGCTGGGGTTCGGGGTCGCCGAGTGGATGCGGACGGAGGCGGGCGCGCTGCCCATCGTCGGGGTGGGTGCGCTGGCGGTCGGGGTGGTCCTGGCCTGCCTGGCCTACGTGGTGTTCGCCTCCCGGCAGCGCCGTTCCCGGGCCGGGGAGAGGGAGTGAACACCCCGGTGGGGCGCCTCCGGGAGCGCCCCACCGCCGGGGTGGGGGCCGGTCAGGCCTCGAAGTCGTACTGCAAGACGTAGGCCGAGCCGTCCATCGTGATCGCGTTGAACTCCACGGGGCGGTGCTCCGCGGTCAGCGCGGTGCGCGCCACCTCCAGCACCGGTGTCCCCGGCGCCAGGGTCAGGGCGCCGGTCTCCTCGGGGGTGGGCATGCGGACCCGGATCTCCTCGGTGAAGCGCGCCGGGGCCAGCCCCCGTTCGGCCAGCCGCGCGTAGATCCCGCCGGGCCCGGTGTCGTGTTCGCGGAACCGGGGCTCGTCTCCCACCGCCGCCAGCGGCAGGTGCGAGACCGCGGTCTGCACGGGGCGGCCGTCCACGAGGTAGCGCCGCGAGCGCACCAGGACCGGCTCGCCCTCGGCCAGCCCCAGGACCCGGGCCACGTGGTCGCGGGCGGCGGCCTCCTCCACCCGCAGGCGGTCCACCTCGTAGCCGCGGTCGTCGCTGTCGGTCTGCCAGATGGCCCGTCCGTTGCCCCACAGCTCCCGGGCCAGGCGCCGGGCCCCGTGTCTTCGCACCGGGCGGAACAGGCGGACGTAGACGCCCGAGCCGCGCACGGCCACGGCCAGGCCCTCGTTGATGAGCACGGAGAGCGCTTGGCGCGCGGTCGCCCGCGCCACGCCGTGGCGCTCCATGAGGACGTTCTCTCCGGGGAGGCGGTCGCCGTCGGCGAACCGCCCGGAGCGGATCTGCTCGCGTAGTTCCTCGGCTATCTCCCTGTAGACCGGTGGAGGGGGTCCGTTTTCGGACGTCGGCACCACGTTCTTCCTCTCGGCCGGGGGCCAGGCCCGGTCAGCCCCGCTGATGCGTTGTGACCACTGGGTGGCACATCTCGGGTATGTCCGGTTGCGGGAAGGTTCATGCGTGATTGAGTGGTGGCCGAAACCGACCGGTTATGGTCAGCGACCGCGGCCTGCGCCGTCAGCGCACGTAGCGCGCGAACAGGGCGTCGTCGGCGGTCAGCAGGTGCGCCATCCGCACGGGCGTGCTCTGCACGGAGAGGAACTCGGGGGCCCCGGGGGTGCCCGGCCCCCCGGCCACGATGCGCGGCGCGCCGGCGCCCAGCAGGTGCGGACTCACCGTCAGGCACAGCTCGTCCAGCAGCCCGGAGGCCGTGAACTCCGCCAGCAGGTGCGGGCCCCCCTCGGTCAGGACGCGGTACAGGCCCCGGCCCGCCAGCGCGTTGACGATGTGCACCGGGGTGACCGACTCCCCGTCGACGACCTCCAGGTCGGCGTGGCGGGCCACGTGCGCGCGGCGCCCGGCGGGGGCCGAGGCGACGGTGAAGACGATGGTGCGCGCGTGCGGGGGCGCGTCGGTGAGCAGGCGGTCGGGCAGGTCCAGGGTCCGCGAGACGACGGCGACGGCCGGGGTCGCCGGGCGCCCGGCGCGCAGCGGGGCCCAGGAGGCCCGGTCCTTGACGGGGCCGTAGTCCTCCACCCGGGCGGTCCGCGCGCCCACCAGCACCACGTCGCACAGCCCGCGCAGGACGCCCATCACCCGGCGGTCGGCGGACGAGGACAGGTCGCGGCTGCGCCCGGAGGGGCCGATGGCCCCGCCGTCCACACTGGCCACCATGTTGGCCCGCACCCACGGCCGGTCCAGGCCGACCGGGTGGGCGTAGGCGGCGGCCAGGTCCACCTCCCCGCCGGGGGAGGGGAGGAGTTCGCGGAACACCGGGTGCGCATCGTTGCCGACCATGGTGCACCAGCGTAGGGCCTGTACGGGGCGGGGCCGCTCCGCGCGGGGCCCGTGTCGCCGGGCGGGGCGCCATCGGGCCCGGGAACGGCGACGGCGGCCCGCCGGGCGCTCAGCGCCCC
>NZ_JBHVLR010000025.1:0-91344 GCF_042797335.1 Nocardiopsis sp. NPDC057823 | reverse complement strand
TGGCGGCACTGCCCCTGGCCGCCGCCGGACTGCTCAACCCGATGATCGCGGGAGCGGCCATGGCGTTCTCCAGTGTCTTCGTCATCAGCAACAGCCTCCGGCTGCGCGGTTTCGCGCCGCTGAAGGGCAACGAGGACACGCCCGACGCCTCCGCGCTCCCCGCCTCCGGCCGCCGGGAGTCCTCCTCCCTCGCGGCCTGAGCCGCCGCACACGCCCGGTGCCCCGGACCCGCCGGTCCGGGGCACCGCGCCGTTCCGGCGGTCGTTCTTCTGAGGTGCGGCGGGGCGGGCCCGGGGCCCCGGGGTGTCCGTGACCGCTGGGATACTCCCCGCATGCCTCATCCACTCCCTCCTCTCCCGCAGCACGCCTCGGAGTCGACGCTCTACTCCGACTGGGTCCGCCTCAACGACCCCGCCAACGAACAGGCGGCCGCGGAGTTCCTCGACAAGCTGCCGCAGTCCCCGCGCAAGCTCGCCGGGGACCTGAACTGGATCGAGTCCCGCGCCTCCCGGGTCGGGCTCCCCCTGGACCACCTGCCGTGGCTGTGGGACACCATCGGCCACCGGCTGGCCCCGCAGCACCCCCGCCGGGCCGGGGCCGCGTACACGGCGGCCCGGGAGGCCGAGGCGCGGCACCGGCTCCCGGTGTCGAAGGTGCACGCGGTCGAGAACGCGCTGCTGTTCACCCGGTACGGCGCCCTGCCCGCCAAGGAGGTCCGCCTCCACTGGGACCGGCTGACCGGGCTGTTCCCGGCGGAGGAGGCGTACCGGGAGTTCCTGCGGTTCCTCCAGGGCTGGGCGCGGGGGCAGGACGGCCTGCCCGCCGACCTCGTCACCCGGCTGCGGGCGGCGGCCGCGCACGCCGGCCTGGGACCCGACGAGGTCGGCCGCGCCCTGGGCCGGATCCTCACCGAGCGCGCCCCGGGGGCCGGGGCCTCCGACAGGCTCCTGGACGCCGCGGCGAAGGTGTTCGCCGAGCACCCGCCGGAGGAGGGCGCCCGGGCCGCCCTGGTGAACCTGTTCCCCCAGGCCACGACCGACGGCGGCGCCTGGCTGCGACTGCTGGACTCCCTCGGGCTGATCGACGACCTGGTGGACGGGAGGATCGTGCCCGCGGGCGGGTACGCGGACTGGCTCTCCGCCTTCCCGCGCCGGTACTCCCAGGTCAAGGACGGCCGGTACATGAAGATCCAGCCGATGGCGCCGGAGCTGCACGCGCTGGTCCCGCGCATCGCCGACCGGGTCCGCGCCAGGGGCGGGCGGGTCAGGCTGGACGCGGGCCGGTGGAGGCCCACCCTGGACCTCGGGTTCGCCGACGCCTGCCTGGCCGCCGGGCTGCCCGTGGCCGACCCCGGCCCGAGGGTGGAGCTCCGCTCCCGGATCAGCGGACCGCTGGAGGCGGTGGCGGCCGACCCGCGGTTCGCCCGCTTCCGTCCGGCTCCGAAGGCCCCCGCACCGGAGCCCGCACCGAAGTCCGCACCGGCCGCTCCCGGCGACGTCCCCGGCCTGGCACCGGAGACCGCGCAGGCCCTGGACGCCCACATGGAACGGCTCACCGAGGGCACACCGCTCGCGGCCGAGGCGGCGGTGGCCGCCGTGGAGAAGATGCTCGGCCACGGGAACGCCCTGGCCCTGGCCCGGGCGGGCCGGTACCTGGACGGCCCCGACCTGTCCGGGCCGCTGGCCCGCGCCCTGCGGTTCGGCGTCCCCGCGGAGTACACCTGGCCCGCCTTCGAGGAGGCCGTCGCGGAGTTCGCCGCGGCGGAGGAGCCCCTGCTGGGGATGACCTCCAGCTGGCCGGTGCTCACCCTCTACGGGCGGTCCCTGGCCGTCGCCGTCGACCACCGGGGGGTGCGGGCCCGCGTCTCGTTCACGATCCCGGCGGAGGCGTCGCGGTTCGCCGTCCACCACGTCGGGGACGACCTCCTGGTCACCTGGCACGACGGCGACGACGACGCGGACCACCGCTCGGCGTTCTGGTGCTCGGACCCCGGGCGCGTCCTCACCGGGGTCCGGCCCGGTGACGTCCCCTCCCCCGGCGGACGTTTCAGCGACGCCCTCGGCTTCAGCTTCGGCGGGGACCGGGGCCGCCATGGGGGCGACCGCCTGGTGCGGCCGGGCGACCCCGAGGGGGTGGGCCGCTCGGAGGACCTGCTGAGCGACGGTGAGCGGCTGTGGCGCCACCTGTACGTGCGCAAGGCCGACGACCCGCCCTTCGAGGAGCTCGACCCGGTCGACGGGACCCCGACGGGCGTGCACTCCCGCCCCGGGTTCCTCGTCGGCACCGATGCCGGGAAGGACTCCCGGCTGGGGCGGTGCAGCCTGGCTCCGCTGCCCGAGGGCGTCACGGACTCACCGCTGGGCGCGGTGGACGGCGTCGTCGGGTTCCGCCTGCGCGAGGCCGTCGGCGAGGGGTCCGGGAAGAAGTCCCGGACCACCGTCGTCGAAGGGGTCGACGGACGCAGGGCCACGACGGGTCAGAGGTACACCTCCAAATCCTGGGGCGTCCTCCGCATGCCCGGGGGCGGCGACGGCCTGCTGGTGGAGGAGTGGAAGAGCCGCGTGCGCGTTCTGCGCTGCCTGACGACCGAGGGCGACGAGCCGTGGTGGGAGGTGTGGTGCCTCCCCGGCCACGACCCGGACGGACCGGGCGACGGCGGCGGCCGCATGCTGTTCCCCCCGCCCGCGTTCTGGCACTTCCTGGTGCCCCGGGACGCGGAGGGCTCCAGGGCGCTGCGCGGGGCGGACGCCGCGCTGGCCCGCGGGCTCCTCGATGCCGCCGGGAGCACCGGGGACGCCGCCGCGGTGCGCGACGCCGTGGCCCGGCTGCTCCCCGGGGTCACCGACGACCGGCTCGTCGACGGCCCCGGCGGAATCGTGGAGACCGTGCTGCACGCGGCCGGGGTGCGCGGGCGCCGGGAGCGGGCGACCCGCTTCCTCTCCTCGATCGAGACCGCGAAGGTGGTGGCACCGTCCGCCACGACCGACGGGGAACTGGGCCGGGCCCTGCACGGCCTCACTCCGCTGGCGCTCTCCAAGGGGTCCGGCGCCGCCACCCTCACGGCCGTGGCCGCCGACGGGGCCTTCCTGCGCGGGGACATCACCGACGCGACCCGCCGGGTCTCCCCGCCCGCACCGCCCGTCCACTGGCCCGACCTGCTGGTCCGGGTGGACGCCGCCCTGTGGAGGCTGGCGACCACGACCGACGAGGAGGCCCGGCGGACACTCACCGACCTGCTCCGCACCTGGGCGGGCCTGCCCTTCGCCGAGCCCGGCACCCGGTGGCGGCGGGGACTGGCCCGGGGCGGCGCACTGGAGCCGCTGGTAGCGGTGGGACAGGCGATCATCACCGGAAAGCGCGTACAGACGTCCTGGAGTTCCTCCGTCCACCCCGCCCCGGAACCGGGCGAGATCCCGCACCCCCGTGAGTGGTACTACTTCGTGCAGCCGGACTCCGCGCCCGCCCCCGAAGAGGCCGACGGCGTGGACACGGTGACCGTCGGCCCCGACCGGGCCGCGCGCATCCGGCGCCTGCTGGAGCTCCTCGATGAGCGGGGGCCGACCCGGGCCGGGGACGCGGCGGTGCGCGCGTTCGTCGGCCGGACCGGGGCCCTGGAGCCCCTCACCGTGCTCGTGCTGAACGGGCGCCTGGGGCTCCCGGACGCCAGGCCCGGCGGCGCCAAGGCGCGGACGAGCCTGGCCGGGGAGTACGACCGGGTGGTCAGGACCCTGGGCCCGGACGGCCTGACCCGGCTGCTGGGCGCTGCTCTACCTGAGGATCCGGCCGACCTGTGGGAGCCGGACGGGGACGTGCGCGCCGCCGAGCGGGCGGCCGCGGTGTGGGCGGAACTGGTCGGGGTGCGCCCCGTGCTCGACGCGGAGGCCGTCGCCCTGCTCGACAAGGAGCTCAAGCTGGGTGCGCAGTGGGCGGAGACGCTCATGGACCCGTCCTCCTCCGACTTCTGCACCCGGGACCTGAATCGCGTCATCGCCGAGGACGAGGGACCGTACAGCAACCCCTCCCTGTTCTCCGTGTCGGAGGACGGGCTGCCGGACCGCAAGATCTACCACTACGACCCGGTCACCTGCTACCCGTACCGGGTGGCGACCTCGCTCGTGGCGTGGCCGTCCGCCCGGCTCCCGGTGGGCCACCCGTGTGCCGCCGGGGTGCCGGAGCTGCACCGCCGGCTGGTCGACCGGATGCGGGCCCCGGGGCTGCTGGTGCCGGTGGGCTCCTACGCCGACCTCGGCGACATTCTCCCGCTGCTGGAGGCGACCGGGTACGAGCGGCTGCCCTACCGGCTGCACCGGACCCGCGACCCCGAACGGCGGATCCCCGAGATCCTGGGCGGGCCGCTGCTCGTCATGGCGGCCGGACGAACACACTGGGGGCACGTCTACGTGCGTCCCGCCGGGTTCTTCGAGCCCGGGGTGTACGAGGCGACGGAGAAGGCCCTGGTCGCGCGCGACTTCAAGGATCCCGAGGACAAGGCGTCGCTGCTGGTGGAGCTGCGCGGCCTCAGGGAGGTCTGCGTCGGGTCGCTGGGCCGCATGGCCGCGCGGACCGCGGACACCCCCGTTCCGGCCGGCGGGTACGAGGCCGACCCGCGGCTGAGCGTTCCGGAGCTGGTGGAGGAGGCCGCCGCCGCGCTGGACACCGACGCCGACGCGGCCGCGCTGTACCTCCAGCTGCTCACCCTGTCCCGGCCCACCGACCAGAACGTGCGCCGGTGGAACGGCTGGTCGGCGGCCCGGCACAAGAAGACGGCCGCACGGCTGCTGGAGACGGGCGCGGTCGACCTGGGCAAGCGGCCCCGGGCCGGGCGGACCCTGTTCGCGCAGGACGGGTGGGTGGCGCCCAAGGCGCCGGACCTGCCGGTGGAGGCCGCCAAGCTGGAAACCCACTTCGCGGTGCTCTCCGACAAGAAGGTGCTGGTCTCCCCGACCTCCGGGCAGCTCCCGATCGCCCCGCTGCACGAGATGTTCGAGGCGGCCTGGCGCTCCCGGGAGGCGGACGGCTGAGCCGCGGGCCGGTGGTGCGCGCCGCGCACCACCGGCCCGCCGTCGGCGGCCCGCGCCGTCAGCGGCGGCGTTCGGGGAGCCGGCCCAGCACGGCCTTCTGCAGCGCCTCCAGCGGCCCGAGCCGGAACCGGCGCAGCCACAGGGTGGACCAGGCCAGGAGCAGTGCGGCGACCGCCGCCCACAGCCCCATCACCCACCACGGGCCGGTCCCGTCCAGCCGGGCGGCCAGGCCCAGGCCGACGCCGTAGCAGGCAAGCATGCACAGGAGGTTCTGCGCCACGTACCCGCTCATCGCCATGCGGCCCAGGGAGGACAGGGACACGATCCCCCACCCGGCCGGGTCGGCCCGGTCCACCAGCCACCCGATGGCGCCGACCAGGCCCAGGGCCACGACGGGGGCGGCGACGTAGCGGTCCACGAAGAACAGGTCGGCCCCGCCCAGGGCGGTCGCGATGTTGAGCGGGACGCCCACGCCCAGGCCCCAGGCCAGCAGGCGGCCGCGCAGCCGACGTCCGGCGGCGTCGCCGCCGAAGGCGCCGGCCCGGAACAGGCGCACGCCCAGCAGGAACATGAAGACCATGAAGGCGAACGTGATGATCGGCTCCGAGCGCATCGCCAGCGCGTTGTCCAGGCGGAACGCGATCTGTTCGAGGTAGCCGCCGTGCGCGTACAGGTCCACGACGTCGGCCGGGACCCCGCCGTCGGCGGACTGCTCGCCCGGCTGCGGGAAGAGCGTGTACGCGGCGGTGAGCAGGCCGACCACGGCCAGGTGCAGCACGAGGCAGGTCCACATGACCGCGTTCTGGGCCCGTTGTGACCGGGTGAGCAGCCAGGCCACCAGCAGGGAGGTCACGGCGTAGCCCATGAGGACGTCGGCGGCGAACACCAGGGTGAAGTGCACCAGGCCCTCGGTGAACAGGAACAGCGCCCGCCACTTGTAGGGGCCGGGCCAGCGGCCGCCCTTCTTCGCCGCGGACCGGAACTGGATGGCCAGGCCCACCCCGAAGAGGAGGGTGAGCAGCGCCAGGAACTTGCCGTTGGACAGCAGCAGGAAGACGCCCTCGGCGACGGTCGCCGGGGAGGGGTCGGCCAGCGCCGCCTCCAGCGGGCTGAGCGAGGCGGTGAAGAGCATGTTGGCCTCGCCGCCGGGTGCGGCGAACAGCCACACGTTGGTGGCGAGGGTGCCCAGGATCGCGACGCCGCGCAGGACGTCGAGCAGGGGCAGGCGGCGGGACGCGGCCGCAGGGGCACCGGGTGCGGCGGGGGCCGCCGGGGTGTCGGGTGCTCGGGTCTCGTCGGTGTGACCGGTCAAGGTCGTGGCCTCCGTGTCGGGATCATCGGTGATCAAGGGGTCCGGGGGCTCTCAGGGGCCGTGAAGAGCCGGTCGAGGTGGGTGGTGAGGGCGGTACGGATCGCCTCAGCGGTGAAGGGCTCGGCGGTGACGAGGTGGTGCAGGGTCAGGCCGTCGACGCAGGCGATCAGGGCGACCGCCTCCGCCCGGGGGTCGCGGTCGGCGGGGAGCTCCCCCTCCCTCACTGCGATCTCCAGCGCCTCGGTGAGCGCGTCGGCGAGGGTCCGGGTGGTCTCGCGGTGCATCCGCAGCATCTCGGGGTCGGCCAGGGCCGCCGGGAGGAACTCCAGCCAGACGGTCAGCTCGCGGACGCGCTCGTCGTCCAGGGGCAGCAGCGTCTCTGTGGCGCGGTCGAGCCAGTCGCGCACCGAGGAGACCGGTCCGTCGGAGACCTCCTGCAACCGCTGCTCGGCCCGGTGGTACATGTGCTCCACGCCGAACCGCAGCAGCTGCGCCTTGGAGCGGAAGTAGCGCTGCACCAGGCCGACGGACACCCCGGCGTGGTCGGCGACGTCGGCGAGGGTGGTCCGGGCCAGGCCCCGCTCCCCCACCACCGCCATGAGCGCTTCGGCGACCTGTCGTCGCCTCTGTTCGTGATCCGCGGTCCGTGCCATGAAAAAATAATACCGCACTATTTTTATGGGGCAAGGGGTGGCCCCGGGTGCGGCCGGGTCCGGCCGCGCCCGGGGCGGGAGGCCTCAGCCGGCCTCCATCAAGCGGTTCAGCAGCGGCCCGAACTCGTCGTCGGAGGTGTACAGGGACACCGACCGGTCCCCGTGGTCGACCTTCACCCCCACCGGGCGCAGGTCGGGCACCCCGGCCTCGGCCCGCTCGGCGGAGTCCGGGTGCCACCAGAACAGCTGGGCGCTGATCGGCTTCTCCGCGTCGGCGACGAAGCGCTCGGCCAGCTCCTGGAGGCGTTCCATCGCCATGATCGGGTGGCCCTTGCCCAGCGGGTGCGCCAGCACCACCTCGCGCACCGGGAAGGCCACCAGCGCGCCGTGGGGCGCCTCCCCCAGGAAGCGGGAGAGCACGTGGGCCTGGGCGGCGGTGTAGGGCTGGGCCCCGCCGATGTGGATGATGGCCGCGCCGCCGAGGTCGACCTCGCTCGCCTCCACCTCCTCGGCGACCGAGGCGGCCACCGCCTGCGTGAAGGCCTGCTCCGGCGTGAGGTCCATCGACTCCAGCGCGGACCGGTTCAGCGGCTGCACGCTGTCGGGCGTGTCGATGACCACCGTCTCGCGCAGGCCCTCGGCGAAGTCGCGGTACAGCAGGGTGTCCCACACCTCCTGCGGGAGGGCGTCGGCCGGGTAGACGCGGGAGCGCAGCCGCCCGGCGGAGTCCGCGTTCTGCGGGGCGATCTGCCGGATCTGCCCGGCGAGGGCCTCCGCGTAGGGGCCCGCCCGGTCGAAGGCCGCGTCGACGGAGGCGTCCTCCAGCCCCTCCAGGTACCGGCTGACGTCGGTGCGGACCGAGCCCTGGGGGGTCTCCACCTCCAGGACGTTCGGGAACAGGAACCTGGCGCGCAGGCCCAGCTGTTCGAGCACGGCCAGGAGGGCGCCGCGGGCGTGGTCGGAGGTGCGGGGCGGGTAGTGGGTGCCCAGGGCGACGCCGCGTTCGCGGAAGCCCCGCATCAGCGCGAGGACGACCTGCGAGGCCAGCTCCGGGTACTGCTCGCCGGGGTACTCGCGGGCGCTCCGGACCGCCTCGGCGTAGTCGTTGAGGAAGGGCTCGGCCTCGGGGAGGTGGATCAGCACCTCGGTGGAAGAACGCCGCTCCGCGGTGATCTCCGCGCGCGCGAACGCCTCCACGATCAAGGCGACCAGATCGGGGCGGGGACCGCCGGGACTCTGTGTGTCGGACATGCGCTGTGTGACTCCTCGGTGACCGGTGTGGTTCGGGCGGCCGGTGTTCCGTGTCCGAGTCTGGTGCATGGCGGTGACGGACCGCACCCCGGAGCGGCCGTGCGCGCCGCGCGTGCTCTCATACCCGTATGCCCTCCGACCCCCGCCCCTCCCGCCGGAGCCGCCGCGCCTTCCTCGCGCTGGGCGGCGGCGCCCTGCTGGCCGCCACCGCCTCCTCCGCCGTCCCGCCCCCGGAATGGGACGTGGCGGTGGTCGGGGCGGGGCCGGCCGGGCTGGCCGCCGCGCGCAACCTGTACGACCACGGCCTGCGTGTGGTGGTGCTGGAGGCCCGCGGCCGGGTGGGCGGCCAGGTGTTCACCGACCGGTCCCTGGCGCCGGTGGCGGTGGAGCTGGGCGCCGGGCTGATCCACGGGGCGGACGCCTCCACCTGGGAGCTGGTGGCCGAGACCGGGGCGCGTACCGTGCGGATGCGCTCGGACCGGCCGGCGCCGCCGCCCCTGGACCTGCCCCGGGGGCCGCGCGAGGACGAGGACGCCGCCGCCTACCTGCGCAGGCTGGGGGTGCCCGAGTCGCTGTGGCCGCCGGTGGAGGTCGACGGAGAGCCCCTGGAGCGGTGGAGCGCGCGGTGGGTGCACGACACCGGGGTGCTCGACTGGTGGAGCGCGCCGCGGGAGGACTTCCGGGTGCCGGACGGGTACGACCGGCTGCTGGAACCGCTGGCGGCGGGCCCGGTGATCGCGCTGCGCAGCCCGGTCCGGCTCGTGCGGCGCGGACCGGCCGGGGTGGAGATCGGTGTGGCCGGGCGGAGGCGCCCCGTCCGGGCCCGCCGGTGCGTGCTGGCGCTGCCCGTCGGGGTGCTGCGGTCGGGGTCGGTGCGGTTCGAGCCCGCGCTGCCCGCCGGCCACCGGGACGCGGCGGCGGCGCTGGAGGCCACCGACGCCGTCAAGCTGGTGTACCGGTTCGACCGGCCGGTCCTGCCCGCCGGCCGGGACACGCTGGAGGGGGACGGCGCGGTGGTCTGGAGCGTGGCGCGCGCCCCGGAGACGGTGTCGGTGTGGGCCGCCGGGGACCGGGCCCGCGACCTGCTGGCCCGCCCGGGCCCCGACCGGTTCGCCGAGGGGCTGCGGATGCTGGCGTCCGCGGTGGGCGGCGCGGTGCCGGACCCCGTGGGGAGGATCACGCACGACTGGGCGGCGGACGAGTACAGCCGGGGCGCGTACCTGCACGTCCCGCCGGGGGCGCACGACGCGCCCGCGGCGCTGGGCGAACCGGTGGACCGGACCCTGTTCTTCGCGGGGGAGGCGGTCACGGGGGAGAACACCGTGGACGGCGCCTACGACAGCGGCTACGCGGTCTCCGACGACCTGCTGTCCGACCGCTGAGCCCGTCCCGCCGCCGGACCGGGCCCCGGAGGCACCCGGGAGAGAACGGGGCGACCTGTGGACAACGCCCCCTTACCTGGGCTTTGTGGTGGAATTGTGCGGAGCCGTGGAACCGTCTCGCCTTCCCCGAGTCCGTTCCCGGCACCGACCAGAGCACATCCAACACGAGGGGGGTTGCCCGATGACCGATCGCGCGTACGTGATCGCGGGTTCGGAGGCCACGGGGGGCGCCGGGATCCAGGCCGACCTGAAGGCGTTCCAGGAGCTGGGCGTCTACGGGATGGGGACGATCACCTGCATCGTCTCCTTCGACCCGAAGAACGGCTGGGGGCACCGGTTCGTGCCGGTCGACCCGCAGGTCATCGCCGACCAGATCGAGGCGGCCACGGCCTGCCACGACCTGGACGTGGTGAAGATCGGGATGCTCGGCACCCCCGACACCATCGACGTGGTCGCGCAGGGCCTGCGCGAGCGGGACTGGCGGCACGTGGTGCTGGACCCGGTCCTGATCTGCAAGGGCCAGGAGCCGGGCGCGGCGCTGGACACCGACAAGGCGCTCACCGAGAAGGTCCTGCCGCTGGCGACGGTGATCACGCCCAACCACTTCGAGGCGATGACGCTGTCGGGCATGGAGAGCATCGACACCGTCGACGACCTCGTCGAGGCGGCCCGGCGCATCCACGACCTGGGGCCCTCGCACGTGATCGCCAAGGGCGGCGTGGAGCTGCCCGGCCCCGACGCCGTCGACGTGCACTTCGACGGCGAGGAGGTGACCGTGCTGCGCGCCCCCAAGATCGGGCAGGAGCGGGTGAGCGGCGCGGGCTGCACCTTCGCCGCCGCGATCACGGCGGAGCTGGCCAAGGGCGCCGAGGTGGGCGCGGCCGCGGCCACCGCCAAGGAGATGGTGCGCCGGGGCATCGAGCAGAGGCTGACCACGCACGCCCCCTTCGCCTCGGTCACCACCCGCTCCCCACGCTGACCCGTCCGGGGCGTGGGCCCTCGGGGCACCCGGCACCCGGGCCTTCGGAATGCCGAACGGCCCGGGCCGCCCTCCGGCCGGGGCGGCGGTCAGGCGGGGGTGAGGTGGAGCAGGAGCACCTGGCCGGGGGTGAGGTTGGGCAACTGGACGCCGGACCGCTCCAGGACGCGGCCGGAGGCGACCGCCTCCCCGCGGGCGGACCACTCCGGCACGGCGCGCTGCATGGTGGCGGGCCATCCCGTGTCCTGGCGCCACCGCAGGCGGTAGCGCAGGTCCGGGCGCAGTCCCGGCAGGCGGACCCGGCCCGGGTGGGTGCGGACCGAGGAGGTGAGGCGGGCGTAGCGGAAGACGGCCTGCGCGCCGTCGCGGGCGACGACACCGTCGAGCTGTTCGGCGGGGTCGGGGTCGTCCGCGCGGACGAGGTCCCCGGTGTGCAGCAGCGGGCGCAGCTCCCGGTACAGGGCGGTCCAGCGGGCCAGCACGTCCAGCTCCTCCTCGGTGCAGGCGGAGATGTCCCACTCGATGCCGGGGTGGCCGATGAGCGCGGTCAGGCAGCGCGTCGCCAGGTCGGTGGCGCGGCCGGTGGTGTGCGACACCGGCCCGCCCACGTGGCCGCCGACCAGCTCCGGGGGGAGCAGCAGGCCCGTCCAGCGCTGGATCGCCAGCCGCTCCAGCGGGTCGTTGACGTCGGAGGCCCACACCCGGTCGGTGCGCTCCAGCACGCCCAGGTCCACCCGGCCGCCGCCGGAGGAGCACGACTCGACCTCCAGTCCGGGGTGGCGGGCGCGCAGCCGGTCCAGCAGCGCGTACACGGCGGCGGTCTGGCGGTGCACGCCCGCGCCGCCGGTAGGACCGTGCACGGCCTCCAACAGGTCGCGGTTGTGGTCCCACTTGAGGTGGTCGGGCCGGTACTCCGCGACCAGCGCGTCCAGCCGTTCCAGCAGGTACGCGGCGACCTCGGGGCGGCCCAGGTCGAGCACGTGCTGGCCGCGGCCGGTGGGCGGCCGGTGGTCGGCGGGGCCCAGGATCCAGTCGGGGTGCGCCCGGAACAGGTCGGAGTCGGGGTTGACCATCTCCGGCTCCACCCACAGCCCCACCTGCATGCCCAGCGCGCGCACGTGGTCGAACAGCGGGTGCAGCCCGTCCGGCCACACGTCGGGGTCCACGGTCCAGTCACCCAGGCCCGCCGTGTCGTCGCGGCGGCCGCGGAACCATCCGTCGTCGAGGACGAAGCGCTCCACGCCGACGCGGGCGGCGGTGTCGGCGAGCGCCTTGAGCTTGTCGAGGCGGTGGTCGAAGTAGACGGCCTCCCAGGTGTTGAGCACCACCGGCCGCGGCGTCGCCGGGTGGTGGGGGCGGGCGCGCAGCCACCGGTGGACGCGCGCCGACATGCCGTCCAGCCCCCGGTCCGACCAGGAGAAGCACACCCAGGGGGTGCCGTACGACTCGCCCGGGGCCAGGCGCACCTCGCCGGGGTGCAGGAGTTCTCCGCCGCCGAGCACGGCGTCGGCCTGCCCGGCCCCCTCGGGCAGGCGTTCGGCCAGGTGGACGTGGTCGCCGCTCCAGGCGACGTGCACGCCCCAGACCTCACCCCGGCGGAAGCCGAAGCCGGGGGTCCCGGCGACCAGGAACAGCGGGGCGTCGTGGCCGGTGCGCCCGCGGCGGGACGCCCGCAGCAGGGTCCCCTGGGCGAGGTCCCGGCGCTGGGGCGCGCGTTCGCGGCACCACCGCCCGGTGGGGTCGAGCACCTCCTCGGCCTCCCGGGGCAGCGGCAGGAACACGTGGAGGGCGGCCGGGGTCCACACGTCATCGCCGGTGTTGGTCGCCTCCAGCCGCACCCGGAGCAGCCCGTCGGCCTCCATCCGCAGTTCGCCGCGCAGCCCGAGTCCCGCGGCCGGCGCCTCGGCGGTGAACACCAGCACCCCGCCGGTGCCGGCCGGGGAGTCCGGCAGCGGGTCCACGACGACCTCGCGGACCAGCCAGCGGGGGTGTGAGGCCCGGCCCTCGCGGTGCCCGGACAGCCCGGGGTGCCCGGACCAGCCCTCCCCCTGGCCGGGGACCAGCGACAGCGGGAAGGCGGCGTCGACGGTGTTGTGCGGGACGGCCGGGCCGGACAGCGCGGCCAGCCCGGCGGTGTCGGGCAGGTCGGCGCCCCAGTGCAGAACGTACGGCAGGCCCGTGTCGGGCACGCCCAGCACCAGCGCGGTCCCCGCCGCGGCCAGTCGGACGGTCGGGACGTCGGGGGCGATGGCGGGGGCGGTCGGCGCTCCCGGCTGCTGCGGCACGGGCGGTCCTCCGGGGGTCGCTGGGGCGGCCCCCACATGCTCGGTTCCGGGTTCGCCGGCTGTCAATACACCGGCCGACACGATCCAACGCCTTCCGACACAAAGCGGGGCCGTGGAGCGTTCTCTCCCCCGTTGTTGACACTTCGACGGCCCATGGTCCACAGTTCCCAACGGGATCGAACATTTTCCACCGGCCGAGGAGAAGCGATGCTGGCCGCCCAACGGCAGGAGCTGATCCTCGAACGGATCCGGAGCACCGGCGCGGTCCGGGTCGCGGACCTGGTCGAGAGCCTCGCGGTGTCGGACATGACCGTCCGCCGCGACCTGGACGCCCTGGAGGCGCGGGGCGCCCTGCGCAAGGTGCACGGCGGAGCCGTCGCCCGGGCCCGCACCGAGGAGCCCGGGTTCGCCGCCAAGTCCGCCCTCCAGGGGGACGAGAAGCGCGCGATCGCCCGCGCCGTCGCCGGGCTCGTACCCCCGCACGCGGCGGTCGGGCTGTCCGGCGGCACCACCACCGCGCTGGTCGCCGAGCACCTGGTCGACACCCCGGGGCTGACCGTCGTCACCAACTCCCTGCCGGTGGCCGAGGTGTTCCACCGGGCCGCGCGCCCGGACCGGACGGTCGCCCTCACCGGCGGCTTCCGCACCCCCTCCGACGCGCTGGTCGGCCCGCTGGCGCTCGCCTCCATCCAGGGGCTGAACCTGGACCTGCTCGTCCTGGGCGTGCACGGCATGCAGGAGCGCGCCGGGTTCACCACGCCCAACCTCCTGGAGGCCGAGACCGACCGGGCCCTGGTGGAGGCGGCGGGGACCCTCGTGGTGGCCGCCGACCACAGCAAGTGGGGCACCGTCGGCATCAGCACCATCGTGCCCCTGGACCGCTGCGACGTGCTCGTCACCGACGACGGGCTCGACCCGCGGGCCCGCGAGGTGCTCGGCGAGCGCGTGGGCCGCCTCGTCCTCGCCGGGGTCCGCGCCCCGCAGACGGAGAAGGAGGACCCGGCATGAGCCGGACCGCCGCCGACGGCGTCCGCGTCACCCCGGCCAGGCTGGCCGACGGGCGCGAGATCGTGTACTTCGACGAGGACGGCGCCCCGCCCCGCGTCCCCGAGCCCGACCGGCGCGACCTGCCGCCCCTCTCCACGGCCTCGGAGCTGCGCTTCGACCCGCTGCTGCGCGAGTGGGTGGTCATCGCCTCCCACCGCCAGGGCCGCACCCACATGCCGGCCGCCGACGCCTGCCCGCTGTGCCCGTCCACGGCCGACCGCGCCACCGAGGTCCCCGCCGGCGACTACGACGTGGTGGTGTTCGAGAACCGCTTCCCCTCCCTGGCCGCGGACGGCGGCCGCGTCCTCGACGACGTCGGCGAGGTGGAGCGGTCCCGGCGTCCGGGCACCGGGCGCTGCGAGGTGGTGGTGTTCGGCCCCGACCACAACGCCTCCTTCGCCGACCTCACGCCCCGCCGGGTGCGCACCGTCCTGGAGGCGTGGACGCAGCGCACCCGCGCGCTGTCCGCCCTGCCCGGCACGGAGCAGGTGTACTGCTTCGAGAACCGGGGCGCGGAGATCGGGGTGACCCTGCCCCACCCGCACGGGCAGATCTACGCGCTCCCCTTCGTCACGCCGCGCACGCGGCGGATCCTGGACTCGGCACGGGCCCACCGCGAACGCACCGGCCGCGACCTGTTCGCCGACGTCCTGCACGCCGAACAGGAGGCGGGGCTGCGGGTGGTCGCCCGCGGCGAGCACTGGACGGCGTTCGTCCCGGCGGCCGCCCGCTGGCCGGTGGAGGTCCACTTCTACCCGCACCGCCCGGTGCCCGACCTGCCCTCCCTCACCGACGCCGAACGCGACGGCTTCGGACCGCTGTACCTGGACGTGCTGCGCCGGCTGGACCGCCTGTTCGGCCTGCCGCTGCCCTACATCTCGGCCTGGCACCAGGCCCCCGTGCGCACCGGCCGCGACCTGTCCCGGCTGCGCCTGGAGGTGTTCTCCGTGCGCCGCGCGCCCGACAGGCTCAAGTACCTGGCGGGGACCGAATCCGGCATGGGGGTGTTCGTCAACGACGTCGCGCCCGAGACCGTCGCCCGCCGCCTCAGGGAGGCCGCGCCGTGAGACCGACCCCCACCGCGGGCTCCGGGCCCGAGGAAAGCGCGGCGGCCGCCCCGCCACCCGGTTCCGCGCCCGGCCGCCCGGTCCCCGGCCGCCGCGACACCGCCCGGGAGCCGGCGTGAGCGCCGCGGCGCGGGGGTTCCGCGCGGCGTTCGGGTACGGCCCGGCCGGGGTGTGGCGGGCGCCGGGGCGCATCAACGTCATCGGCGAGCACACCGACTACAACGACGGGTTCGTGCTGCCCGTCGCCCTCCCCCACGCGGTGACGGTCGCGGCGGCGCCCCGCGCCGACGGGCGGCTGCGGTTCCGGTCCGCGCAGGCCCCGGAGGTCTTCGAGGCCGACGCCCTCCCGGAACCGGGGACCGTGGCGGGCTGGGCCGCGTACCCGGCGGGCGCGCTGTGGGCGCTGGCGGACACGGGGCGCCCCATGGGCGGCCTGGACCTGTACGTGGACGGGGACGTCCCCTCCGGGGCGGGCCTGTCCTCCTCCGCCGCCCTGGTGTGCGCGACCCTGCTCGCCGCCGCCGGGGACGCGCCCCCTGCCCCGGAGGAGACGGCCCGGCTGGCCCAGCGGGCCGAGAACGGCTTCGTCGGCATGCCCTGCGGGATCATGGACCAGTCGGCGTCGATGCTGGCCCGCGGGGGACACGCCCTGTTCCTGGACACCCGAACCCTGGCCGCCGAGCACGTGCCCTTCGACCCGGCCTCACACGGGCTGACCCTGCTGGTGGTGGACACCCGCGCCCCGCACCGGCTGGTGGACGGCGCCTACGCCGACCGCCGCCGCAGCTGCGAGGAGGCCGCCCGGCTGCTGGGGGTCCGCGCGCTGCGCGACGTCACCGACCTGCCCGGCGCGCTGGCCGCCCTGCCCGACGACCGCACCCGGCGCCGGGTGCGCCACGTGGTCACCGAGAACGCCCGGGTGCTGGAGGCCGTGGACCTGCTGCGGGCAGGTGCGGTGGCCGCGGTCGGACCGCTGCTGACCGCCTCGCACGCCTCCCTGCGCGACGACTACGAGGTGAGCGTCCCGGAGGTGGACACCGCCGTGGACGCCGCCCTGGCCGGGGGCGCGCTGGGCGCGCGCATCACCGGCGGCGGGTTCGGCGGCTGCGTGATCGCCCTGGTCGGGGCCGGGCGCGCCGACGCCTGCGCCGAGGCGGTCCGCGGCGCCTACAAGGAGCGCGGCTTCGCCGAGCCGGCGTTCTTCGCCACCGTCCCCTCCCCCGGCGCCCGCCGCCTCGCCTGAACCGGGTCCCTCCGGACCCGTCGGCGCTCACCGGTTCCCGACGGCTCGGGGGGCGACCGGGGAACGGGCCCCGGTCCCGGCCGGCTCAGGCGGGGAGGTCGGCCCCGGCCAGGATCTCCTCCAGCCCCTCGTGCGTGTAGTCGTCCACGATGAGGATCTCCGACTCCGGCAGCAGCCAGTAACGCTGCTCGAACCAGCGGAGGTCCTCCTCCGCCGTGCCCGCGCCCTCCGGGAAGCAGGGGACCGCCCACACCCGGTAGTGCGCCGTCCGCTCCCCCACCGGCGCCAGGCCGTCGGTCACCTCCTCGATCTCCCCCTCCCCGCGCAGCTCCGCCCCCGCCGGGCAGGTGTCGAGGCCGCCGCCCATGAAGGGCATCGACCCGTCCACGGGGGCCTGCCCCTGCCGGTAGGTGACGGCCTCGGGTCCCAGGAGCCGGACCGACGGGCAGTGGAACGTCTCCCCCTGCTCGTCCGCCGTGCAGTCGGCGTCGGCCTCGGGGGTCCGCAGGCTCACGTTCTCCGCTTCGATGGTCTCCCCGGTGGGGACGTACTCGAAGGAGTACGTCCGGCGCTCCACCCCCCAGTCCTCGGGGAGCTCCAGGGTCATCCCCCGGTAGGCCACCTCCTGGACCGGCTCCCCGCTCGGCTCGGGCTCGGAGGCCGCGGCCTCGACCACCGGCCCCTCCTCCTCGCGGTCCGCGTACCACTGGCCCGCGACCCAGGCGCCGGCCCCGACGAGCACCGTGATGGCGGCTCCGGCCGCCACCGTCTTGCCGATACCGGTCACCCCGCCGGCCGCGGCGCTCGCCGTGGCGGTCGCCGTCGTGGCCCCGCCGGTCGCCGTGCCCCCGGCCCCGGCGGCCGTTCCGGCCGCGGCGCCGCCGCCCGCCGCTCCGGTCGCCCCTGCCCCGGCCGCCGCCGATCCGGTGGCCGCGCCCAGCGCCCCGGCCACCGCGGCCCACCGGCCGAGCCCGCGCACGGCCTCGAACCCGGTCCAGGACGCGGCGAGCAGGACGCGCAGCCGGGTCCGCGGGTCCTGTTCCGGCGCGGTCCGGCCGAGCGCCAGCAGTTCCTCGAAGGCCTCGAACGCCGTCGGCCGCGCGTCCGGGTCGGGGGACAGCGCCCGCAGGACCAGCGGCAGCAGCTCGTCCGGCACCCCCTCCGCGTCCACCTCCCCGCGGCGGGTCCGGGCGAGCAGCGTCGCCGTGTCGCCCCGTCCGAACGGGCCGTGCCCGGTCGCCGCGTGGACCACCAGGCCGCCCCAGGCGAACACGTCCGCCTTGGGGGTCCCGACCTCCCCGGCCAGGCGCTCGGGCGCGATCCAGCCGGGGCTGCCGAACACCCCCTCCTCCGGGGAGGGGTCCTCGGTGAGGCGGGCGATGCCGAAGTCGAGCAGCTTCGGCCCGTCCGGCGAAAGGATGACGTTGGCGGGCTTGACGTCCCGGTGCGTGATCCCGGCGGCGTGCACCGCGGCCAGCGCCTCCGCGGTACCGGCGGCGAAGGCGAGCAGCCGTTCCCCGGACAGCGGTCCGAGCTGCGCCAGGTGGTCGGTGAGGGTGCGCCCGGTGACGAACTCGGTGGCCATCCACGGCCGCTCGGCCCCCGGGTCGGCGCCCAGGAACCGGGGCGCGCACTCGGCCGACACCCGGGCCAGCACCGCGGCCTCCCGGGCGAACTGCTCCCGGTAGACGGGGTCGGCGGCGTGCCGGTCGCGCACCACCTTCAGCGCCACGTGCTCCCCGTCACCGCCCAGGGCCCCGTAGACGGTGCCCATACCGCCCTCGCCGAGCAGGCCGACCAGGTGGAACGGGCCCACGACCAGTGGGTCCCCGGGTCGCAGGGGGTGGAAGCCGGTGGGCAGGGGAGGCTGCTGGCCGGGGTTCATCCGCTCGTCCTCCGGGGTGAGGGGGTATCCGACCCCTCATTATCCGCCGATCCGGCGGCCTGGACCCCGCCCCGCGCCATGGGAGCGCTTCCAGGAAGAATGGGCGGACGGCCACGAGACGGACGAAGGAGCGACACATGGGTCTGAGGTTCGGGCTGCTGGGCACCGGCCACTGGGCGGCCGAGACACAGGCGGCGGCGCTGGCCGCCCACCCGGGGGCGGAGCTGGTGGGGGTCTGGGGCCGGGCCCCGGAGAAGGCGGAGAAGGTCGCCGCCCGGTACGGCGCGCGGGCCTACGCCGACCTCGACGCGCTGCTGGAGGACGTGGACGCCGTGGCCGTGGCGCTGCCGCCGGACGTGCAGGCGGACCTGGCGCTGCGGGCGGCCCGCGCCGGAAAGCACCTGCTGCTGGACAAGCCGCTGGCGCTCACCACGGAGGCCGCCGACGCGGTCGTCGCCGAGGTCGAGGCGCGCGGGCTGGCCTCGGTGGTGTTCTTCACCAACCGCTTCTCCGACGGGATCGACGCCTTCGTGCGCGAATCCGCGGAGCGGGGCGGCTGGCAGGGGGTGCGGGCGACGCTGTTCGCGTCGATCTTCCGTCCGGGGAACCCCTACGGCGCCTCCCCGTGGCGCAGGGAGAAGGGCGGCCTGTGGGACGTGGGCCCGCACGTGCTGTCGGTGGTGCTGCCGGTGCTGGGGCCGGTGGAGGCCGTGGCCGCGATGGCCGGCCCCAATGACACCGTCCACCTGCTCACCCGCCACCGGAGCGGTGCCGTGGGCACGTTCTCGGTCACCCTGGACGCCCCGGAGAAGGCGCAGGGCTTCGAGGTGGTCCTGTTCGGCGAGGCGGGCCGGGCCGAGGTGCCGAATGGTGACAGGTCCGCGGTGGAGGCCTTCCAGGTGGCGGTCGACCGGCTGGCCGCCCAGGTGGAGGGGGCTCCCGGCGATCCTCTGGACGTGCGGTTCGGCCGCGAGGTGGTCGCGGTCCTGGAGGCCGCCGAGACCGCCCTGCGCGAGGGCCGGACGGTGGACGTGCCGAGGGCCGCCGGGTAGCCCCGGCGGCCCGAGCGGAAAAGATCGGGGTCGCCCTCCGGCTAGGGGGCGGCCCCCCTGGCGTTCTTGGCGTACATCCCGTCTGCGAGGTAGATGATCCCGGCCGCGACCAGGATCTGGACGATCAGGACGATGAGCCACATGGTCGTGAAGAAGCTGGCGATCCAACCGCCGATGAAGGCCGCCACGATGCCCAGGATCAGCGTCAGCCAGATGGGCAGGTGCTGCTTGCCCGGGACGACGAGTCTGCCGAGGGCTCCGATGATCAGACCCACGACGATCGCACTGATGATTCCGGTGATCTCCAATGTCCCTCCCAAGGGTCGGACACCCCCACCGTTCCCTCTCTCAGAGCGACGAATCCGTCACAAGCCCGAAGGAAAAGAACCTTTTATGCCTGGTTGGCGGTAATCCTTCTTCCCCAAGGAGGAATCAGCCCCAGCGCGGCGGCGGCCGGTCGGGGTCGAACCGGGCGTCGCGGAGGTTCCCGTTCCCGTCGAGATCGGACCGCCGGTGCGTGGGCTCGATCCCGCCCCTGCCCCACAGGTCTCCCAGGCCGGTGAACGCGAGCAGGGCCGCCAACAGCCACTTGCCCACCGGGGAGCGGCGCACCGGGCCGGCCGGGCGCAGGGCGGCGTAGACGACGGTGAACGGTGCCAGCGTGAGCGTTCCGAGCACCGCGGCCCCCACGACGGCGTCCGTCCCCCGGCCGGCGCCGATGCCCCAGGCCAGGGCGGCCGTCGCGAGCACGCTCAGGAACAGAGCCCACAGCACCCGGTGCCCGCCGACCCGCGCGGACAGCCCGCGGCCCAGCGCGCACAGCGGCTTGACCACGGCCCACAGCAGCAGCGGCCCCAGCGCCAGGCACAGCAGTACGAAGCCCGACACCTCGCCGGGGCCCATGTCCAGGCCGCCCGCCAGCGAGCCCGCGAGCAGGAAGAGCGCGACCGCGCCCCAGGCGAGGCCGTACACGGACAGGGCGATCCACCCCCGCAGCCGGGTGCCGAGACCGCCGGCGTACCCGGGTTCGGACGGCTCCCGCCGGCCACCGTCGTCCGCGCCCATCCGACCCCCTCTTCCCGCGCCCGCCGACCGGGCCGCACCAGGCTAACGACCCCGGCGGCGGCCGGAGAAGACCGCGTCCGTGACGGTCCGACCCCGGAGCGCCGTTCTGCCGTCCGCAGAAGGCGGGGGACGTCCCTCCCCCGCCCGCGGCGGCGGGCGTAGGCTGCGGGGAGGACCAGTGCGCATCCCGAGCACGAGACCGGAGGCCCCGATGACCGATGTCCTGCGCTCCCTGGACGAGGCCCGCAGGGGCGCCGACCGGGCCCCCGAGCCCGAGCCCCTGATGCGCGACCTCATCGGCGGCCTGCTGCGCCGGACCCGTGTCGAGCAGGGCCGGACCCTGCGCGAGGTGGCCGAGGACGCCCAGGTCTCGCTCCCGTACCTGTCCGAGATCGAACGCGGTCGCAAGGAGGCGTCCTCGGAGGTCCTGGCCGCGGTCTACCGCTCCCTGGGGCTGTCCCTCACCGACGTGCTGGCCGAACTCCACCGCGAGACGGTCATGGCGATACCGCGGCCGCTCGGCGGCCGGACCGGTTCCTACGCCCCGGCCGCCGCGCCCCGGGCGACGGCCTCTGTCTCCGTGCTGTCGGTGTCCCTGGCCGCCTGACCCCGCGCCGCCCGGTCGGGGCCGCGGCGCGGCCCCGACCGGCCCGGCTCACGCCGGGACCGCCTCCCGGGTGCTGATGACCGCGTCCACCAGCCCGTACTCCTTCGCCTGGTGGGCGGTGAAGATCTTGTCCCGGTCCGTGTCGGCCCGCAGCCGCTCCTGCGTCTGCCCGGTGTGCCGGGCCAGGATCTCCTCCACCTGGGAGCGGACCCGCAGGATCTCCGCCGCCTGGATCTCCAGGTCGGCGGCCACCCCCTGGCCCTCCCCCGAGGGCTGGTGCAGCAGCACCCGCGCGTGCTCCAGGGCCCGGCGCTTGCCGGGCGCCCCCGCGGCGAGCAGCACCGCGGCGGCCGACGCGGCCTGCCCCATGCACACCGTGGCGACGTCGGCGCGGACGAACCGCATGGTGTCGTAGATGGCCGTGAGGGCGGTGTTGGAGCCGCCCGGCGAGTTGATGTAGAGCTGGATGTCGGTGTCCGCGGACTCGTGGTCCAGGTGCAGCATCTGCGCCATCACCACGTTGGCGACGTCGTCGTCGATGGGCGTGCCCAGGAAGATGATCCGCTCCGACAGCAGCCGGCTGAACACGTCGAAGGACCGCTCGCCCCGGGGCGTGCGCTCGACGACCATGGGAACCGTGTAGCGCCCGCTCATCGCACGGCCTCCGCTTCGCTCCGGACGAACCCGGGGGCGCCCGCGCCCAGCCGGATGCCGGTGCCGTTGATCTCCGACAGGGACGTGACCACGTGGTCGACGAACCCGTACTCCTTGGCCTCCTGCGCGGTGAACCAGGCGTCCCGGTGCTGGTCGCGGGAGATGGTCTCCTCGCTCTGCCCGGTGTGCTCGGCGATGAGCCGGATCATCGTCTGCTTGGTGTGCGCCAGGTTCTCGGCCTGGATCGCGATGTCGGCGGCGGTGCCGCCGAGCCCGCCGGAGGGCTGGTGCATCATGATGCGGGCGTGCGGCAGGCTGTACCGCTTGCCGTGGGTCCCGGTGCAGGCCAGGAACTGCCCCATGCTCGCCGCGAACCCCATGACCAGGGTGGACACGTCGTTGGGCACGAAGTTCATGGTGTCGTAGATGGCCAGTCCGGCGGAGACGACGCCGCCGGGGCTGTTGATGGCCAGGGTGATGTCCTTGTGCGGGTCCTCGTCGGCGAGCAGCAGGATCTGCGCGCAGACCCGGTTGGCGCTGGTCTCGTCGACCTGGGTGCCCAGCAGCACGATGCGGCTGCGCAGCAGGCGGGCGGACAGCTGGTCGTCGAACGCCCCGCCCTCGCCCTCGTGCGCGGCCCTGGTTCGGGTCATCGGCATGGAGTGGCCCCTTCCCTTCCCGGCCACTGGCGCGGATCCCTCGCCCGCACCGGCCGTGTCTCCACACTGCGCGGCGGGCCGCAACGGCCGCCACTGTTTCGGCCTGTGGCAGATCTGCCGACGGCAGACCGTAAGGGCAGGTGAATGGGAACGGAAGGAGAGGCCGGAAAGGAACGCCCGGATATCCCGGGCCGCCCCTCAGGCGTCGTCCACGGCCTCGCGCAGATCGCGTAGCAGCTCCAGGACGACGGGGCGCAGGGAGGGCCGGATCGCCTCGAACACGCGCCTCTGTTTGGCCTCCATGTTGCGGCGGCGGTGGGCGAGCACTTTCTCACCCTCCTCGGTGATGGCCACCACCGTGCTCCGTTCGTCCCGCTCCGACCTGCGGCGCGCCATCATGCCCTTGCGTTCGAGCTGTTGGATCATGCGAGTGGCGGAGGGGGAGGAGACCCCCACCACCTGGGCCACCGCACCTACGCTGGGGTTGTCCAGCCCGCGGACGGCTTCCATGAGGAGGGCCTGGGTGAGGGTGAGGTCGTCGGCTCCCCGGGGCCCGTGTCCGCTGCGGGAACGGGCGTGGATCGCCGCGTTGATCAGCTCCGTCCAGGCGCGCTGGAACTCCTCGAGCCCGACATGGCGCTCGGGACCGACACCTTCGGACTCGCGGGTGCGCTCGGCCGCGGCGCCGCTGTCGGAGGCACAGAGCCGCTCGGCACCGGGCTCAAGGGTCTCGTCGGACACGAAACGTTCCTCGCAGGCTGGACGGGCACCGCGGGGCCGGTCCGGTCCGCGCGGTGGTTTGACGTTTGTGTAGTCTAGCTATTAAATAGCCTGTGCACACAAGTTACGTAGATCCTTGCCCCCTCACACCGTAGTGACACCCCGTCCACGCATCCGGTTGTGGGCGAATCGGTCTGCTGCTGGGGGCAGCGGACGTCCGCCCGAAACGCCGGGCGGGCCCGGACCAATCCGGGAGGGGCGCATTGACAACAGTGCTGATCGCGCATTTCATCGCAGCGGCGATCGCGCCCTTACTGGTCCGACTGTGGGGCCGTAACGCGTTCCTCGCTCTGGCCGTCGTGCCCGGTGCCGCCACCGTCTGGGCCCTCTTCCAGCTCCCCACCATCCTCGGCGGCGGGGCGCTCTCCGGATCCGTCGAATGGGCCCCCGCGTTCTCCCTGCGGCTGGGCCTGCACATGGACGTCCTCGGCCTGGTGATGACCCTCATCGCCGCCGGTGTGGGCACCCTGATCCTGATCTACTGCGCGCGCTACTTCAGCGACTCCGAGCCCGGCCTGGGCAGGTTCGCGGGCGTGTTCGTCGCCTTCGCCGGGGCCATGCTCGGCCTCGTCCTGGCCGACGACCTCATCCAGCTGTTCGTGTACTGGGAGCTGACCACGGTCTTCTCCTACCTGCTCATCGGGCACAGCACGGAGCTGAAGGAGAGCCGCCGCTCGGCCATGACGGCCCTGACCGTCACGACCTTCGGCGGGCTCACCATGCTCGTCGGCATGATCGTGCTCGGCGAGACCGCCGGGACCTACGTCATCTCCGAGATCGTCGCCGCTCCCCCCGAGGGCGTCCTCGTCGAGGTGGCCCTGGGCCTGATCATGGTCGGCGCGATGTCCAAGTCCGCCCTGTTCCCCTTCAGCCTGTGGCTCCCCGCCGCCATGCGCGCGCCCACGCCGGTCTCCGGCTACCTGCACGCGGCGGCGATGGTCAAGGCGGGCGTCTACCTGGTCGCCCGCCTCACCCCGGCGTTCCCCGACTCCGCCGTGTGGACCTCGATGGCCCTGGGCTTCGGCGTGCTCACCATGGTCCTGGGCGGCTGGAAGGCGCTGCGCCAGTACGACCTCAAGCTGGTCCTGGCCTACGGCACCATCAGCCAGCTCGGCTTCCTCATCGCCCTGCTGGGCACCGGCACCCGGGCCGCCGCCCTGGCCGGCATCTCCATGCTCATCGCGCACTCGCTGTTCAAGGCCCCCCTGTTCCTCGTGGTCGGCATCATCGACCACGGCACCGGGACCCGCGACCTGCGCGAGCTGTCGGGCCTGCGCAAGTCCATGCCGGGCACCTTCTGGACGTCGGTGCTGGCCCTGGCCTCCATGGCCGGGCTGCCGCCCATGCTGGGCTTCGCCGCCAAGGAGCTGGCCTTCGGCGCCTACGAGGGCGGCGTCGCCGACACCGTCGTGCTCGTCGGCATGGTCGTCGGCTCCACGCTCACGGTCGCCTACACCCTGCGCTTCCTGTGGGGCGCGTTCTTCGACAAGCCGGACGTGGCGCCCACCCCGGTGCACGGCCCCGGGCCGCTGTTCCTGGCCCCCGCGGCGCTGATGGCGGGCCTGAGCCTGCTCGGCGGACCGCTCTCGCACTGGATCGACCCGCTGCTCGCGCTGTACGCCGACTCCGTTCCGCTCGCGCCCGGCGCCTACGAGACGCACCTGGCCCTGTGGCACGGCTTCGAGCTGCCGCTGCTGCTGTCCGCGGTCTGCCTCGCCGGCGGCTTCCTGCTGTTCCGGGTCCGCAGCGCGGTCGTCTGGATCGGCACCCGCGCCTCGGTGGTCGACCCCGACCGGGTCTACCGGCGGATGCTCGCCGGGCTGGAGAACCTGGCCCTCCAGGTCACCGGTAGCACCCAGCGCGGTTCGCTGCCGGTCTACCTCGGCACCATCCTGGTCAGCCTGGTCGTCGCGGCCGGGTACTGGGTCATCACCGAGCCCATCTGGGACGGCGACTACCCGCCGGTCCGCCTGTGGGACACGCCGATCCAGGTCATCCCGGCCGTGATCATCGCCGCCACCGCCCTGCTGACCCTGTTCATGCGGCGGCGCCTGTTCGCGGTGATCCTCGTCGGCACCGGGGGTTACGGCATGGCGGCCATGTTCTACCTGCTGGGCGCCCCGGACCTCGCGCTCACCCAGTTCCTGGTCGAGACCGTCAGCCTGGTGGTCTTCGTCCTGGTGCTGCGCCGCTTCCCCAGCCACTTCTCGGCGCCCGCGCTCAAGGGCCGCCGGGCGTGGAACCTGGCCATCGGCGTCTCCACCGGCACCCTGGTCGCCGCCATGACCTGGTTCGCCCTGGCGGGCCGCCAGGAGACGTCGATCTCCGAGCTGTACCCGGAGGCCGCCAAGGAGGCCGGCGGCTACAACATCATCTCCGTTCTGCTGGTGGACGTCCGCGCCTGGGACACCATGGGCGAGATCTCCGTGCTCGTCGCCGCGGCCGCCGGTGTGGCCAGCCTGATGTTCGTCCGCCGCACCCAGCCGCGCAAGGCGCCCGGCGGGGTGATGGCCGTGTCGGTCACGTCCGCGGGCCAGGAGCCCGCCGAGGGCCGGACCCGGATCGACCTGGGCGGGCTGCGGATGGCCCCGGCGAGCCTGCACGTCAAGCCCCAGTGGAACCACACCTGGCTCCCGGGCGCGGACGCGCTGCCCACCGAGCGCCGGTCGGTCATCTTCGAGGTGGTCTCGCGCTTCCTGTTCCCGGTGGTCATGGTGATCTCCGTGTACCTGCTGCTGACCGGGCACGGTGCGATCGGCGGCGGCTTCGCGGGCGGCATCGTCGCCGGCCTGGCGTTCATCGTCCGGTACCTGGCGGGCGGCCGGTACGAGCTGTACAACACCGCGTGGGTGCAGCCCGGCGTGCTGATCGGCCTGGGCCTGGCCATCTCCACGGGCGTCGCGATCGGCGGCGCGATCTTCGGCGACGAGGTCCTCGCAGGCGGGGACTTCTACGTGAACCTGTGGATCCTGGGCGAGCCGCACATCACCGTGTCCCTCTTCTTCGACATCGGGGTGTACCTGCTGGTCATCGGCCTGATCCTGGACATCCTGCGCAGTCTCGGCGCCCGCATCGACGAGCAGATCGAGCGGGACGCGGCCCGGGCCCGGGCGACCGCCCGGCCCGGCGCCCCCGAGCCCGTCGAGGAGGTCACCTCGTGAACGATTCGCCCAGCCTCACCCTCGTCCTGCTGATCGGCGTGCTCGTCGCGGTCGGGGTGGTGCTCCTGCTGGAGCGCAGCCTCAGCCGGGTGCTGCTCGGCTTCATCGTGCTCAGCAACGGCGTCAACCTGATGATCCTGGCCATGGCCGGGACCATGGGCGGGCCCCCGGTGCTGTGGTTCAGCGAACCGCACGAGATGACCGACCCGCTGCCGCAGGCGATGATCCTGACGGCCATCGTCATCACCCTGGGGGTGACGGCGTTCCTGCTCGCCATGGCCTACCGGAGCTGGCAGCTGGAGGGCAACGACGAGGTCCAGGACGACGCCGAGGACCTCCGGATCGTCCAGGGCGAGGGCCGCCGCGCACTGCGCCGGCGCTTCGTGCGCGAGCGCCGCCGCCTCAAGGCCGACATCCGGCGCCAGCGGGCGGAGCTCCAGGCGACCATCGCCGCGGCCGACGCCCAGGAGCTGGCCGAGCAGGCCCGCATCAAGGCCGAGATCGCCCGCGCCCAGGCCGAGCTGGCCCGCTACGAGGTCGAGGTCGAGGAGAGCGGGATCGATGAGCAGTCCCAGGAGACCATGCGCCGGCTCAGCGACCGGGCGGAGACCATGACCGCCCAGGTGCAGGAGCTGCGCGGACGCATCCGCCTGGGCCGCAGGCGGCTGCGCGAGCACCGCCGGGCCGACCGGGCCGCCGAACGCGAGCTGTGGCGCGAGCTGCGCCGCCGCGTGCGGGCCCAGCGCCGCCAGGCCGCCCAGACCATGCGGGCCGAGCGCGAGCGCCTGGCCCGCGCCGAGGACAGCGACCTGCAGGGGAGTGACTGAGCATGAGCTGGGACTACTTCGCGGGTCTCATCCACTACCTCATCCCGCTCCCGGTGGTGGTGCCGCTGTTCGCGGCCGGCGCCAAGCTGGCCATGGGCAGCCGCTGGCCCAAGGTCCAGCAGTGGCTGAGCATCATCGCGCTGACGTTCGTGCTGTTCGTCGGGTTCGTCCTGATGCTCGGCGCGGACGCCCTGGGCCCGCAGGTCGTGCAGGTGGGCGGCTGGGACGCGCCGATCGGCATCACCCTGGTGGCGGACCGGCTGTCCGCGCTCATGGTGACGGTGTCGTCGGCGATCACCCTGGCCGTGCTGGTGTACTCCATCGGTCAGGGAATGGCCAGCCGGGCCGAGGTGGCGCCGCTGTCGGTGTACCAGCCCACGTACCTGATCCTGGTCGCCGGCGTCTCCAACGCCTTCCTCGCCGGAGACCTGTTCAACCTGTACGTCGGCTTCGAGATCCTGCTGACCGCCAGCTACGTGCTGCTGACCCTGGGCGGGACGCAGTCGCGCATCCGGGCGGGCGCCATCTACGTGGTGGTGTCCCTGCTGTCGTCGGTGCTGTTCCTCATCGCGATCGCGCTGACCTTCGGCGCGACCGGCACCGTCAACATGGCCCAGCTCGCCGAGCGGCTGCCGGAGCTGGACGGGCACCTCAAGATCGTGCTCCAGGTGATGCTGCTCTTCGCGTTCGGCATCAAGGCCGCGGTGTTCCCGCTGGCCGCCTGGCTCCCCGACTCCTACCCGACGGCCCCGGCCCCGGTCACCGCGGTGTTCGCGGGCCTGCTCACCAAGGTCGGCGTGTACGCCATCATCCGCGCGCACACGCTCTTCTTCCCGGGCGAGGACCTGAACAACCTGCTCATGTGGGTGGCGCTGGCGACCATGATCATGGGCATCCTGGGCGCCGTGGCGCAGACGGACATCAAGCGTCTGCTGTCGTTCACGCTGATCAGCCATATCGGGTACATGGTGTTCGGGGTGGGGCTGGGCAGCCAGCTGGGCCTGGCCGGCGCGGTGTTCTACATCGCCCACCACATCACGGTGCAGACCACGCTGTTCCTGATCACCGGTCTGATCGAGCGCCGAGGGGGGTCCACGAACCTGGACGACCTGGGCGGCCTGATCCGGATCGCGCCGCTGCTGGCCGTGCTGTTCTTCGTCCCGGCGATGAACCTGGGCGGCATCCCGCCGCTGTCGGGCTTCCTGGGCAAGATCGGCCTGCTCCAGGCCGGTGTGCAGGCGGGCACCCCGCTGGCCTACCTGCTGGTGGGCGCGTCGGTGCTGACCAGCCTGCTGACCCTGTACGTGATCGCCCGGGTGTGGAACTACGCGTTCTGGCGTGCGCCCTCCGAGGGCAAGGTCGCCGACCCCGGGACCGTGCTGGAGGACACCGAGGCCGACGACTCCTCGACCGCGGCCCTGGGCCCGGGCGAGGCCGTGGGCCCGTCCTCCCGCATCGGCGGCACGACCACGGTGTCCACCCCCCTGGTGACCTCGGTGGCCCTGCCCAAGACCATGGTCGGCGCCACGATCGCCCTGGTGGTGTTCGGCCTGGCCCTGACGGTGTTCGCGGGCCCGCTGATCACCTACTCCGCGGAGGCGGCCACGGAGCTGCTGGCCCGCACCCCCTACATCGAGGCCGTCCTGGGAGGTGACCGCTGATGGACCGGCGCACCGCGAAGAAGGTCGGGGCGATGGCGCTGCGGCGGCGCCTGGGCAAGGTCCAGGTCCCCGTGGCGCTGGGCATGACCCTGGTCTGGCTGCTGCTGTTCAACGGGTTCCAGTGGCGCTGGGAGTCGCTGGGCCTGTTCGTGCTGGGCTTCCTGGTGTCGGTGGCGATCATGCTGGTGTTCCCGCTGCCGCCGATCGTCCCGGGGTTCCGCTTCCGCCCGCTCCCCCTGGCGCACCTGGTCCTGCACGTCGTGGGGAAGATGTTCACGGCGAGCCTCCAGGTGACCCGCCAGGTGTTCTCACCCGGTGAGGTGCGCAGCTCGGTGGTGGCCGTGCCGATGCGCACGCAGTCGGACCTGATGCTGGTGTGCACCGCCATCGCCAGTTCGATCATCCCGGGCACGGTCATCGTCGAGGTCTCGCGCGACGAGTGGATCCTGTACGTCCACGTGCTGGGCGCGGCCGACGAGGAGGGTGTGGAGACGGGGATCCGGGACGTCATGGTCCTGGAACGGCTCCTCGTCCGGGCCCTCGGCACCCGTGAGGACATCCAGGCCCTGGAGGCGGCGTCGCCCTCCGGGAAGGAGAGCGCATGAACACCCTGTGGACCGTCATCGCCGTCCTGCTCGCCCTCGCGTCCCTGCTGAGCATGGTGCGCCTGCTGCTGGGCCCGAGCATCCTGGACCGGGCGCTCTCGGTGGACGTGCTGCTCGCCTCGGCGCTGGTCGGCCTGGGCGCCTACGCCGCGTTCCACCGCGACCCCACGGTCCTGCCGACCCTGATGGTGCTGTCGCTGGTGGGCTTCGTGGCGACGATCAGCATCGCGAAGTTCGTCGCCCGCCGCCCGGAGGAGCACGTGTCCACCCCGACCGACGTCGTCCACCCGGTCCCGGGTGCCCCGTCGGCCGACGAGGAAGGAGGGCGCCCGTGAGCGAGGAACTCGTCACGGTCCTCGACTGGATCGCGATCCTGTGCCTGTTGGCGGGGGCCCTGCTGTCGGTCGTGGCCGCGGTGGGCCTGATCCGCTTCCCCGACCTGCTGTCCCGGATGCACACCGCGGCCAAGCCGCAGGTGCTGGGGATGCTGCTGGTGCTGGTGGGGATCGGGCTGCGCCTGGTGCCGGTGGAGGAGACCAACGTGTTCAACGTCGGGACCCTGCTGCTGGTGGGCCTGTTCCAGATCGTCACGATCCCGGTGGCCGGGCACATCGCCGCCCGGGTGGGCTACCGTACCGGGCGCATCCGCGAGGACCTGCTGGTCCACGACGAACTCGGCGAGCGCTTGGCGCGCAAGCGCGAGGAGGACGCCGCCCGGTCGGCGGAGTAAGGACCGTACGCGGACGGGCCCGGGGGTGGTCCCCCGGGCCCGCCGCTCCCTCCCCTCGGGGAACGGGCCGTCCCGGACGGCGGTCCGGGCGGCGCCGTGGTCGGTCACGGGAGGCGCTCGGCCTCCGTGTCGGTCATCAGCCGGGAGCGGATGAGGAACCGGTTCCCGGTCGGCGCCTCCAGCGAGAACCCCGCCCCGCGCCCGGGGACGACGTCGATGGTCAGGTGGGTGTGGCTCCACAGTTCGAACTGGGAGCGGGACATCCACACCGGCACCGGCTCGGGCGTCCCCGGGTCCAGGTCGCCCAGGTGCACGTCCGAGGCCCCGGTGCGGAACTCCCCGGCCGGGTAGCACATGGGCGAGCTGCCGTCGCAGCACCCGCCGGACTGGTGGAACATCAGCGGCCCGTGCTCGGCCCGCAGCTCGCGGAGCAGGGCGGCGGCCGCGTCGGTGACGGCCACCCGCTCCACGTCGGCCCCGGCGTCCATCAGAAGAACCCCAGCGCCTCGTCGGAGTAGCTGACCAGCAGGTTCTTGGTCTGCTGGTAGTGGTCGAGCATCATCTTGTGGTTCTCGCGCCCGATCCCGGACTGCTTGTAGCCGCCGAACGCGGCGTGCGCCGGGTAGGCGTGGTAGTTGTTCACCCACACCCGGCCCGCCTGGATGTCGCGGCCCGCCCGGTAGGCGGTGTTGCCGTCGCGGGACCACACGCCCGCGCCGAGGCCGTACAGGGTGTCGTTGGCGGTCTTGATCGCGTCGGCGTAGCCCTCGAACCGGGTCACCGACACCACCGGCCCGAAGATCTCCTCCTGGAAGACGCGCATGGTGTTGTCGCCCTCGAACACGGTCGGGGCCACGTAGTACCCGCCGGACAGGGACCCGCCCGGGTCGACGCGCTCGCCCCCGGCGAGGACCTTGGCGCCCTCCTGCCGGCCGATGTCGATGTAGGACAGGATCTTCTCCAGCTGGTCGTTGCTGGCCTGGGCGCCGACCATGGTCTCGGTGTCCAGCGGGTCGCCCTGCTTGATGCGGCCGACCCGCTCCAGGGCGTCGCCCAGGAAGGAGTCGTAGATGGACGACTGGATCAGCGCCCGGGAGGGGCAGGTGCACACCTCGCCCTGGTTGAGCGCGAAGAGCGTGAAGCCCTCCTGGGCCTTGTCGTAGTAGGAGTCGCGGGCCGCGGCCACGTCCTCGAAGAAGATGTTGGGGCTCTTGCCGCCCAGCTCCAGGGTGACCGGGATGAGGTTCTCCGAGGCGTACTGCATGATCAGGCGCCCGGTGGTGGTCTCGCCGGTGAAGGCGACCTTGCGCACCCGCGGGCTGCTCGCCAGCGGCTTGCCCGCCTCCACGCCGAACCCGTTGACGATGTTGAGCACGCCGGGCGGCAGCAGGTCGCCGATGAGCTCGGCCAGGAGCAGGATCGACGCCGGGGTCTGCTCGGCGGGCTTGAGCACGACGGCGTTGCCCGCGGCCAGCGCGGGCGCCAGCTTCCAGGTGGCCATGAGCAGCGGGAAGTTCCACGGGATGATCTGGCCGACCACGCCCAGCGGTTCCTGGAAGTGGTAGGCGACGGTGTCCCCGTCGATCTGGGAGGTGTGGCCCTCCTGGGCGCGCACGGCCCCGGCGAAGTAGCGGAAGTGGTCGACGGCCAGCGGCAGGTCCGCGGCCAGGCACTCGCGGACCGGCTTGCCGTTCTCCCAGGATTCGGCGACGGCGAGGCGCTCCAGGTTCTCCTCGATGCGGTCGGCGATCCTGTTGAGGACCACGGCGCGCTCGGCCGCGGAGGTGCGGCCCCAGGCGGGGGCGGCCCCGTGGGCGGCGTCGAGGGCGAGCTCGATGTCCTCGGCGGTGCCGCGCGCCACCTCGGTGAAGACCTGGCCGGTGGCGGGGGCGGGGTTCTCGAAGTAGCGGCCCTTGACGGGCTTGACCCACTCGCCGCCGATCCAGTTCTCGTAGCGGGGGGCGTACTCCACGACGCTGCCGGGCTGTCCGGGGGGAGCGTACACGACCATGGTGAGCCTCCTTCTGCGCCGGGCGGGGCCCGGCGGCCGTCAACGGGGTTCAGCGGTCGTGACGCTAGTCACACCTACGTTGCGAGCACGTTGCAGTCGCGCCGCGGCGGGGCGTGCTCAGGCGCCCAGGCGGCGCAGCCGTCCGCGCAGTGCGGCGTGGCCGGGCGATCCGGGGTCCAGGGAGCGCAGCACCGCGCCCAGCACGCGGGGGTCGTCGCGCCACTCCGGGTGTTCGGCCCAGGCCAGCAGTGCGCGGGGGTCCCGCTCCCCGTCGAGCGCGCCGATCAGCTCGGCGTCCAGGACCTCGCGGATCTCGACCACGCCCGGTGCCTCCGAGCCGGGCAGCACCGGCCCCCGGTAGGCGTGCAGGGCTCCGGTCCGGTCGCCGCGGGACAGCCGCTCGCGCACGGCGTCGGCGTCGGTGGGCAGCGGGCGCAGCAGCCGGTAGGGGCGCGAGGCCAGCAGGCCGTGGCCGATCAGGCGGCGCAGCCGGGACATCTCGGCGCGGACCGTCACCGGGGCGCCGTCGCGCTCGTGCAGCCGGGCGCCCAGGGCCGCGCCGCTCAGCCCGCGCGGGGCGGACGACAGCAGCAGGAGGATCTCGGAGTGGCGGGCGCTCAGCTCCGTGGCGCGCCCGTCCACGGTGAGCCGGGCGCCGTCGCGGCCCAGGACCTCCAGCAGGAGGTGGTCGGGCGGCCGCGCCGGGGTGTCCGGGGACGGGCGCGGGCCGGGCAGCGCCCCGGAGATGCGCAGGGCCCTCAGCTCCATCTCGGCCGCGGTGGCCGCGGCCCGCACCAGGGCGAGCGCCTGGGGCGAGGCCACCTGGTCCTCGCCGGTGATGTCGAGGACTCCCAGCAGCGCCCCGGTGTCGGGGTCGTGCAGGGGCGCCGCCGAGCAGCTCCACGGCTGGACGCTGCGGGCGAAGTGCTCGCTGGCGAACACCTGGACCTCGTGGTCCAGGGCGAGCGCGACGCCGGGGGCGTTGGTGCCGGCCGACCGTTCGTGCCAGTTGGCGCCCTCGACGAAGCGCATCTCCTCGGCCCTGCTGCGCAGCCGGTGGTCGCCCTCCACCCACAGCAGCCGGCCCGCGGCGTCGCCGACGGCGACGATCTGCGGTCCCGGAGCGGTGTCCAGCAGCAGCCTTCGCAGCAGCGGCAGGGTGGCGGCCAGCGGGTGGGCCTCGCGGTAGTCGGCCAGGGCGGGCCCGGACAGCTCGATGCGCGGGGAGATGCCGTCCGGGTCGATGCCCAGGCGGGCGCTGCGCCTCCAGGATTCGCCGACGACCGTGCGCACGGTGCCGTGCAGCAGGCCGGAGCCGGTGAAGTCCTCGTGGGCGCGCGCGACGTCCCTGCGCACGGCGTCGGGATCGGCGTCCCACGGCCAGGCGTTCCACGTCCGGGACATGTGCGACCTCCCCTGCGCGCGAGGCGGTGCCGGGCCACGGCGCGGCCCGGCCCGGCTCACCCCCGTTGAGGTGGGGATCCCACGATTCAAACCGGCCGCGGGGCCCGTGACAAGGGGTTCCGCAGAACGGGCGACGGATCGTCCCCCTATGTCACCCCTTGTCGCCGATGCGCGCGCGGCCGGGGACCGGTCGGGGATCGGCGGGCAGGGCGGCGAGGGCGACGGTGAGCGCGACGCGCGCCTGGGGCTCGTGCAGGCGCAGGTCGGCCACACCGCGAAGGCGCCGCAGCCGGTAGCGGACCGTGTTGGGGTGCACGCCCAGCATCTCGGCGGCGACGGCCGGGTCGCCGTGCGCGTACAGCCAGGCCCGCAGCGTCCGTGTGTACTCGGTCCCCTGGTCCGCGTCGTGGCGGGCCAGCACCGCCACCGGGTTGCGGCCGGGCAGCCGCCCGGCCTCGGCGGACAGCCGCAGGCGGCGGAGCAGGACCTCGTCCCAGGCGTCGTCGTAGACCACCGGGGCGGCGCCGTCCCCCGCCAGGATCAGGCACTCGTCGGCCTCCTGGCGGCTGGCGGGCAGGTCCCCCGCGCGGGCCGCGCCGCCCACTCCGGCGGACACGCCGGGGCGGGCGGGCAGGCCGCGCACCGTGGCACGGACCCACTCCAGGGCCGGGGCGATCTCCCCAGCGCAGGGCAGCACCGTGTAGACGGTGGTCCCCAGCAGGGTGCTGCGCCCCGGGCGCGACCAGCCGAACCCGGTGGTGACCTGCTCGAACAGGTGCAGGACGGCGTCGTCGGGCGGTGCGGCCCGGGCGTGCAGCGCGATGACCCGCAGCCCCTCGGCGGGCAGGCCGATCCGGTCGACGGCCCGCTCCGGGTCCTCCGACCCCTCCAGCAGGTCGATGACCGACTCCGACTCCACCTGGCGCTCCAGGTCGCTGCTCACCCGGGCGCGCAGCATGTGCAGGCCCACCGTGCGGGCGCCCTCGCTGAGCGCCCGGGCCCGCTCCGCGTCCAGGGGCGTGTCCCCGGCCGCCCACAGCGAGCCGAGGAGCTCGCGGCCCACCCGGATCGGCACGGCGGTGCGCCCGCCCATCCCGAACTCCGGCAGGGCCGGCACGTACAGCGGCCCGTCGGCGGCGGCCAGCCGGGCGGCGGTCCCGTCGGACTCCAGGCGGTCGCGGATCCCGGCGGGGGCGCGCCGGGCGATGACGGTGTCGCGGCGGGCCCGGTCGGTGTCGGCCTGCTCGGCGGAGTAGGCGACCACCCGCCAGGCCCGGTCCTCGATGACGACGGGCGATCCGACCTCCGCGGCGACGGTGTCGGCCAGGGCGAAGAGGTCGCTGGGCCCGCGCCCGGACTCCGTCTCGCGTCCCTCCAGCACCAGCCCGTAGACGATGCCCGAGATCTGGCTCCAGGACACGGCGGGCTCGACCACGACCATGGCGATGCCGCGTTCGTGCAGCTCGGCGCGGATCTCGGCGCCGGGCCCGGTGGCGGAGCGGACGATGACGACGACGGCGCGGGCCTGCTCGGCCAGCCGCAGGGCGGTGGCGGAGGCGTCGATCCCCACCGCGAGGAAGGCGTCGCCCAGGGGCGGCGCGTCGTCGGTGGGGTCGTGCATGGCGACGCTGCGCAGCTCGCGGCGGCGCAGGCGGCCGTCGCCCACCAGGTGGGCGCCGTAGCCGCCCAGGACGTTGACGAGCCGGTCGAGGTTGATCACCGCACCGCCTCCCCCGTTGTCGGAGCACGACAAGAACCCGCACCGTGATTGTCCTCCCACGATAACGGGTCGCCCGCCGCCGCTGGACACACTCAAGTCGAGGGACAGCGCCCCCGACCCTCGCGTACTCCCATCCGCGCCACGGACAGCGTCCGTGGCGCTTGTTCGTGAAGACAAGGAACGTCCCATGCACAAGACCACCGACACCTGGATGACCCGGGAGGCGTACGAGCGGCTCAAGGAGGAGCTGCGGGTGCTGAGCACACTCCCCGAGGACGACATCGGAACGGGTTCCGGATCGGACGACGGGGGCGCGGGGGGCATCATCCCCGCGCCCCGCTACATTCACGACCCGGCCGTGCGCCTGGCCCGGGTGCAGACGATCGAGCGGCTGCTGCGCGAGGCCGTGGTCGAGGAGGCGGCGCCCGACGACGGGGTGGCCGCGCCCGGCAAGGTGCTGACGATCCGCTACGACGACGAGGAGGACACCGAGGAGTTCCTGCTCGGTGTCCGGGACGCCTCGGTGGCGGACGCGGTGACGGTGTACTCGCCGCAGTCGCCGCTGGGGGAGGCCCTGCTGGGGGCCGTGCGCGGCGAGCGGCGGACCTTCACCTCCCCGCGCGGGGCGGTGATCGGGGTGACGCTGGTGGACGCCGCCCCCTACCGCTCGGCACGCTGACCCCGTCCCGGGGCGGCCGTCCCGGCCGCCCCGCCCCCCTTTTTTCCGCCGCCCTCCTTGACATCCTCCGCTTGTGAGTGTGTACTCACATACATAAGCGGAACCGAAGCGGCCCGAGACGCCACGGACGCCTCTCCGCACTCACGGCCGAACCCGGCCGGACCGCACTGCTGCCCGACCCCGGTCGGGCTCTTTTCGGCCCTGACAAGTGAGTGAGCACTCACAAACGAACCTCGAAGAAGGAGCCACCGATGACCGCCACCGGACACACCGCCCGCACCGCCCTCGAAGCCGTCCTGCACGGCCCCGGCTCGGCCGAGGAGATCACCCTGCGCCGCCGCACCCTGGAGCCCCCCGCACACGGCGGCGCCCTGGTCCGGGTGGAGGCCACCGGCGTCTCCTTCGCCGAGCAGCAGATGCGCCGCGGCAAGTACTACGACCAGCCGCCCTTCCCGTTCGTGCCCGGCTACGACCTGGTCGGCCAGGTGGAGGAGGTCGGCCCGGGCGCCGACCCCGCCCTGGTCGGGCGCCGGGTGGCCGCCCTCACCAAGACCGGCGGCTGGGCCGACCGGGTCGCCCTGCCCGCCGCCGACCTGGTCCCCGTCCCCGACGGGGTGGACCCGGCCGACGCCGAGGCCGCCGTGGTCAACGGGGTCACCGCGTACCGCATGCTGCACCGGCTCGCCCGGGTGCGGCGGGGCGACACCGTGGTCGTGCTGGGCGCCAACGGCGGGGTCGGCTCGCTGCTCGTCCAGATGGCCCGCCGCGCCGGGGCCACCGTCGTCGGCACCGCCTCGGCCCGGCACCTGGAGGCGGTCCGCGCCCTGGGCGCGCTGCCCGTCGACCGCCGGGACCCGGACATGTACGCGCGCATCCGGGAGCTGGCCCCCGACGGCGCGGACGCCGTGTTCGACCACGTGGGCGGGCCCGCCATCACCGACTCCTTCCGGCTGCTGGCCCCCGGCGGGACCCTGGTGTCCTACGGCACCGCCGCCACCCGCGACGAGCAGGGCAACGCGCGGATGCCCGTGCTGGCCCTGTTCGGCCGGCTGCTGCTGTGGAACGCGCTCCCCAACCGGCGCAGCGCGCACTTCTTCAACCTCTGGCAGGGGCACCGCTCCCCCGAGCGCTACCGCCGCCTGCTGGCCGAGGACCTGGGCGCGGTGTTCGCCCTGCTGGCCGAGGGGGCCGTCGCCCCGCCGGTCGCCGCCCGGGTCCCGCTGGAGGAGATCGACCGCGCGATCGCGCTGGCCGAGTCCGGCACCGTCGTCGGCAAGGTCGTCGTCGTGCCCGCGGGACGGGACTGACCGGGCCCGGGCCCGTAGGATGCTCGGCATGGGGCAGGAGCAGGGGACGGCGCGCACCGCGCTGCTCTCGTACGGTCTGACCGCCCTGTTCACCGCGCTGCTGTGGCGGGAGTGGGAGCGGGCCGCGGCCGACTCCGCCCTGTCCCAGGGCGCCACCGTCGCGGCCCTGGGCGTGTACCTGCTGGGGTGCGCGTCCCTGCCCGCGGCCGCGCCGCTGCTCGACCGCACCGCGCGGACGGCCGCCTGCGCCCTGCTCCTCCTGCTCGGCTGTGCCCTGGTCGCCGCGGTGGGACCCCAGCACTCCTGGATCACGATGTTCGCGCTGGCCGCCTGCGCGACCGCCCTGCCCCTGGCCCTGTCCCTGGGCGCGACCGCCCTGGTGCTGGCCGGGGTCGGCACCGCCGCGCTGGCCACCGGCCGGACCGAGGGGCAGCTGGGCGGCCTCGTGGTCATCGCCTCGGTGTCGGTGGCCGTGGCACTGGCCGTCCGCCTGGTGGAGGCCAACGCCGAACTGCGGCGCGGCCGCGACCAGGCGGCCCAGCTCGCGGTCCTGCGCGAGCGTGAGCGGTTCTCCCGCGACCTGCACGACCTGCTCGGCCACAGCCTCACCACGATCGTGGTCAAGGCCGGCGCGGGCCGCCGCATCCTGGAGGCCACCGGGGACACCGCACGGGCCGCGGCCGAACTGCGCGAGCTGGAGGACCTGGGCCGGCGCTCGCTGGCGGAGGTCCGCGAGGCCGTCGCCGGGACGCGGCGGGTCACCCTGGCCGGGGAACTGCTGCGCGCCGGGGCCGCGCTGGCCGCCGCCGACGTCGAGCTGCGCGTCCCCGGGGAGGTCCCCTCCGGCGGCGACGAGGCGCTCGGGTACGCGGTGCGCGAGGCCGTCACCAACGTGGTCCGCCACGCGGGCGCCGGCCGGGTGGAGATCTCCACCGGCCCCGGCTGGGTGGAGGTCCGCGACGACGGGCGCGCCGGCCGGGTCGTCCCCGGCAACGGGCTGGCCGGGCTGGAGCGCAGGCTGGCCGAGCGCGGCGGTACGCTCACCCTCTCCCCCACGCCCGGCGGCGGGCTCACCCTCCGCGCCGAGGTTCCCGTCGAAGAGAGCGGAGGACGCCCGTGATCCGGGTGCTGGTCGCCGACGACCAGGCGATGGTGCGCGGGGCCCTGGCCACCGTGCTCGACCTGGAGCCCGACATCGAGGTGGTGGCCCGTGCGGAGACCGGCGCGCGGGCGCTGGAGCTGGCCCGCGAGGTCCGGCCCGACGTCGCCCTGCTGGACGTGCGGATGCCCGGGGGCGACGGCATCGAGGTGTGCGCCGAGCTGACCCGTGCCCTGCCGGACTGCCGGGTGCTGATGTGCACCACGTTCGGCCGCCCCGGCTACCTGACCCGGGCGCTGCGGGCGGGGGCGGGCGGGTTCGTGGTCAAGGACGCCTCACCCGAGGACCTGGTGGACGCCGTCCGCCGGGTGCACCGCGGGCTGCGGGTGGTCGACCCCGACCTGGCCGTGGCCTCGCTGACCCACGGCACCAGCCCGCTGACGCCGCGCGAGCGCGAGGTGCTGGCCGCGGTGCTGAACGGCGGAGACGACGTGGCGGCGCTGGCCCGTTCCCTGGGGATGAGCCAGGGGACCCTGCGCAACCACCTGTCGTCGGCCATCGGCAAGACCGGGACCCGGACCCGCGCCGAGGCGGCCAGGGTCGCCGAGGAGCACGGCTGGCTCTGACGGGGTTCAGGCGTCGGGCTTGGACAGCGAGGCGTTGATGTTGCCGACCCGGCCGAGGTGGTCGAAGGTGACACGGGCCTCCAGCCCGGGCAGGGACAGGAGCAGCGTGCCCCGCTCCTCGTCGGTGAACCTCGGGGACAGGCCCCGCAGGCGGCCGTACGTGTACAGGGCCCGCTTGTGGTCGGTCAGCCGCAGATCCATCAGCCCCTGCTGGATGACCCTCATGACCCTGGTGGGTTCGGGCTCGGGCAGCCGCAGCTCGGGGTGTTCGATGATGAACGCCACCCGGGTGCCGCCGCCCACCTCGCCGTTGTAGGAGAACCAGCGGCCGGTGAGGAGCTTGGCCGCGTCGGTCAGCTGGCCGACCACCAGGGGCACCTCCCGGGGGGCGCCGGGCAGGGCGTCGAAGGGCACCTCGGCGGCGGCCAGCTCGGGGACGTCGTGCTCCCGGCCGAAGTCGCGGACGGCGGCGCTCAGCGCGGTCAGGTCCGGACGGAAGCCGGAGGGGTTGGCCCAGCCCCACATCCAGGAGCCCGGCCCGGGTGCAGCGCTGCCCAGCAGGTGGAAGCGGTCGCAGACCAGGGGGCGCTCGCCGGAGAACTCGAACCGGCCCTCCTGGAGGTCCACGTTCCAGCTGTGCTCGCCGATGAACTCCTGGAAGTACAGCTGGTGCTCGAAGGACATCAGGGCGGCGTCGTCGAGCATGTCGGGGAGAGTGTGCTTGCTCATGCCCGCGATGCTATGCACCGTGTCCGACACGACCGGACGCCGGGGCCGGGCGGTGCCCGGCCCCGGCGTATCGTCCCACCTCGCGGGCCCGCCTCAGACGTCCTGGCGGCGGACGGCCCGGTCCGCGGCGAACAGGACCAGGGCGCTCCAGGCGACCAGGACGAGCGCGGCGGCCGCCGGGTGGGGACCGTCGGGGCCGGCGATCCCGGCCAGGGAGTGCAGGGCCTCCCCCGGCAGCACCGGCAGCAGAAGGCTCCCGCCGGGGATCCATCCGGCCAGGGTCGGGGCCACCAGCAGCGCCAGGGCGGCGACCACCCCGCCCGCCGTGGAACGGGTCCACAGCGCCCCGGCGGTGGCCACCAGCGCGTGGAACGGCGCCATCAGCGCGGCTCCCGCGACCGCCCGCCACACCGCCGGGTCGGCGGCGTCCCAGACGGGCAGTCCGGCGCCGGACAGGACCAGCAGCGAGACCAGGGCCGCCCCGGCCGCCGCGACCAGGGCCACGGCCCCGGCGGCCGCGGCCACGGTGACGGCGCGGGCGAGGAGCACCCGGCCCCGGTCCGGGGTGACGGTGAAGGTCGTGCGGATCATGCCGGTGGCGTACTCGCCGCCCACCGCGGCGGCCGCCAGCACGGTCAGCACCAGCGCGGCGGCGTCCGCCCCCAGCAGGGAGGCGGTCAGCACGTCGAAGGCGGGCTGGTCGGCCAGGGGCACGCCGGTGGTCGGCTCCAGGGTCAGGCAGAACACGGCGGCGACCGCGAGCGCCAGCCCGACGGCGGCCGCGGCGGCGCGCCGGTCGCGCGCCGACCCGGTCAGCTTCGTCCACTCCGCGGCCACGGCCGCGCCGGTCCCCGCACGCCGCGCTGACCGCTTCGTCGTCTTCGTCATCGCACCCACTCCCCTTCGGCCTCCCCTTCGCCGGCCGCCCCGTCGGCGGCCCGCCCGTTCTCTCCGGTGAGGCGGATGAAGGCGTCCTCCAGGCGGGCCCTCACCGGTACCAGCGCGTGCAGCACGACCCCGTGCGCGGCGGCCAGCTCGCCCACCCGGGCGGCGTCCATGCCGGTGACCTCCAGCCGGCCGTCCCCGGCGGGCGCCGACGCGGCGCCCGCGCGGGCCAGCAGGGCGGACAGGCCGCCCGGGTCCGGGGTGGCCACCTCGACGCGCTCGCGCGCACCGGCCGCCAGTTCGGCGATGCCGACGTCGGCGACCAGCCGGCCCCGGGATATCACCAGCACGTGGTCGGCGGTGGCCTCCATCTCGTTCATCAGGTGGCTGGACACCAGCACGGTGCGGCCCTCGTCGGCGAAACCGCGCAGCAGGCGGCGCACCCACACGATGCCCTCCGGGTCGAGCCCGTTGAGGGGCTCGTCCAGGATGAGCACGCCTGGGTCGCCGAGCAGCGCCCCCGCGATGCCCAGCCGTTGGCGCATCCCCAGGGACAGGTGCCGGATGCGGTGCCCGCCCCGGTCCGCCAGGCCGACCAGGCCCAGCACCTCGTCCACCCGGGCCCGGCCGATGCCCGCGCCGCGGGCCTGCCAGAGCAGGTGGCCGCGGGCGGTGCGCCCGGGCTCCACCGCGCCGGGGTCGAGCAGCGCGCCGACCCGCCGGGTGGGCGAGGGCAGGTCGCGGTAGGGCATCCCGCCGACGGTGGCGCTGCCGGAGGTCGGGGCGTCCAGTCCCAGGACCATCCGCAGGGTGGTGCTCTTGCCCGCCCCGTTGGGCCCCAGGAACCCGGTCACCCTGCCGGGCTCCACCGTGAAGGTCAGTCCGTCCACGGCGACGGTCCCCCCGTAGTGCTTGACCAGTTCCCGTACGGCGATCATCGGTTCCCCCCTGCTGTCGGCCGGTCCCCTCCAGCCTGTCTCGCGGGGGCGCCCCGGACCCGGTCCGTCCGTCAGGACCCGCCCATGACACCTGTCACGGGTGCCGTGGACACCGGAGGGCCGGTGCCGCCCGGGGCGGCACCGGCCCGGACGGCACCGGGGTCAGCCGGCGACGGGCTCTCCTGTCGAGGGCTCCCCGGCCGGGGCGCCCTCCTCCGCCTCGGCTGCCCCCGTGGGCGGGACCCGGCGCAGGGCCACCGCCGCCAGGACCGCGATCCCGACGGCGAGCGCGGCGCTGATCCAGGCCACGGTGGTGAGGGAGGACGTGAAGGCGGCGGCCGCGGTGTCCAGGAGGTCCCGCGCCACCGGGGCGGGCAGGTCGGCGGCGGCCCGCCCCGCGCCCTCCAGTCCGTCGGACGCGTCGGCCGCGGCGTCCGCGGAGACACCCGCGGGCATCGCCCCGGCCATCGACAGCCGGTAGACCGCCGTGCCCACGCTGCCGAAGGCCGCGATGCCCAGGGCCACGCCCACCTCCATCGCGGTCTCGCTGATGGCGGCGGAGGCCCCGGCCTTCTCCGGCGGGGCCGAGCCCACGATGAGGTCCGTGCCCAGCGCCATGATGGGGCTGATCCCGGCGTAGACCAGGGTGAACCCGACCACCACCGTGACGAGCCCGTCCTCGGGCCCCACCCTGGTGAGCAGCAGGAACCCGAGGGTGGCCAGGGCCAGCGAACCGGCCAAAACGTAGGCGGGGCGCACCCGCCGGGCGAGGACGGGGGCCAGGGTGGAGGCGACGACCAGCCCGGCCGCCGACGGGAGCAGCCACAGGCCGGCCACCAGCGGGGACAGCCCGGCGACGGACTGAAGGTACTGCGTGACGAACAGGTAGACGCCGCCGATGAGCAGCAGGCCCAGGAGCATCACGGCCAGAGCGCTGGAGAAGGCGGCCCCGGAGAACAGGCGCAGGTCCAGGAGGGGGTCGCTCGACCGGCGCTGCCGGCGGACGAACAGCAGGCCGAGCACGACGCCGGCGGCGATCGCCGCCAGGGCCTCCGGCTCCGGGCCGTACCCGGCCAGCCGCTTGAGGCCGAAGACCACGGACAGGACTGCGGCCATCGAGAGCAGGACGCCGGGCAGGTCCAGGCGGCCGGGCTCGGGGTCGCGGTACTCCGGGAGCAGGAACGGGGCGGTGGCGAGCAGCAGCGCCATCACGGGGACGGCGAGCAGGAACACCGACCCCCACCAGAAGAACTCCAGCATGAGGCCGCCCAGGATCGGCCCGAGGGCGACGCCCGCGGAGAAGCTCGTGGCCCACACGCCGAAGGCCGGCCCCCGCTGCCGCGGATCGGTGAACATCGTGCTGATCAGTGCGAGCGTGGAGGGCATCAGGGTGGCTCCGGCGATGCCCAGCAGCACCCGGGCGGCGATGAGCATCTCCGGTGTCGTGGAGTAGGCGGCCAGCACGGAGGCGGCCCCGAACGCGGTGGCGCCCAAGAGGAGCAGGCGTCTGCGGCCGATCCGGTCGCCGAGGGTGCCCATGAGGACCAGCAGGCCGGCGACCATGAAGCCGTAGACGTCGATGATCCACAGCCGCTCGGTGGCGGTGGCCCCCAGGTCGGTGCTCAGGTGCGGCAGCGCGAGGTACAGGACGGTGACGTCGAGGGCCTGGAGGGTGGTGGGCAGGCTGAGGACGGCCAGGCCCGCCCAGGCCCGCCACCCCGGCCTCGCGGCGGGGGCGGTGGAGTTCGCTGACATGTTCGTGCCTTTCACGGGGTTCGGGGCCGGCGGGGCCGGAGCACCCGCCGGAGGAGGTGGTCGAGCAGCCGGTCGGCGGTGTCCTCGCACCACCGGTCGGTGGCGGTCCCTCCGTGCAGGGAGGCGGTCATCACCACCGGCCCGACCGGGAGGGAGCGGAGGAGGGCGCCGGCGCGGACGGCGTCGGTGCGGTCGCCCGCTACGACGAGGGCGATCGGCTTGTCCCGCCAGGTGTCCGCGCACCAGCCCACGGCGTCGCGCAGCCCTGCGGGCAGGTCGTCCCCGGCGGTGACGACGGCGAAGGCGTCGGCGTCGGCCAGCCAGGGGGCGAGGTCCCCGACGGCGCAGGGCACGGGCCCGGCGCACGGGTCCGCCGCCTCGGGCAGCGCGGCCTCGGCCAGATCGAGGAGGTCGGCCTCCAGGTCGCCCCGGTGGACGGCCCGGTCGGCGATCCGGACCGCGGCCGCCCGGCCCTCCTCCCCTCCGGCGCCGTCGAAGACGATCGCGACGCGCGGCGGTCCGTCGTCCATCGGCAAGCCCCCTCACCGGTTCGGCGGACGCCTCGTCCGCCCGCTGTGGGACCACTCCACCGGTCGGCGCGCACGGTTCTCCGACGGTTCTCCGACGGTGGACCGGAGGCGGGCCGTGCGCGGCCGCCCGGCTAGGTTGATCCCATGCGTTTCGGGGTGTTGGGGCCGCTGGCCGTGTGGACCGATGAGGGGACCCCCGTCCGCGTTCCCGAGGTGAAGGTGCGGACCCTGCTGACCGCGCTGCTGATGGAACCGGGGAGGGTGGTCTCCGCCGACCGCCTCGCCCACCACCTGTGGGGCGACGACCCGCCGGCCAACCCGACGAACACCCTCCAGACCAAGGTGTCGCAGCTGCGCCGGGCCCTGGAGCGGGCCGAACCCGGCGGCCGGGGCCTGGTGGCCCGGCGCCCGCCCGGGTACGTGCTGGAGGTGGCCGCCGACGGGGTGGACGCCGGGCGGTTCTCGGCGCTGGTCGAGCGGGCCCGCGCGACCGCCGACCCCCGAGCGCGCGCGGCGCTGCTGTCGGAGGCCCTGGACCTGTGGCGGGGGCCGGCGTTCGCGGACCTTCCCGACACCGGTTCGGCCGACGCGGCGGCCGTGCGCTGGGAGGAGCTCCGGCTCACCGCCGTGGAGGACCTGGCCCGGGCCCGGCTGGAGGCGGGCGAGCACGCGCCGGTGGCGGAGGGGCTCGCCGAACGGGTGCGGGAACACCCGCTGCGCGAACGGCTGCGAGCCCTCCACATGCTCGCCCTGTACCGCTCCGGGCGCCCGGCCGAGGCCCTGTCCTCCTACGCCGACCTGCGGGAACGGCTGGCCGAGGAACTGGGGGCGGACCCGGGTCCGGAGGTGGCGGAGCTGCACCTGAGGATCCTGGACCAGGACCCCGGGCTGGCCGGGCCCGCCGCCGCGCACCCCCCGGGCAGGGGCGGCGACCTGCCGGTGCCGCCGACCGCCCTGGTGGGCCGGGCGGCGGAGCTCGGCCGTGTCACCGGGCTGGTGGACCGACACCGCCTGGTCACCCTCACCGGGCCGGGCGGGGTGGGCAAGACCCGGCTCGCCCTGGCGGTGGCCGCGGCGCGCTCCGCGGACCACCCCGACGGGGTGTGGCTGGTGGAGCTGGCCGGGCTGCGCCCGGAGCGGGAGTCCGGCGCCGGACCGGAGGCGGTGGCCGAGGAGGTGGGCGCCGTACTGGGGCTGCGCGGCCGCGGCACCTCCGAGACCGACCCGGTGGCGCGGCTGTGCGACGCCCTCTCCGCCCGGCGGGCCCTGCTGTTGCTGGACAACTGCGAGCACGTGGTGGAGTCCGCCGCCGGCACGGTCACCGCGCTGCTGCGGGCGGCGCCCGGGCTGCGGATCCTCGCCACCACACGGGAGCCCCTCGCGGTGGACGGGGAGGTGCTGGAGTCGGTGGACCCCCTGGACCTGCCCGGCACCGACGACGGCCCCGACGCGGCGCTGGAGTCGGACGCGGTCCGGCTGTTCGCGGAACGCGCCGCCGCGGCCGCCCCCGGGTTCCGGCTGACGGACGACAACGCGGCCGCCGTGGTGACGCTCTGCCGCAGGCTGGACGGCATCCCCCTGGCCCTGGAGCTGGCCGCGGCGCGCATCCGGACCCTGGGCGCTCACGGCCTGCTGGAGCGGATCGACGACCGGTTCCGGCTGCTGGCCGGGCGGCGGCGGGACGCCCCGGCCCGGCAGCGCACCCTGCGGGCGGTGATCGACTGGAGCTGGGATCTGGCCTCGGAGGCCGAACGAGCCGTGCTGCGCCGTCTGTCGGTGCACGCCGAGGGGTGCACCCTGGAGGCGGCGGAAGCGGTGTGCGCCGGCCCGGGGGTGGCCGCCGAGGATGTCTTCGACCTGCTGGAACGCCTGGTGGAGCGGTCGTTGGTGGTGGCCGTACCCGACCCGGACCGCCCGCGCTTCCGGCTGCTGGAGACGGTGGGCGCCTACGCCGCCGAACGGCTGGTGGAGGCGGGTGAACGGGACACGGCCCGACGCGCGCACGCCGCCTACTACACCGCCCTGGCGGAACAGGCGGACCCGTACCTGACCGGGCGGGAGCAGGGCCGCCGGCTGCTCCTGTTGGACGCGGAGACCGCCAACCTGCGCGCCGCGCTGCACCACTCCCTGGAGCTCGGGGACACGGAGACGGCCCTGCGGCTGGCGCTGGCGGGCACCTGGCACCTGTTCCTGCGCGGCCGGTTCGGGGAGGCGCTGCAGAGGTTCGCCGCGGTCGGGGCGCGGACCCCGGGTACGCGGACCGGGTCCCCGTCGGCGCGGGAGGTCCGGGCGGCCTTCTCCCGGGCCGCCCTGGAGCTGTACGTGAACGGGTCCGCCGCCTCCGGGCCCGCCCCCTCCCTCCCGGCCGCGGCGGTGCCCGACGACCCGCCCGGGCGGGCGGCCCTGGCCCGGGCCGTCTGGTTCCTGGGCTCGGCCCACATGGGGTTCGGCGACCTGGGCGTCGCCGAGGAGCTGGTGGGCCGCGCGCTGCGCGACGCCCGCGCCCTCGGCGACACGTGGGTGGAGGCGGCCGCGCTCGCGACCCGGGCGAACATCGCGCACTTCTGCGGCGACCTGCCCGGGCTGCTCGGTGACGGCGAACGGAGCCTGGCCCTGTTCGACGGGCTCGGCGACGGCTGGGGGAGGCTCCAGGCCCTGGACGCCCTCGCCGCCCACGCCGAGATCAGGGGCGACCTGGAGCGGACCGCGGCCCTGCGCCGGGAGGCGGTCGGCGTCGCGGAGGGCCTGATGCTGTGGAGCGAGCTCGCGCGCCACTTGGCCGGGCTGGGCCGCGTCGCCCTGCTGGAGCGGGACTTCGACCGGGCGGACGACTTCCACGGGCGCTCCCTGCGGGTCGCCGTGGAGCACGGCGACCAGGCGGGACAGGAGTTCGCCGCCATCGGCCTGGGCATGGCCGCGCGGCGCCGCGGGGATCCGGACGGGGCCGAGGGGCACCTGCGCCCCTGGCTGGCGTGGAACCTGCGGCTCGGAGCGGAACCCGGAGCGGCGTTCGTCCTGGCCGAGCTGGGGTTCTGCGCCGAGCAGCGCGGGGACGCCGCGCAGGCGCTGGACCTGCACCGGCGGGGTCTGGCCTCGGCGCTGCGCGTCGGCGACCCGCGGGCGGTCGCCCTCGCCCTGGAGGGGACGGCCGGGGCACTGGCCCTCGGCGGGGACGCGGAACGGGCGGCGTCCCTGCTGGGCACCGCGGCGGCCGCCCGGGAGTCGCTGGGCGCGCCCCTGCCGGAGGCCGAGCGGGGGGACGTGGACCGGATCGCCCGGCGCGCGGCCGGTGCGCTGGGCGAGGACTCGTACAAGGCCGCTTTCGCGCGGGGGCGGACCGTCCCGCTCCCCTCCCGGGCGGAGGAGGTCGGCTGACCGGGCGGCCCCCGGGACCGGAGCCTCAGGAGTCCGCGGGAAGCGCCAGGTGCTCGGTGAGGAAGGCGTCGATCCGCTCCCAGGCGTCGGCCGCCGACTCCGGGTGCGGCCCGGTGCGCATCGCCCGGAACACCGGGCGCAGGGCCTTCGGCCCGTTGGGCGCCTCGTTGAGGAAGGAGTGCCCTGCCTCCGGGTACTCCTTGACGTCGTTGGCGACCCCCGCGGCGTCCAGGGCGGCGCGCAGCTCGCCGGCGGCTCCGCGCAGGCCGCCGTCCCGCGCGCCGAAGCTGCCGACGACGGGGCAGGCCCGGTCCAGGGCGCCCTCCAGGTTCCGGGGGATGAACCCGTAGTTGACGGCGGAGGCGTCGAAGTCGGCGACTGTGGCCAGGGCGAACCCGCCGCCCATGCAGAACCCGACCACGCCGACCCGGCCGGTGCAGTCGTCCCGGTCCAGGAGCCACCGCTTGGCGGCGGCGATGTCGGCGATGGCCCGCCCGCGCCCGGAGCGCATGGCCAGGAGCACCCTGACCACGCAGCGGGCCATGCCGCCCTCGCTGTACAGGTCCGGGACGACGGTGAGGTAGCCGAGGCGGGCCAGCCGGTCGGCGTGGGCGCGCATCTGCTCGTCGACGCCCCAGGCCTCGTGGGTGATGACGACGCCGGGCCAGGGGCCCTCGCCCGCGGGAACGGCGAGGTAGGCGCGCAGGCGGGGCGACCCCTCCCCGTTCCGGGTGTACTCGCCAAGGTCGATGTCCGCCACGGCTCCTCCTGGTCCCGGCCCTCCGGATCGCCTACACCCTAGGGCGTCCGCGTTCGGGCGGACCAGTGGCGGATGTCATCGGCCGGGACCGGCGAATGTCACAGGCCACCCTTAAAAGTGACATGAGTCACATCATCACTCCCTCACCACGGACAACGCCGCCCCCAGACGAACACCTTCGGTTACCGGGGTTGACCGGTGCGTTGCCTAATGGTCGTTTAGTTCCCGGTCCTCCACACCCGCTACCTCTGGGGAGACTCACCATGATCGACCGCAGACTGTTCCTCGGCGGCCTCGGGGCCGCCGCCACCGTCCCGCTCCTGGGCACGCTCGGCTGCACCCCCCGGGAGGCCACGGCCGACCTCACCGCCTCTTCCGAAGCGGCCAATCCGGGAGCGCTCCCGGTGGGCTTCCGGAACGAGACCGGGCGGTTCTCCGACGACGAGATCCTCGTCTACGTGATCGGCACCGACCTCACCACCGGGCGGCACAGCCGGGTGGACGCCGACGGCGTCTCCCACCCCGTGAGCCTGGACGACAACGGCCCGGACGGGTACACCGACTACTCGATCCCGTTCGCCGACCTGGCCGGGCTGACCCTGCCGTACATGTCCGGGCGGATCTACCTCTCCCTGGGCGGCCCCCTGCACATCCGCATCGTCACCGACGGCAACGGCGCCCCGGCCCCGCAGCTGCCCGCCGGATGGGTGGAGGGCTCCCCCGGGTTCGACGTGCTGCACGACACCGTCGAGTTCACCCACAACGACGCCGGGATGTTCTGCAACACCAGCATGGTCGACCAGTTCAGCGTGCCCATCGGCATCCGGCTGATCGGCGACGCCGACCAGAGCACCGGGTTCTTCCGCCCCGGCGGACGCGAGGCGGTCTTCCGGACCCTGGCGGCCGACCCCGTGTTCTCGTCCCTGGTCTACGACGACCTGCGGGTCATCGCCCCCGGCCACGCGCTGGACGCCGGCCTCTTCCCGGCCGACTACTTCGACCCCTACATCGACCGCGTGTGGTCGCACTACGCGGGCAACGACCTGACCGTCACCACCAACGCCGGGACCTTCACCGGCCGGGTGCAGGGCGGGCGGTTCGCGTTCGACGGCGGGGTGCGCGCCTTCGACCGGCCCTCCACCCGGGACGTGCTGTTCTGCGACGGCGCGCTGGCCGCCCCCAACGACGGGATCAGCGGCCCGGTCGCCGCGATCCTGGGGGCGGCGCTCAACCGGTCCACCCTGCTCACCGAGTCGGCCCAGCCCACCGACGACCCCTCCGGCTTCTACCTGGACGAGGTCACCAACCGGTACGCGGCGGTCTTCCACGAGAACACCGTGGACGGCAAGGCCTACGGGTTCGCGTTCGACGACGTGGCGGACTTCGCCTCCTACGTCCAGGACCACGGCGCGCAGCGGCTGGAGGTCACCCTCACGGCCTTCTGAGGGCCGCGGCCCGGGGGCGCCGACGCCGGTCGGCGCCCCCGGGCGGGTCCGGCCCCGGTCAGCGGCCGCCTCCCGCGGCGGGCGCGCCGGGACCGGCCAGGCCCAGCGGGCCGTCGGGGGCCGGGCGGAAGTGCCGGGCCACGTCCCGGGCGTCGACCCCGGCCAGGGTGTCGGGTACCCACTTGGGGTGGCGGTCCTTGTCGATGATCTGCGCACGGACCCCCTCGACGAAGTCGGGCGAGTCCAGGGCCGCGCAGGAGACCCGGTACTCCTGCTCCAGGACCTCCGCCAGGCCGGGCAGGTCCCGCGCCCGGCGCAGCGCCTCCAGGGTGACCTTCACCGAGGTCGGCGACTTGGACAGGATCGTGTCGGCGGCCGCGGCCGCCGCCGGGTCGCCGTGGCCGCGCAGCCGCTCCACGATCTCCTCCGCGGTGCCGGCGGAGTAGCAGGCGTCGATCCAGCGCTCGCCGGTCAGGGTCGGGGCGGGAGCGGTCCCCGCGTACCGGCCCACCGCCTCGGCCACGTCCCCGGCCCCGGCCGCGCGGGCCAGGGCCCCGGCCAGGTCGGCCAGCCGCGCGGAGGGCACGTAGTGGTCGGCCAGCCCCAGGGCGATGGCGTCGCCCGCGCCCACCGATCCGGCGGTGAGCGCCAGATGGGTGCCGGTCTCCCCGGGCGCCCGGGACAGCAGGTGGGTGCCGCCCACGTCGGGCACGAACCCGATGGTGGCCTCGGGCATGCCCACGGTCGAGCGCTCGGTGACGATACGGACCGATCCGTGGGCGGAAACGCCGACGCCTCCGCCCATGACCACGCCGTCCATGAACGCGACGTAGGGCTTGGGGTAGCGGGAGATGTACTCGTTGAGCAGGTACTCGTCCCGCCAGAACGCGGCGGCCGCCCCGTCGCGATCCCGGGCGCTGGCGGCCATGGCGCGGATGTCGCCGCCCGCGCACAGGCCCCGCTCGCCCGCCCCGTCGATGAGCACCGCGGCGACCGCGTCGTCGTGCTCCCAGGCGGACAGCGCCTCCCGCAGCGCGGTGACCATGTCGTGGTCCAGGGCGTTGATGGCGCGCGGCCGGTTCAGGGTGAGCCGCCCCAGGCGGCCCTCCACGCGGACCAGCACCTTCTCTCCGTCGGTGGACATCAGGCGGCCCCCTCCGGTACGCGCGCGGTGATCGGGTTCATGACCTCGTCGGCCCCTTCCAGGATTGGGTGCACCCTCGGATCGCGCACGATCTTCTCAGTGCCGTGCCCGGCGGGGTGCCGGTAGCCCCCGTGCGACGGCGGCGCCGGCCGGCACGGGGCCTCCGCGTGCGGGCGCCGGGCGGGCCGTCACGGTCGGTCCGCGTCCCGTCGGCGGTGGTCTCGCTCCATGAGCGAGGCCATCAGCCGCCGGAAGGTCCGCACGTCCTCCTCCGGCCAGCCCTCGGCCAGCTCGGCGAAGACCGACTCCTGCCAGCGGCGGGCGGAGCGGACCAGTTCCCGCCCCTGCTCCGTCACCACCAGGACGCGCGCCCGGCGGTCGTCTGGGGCGGTGTCCTTGCGGAGGTGGCCGCGCTCGACGGCCCCCGCCACCATGCGGCTCGCCCCCGACTGGTCCATACCCAGCTCCCCGGCCACCGCGTTCACGGTCGCCCGGTCGCCCAGGTCGGCCACCGCCTCGACCACCATCACGTCGCGGCCGTTCGCGTCGTCCCCGTCGGTGCCGTTCCAGCCGCGCGCCCAGTGGCGCACGAACCGGAAGAGCAGCCGCCCGGGGCCGTCCTCGTGCCCGGACATCGTCCCCTCCCCCTTTGTATGCGTTTCGCATACACTAGCGAAGGAATATGCGAACCGCATACATCTGGAGGCGCACATGGAACCGCTGCCCGAACCCCTCGGCCGCTGGCACCGGGCGGTCGACGCCCGCGACCCCGACGCGGTCCGCGCCGTCACCTCCGAGGACGTGGAGGTCGGCGGCCCCCGGGGCACGGCCCGGGGCATCGCCGCCCTCCTGGACTGGGTGCGCTCCTCCGGCATCCGGCTGGAGCCGACCGCGGTGTTCCCCGTGGACGGGCGGCACACGGTGGTCGCCCAGAACGCCACCTGGCCCGGCCGCCCCGACCATGTGCCGGGGACCGCCCCGGTCGTCACCGCCACCCTCTTCGAGGTCCGCGACGGACGGGTGTCCCGCGTGCTGCGCTTCGACGAGGGTGTCGCGGCCGCACTGTCCGCCGCCCGGCGGACCGGTACCGGTCACGGGGTGTGCGGGACGGGGACTTAGGGTGGCCGCGAGGCCCGGTCCGCACCCCCGCGGAACCCCCGCCGCAGCCGGGCCGGAAAGGTCCGGTGATCCTCCCGTGCCCGACGACCACTCCCCCGCTCCGCGGCCGAAGCCCGCCGAGCGCTCGCTCGGCGGGCGCTTCTGGGCGTTCTGGTCGGCCGCGCTGGCCGCGAACCTGAGCGACGGCGTCGCCATGATCGCGATGCCGTGGCTGGCCTCCTCCCTCACCTCCGACCCCGTACTGGTCGCCGCCGTGGCCACCGCCGGGCGGCTGCCCTGGCTGCTGCTGGCGCTGCCCGCCGGGGTGCTCATCGACCGGCTGCCCCGCATCCCCGTGATGGCCGGGGCCGGGACCGTCCGGCTGGCCCTGTGGGCGGCGCTGGCCGCCGTGGTCTTCTCCGGGGCGGCGTCGGTGCCGCTGCTGGTGGCGTTCGCGTTCTGCTTCGGGGCGCTGGAGGTCTGCTACGACACCGCGGCGGAGACCGTCGTCGCCTCGGTGGTCCCCCGGGACCGGCTGGAGCGCGCCAACGGGCACCTGCGCACCGGGGCCCTGGTCGTCCAGGAGTTCGGCGGGCGGCCCGTCGGCGGCCTGCTCGTCTCCCTCGGGCTGTTCGCGCCGTTCGTGCTCAACGCCGCCGCGCTGGTGGTGTCGGTGCTGGCCCTGCTCCGGGTGCGCGGTGTGGACGCGGCCGGACGCACCGGTACGGCCGGGCCCGGCCCGGAGCGGCGCGGGCTGCGGGGCGTCGGCGCGGACCTGGCCGAGGGGGTGAGGGCGATCCGGGAGCAGCCGCTGCTGCGGCTGGTCGCGGGGATCGCCCTGTTCGTCAACGGGTGTTACGCCACCGCACTGTCCACCCAGGTGCTGTTCGTGCGGGACGTGCTCGGTCTGGGACCGGTCGGGTTCGGCCTGCTCATGGCGTTCGCCGCGGTCGGCGGGATCGTCGGCGGCCAGTCGGTGGCCCGGCTGCGGGCGGCGCTCCCGCACGGCACGCTGCCGGTCGCCTGCCTGGCCGCCACCGGCATCGTCTACTGCGTGATCGCGGCGCTGCCGGCCCTCCCCGTGGTCGCCGTCGGGTACCTGCTGGCCGGCGGGCTCGTGCTCGGCTACGCGGTGGCGATGACCTCCATCCGCCAGCGCATCACACCCGACCGGCTGTTGGGCAGGGTCAACGCCGCCATGCGCACGGTGAGCTGGGGTGTCAGCGCCCTGGGCATGGCGGCGGGCGGGGTGATGGTCTCCGCCCTCACCCCGCTGACGGGACACGAGGGCGCCCTGCGCGCCCCCTATGCCCTCATCGGTGCGGTCGGACTGGCCGTCGCGGTGGTCTTCGGCCGCAGGCTCGCACGCCTGGTGCGCGAATACGACGTCTGAGTCCCCTCCGCCTCAGTCGGCTCTGCCGCTCAGCGAGCCCAGCAGTGTGTAGGCCTCGTCCATGCGGTCCGGGAAGACATCCGGGCCCGGGGCCAGGCGCATGGCCGTCAGTTCGCAGGCCATCGAGATGTGCGAGGCCAGGACGGCGACGTTCTCCGGGGCACCGACCTCCACCAGTGCCCCGGCGAGCCGGATCGCCCGCTGCTGGCGGGTGAGCAGGTAGCGGGACCGCAGGTCGGTGCTCTCCCGGAGCAGCCGCACCAGGACGACCGAGTGCGCCGGGGAGAGCGCGGCGTGCGGGCGGGCCGCGACACCGGCCTCCCTCAGCAGCTCGACGGCGGCGCCCAGATCGGCGCCCAGGGGTCTGGGGGCCTTGTCGCGCACGTAGGCGCACAGACGCTCGACCTCGGCTCCCTCGTCGGCGAACAGCACCTGCTGCTTGTCGCCGAAGTAGCGGAAGAAGGTCGTACGGCCCACCTCCGCGCGCTCGGCGATGGCGGCGACCGTGACGTTGTCGAAACCGTGCTCGGCGAAGAGCTGGAAGGCGGCGGACACGATCATGGCTCTGGCCTTGCGGCGTTTGCGGGCGTGAAGTGTGTCGGGGGGGTGGTGCATGAGGCGGACCCTATCGAGTGGACCCGGTTCTACCTGGGGCGTGGGACCATTGGGACGGTAGTCCCGAAACGCCCCCTGAGGGCCGGGAGAGCGGGAAGTCGTCTGGACCTGATGGGGGTTTTGGAACGCATCCGCACGGGCTCAGGCCCCGTCCCGTACGGTGACGCCGGTTGGGGCGGAATTTTATTGCAGAGCGCCCCTGGTCTGACAACCGCAGTACCTCCGATTGACGAATCCCCTCGCCCATATGGTTTCCGGCCGTGTGGAGGTTATGGCCTCCCGGGGGCCGCATTTCCCGGCGGCACCAATTCTGCACCCACGGTAAATCGTTCGGGTTCCTAACTATTGAAGGCTCATAGAAGACCGGAACCCGACCCGCTACCGGCGGTGCCCCCGTTTGTCGTGAGGACGTGCGAGAGTGTTGTGACCTGCTTCACGATACGGAGCCGAACATGACGTATTTGCTGGTCATCGGCACGCGCAAAGGTCTCTTCACCGCCACCGGCGAGGATCGGCGCACCTGGGAGGTGCGCGGCCCGCACCGGCTCGACAGCGCCGACTACGCGAGTATGAGCGCCGTGTACGCGGTCGGGATCGACCCGCACAGCGGGCGCATCCTGGCCGGCGCGGAGAGCTCGCACTTCGGCCCGAGCGTCTGGTACAGCGATGACGCCGGGGAGCACTGGCGGGAGCCCGAGACGGCTCCGCTGGTCTTTCCCGAGGACACCGACGCCTCGCTCACCCGGGTCTGGCAGTTCGCGTTCGGCGAGACGCCCGGTGTCGTCCACGCCGGGGTGGAGCCGCACGCCCTGTTCCGGTCCGCCGACGGCGGGGAGAGCTTCGAGCTGGTCCGCGCCCTGTGGGACCACCCGCACCGGGCCGACTGGTTCCCCGGCGCGGGCGGCGGCGCGGTGCACACGATCCTGCCCGGGGTACTGGGCCGGGGCGAGCGCTCGCCCGAGGCGATGACCGTGGCCATGTCCACCGGCGGCGTCTACCAGACCGGGGACGGCGGGGCGAGCTGGGCGCCCGCCAACCGGGGCATCTCCGCGGTCTTCCTGCCCGAGGACGAACCCGAGTACGGGCAGTGCGTGCACAAGGTGGCGCTGGCCCCCGACGGTTCGATGTACGCCCAGAACCACCACGGGGTCTACCGGTCCGAGCACCCCGCCCGGGAGGGCTGGCGCCCGGTGGAGGAGGGGCTGCCCACGGACTTCGGGTTCGCGGTGGTGGCGCACCCCCACCTGCCCGGGACGGCGCTGAACTTCCCGGTGGTCAGCCAGGAGGTGCACCTGCCGCCGGAGAACCGGCTGGGCGTGTACCGGACCGACGACGGCGGCGGGCGGTGGGTCCCGGCCACCGAGGGGCTCCCGGAGGAGCCGTACTTCGGCATCGTGCTGCGCGACGCCGCCTGCACCGACGGGGCCGACTCCCCGGGCTTCTACTTCGGCACCCGGGGCGGGGACGTGTACGCGGCCGACGACGGCGGCCCCTGGCACCGGGTGGCCGCGCACCTGCCCGACGTCCTGTGCGTGCGGGCGACGGAGGTGTGAGATGAGCGTGACGGTCCACCTTCCCGGTCTGCTGCGGGCGGATGCCGGGGGCGCCGCCCACCTGCCCGTGGACGTCGGCCCGGCGGCGGTGCTGCGCGACGTGCTGGACCGGCTGGTGTCGGAGCACCCCGGCCTGGACCGGCGCATCCGCGACGAGCAGGGGCGCCTGCGCCGGTACGTCAACGTGTTCGTGGACGCCGAGGAGTGCCGGGTCCTCGACGGCCTGGACACCCCGGTGCCCGAGGGCACCGACGTCCGCATCCTCCCCTCGGTCGCCGGCGGCTGACCCCGCCCCGGCGGCGGGTCGGCCCCTCCCGGCCGCCCCGCCGGCCCGGCGGGGCGGTGCCGCACGGAGGCCGGAGCGAGGCGTTGCGCACCGGCCGGGCGTCGCCCGGGGCGCTACCCGGCCTGCACGGGCCGCGGACGTGGTCGGCGGCGCAGCGGCAGGACGCGCAGATGGGTGATCATGCGCCACACCCACTCCAGCGGCCCGTAGCGGAACCGGGCCGACCACAGGCGGGCGAACACCAGCATGGCCGCGAAGTACCCGGCGGCCAGCACGTACTGGGCGAGCATGGGGATCTGCGTCTCCCAGGGGCCCATCGCGAGCAGGAAGACCGCCGTACTGCCCAGGTAGACGGTGAGCGTCATGCGCCCCAGCGGGGCCAGCGCGCCCAGGGCGCGCGCCGTACCGCGCCGCCTGCGCATCAGCCACCACACCAGCCCCAGGTAGAACAGGGCGCCGCCCAGGCCCATCAGGGTGCCGGCGGCCGAGGTGAACATGTGCGAGGCCGGGTGCACCAGCGGCATCCCGTCCGGGCCGAGCACCGGCACCCCGTCGGCGCCGAACTCCATGGGGAACAGCAGGTCCGAGCCGAACATCAGGGCCATGCCCAGGACCTGTCCGGCCAGGCCGGTCCACACCATGGCCGCGGGCAGCCGGGAGGGCTCCCCCGAGCGCTCGGGGTCCAGCTCGGGCCGCCGGGCCAGCCAGATCCCGACGCAGAAGAAGCCGAGGGTCTGCGGGACCAGGAGCAGCAGCAGCGCCCATTCGCCCGATAGCGGTACGAGGTTCTCGACGAACGGCGCGACCGCGAAGGCGACCGCCGCGGCGACCAGCGGCCGGCTCCGCCCGCCGGCCAGCAGCACCGGCATCAGCGGCGCCAGCACCAGGGCGGTGACGGAGTAGTGGGTGAGGATGTCGCCGGAGAACACCAGCAGGTGCGGCAGGCCGAACAGCAGGCCCAGCGAGACGTAGCGGCGCAGCATCAGCGCGAACGGCCGCTCCCCCCGCCCGTCCGCCGCCTTCCAGGCGAGCACCGCGCCGACGCCGAGCAGCACCATGAGCATGGACCGGGCCTTGCCCGACATGAGCAGGGTCAGCGCCGTGTCCACGGCCGAGGCGACGGTGTCCGGTGCCCGTTCGCCCGCCCTCTCGGCGGAGAAGACGACGACGGTCACGTTCATCAGGACCACGCCGATCATCGCCAGCGCCCGCGCCACGTCGAGGAACTCGACCCGCCGCGGCGCGGCGGGCGGTCCCTCCGCCGCGGGCCGCCCCGCCTCCGCGGGCGGCCGCACCTCCCCGGTGCCCACCGTCTCCGTCATCCGCTCTCCCGCCATCGGGCTCCCCTTCGTCGTCTCCCCGTCCCACCACACCCCCGCCGGCCGTTCCGTAAGGCCACGGGCACCCGCACGTACGGACATCCGCCACACGCGGCCGTTCCACGGGCCGGGGCGCAGGCGTCCACGCCGCGCGAACAGCCCCGCCACACGGGCGGCCGTTGTCAGCGGCCGCACGCGGAAGCGCCTGCCGTGAACGGGCGCCCGCGAGGTGCGGTCGCCCCCAGCGCCCGAGCGGCCTCCACGGGCCGCGTACGCGGGCATCCGCACCCGTGCCGGGTGAGCGGCCGGGAGGCCGCGGGCACCCGCACGTACGGACGCCCGCCACACGCGGCCGTTCCACGGGCCGGGGCGCAGGCGTCCACGCTGCGCGGGACTGCGCGGTACGGGTGTCCGTGCCGCGCGAACGACCCCTTGCGGGGCTGTGCGGTGCGGTGCCCGCACGGTGTCGGTGGTGTGCGTCGGCGCGGGGTGCGCCGACCTTTCCAAGGGTGGCGGGCGGGCCCCGTCGGCCACATCGGCTGAAAGAGCGGTCCCCCGCCTCGTCCTTTCGGCCGAGGGCCGGGAAGGGGTCGCGGCCTAGGCTGAAGGGCATGGGGCTGAACAGGATCGTCGAGGTGCTCGGCGGACCCCTGGGGGAGAGGATCCTCTGGGGCGGCGCGGGCGCCGTGCTCGCGCTGGCCGTCGTCGCGGACCTGCTGACCGTGCGCAGCGGGCTGGCCGCGACCCCGTGGCCGGGGCCGCCGCACGGGCCGTGGGACTGGCTGCCCGCGGCCTCGGGCGCGGCCGCCGGCGGGCTGGTGCTGCTCGCCCTGCGGCCGCGGGCCGGAGCGGCCGCCACCGGGGCGGCGGCGCTGGCCGCGCCCCTGGTGGTGGCGTCCTCCTCGCTGGCGCTGTGGCCGCTGCCCAAGGGGATGTTCGGCTACCCCGTCGCGATCTCCGAGGCGTGCGTCCTCCTCCTGGCCCTGGCCGTCACGGCGCTGCGCTGCGACGCGCGGTGGATCGCGGCGGTGTCGGCCGCCGCCTTCCTGGCCGCCGCCTCCGACCGGCTCCGGGAGGGGGCCGGCGACACCCTCACCCCGGCCCTGCTGCTGGTCGCTGTGGGTCTGGCGCCGGGGCTGTACCTGCGGTGGCGCCGGTACCAGCGGGAGTACCACGTGGAGCGGGCGCGGGCCCAGGAGCGGCTGGCGGTCGCCCGCGACCTGCACGACGTGGTGGCCCACGAGGTCACCGGGATCGTCGTCCAGGCGCAGGCTCTGCGCCGGATCGCCGACACCAGGCCGGAGGCTGCGGTGCGGGCGCTGCCGGAGATCGAGGCGGCCGGGGCGCGCGCCCTGGAGGCGATGCGCTCCCTGGTGTCACGGCTGCGCGAGCCCGACGAGGCGCCGCCGGTGCCGGACGCGCGGGAGGGCCTGGACCGCCTCGCCGGCGGCGCGGGCGGCCTGGAGGTGGCGGTGCGCGTGGAGGGCTCCCTGGCCGGGCTGGCGCCCGAGGTGGGCGCCGCGCTGGTGCGGATCGCCCAGGAGGCCGTCACCAACGCCCGGCGCCACGCGCGCGGCGCCTCCCGGGTGTCGGTCGAGGTGGAGGCCGGCGACGGCGTGCGCATGGCGGTGCGCGACGACGGCCGCGGCTCGGGCGGCGCGGGCGGGTTCGGGCTGGTCGGCATGGCGGAGCGGGCACGGCTGCTGGGCGGCGAGCTGACCGCGGGCCCCGGCGCCGACGGCTGGGAGGTGCACGTCCGCCTCCCCGAGAAGCCCTGTGGATAACCTCCGGGGCGGCCCCGGACCGGGCACAGTGAAGGTGGAACGGGGGTGCCGGATGGCGATCAGGGTCCTGCTGGCCGACGACCAGCAGATGGTGCGGACGGGGTTCCGCTACATGTTGGAGGCCGAGGGCGACATCGAGGTGGTCGGCGAGACCGGGGACGGCCTGGAGGCGGTCCGGCTCGCCCGGGAGAGGCTTCCCGACGTGGTCCTCATGGACATCCGCATGCCGGGGATCGACGGCCTGGAGGCCACCCGGCGGCTGGCGGCCGACCCGGTCAAGGTGGTCGTGGTGACCACGTTCGACCTGGACGAGTACGTCAACGAGGCGCTCTCCTCGGGCGCCGTCGGCTTCCTGCTCAAGGACGCCGGCGCCGGGCTGCTGGTGGAGGCGGTGCGCGCCGCGGTGCGGGGCGACGCGCTGATCTCGCCGGAGATCACCGTCCGGCTGATCCGGCACTTCGCCACCGGGGGCCGCCCGGTGCGGGCGCGCGACGACGGCGGGCTCACCCCGCGCGAGCTGGAGATCGCCCGGACGGTGGCGCTGGGCCGGACCAACACCGAGATCGCCGCGCTGCTGCACGTCACGGTGAGCACCGTCAAGACCCACCTGGCGAGCATCCAGGCCAAGCTGGGCACCCGCAACCGGACCGAGCTGGTCGCCTGGGCCTTCCGCAACGGGCACGCGCAGTGAGCGCGGGCCCGGACGCGGGCGGGGCCCGGCCTTTGACGAAACCCTGACCCGCCACACGGCCACCCCTGGATCCGGCTCGACCCGTCGCGCAGGATCGTGGTGGCACGCCCCCGGCTCGGGGTAAAGGAACCGGGGAGACCGACGACCACTACTCCTGCGAGGCTCTGCATGGCGACGATGCGCGCTGCCCGGCTCAACGTTCGGACCAACACCCTGGAGGTCAAGGAGGTCCCCCGGCCGGTGCCCGGGCGCGGACAGGTCCTGGTGCGGGTGAAGGCCGCCGGGGTGTGCCTGTCCGACGTGCACCTCATCGACGGCACGCTCAGACCGCTGTACCTGGAGGGCGACGAGGTCACCCTGGGCCACGAGGTGGCGGGGGTGGTCGAGGAGCTCGGCCCGGAGGTGGCCGACACCGAGGTGGGCGAGCGGGTGGCGCTCCAGGCTGGCCAGCTCGACCACCACGGCCGGGTGCTCACCCGGGGCGTGGACTACGACGGCGGCTGGGCGGAGTACGCGCTCGCCGACGAGGAGACCCTCGTCCCCCTCCCGGACGACCTGCCCTTCGAGCAGGCGGCGATCATCCCGGACGCGGTGTCCACCCCCTGGGCCGCGGTCACCACCACCGGTGACGTCGGCCCGGCCGAGGCGGTCGCCGTGTGGGGTGTGGGCGGTCTGGGCGCCCACGCGGTGAAGCTGCTGCGCCTGGTGGGCGCGGCGCCGATCATCGCCGCCGACCCGGACCCCCAGGCCCGGCAGCGGGCCCTGGACTTCGGCGCCGACGCGGCCCTGGACTCCACCGCCCCGGACTTCCTGACCAGGATCGGCGAGCTCACCGACGGCCACGGGCTGGCGGTGGCGTTCGACTTCGCCGGGGTGCCGGTGGTGCGCGAGCAGGCGCTCCAGGTGCTGGGCGAGCACGGCCGCCTGGTCCTGGTGGGGCTCACCGACAAACCCCTGGAGGTCAAGGACGGCACCCGGTTCAGCTACCTCAAGCAGCAGATCCTGGGCCACTACGGCTCGGAGCCCGAGCACGTGATCCAGCTCGTCCAGCTGGTCCGGGCGGGCCGCCTGGACTTCTCCACGTCGATCAGCGGCACCTTCCCCCTGGAGGAGGCCCCGGCGGCGGTGGAGCAGCTGGAGAAGCGGGTCGGCTCGCCGGTCCGCCTCGTGCTACAGCCGTGACCACCGGCCGGACCGGTCCCCGGTCCGGCCGGACTCCGACTCCGCGCAGACACCGTCGCCCCGGCCGAGCCTGGCCGGGGCGCCCCTGACGGACCGACCTCGATCCGACCGGCCCCCGGCTCCCCTCAGGCCCCGTCGCCTCGGCCGGGGCGATCCCGAGGAACGGGCCCGATCCGGGCGGACCGGGCTCTACCCCCGGGCCGCCCGGCCAGGACCCACCCGGCCCGGGGCACGCCACGACGTGATCCCCCGCCGGTACGGGCCCGGCCCCCGACTCCGCTCGGGTCCCGGCGGCACGGTCACGGTCACCAGGCGGCGGGGGCGTAGTCCTTGAGGAAGCAGCCGTGCACGTCCTCGCCGCGCTCGCCCCGGACGATGGGGTCGTACACGCGCGCGGCCCCGTCCTCCAGGTCCAGGGGGGCGTGGAACCCGGCCTCGGCCATCCGCTCCTTGTCGGGGTGGGGCCGCTCGTCGGTGATCCACCCGGTGTCGACGCTGGTCATCAGGATGCCGTCGGTCTCCAGCATCTCCTGGGCGCTGGTGCGGGTGAGCATGTTGAGCGCGGCCTTGGCCATGTTGGTGTGCGGGTGGCCGGGGCCCTTGTAGCCGCGGCCGAACACCCCCTCCATGGCGGACACGTTGACGATGTAGGTGCGCCGCGCGGTCGAGGCGGCCAGCGCCGGGCGCAGCCGGTCCACCAGCAGGAACGGCGCGGTCACGTTGCACAGCTGGACCTCGAGCATCTCGACGGGCTCGATGTCGCCGATCCGGTCGGTCCAGCTGTTGTCGGCGGCCAGGTCGGGCAGCAGGCCCCCGGCGTCGACGGCGGTGCCCGCGCGGACCCGCTCCAGCGACGCCGACCCGGTGGTGAGCGCAAGCGAGGTGAGCATCTCGGGCGTGAGCGCGTTGCCGTCGAGGGCGTCGGAGGACTCCAGGGCCTGCCGTCCCACGCCGCCCAGCACGAGCGGGCGCGGCAGGTGGTCGCCGGTCAGGGGGTGGGACTCGGCCTCGATGAGCGGCCCGTAGGACGCCGGGGAGCGGCGCACCGTCTGGGCGGCGTTGTTGATGAGGATGTCGAGCGGCCCCCGGGCGGCCACCTCGTCGGCCAGGCGCAGCACCTGGGCCGGGTCGCGCAGGTCGATGCCGACGATGTCCAGCCGGTGCAGCCACCGGTCGCTGTCGGGCATCGCGGCGAACCGGCGGACGGCGTCGTTGGGGAACCGGGTGGTGACGGTGGTGTGCGCCCCGTCGCGCAGCAGCCGCAGCGCGATGTACATGCCGATCTTGGCGCGGCCGCCGGTGAGCAGGGCCCGCCGCCCGGTCAGGTCGGTGCGGGCGTGGCGGCGCTCCCTGTTGAAGGCGGCGCAGGCCGGGCACAGCTGGTGGTAGAACGCGTCGACCTCGCGGTACTTCTCCTTGCAGATGTAGCACCCGCGCGCCTTGCGCAGTACCCCGGCGAGCTCGCCGGTGGCGCCGCTGCTGAGGGCCCGCCCGTTGGTCTCGTCGTCGATGCGGTCGGGGGCGGCGGTGGCGGTGGCGGCCAGCACGGCGTCGTCGTGGGCCCTGCGGGCCTCGCGGCGCTCCCTGCGGCGGGTCTCCTTCACCGTCTTGAACAGCTTGGCGCTGGCCCTCTGGAGGGCGAGGGAGTCGGGGTGGTCGCTGGGCAGCTCTCCGACCCGGGCGATCACGTCCAGGCACACCCGCATCCGCTCGGGGTCGATGCTCCCGGCCCCTTCTGCGGCCACCGTGTTCGTCTCCGTCATCCGCTCACTCCACATGGACGTCCTGCCGGGCGCGACTCTTCGCCCAGAGGAACCTTATGCGCACGAAACGGTGTCCGGGACGGGCGACCATGGAAGGACGAGACGACGCGGGTGCCCCGCGGGTTGGGAGAGACCAGTGACCAGACCGACGACCGGCGAGCGCGAGCTCGTCGTGCTGCTCGACGAGGGCCTCGAACCGGTGGGGACGGCGGACAAGGCCGCGGTGCACACCACCGACACCCCGCTGCACCTGGCGTTCTCCTGCTATGTCAGGGACGGTTCGGGCCGGATCCTGCTGACCCGCCGCGCCCTGGGCAAGACCACCTGGCCGGGGGTGTGGACGAACAGCTGCTGCGGCCACCCGGCGCCGGGCGAGGACCTGGAGGCCGCGGTGCGCCGCCGGGTGGGCCAGGAGCTGGGGCTGTCCCTGTCCGAGGTGCGCCCGGCGCTGCCGGACTTCCGCTACCGGGCGGTGTCGGCGGAGGGGATCGTCGAGAACGAGTTCTGCCCGGTGTTCTGGGCGCTGACCGACGACGCCCCGTCCCCGGATCCGGCCGAGGTGGCCGAGTTCTCCTGGGCGCGCTGGGAGGACCTGGTAATGGTGGCCGAACGCACCCCGTGGCTGCTCAGCCCGTGGGCGGTGGAGCAGATCCCCCTCCTGGACCGCCTCTGACCCCGGGCTCCATCCGGCTCCGCCCGCCGCGCCGCCCGCCTCCTCCGCTGCCGCCGCCGACGCGGGCGGCGGCCGCTCCCGGCCGGGCGGCGCGGCGGGGCCCCGGATCGGGGTAGGACTCCGGTCGGCACGTCCCTCCTCCCCCCTGGAGCCGCACCGATGTCCCCTGTCCCCCCGGGCCGGGCCGCGCGCCCGGCCGTGGTCGCCTTCGACGTCCTCGACACCCTGTTCCCGCTGGCCCCGCTGGAGTGGCGGTTCCGCGAGGCGGGCATCCCCCGGGTCCTGATGGCCCGCTGGTCCGATCACCTGGCGCGGGACGTGTTCGCGCTGGCGCTGGTGGGCGGCGGGCGGTCCTTCGAGGACGTGGTGCGCACCGCACTGCGCGACGTCACGGGCCACCAGATCGCCCCTGCCGCGGAGGACGCGATCGTGGACGGGCTGTCGGAGCTGGAGCCGCGCCGGGAGGCGGCCGCCGCCCTGGCCGCGGTGCGCGACGCGGGCCTGCGGGCGGTGGTCTTCGGCAACACGGGTCCGGCCACGTCCCTGGAGCTGGTGGAGCGGGCCGGCCTGGAGGGGCTGGTGGAGGGGGTCATGGGCGGCGGCCCGGGCCGGGCCTGGAAGCCCTCCCCGGAGGCCTACCGGGCGGCGGCGCGCTCCCTGGGCGTGGTGCCGGGGCGGCTGGCGCTGGTGACGGCGCACGGCTGGGACGTGGCGGGGGCGGCCCGCGCGGGGCTGGTCACGGGCTGGTCGGCGCACCTGGAAAGGCGGTTCCCCGCGGTCTTCGGCGCTCCGGACGCGACGGGCGCCGACCTGGTGGAGACGGTGGAGGCGCTGCCGGGCCTGGCCGCGCCGTGAGCGTCCCCCGTTCCGTCCGCCGCTCCTCCCGGGCCCCCGGTCAGTCCTCCCAGGAGGCGTCGTACTGCGGGTGCCCCCGGTAGACGGCGGCCAGGTACTTCACGGCCAGCCGCCAGGCCAGCAGCTCGGACCAGGGGTCCTCGCCCTGCCGCGCGGGGACGGGGGGAGCCCCGGCCATGGTCGGCTGGAGGCTGCGCATGCTGGCGTGGTGCGCGCGCGTGTACCCCTGCACGATCTTGCGCTTGGCGGCGACTTCGGCCAACGCCCGGTCCCGGCCGCGTGCTCCCACGGGTACGGCCTTCGACGCGCGCTCGTCCTCGTCCAAACGCGCGTTGAGGAACTCGACGATGGTCAACGGACAACTCCTATCCTGAGCCCCCAATGCCTTACATAAGGGTCAGTATCTGCCATAACCCCCGAGTGGGCCACCACCGGCGGACCGCCCGCGGCGTGCCCCGACACACCCGCGGGAGCGGCACCGCCGCTCCCGCCGGAGTCCCGCGGATCAGTCGCAGCCCTCGAACTGGGGAACGCTGTACACCATCTCCAGGTCGGTCTCCCCGAACCAGCGGTCCAGCATCTCGGCGGCGTCGCCCTCCTGGTACATCCGGCTGATCGCCTTGTTCACAGCCTCGCAGGCCTCGATGTCGCCGTACGGCAGCCCCACACCGTACTTCTCATCGGTGAACGGGTTGTTGACGAACCGGAAGGCGTCGGGGGTCTGGGCGAAGAACCCGGCCAGGATCAGGTTGTCGGTGGAGACCGCGTCCACGTTCCCCGTCCTCAGCTCCTCGATGCAGTCGCTGTAGGTGTCCTCCTCCCTCCTCTCCACCGACACGCCCAGGCCCTCGGTGATGCGGTCCACCGAGTTGGAGCCCTCGCTCTGGCAGACGGACATGCCCTCCAGGTCGCGCACCCCCTGGATGCCGGTGGCGTCGGCTCTCACCAGCACGTCCTGTTTGGCCACGTAGTAGGGGCCGCCGAAGGTCACCTGGTTCCTGCGCGCCGGGGTGATGGAGTAGGTCGCCACGACCATGTCCACCTCGCCGCTCTCCAGCTTCTCCTCGCGTTCGGCGGAGTTGAGCCCCACGAACTCGACGTTCTCCCGGGGGATCCCGAACTGGTCGGCGATGTACAGGGCCACGTCGACGTCGAAGCCCTCGTACTCGCCGCTGCCCTCCGCGGTCTCCAGACCCAGCCCGGGCTGGTCGTACTTGACGCCCACGACCAGCGAGTCCGCGTCGACCAGCGACTCCTCCCCGCCCAGCACCGCGGAGCAGGCTGGCAGCCCGAGCACCGCCGTGGCGGCCAGTGCGGCCGCGGCGGCGACGCGGCGGTGTCGAAACCTCATCGGCCTTGTCCTTGTCTCTCGGGGGGTCAGCGGTACTCGGCCAGCCGGGGGCGCACGCCCAGGGCGACGAGCAGGAGCAGCGCCAGGGATCCGGCCGGCAGCAGCCACGTCCAGGGGGCCAGCGCCGCGTCGCCCTGTCGGATGCCCCGGGCGAACTCCTCCCGGTGCACCTCGGTGAGGCCGTCCAGCGCCTCCTCGTAGGCCGCGAAGGTGCCGTTCTCCGAGTCCGCGACACCCATCCGGATGCCGATGGCCTCCCCGAGGTCGTCGTTGCGCACCGCCTCCCGCATGAGCCGGTCCTGTGTCTGGATCTCGTTGTAGGCGCCCAGCACGTCGGCCAGCCGGTCCTGCTGGCCCGGCAGCAGGGCGTCGTGCGCCCGTTGGCCCAGGTATCCCAGGGTGCCGGGGTCGTCGGGGTCGGAGCCGTCCGCGCCGGGCAGCTCGGGGTAGGAGGCGGCCACCTCGTCGACGGCCGTGTAGTAGTCGGCCAGGTTGTTCACCGGCCGGGACAGCACCTGCTGGGACCGCTCCAGGTACACCTGCTGGTAGTTGTCGGCCTGCTCCGGGTCCAGCAGGTAGCGGCTCTGGTCGGCCTGCATGTCCGTGGCGATCGCCCCGCCCCGGGCCAGCGACATCGCCGCGTCCAGGCCCTCCTCCTTGGCGTCCCTCTGGTGCCCGCCGCTGCCGACCAGGACCTGGATCACCCCCGCGGTGAGGACCACGGTGAGCACGGAGGCGGCGATCAGCGGCAGGTTGAACCGGCGGCGGAACTTCAGCCGCAGGTACACCTGGAGGCCGAGCAGGGACAGCAGCACCGCCACGCCGACGCCGCCGACCCACAGCAGGCCCAGGGTGACCGCGGCCTGCCCGTCCTCGTGGTTGGCGCGCACGATCGCCGAGGAGTCCAGCCCGAGGTTGAACGCCTTGGGCAGCAGCTCGGTGTGCATCAGCCGGGTGGCCGCCCGGTACGACTCCAGCGCCTCGGCGTTCACCTCGCCGGGGGCGGCCTCGGCCTCGTCGTTGCGCAGCAGGGCCTGGGTGACGAGCCGCTCGTAGGCGCCCAGTCCGTCCAGGACCTCCTGGACGTTGCGCTCCTCCACGGTGTCGCCCTCGGTGAGCGACGCGGCCTGGAGCAGCGACTCGTTGGCTTGCTCCCGGCTGGCCTCGTACTGTTCGAGGGCGTCCTCGCGCCCGGAGCCGAGGCCGTGGTCGGTGCCCATGAGCAGCACGTCGGCGATACGGGCGTCCATGTCGGCCAACGACAGGTACAGGTCGGTGGTGGCCATGGCCTGCGGGCCGGCGCCGCGGCCGAGCACGTCCAGGCCGGCGCGGGCCTGGCCGAGCGTGTGGGAGGCGGACGCGAACAGGCCGATGATCGCGGCGGCGCTCACCAGGGTCAGCAGCCACACCCGGGCGGGGGTGGTGGCCAGCCACCGCCGGAAGCGGGACCACCCGTCACGGGCGTAGGTCCCGGTGCGGGCGGCCCTGGCGCGGGCGGTCCCGCCCGCGGGGGCTCCGGGTTCCGGGGGGCCGCCGGAACGGGTCGGCTCCGACGGGGCGGTGGGGGAGGGAATCAACGGGGGCTCACCCCTTCTGGAGGATGATGACGGTCCATGCGCCGACATAGATCCGGTCGTTGTCGTTCAGGGGGACCTCCACGTTGGGGGCGACGGGGTTGTCGGTCCCGTTGATCGTGGTCCCGTTGGTGGAACCCGGGTCGACCAGGACCCAGGTGCCGCCGGGGCGGGCGATCAGGATCGCGTGGATGTGGGAGATCGCGGGGTCCCCGCCGGGACCGCCCAGGTCGATCTCCGGGGTGAAGCCGCGGGTGGCGCTGGCCCGCCCGATGTGCACCCGCTCCCCGGTCAGGTCCACCCTGCGCGGCTGGACGGCGGCAGGGAAGGCGATGCGGGCGGGGTCGAGCATGCCCTGGTTCACCATGTACTGGTAGTAGGCGGGGTCGGCCGTGACGGTGGCCCGCCAGCCCACCCGGATCCCCGGGGCCCCTCCGCCGGGGTCCCGGCGCTGGTGGGAGGCGAAGTCGTATCCGCACTCCTCGCAGAACCTCCCGGTCCTGGGGGTCGAGCACTCCGGGCAGGGCCCGCCCCGGGGCGCGCCGGAGGACCGCCGCGGCGGCGGGGCCTGCGGCGGCCGGTTCGGCCGGGGCACGTGGGCCGTCGGCGGCGTGTGCGCCGACGGGCCCTGCGACCAGGCGGGTGGCGCGGGCTCGTACGCCTGGAGGCGCAGCCCGCAGATGTCGCAGAAGTCGGTCGCCGTGGAGTGGTGCCCGGATGGGCAACTCGGCATGGGTCCCTCCTACCCGGGTCCGGGGGCACCGTCGTCCGGCCCCGAGGGGCGGGGCCGGGTCCGAACGGTCCGGGTCGAGTTGGTGTCCAGTGTCATCTCGTCGATCTTCTCGACGGTGGGGCGGAGCCGAACGGTTCCGGTGACCGGGTCCAGGACGTCGACCACCTTTCCGAGGAGTCTGGCGGTCTCCTCGTCGCCCGTCTCGTTCGCGAGCGCGACGGCTCGGCCCAGCCGCGTCGTCGCGGTGTCCTCGTCCCCTGATCGCCGGGCCTCCAGCCCGTCCTGAATGGCCTGGGCCAGCTCCACCTGGCCCGTGTAGTGGGCCACCCGGGGGTTGATCTCGGTGGCCCTGTCCTCGTCCGTCGTCCACTCCGCGAGGATGTTCCCCGAGGCCAGGACCCTGTCCTGGGCGCCGTCGAGACCGGGGAGGACCACGCGCACCCACCCGGCGCGCAACTGGCGCCCGGGATCGCCCGGGGGGACCTCCACGCAGATGTGGTAGTCGCGGTTCTCCGTACCCCAGGAACCGGTGGGGTAGTCCTTGGCCTGTGCCGCCCGCTCCACGCCGCGGTCGCTGAGGTCCTGGACGGTGGGGGCGACCTGTTTGACGTAGCGCACCACGGCATGCTGGGGCGTCCACAGGCGCAGCGCCACGTCGGCGACGGCCTTGCCCATGGAGGCCCGCGCCATCGCCCGGAAGTCGGCGGCCATGTCGGCGGGGTCGGCGATGATCCCGGGGCCGCCGCCGAGCAGGGCGGCGTCGATCCTGCGGAGCTCCTCGACCTTCCAGTCGGTGCCCACGCCGCGGCAGTCGCAGACGAAGCTCCCCGCGATCCGGCTCAGGGTCCGCTCGAAGTCCTGCGAGACCTCGTTGTTCTGGCCGTCGGTGAGCAGGATGGCGTGCTTGACCCCGCCGTCGACGGTGGCGAACAGCTCGGCCGCCCGGGTGAGCCAGGCGCCCATCCGGGTGCCCCCGTCGGCGCGCAGGCGGCCGACGGCCTCCAGCGCCTCGGCCCGGGTGGAGGGGTCGACGGTGGCCAGGGTGTTCCCGGCGGGGTAGATCATCTCGGCCTGCCGGTGCCCGGCGATCACCGCGAAGCGCACCCCGTCGCGGAGCGTCTCGACGGCGGCGCGGGCGGCCTGCTTGGCGGCGTTGATCTTCTCCCCGTACATGGAGCCGGAGGTGTCGACGATGATCAGCTCCGTCGCCCGGACGTCCGCTCCGACGAGCACCGGCCCGGTGGAGGTGATGCCGACGACCGCGTGCACCTCCCGCCCGCCCAGGGGCAGGAACCGGTTCTGGTCGACCTCGACCCGGAACTCCGGCTCGGCGGTGGGTTCAGCCCTGTTCGGCACGGGAGCCCCCTGTGGGTACGGGAATGACGACGACGGTGATGTTGTCCTTGCCGCCCCCTTCGAGGGCGAGCCGGACGTAGGTGCGGGCCGCGTCCAGCGGACGGGTCCCCGCCCCGGGCACCGCTTCGGTCAGGGCCTGCGCCTCGGGGTAGTAGTTCCACAGGCCGTCGCTGCACAGCAGGACGGTCCCGGGGCCGGTGGGGGTGACGGTGGAGATGTGCGCGTCGATCTCGCCGGAGTCGGCGCCCATCCACGCGATGAGGGCGTGCGCGTTGGCCGAGCGCATCGCCTCCTCCCGGGACAGCGCGCCCATCTGCACCATCGCCTCGCTCCAGGAGTCGTCCCGGGTCAGCAGGGCCGAACCGCTGGAGGAGGGGCCGCCGGAGAGCCAGTAGGCGCGGCTGTCGCCGACCCAGCCGATGGTGACGGTGCCCGCGGCGGGGTCCACCACGGCGGAGACGAAGGTGCAGGCCGGCGCCGAGCTCGGGGAGTCGGCGATGGCGGCGACGGCCTCGGCCGCCCTGGTCATGGCCACGCCGGTGGCCTCGCGGGCGTCGACGCCGCGCCGCACCTGCTCGGCCAGGACGGTCGCGCCGGTCTCGGCGGTGATCCGGGAGGCCTCGTCGGAGCGGGGCGAGCTGGAGACGCCGTCGCAGACCACCGCGCACACCACGCCGGCGGCGTGCGGGGAGTCGTCGGGGACGACCCGGATGGCCATGGCGTCCTCGTTGCGCCGGTGTCTGAGCCCGCGGTCGCTGACGCCGACGGCGGCGCGGGCGCGCACCTCGACGTGGTCGCGGCCGGTGGGCTGGAGGAACCCGCACCGTTCGCAGTAGCCGTCCACGACCCGGCCGGAGCACCACACGCACAGGTCGGGGCCCGCGGGCCGGACGGCCCCGGAGCCGCCGGGCGGGGGCCAGTCGGGGACGACCGGCTCGGGGGCCGGCCTGCGCGGCTGCGGGTCGCGGCGGACGGGCTGGGTGGCCAGCGAGTCGATGGCGTCCCAGTCGTCGTCCACGGCGAGGCTGTCGGTGAGGGAGCGGCCGGGCCCCCGCGGGGTCGTCTCCGCGGGCGGCGCGCCCGGCACCGGTGGCCCCGAGGGCCCCGCGGGGGGACCGCCGTGGGCCGCGGGCGGGGGGCCCGCGGGCCGCGGCCCCTGGGGCGCTATGGGGCCCGGAGGGGCCGCGCCGGCGGGCCGGGTGCTCCCGGAGGGCGTCGCGTCCGAGGGGATGACCCCCGCGACCGTGACGTCGGCCGGGTTGACGGTGCGGTAGACGCCCTGCGGATGGGGCTCCTCGCGGGCGGTCCGGCCCGACGGCGTGGCCCCGGAGGGGGTCGGCCCGGACGGGGTCGGCTCCGAGTGCCCCTCCCCCCGGCCCTCGTAGCGCTCGGCGCCGTACAGGCTCACCTGTGGCGCTGTGGGTCCGCCGTCCGCCGGGACCAGCCCGGGCGCGGCCGGGTTCGGGCCGGTCTGCACCGTGTCCGGGTTCTCCGCCGGGGCCTGCCGCACGTCCTCGGGCAGGGGGTGGCCGCAACGCTCGCAGAAGGCGTCGCCGGCGGACACCCTGTCGGCGCACCCCGGGCAGGTCCGCACCTTCGTCATCGCTGTTCCTTCGATCCTCACAGCAGCGTCACGGGTCGTAGGGAGTTGGCCTTGTCGATCAGCTCGTACCGCTCCGTGACCGAGGTGGACCGGTGCGCCAGGTCCCGGTAGCGCCGTTCCAGGTTGGCGCGCACACCGTCCTCGGTGAGCGGGCCGCCCAGCAGCGCCGTCCCGTCGGCCCGGCCGCCGGCCTCCAGCCAGTCCAGCGCGGACTCCAGGGCCCGCGCGGCCAGCCGGTCGGTGGACTCGCCGTCCAGGCCCAGCCGCTCCAGGCGCTGGCCGGCGCGCACCAGGTCGTCCGCCTCCCGGCCGGGGTGGCGGGCCACCAGCACCGAGATGAGCGCCGTCTGGGCGTGCACGTACAGGCTGGACAGCTCCGGCACCGTGTCCAGGACCGCGATGGCCCCGTTCCGGTCGCCCTGGGCCAGCCGGATGCGGGCCAGGCCGAACGCGGCGCTGACGAAGGAGTGGTCGGTGTTCCACACGTTCTGGTAGTGGCGTGCGGCGATCGCGTGCTCGCCGGTGCGCTCGCAGGCCAGGGCCAGTCCGAGCTTGGGGGCGATCTCCCCGGGCAGGTGGCCGTACAGCTCGTCGAAGTGGTCGCGGGCGCCCTGGAAGTGGCCGGTGCTCAGCTCGGCGACCGCCAGGTACCACATGGTGCGCCAGTCGCCCGGGATGCGCTCGCTGAACTGGTGCAGGACGTCCATGGCCTGCCCGTGCCTGCCCAGTGTGATGAGCGTCCGGGACAGCATCAGCAGGGTCTCGGGGGTGGGCTCGGGCATGGACCGCAGCGCCGCGACCAGGTCCTCCGGCGGCAGGGCCTGGAAGCCCCGCAGGTGCTGGGAGGCCGGGTCGGTGGGGTCGATCAGCGGCGCGGGCAGCAGCGTCGCCGCCTCGGTGGGCGAGGGCGGGACGAGCATCCGGTCGGCGCGGCCCACGTCGGAGCCGATGGTGAAGTTCTCGCCGCCGAACAGGGTCGAGGGCGCCGGGTGGGGCGCGCCCTCGAGGTCGGAGAGCACCTCGCGCAGCACGCCGGTGAGCTGGTCGGCCATGTCGGAGGCGTCGTGGAAGCGGCGCTCCATCTCCGGGTGGGTGGCCCGGCGCAGCAGCCGGTCGTAGGACTCGTGGCGCTCCAGCAGCGGTACGGAACCGCGCGGCGGCAGCTCGTGCGGGAACTCGCGCATGAAGCTGAACCGGAAGCTCAGCACGGCCAGCGCCCGCCCCACCGAGTACAGGTCGGCGCTGACGGTCGGGCCGGGGCCGCGCAGCTCGTCCTCGGGGACCCGGTAGCCGGGGGTGGTGTAGACGGGGCTGACGGTGTCGTCCATGCGGCGCACGCCGCCCAGGTCGATGAGCTTGATCTGCTCCTCGCTCTGGATGACGTTGTCGGGTTTGAAGTCGCAGTACAGCAGGCCTTTGGAGTGCAGGTAGCCGAGCGCCCGCAGGACCTCCAGGCCGTAGGCGATGACCTGGTCGACCGGCAGTACGGCGTCGGGGTCCTGCTCGCGGCGCTCCATCAGGAGTTCGCGCAGCGACTTGCCGCCGACGTACTCCATCACGATGTGCCCGGCGGGGATGCCCGTGCGCGCGTCGGGGTGCTGGGAGAAGTTGATGATCTTGACGATGTTGGGGTGCTCGACCTCGGAGAGGAAGGCCCGCTCGGCCGCCGCGGCCTTGTGCGCCTCGGCGTCGCCGGCGTTGAGCAGGCCCTTGAGCACCACCCAGCGGTCGTTGACGTTGCGGTCGCGGGCCAGGTAGATCCAGCCCAGGCCGCCGTGGGCGAGGCAGCCCAGCACCTCGTACTGGCCGCCGACCTTGTCCCCCGGGCCCAGCTTGGGGGTGAAGGAGTACTGGGTGCCGCACTTGCGGCAGAACCCCTCGGTGCGCCCCTGCTGGTCGCCGCGGGTGCGGCCGACCTTCTCCCCGCAGTTGCCGCAGAACCGGTTCTTCTCCGAGACGACGGGGTTCTCCATGATCGCCTCGGCCGGGTCCCGGTAGGGCACCGGGGGGACGAGGACCATGCCCGCGCCGAGCATGCCCCGGGTGGAGCGCCGGGTGCGCCCGGACCCGGGGCCCGTGCCGCCGCCGACCGAACCGGTGATGCTGCCGGGGCCGGATCGGCCGGAGAGGCGGATGTTGCCGGAGATGGGGTGGGAGTGGATGGGGTCGCTGATGTCGTCGCCCTCGGAGGAGCCCAGCCACTGGTCGAGGCCGGTGCCGCCGGAGGAGGACGTGCCGGGCGGGGTGCCCGGGGGCGTGCCGGAGGGAGTGCCCGGCGGGATGCCGGACGGCGTCCCCGGAGCGCTCGGCGCGGCGAAGGAGTACTGCGGTCCCGTGGGCGGCGGACCGCCGGACGCCGGCGCCCCGAAGGACGCCTGCGGGCCCGAGGGGTGGGGCCGTGCCGGGTGGGGGTACGGCGGGGGCTGCGGGGCCGGCTGCCGCGCGTACCCGGGCTGCGGCCCGGTGCCCCGGGGCGCGGGGGCCGTGAAGGAGGGGTTCTGCCGGGGGCCGGGCGCCGGGGGCACGGCGCCGGGCGCGGGCTCCAGACCGCACACGACGCAGAAGCCGTCCTCGATCGCTCCGCCGCACCCGGGCTTCGTGCACTTCGTCATCTGCTCACACCACCATCGCTCTCGCCGTCTGACGCGTCTGGACCCGGCGTGGTTCTGTCCTGGGTGGTTTCGGTCACCCCGGGCTCCTCCAGCGCCCTGCGATAGGCGGCCAGGGCGACCGTGGCGGCCCGCAGGTCGCCGGGCGCCGTCCACAGCTCCCGGTGCGCGCGATCGTGGAGTCCGGCGACCTCCGGGTCCTCGGCCAGGCCCAGCCGGACCGAACGGGCGCGGTAGGACTCCAGGCGCCCGCGCAGCTCGTCCCTCCGCTCCAGCAGGCCCTCCAGGTTCTCCTCGCGCTCGCGGGCGTCGTCGGAGGCGGCGTGGACGGCCGCCTGCGTCTCGCCGAGCAGCACGCCCAGCTCGCGCCAGCGACCCCGGGAGCGCAGGGCGTCCATAGCGTCGATCCGGGCGCGCAGCGCGGGCACCGGGTCGGGGACGTCGATCGCCCGCGGTTCGCGGATACGGCCGGCCACGTGGGCGCGCCGCTCGCGCAGGGAGGCCAGGGCGGCCTCCAGGTCGTCGACGGCCGAGACGAGGCGGGCGGTGCTCTCACGGTAGGAGTCGCGCATGCGCAGGGCGTCGCGCAGCTCGCCGCGCGCCGCCTCCAGGCGCTTGCGCAGGCGCTCCATGCCCGAGGTGTCGACCCGGCGGTCGGCGCCCAGCAGGGAGAGGGGGTCGCGGCGGACGGTGTCGCCGATCCCGGCCAGCTCCGAGCGCAGGGACTCGTCGTCCCTCTCGTCGCCGGCCTCCTCGATCATGTCGCTCAGGGTGCCGACCTCCCGCCACAGGGAGTCGAGGTCGGCCAGGCGGGGGTGCAGGGAGTTCCAGGCGGTCTCGGCGGCCGAGACGACCTCGGTGACCTCCTCGTAGTCGGCGGTCATCCGGGCGACGGCCTCGGCCAGGGTGATGTGCTCGGTGTCGGTGTCCAGCAGCCCGCGCTCGTGCAGCGGGGCCTTCTCCAGCGGCAGCTCCAGGCAGGGCCCGGTGAGCAGGAAGGTCAGCCGGACCTGGTCGGAGGGGCGTCCGCCGCCCTGCCCGTGGTGTCCGGTGGCCTCCTCCACCGTGCGGCGGAAGGCGTCGTAGGTCGTCCACAGGCGGTGGACGTGGCGCTCGGCGTGCTCCCAGCGCTCCCGGGTGAGGCCGCGCAGGTCCGCGCCCTTGAGCATCCGGTGGCCGACGTGGTCCTCCAGGTCGGCCAGGTTGAGCGTGATCCGCTTCAGCTCCCCGCGCACCCGGTTGAGCGCGTGCTCGATGCCCTCCCGGCTCATGGGCGGCGTATTCGCCTCCGACGCGCTCGCCACCTTCCGTACCACTCCCCGCGTCCGTCCGCCCCGCGCCCACCGGGTGGACGCGCACGGTCAATGCTCCCTTTACCTAGAAGAGTCTGGCGGCGGGCCCTGTCGATCACAAGGGAGGACCGGATTTACGGCCGTGAACGGTCACCCGCGCCATGTCGGCGAACAGGGGCCGCTCCGTCACCTTCCAAGGTCCTCCCCCACTCCGGACACAAAAGGGCATGCGCGGAATACTCACCCCCGGTGGTCTGAATCCCGCTCATCGCCCGCCAGCGCCGCCAGCACGAACCGGCCCCGCTCGGCCACCGGGACCCGGGGCAGCTCCACCAGGTCGTAGCCGTACCGCGGGTAGGCCTCCCGCATGGCGCGGTCGGTGCGCAGGGCCTCCTCCCACGACTGGTGGCGCTCGGCGTCCCCGGTGAAGATCTCCGGCCAGGGCGGTGCGAGGAAGACGGTGCGCCGGTACCGGAAGCGGCGCGCGGCGGCGTCCACGTGCGCCGGCACCGGAAGCCCGCGCAGCAGGAGGTAGCCGACCAGGTCGGGCACCCCGCGGTCGCAGAACACCGGTCCGGGCAGCGCCGCGGCCTCCCGGTGCGAGCGGATCTCCCAGGCCAGCATCAGCTCCGCGAACAGGGAGTCGTCGCGCCAGGCCAGGCCGGGGCCGTCGATCTCGCGCTGGTCGCGGATGACCGCGCGGCCCGCCTCCCCGGTGCGGGCGTACCCGAGTCCGGCCAGGTGGTCGATGAGGGTGGTCTTACCGGAGCCTGGCCCTCCGGTGACGACGACGAGGTGGTCCACGCGTGCTTCCTTCCGCGGGGTCGGGGATACGGGAGGGGCGCGCCCCGGCGCACGGCCGGGACGCGCCCGAGAAGAGGGATCCGGAGAGGCCGGGGCCTGCTTCGAACGCCCTCCTGTGCCGCTGGGCGTTCATGGGGCGCCCGGCGGGGTTCCGGAGGTCCCGGAGGAGCGGTTCTCGAGGGGTCCTGTGGCCGCGGGCCGTCCGTCGAGGACCTTCCGCCACTCGACGGGCGGGCCGCGGCGCAGCGGAGGTTCAAAAGGACACGGCTAGGGGATCTCGGCCTCGATGAGGTCGGCCGCGTACGCCGTGCCCTCGGTCCGCAGCCTGGCGGAGATCTCCGCCAGGCGGGCGGCCGTCCCGGGGTCGGAGGTCAGCTCCAGCAGCGCCGACCGCAGGGCGGCCGGGTCGTCGGCCTTGCCGTCGAGCCGCCGGGCCACCCCGAGCTCCTGGAGGCGGTCGGCGTTGTCGAACTGGTCGACGGCCTGGGGCACGGCGATCATCGGAACGCCGTGGTACAGCCCCTCGCTGGAGCCCCCCATACCCGCGTGGGTGACGAACGCGTCGGCCTGCCGCAGCACGGACAGCTGCGGCACCCACCGGTGCACCTCCACGTTCGCGGGCACCTCGCCCAGGTCGGCCGGGTCGGTGTACCTGCCGATCTGGAGCACCACGTGCCAGCCCGGCAGCCCGGCGAACGCCTCGACACAGGTGCGGTAGAACCCGGGCCGGTTGGTGTAGGCCGTTCCCAGGGACACCAGGACGACCTTCTCCGCGTCGGCGGGCCGCTTCCACTCCCCCTGGTCCGCGCGGTCGCCCAGGCAGGGCCCGACGAAGGTGACCGTGTCGGCGACGGTGTCGGCGAACGGCTGCATCTCGCGCGGGATGAGCGCCAGCGCCCGGTCCGGGCTCCCGGCGAAGGAGGTGTGGTCCATCCCGGTGATCCCGTTCTCGGCCAGCCAGGCGTCGAACTTGGCGAAGTGCTCGGCGGCTCCGGGCTGGTCGGCCAGCCAGGTCATCACCGTGGCCGAGTGGTCGGCCCAGGCGACGTAGGTCGGGGAGAGCTGCACGCTGGGGATCCCCCACCGGATCCCCAGCACCCGGGCGGCGTACCCGCCGATGTCGTACAGGAACACGTCGGGCCGGTCCGCGTCGTAGGCGTCCCGGATGACGGGCAGGACGTTGATCGCGTCGTCGAGGAACACGTCCATGCCCTCGACCGGGTCGTCCGGCCACTCCTCGTCCCCGGTGGGCAGGGTGGTGGTGAACGGGACGAGCTCGGCCCCGGTGGGGGTGATCAGGTCGGCCATGAGCGTGTCGTTGGCGACCGTGACGCGGTGGCCCCTGCGGACCAGTTCGCGAAGGATCTCCAGGCTGGGCAGGGTGTGGCTGACGGCCGGGACTCCGACCATGGCGATGTGGGCGCGACGGGTCATCGCGGGTCCCTCCAGATGTCGAGGAGCTGCTACGGGTAGGGCGAGGGGGCGCCCGGCCCGCTCACGGGGCGGGGGCGCCGGGGCGTCGGTGACGCCGGGCCTCTAGCCGTAGATCTGGAGGAAGTGCACGCCGCCATCGTAGCCGCACCCCGACCGCCGCGCGCAAGGGCCGGGGCGCTAGGCTCGGGCGCCCGTCCCCGCCGCGACAGGAGCCGCCGTGTCCGACCGCCCGTTGTCCCTGGTCGTCTCGGTGCGGGTCCTGCCCGGGCGCCGCGACGCGTTCGTCTCCGGGATCTCCCGGCACGCCGCGGTGTCGGTCCGCGAGGAGCCGGGCTGCCTGCGCTTCGACGTGACGGCCGACTCCGAGGACCCCGACCTGTTCCGGGTGTACGAGGTGTTCGCCGACGAGGCGGCCCTGGCCGCGCACCGCGCCTCGCCGCACTTCGCGGCCTGGCAACAGGAGAAGGCCGCCTCGGTCGTCCCCGGAAGCCAGGTCGACCGCGGCGGCCTTCTCCTCGTCAGCGAGTCCTAGGGCTGGGAGCCCGGGTCGCCGCCCTCCTCGGGGGCCCGGTGGCGGCCGCTGCTGCGGCGCACCGCGCCGGTGTCGCCGGTGTCCTCCCCGGTCGGCCGCTCGGGCGCGTTCGGGTCGCCCCGGTACCCCTCGCGGTAGCCCTCGGAGTACCCCTCGTCGAAGGCGCTCACCGGGTCCTCGGGCATCTCCGACATGTCGGCGGAGGCCATGGCGTCCGCGTCGGCGATGGTGTCGGCGGCGCCGCGCAGCCGGACCCCGGCGACGATCATGACGACGCCGAAGATCAGCGCGTAGACGCCGACCACGAACACGATCGCCTGGGCGCCGGCCAGCGGCCAGAACCACAGCAGCAGGCCGAACACGACCGAGAGCGCGCCGGCGAAGATCAGCAGCCACTCGGAGCTGATGCGGGCGCGCAGGCGGACGGCGGTGACGATCTCGGAGACGCCGGTGACGATGGCCCACGCGCCGATCACGAACACCAGCGCGATGACCGCGGCGACCGGCCAGATCAGCGCGATCAGACCCACGATGGCGCTGAGCACCGCCTGGGCGACGAGCGGGGCGCGCGTCCCCGGGGCGGCCCGGTAGGCCGCGTATCCGAGCATGATCGCGTCGACGAGGGCGTAGGCACCGAACACGATCGCCAGGGTGACGGTGGTCACCCCGGGCCAGATCAGCGCGATCAGTCCGAAGAGCACCGCGGCGACCCCTCGGAGGACCACCATCCACCAGTTCCTGCTCATGGCGCCGAGGACCTCCCCGGTCGGCATGTTCCGCATCATGGCCGCCTCACCTCCCTTGTGCGCTCCCGTCGGAGAGGGCGCATCCTGCGACTCCCCTCAAGGTCGCACGCCGACGGCAGGGCATCCGCAAAATACGCGGAAAGGGACGGTTCTGTACCGGTATGGATAGGTGGAATAACCGGACAAAAAGGACGCCCGCCCTGCCGGGAGGCGGGGCGGGCGTCGCGTACGCTCCGGTCGGGGACTAGCCCAGGCCCGGGTAGCGGCGCTCGGCGGAGCCGATGTAGTGCTGGCGCGGGCGCGCGATCCGGAAGGCCGGGTCGTGCAGCTGCTCGCGGTAGTGCGCGATCCAGCCGGGGAGCCGGCCGATCGCGAACAGCACGGTGAACATGTTGGTCGGGAAGCCCATGGCCCGGTAGATGACGCCGGTGTAGAAGTCGACGTTCGGGTAGAGCTTGCGCTCGGTGAAGTAGGAGTCGGCGAGCGCGGCGGCCTCGAGCTTGAGGGCCAGCGCGAACAGCTCGTCGGGGTTCTCGTCGCGGTCCAGGATCTGGGTCGCGAGGCCCTTGATCTCCTTGCTGCGCGGGTCGAAGTTCTTGTAGACCCGGTGGCCGAAGCCCATGAGGCGGACCTCGCGGGCCTTGACGCGCTCGAGGAACTCCTCGATGGTGACGCCCGAGTCGCGGATCTCGTCGAGCATCTCCAGCACGGCCTGGTTGGCGCCGCCGTGGGACGGGCCGGACAGGGCGTTGATGCCCGCGGCGATGCTGGCGAAGATGTCGGCCTGCGAGGAGCCGACGGTGCGCACGGTGGCGGTCGAACAGTTGAGCTCGTGGTCGGCGTGCAGGATGAGGAGCAGGTCCACGGCCTTGCCGAACAGGTCGCCCAGCTCGCCGCTGGCGGCGTTGTCCCCGAAGGTCATCCGGATGAAGTTCTCGACGTAGTCGAGGGAGTCGTCCGGGCCGATCGGCTCGGCGCCGATGGAGTTGCGGTAGATGCGGGCCGCGATCGTCGGCAGCTTGGCCAACAGCCGGATCGTGGCGAGCTCCACCTGGGCCTCGTCGGACGGGTCGACGCTGTCGGCGTAGTACGCGGACAGCGTGTTGACGGCGCTGGCGAGCAGGGCCATCGGGTGGCCGTTGCCGGGCATCGCGTCCAGGAACGCGCCCATCTCGGCCGGGATGTCGGCGTTCTCGCGAAGCTTGTCGGAGAACTCCTTGAGCTGGCCGGGCTCCGGCAGCTCGCCGTAGATCACCAGGTAGGCCACCTCGAGGAAGGTGCTGCCCACGGCGAGGTCCTGGATCGGGTATCCGCGGTAGCGGAGGATCCCGGCGCCCCCGTCGATATAGGTGATCTTGGAGCTGCACGAAGCGGTGTTGCCGAACCCCGGGTCCAGGGTGGTCATACCCGTCGAGCCCAGCAGGGTCTTCAGCTCGATGGTCTGCTCACCCTCGGTGCCGGTGAACACCGGCAGCTTCAGCACGCCGCCCTCGTAGTGGAGCTCCACCGTGCGCTCTTTGTCGTCTTCGCTCATGCCCGAGGTCAACCTTTCCAGGCGGGGGATACGTGAGGTGCGTCAGACGCGGGGCGGTCCGCCGCCACGTTCTTGTTCACTCGTTATTGTTCTGTTTTGTTAAACGACGATTAAGCAAAATCATATAAGTTTCACCGATTCACGGACAGGTGACATGCAACACATACCCAGACGTGAGCGGAATTACCGCACGGTGAAGATTTACAATCTTTGCCAGATGTCGTTTACTCCGTGATCGCCCTGAGACATCGCAGGACCCCGGAGGGTTCTCCCCCGACGCCTCGACACCTCCTGTGCCGGTCCCCTGAGCACCCCGATCACCTCACGGACCCCATCTTCCGAGTGTCCTTCACAGATATGGACATACCCGGACACGACGGGGTGCGATCAGTTGTCCGAACGCGCCCTAGCGGCCATCTATCAGGGTACCTTCGCCCTGATCACGGGGGTTGACGCGGGGTACCCCAGGTGCGGTGATCTTGGCCTCTGCCGCGGGCGCCGCAGTCCGCACCGTTCCCCGGAATACGCACGGGGGCTTCCCGGATGGGCAAAGAGTGTGCCCGTGGAACGGGAGTTCACACCCGCCCGCCCCGGGCGCGCCATCCGGCCCCGTGTTCCACGGGTGTGTCGGCGGTGTGATAACGGCGCCGGCCGCGGAGAAGCGGGAGCGCCTTTTCCGCGCCCCCGCCCCGGTGCCCGCGGAGTGCTACTCGTCCTCGACGACGCCGCCGGCCAGCAGCGGTTCCATGAACAACGACGGGTGGTCGCGCTCGATGACCCGCAGCCGCCACTTGTTGTGCACCAGCACCAGCAGTTCACCGTCGGAACGGCGGCGCAGCACCTCGGCCCCGGAAAGGCCGTGCAGGGTCGGCGCCGACTCCTCGTCCGTGCGCCGGGCCACCGAGTACTCCAGCGGCGAGACCTCGACGGGGCTGCGGAACTCCTGCTCCATCCGGTGCTTGACCACGTCGAACTGGAGCGGGCCGACCGCCGCCAGCACGGGGGCCTGCTCGCCGCGCACGTCCGAGGTCAGCACCTGCACCACGCCCTCGGCGTCGAGCTGGGCGATCCCCTTCTGGAACTGCTTGTACTTGCCGGCGTCCACGGCCCGGGCCACCACGAAGTGCTCGGGGGCGAAGCTCGGAATGGGCGGGAACTCCACCTTGGGGCCGTCGTAGAGGGTGTCGCCCACCTTCAGCGCCTGCGCGTTGACCAGCGCGATCACATCGCCCGGGAAGGCCGTGTCGATGGTGGAGCGGTCCGCGCCGAACACCGCCTGCGTGTACTTGGTCGCGAAGGGGCGGCCGGTGGCGGCGTGCGTGAGGACCATGCCCCGGTCGAACCGCCCCGAGCTGACCCGGACGAACGCCATCCGGTCCCGGTGGTTCTTGTCCATGTTGGCCTGCATCTTGAAGACCTGGCCGGAGAACGGGGCCTCCACCGGGCGCGGCCGCTCGTTCACGTCGTCCTTGGCCGCCGGGGCGGGGGCCAGGCCCACCACGGCCTCCAGCAGCCGGCCGACGCCGAAGTTGGTGAGGGCGGCGCCGAACAGCACCGGTGACGACTTCCCCGCCAGGAACGACTCGCTGTCGAAGTCGGCGCCCAGCGCCTCCAGCAGCTCCAGCTCCTCCTGGGCCTGCACCCAGGCCTCGCCCTCCAGCTCGGCGGCCCGGTCGGCGTCCACGGTCTCCTCGATGGCCTTGGTCGCACCGCCCGGGGTGCGGGTCATCTTGGTGTACTCCCCCGTGTCCCGGTCGATCAGCCCCCGGAAGTCGCCGGCGATGCCCACCGGCCAGTTCAGCGGGGTCGGGCGCAGCCCGATCCGCTGCTCGATCTCGTCCAGCAGCTCCAGCGGCTCGCGCCCGGGGCGGTCCCACTTGTTCACGAACGTGATGACCGGCATCCGGCGCGCCCGGCACACGTCGAACAGCTTCAGCGTCTGCGGCTCCAGGCCCTTGGCCGAGTCCAGCAGCATGACCGCGCAGTCCACCGCCGACAGCACCCGGTAGGTGTCCTCGGAGAAGTCCGCGTGGCCGGGGGTGTCGAGCAGGTTCAGCACCCGGCCCTCGTAGTCGATGCGCAGCGCCGCCGAGGTGATGGAGATGCCGCGGTCCTGCTCCATCTCCATCCAGTCCGAGGTCACGCCCTTGCGGTCGCCCTTGCCGTGGACCGCGCCGGCCGACGTGATCGCCGACGAGTGCAGCGCCAGCGCCTCGGTCAACGTCGACTTGCCCGCGTCCGGGTGCGAGATGACCGCGAACGTCCGCCGTCGGCGGGCCTCTTCGGCGACCTCAGCCCCGTGCCGGGTAGCACCCGCCGTGTCCACACTCATGCGCGCTCGCCTCTTGGTTCTCTCCCGCTGTCCAACCGTTCCAGCCTACGCGTCCCCCGGCGCGGCCGGACCACCGGTCAGCTCCGAGGCTCGGCCTCGTCCACGGCGGCGCTCAGGCGGCGCACCAGCTCCTCCCGGCCCAGGTCGGCGGGGTAGACGGCGACCATGACCCGGTCGCGCCCGGGGGCCCGCCCCGGGTGCAGCATCGGACCGGCGGCGCGGCGGACGAACTCCATGGCGGCGTCGTAGCGCTCCCAGACCCCGCGGGTGTCCTGCCCGGGGTCGCGCAGCCAGCCGCGGAGCACGTGGTTGTGCGCGGAGATGAGGGCGGCGGCGGCCACCCCGGCGGCCAGCGACCGCTCCTCGGGGCCGCCCTCGCCCTCGCGGGCGGCCAGGTAGCGGCTGAACGCGGACTGGTAGCGCGCGGTCATCGCCACCTCGCGGTCGCGCAGCCGGGGGTGGACGCGGACCAGGCGGTAGCGGGGGACGGTGACCTCGGGGTCGTGCAGGTAGTCGCGCAGCACCAGGCGGGCTGCGGCGAACACCACGTCCAGGGGCTCGCCGGAGGCGGTCTCCAGGTGCCGGGAGACCTCGGCGAACAGCTCGTCGTGCTCGGCGAAGAGGATGTCCTCCTTGGTGCCGAACCGGCGGAACAGGCTGCGCCGGCTCACCCCTCCGGCGGCCGCGATGTCGTCCATCGTGGTGGCCTCGAAGCCGTTCTCGGTGAACAGGCGGACGGCGGCCAGCACCACGTCGCGGGTGGGCACGCGCGCGGACGCCCCCCTGGCGACCGATCGCTCACGGACCATCGTTCCCCTCCCCTGGCACGCCCCCCGAAAGGTATCCGACTCCCGACGGTGTACTTCGCACCGTCCACCCCCTATTCTGACACTGAATGCCAACCAAAGGCACCCAGTGCCAGCGATCGGGGGAGGGCGCACCTCCCGCGGAGGAACGCAGATGAGCGACTTCGACCTGTTCAAGACCACCGAGGAGCACGAGGAGCTGCGCGCCGCCGTACGCGCCGTCGCCGAGGACAAGATCGCCCCGCACGCGGCCGAGGTCGACGAGAAGAGCGCCTTCCCCCAGGACGCCCTGGAGGCCCTGGTCGCCACCGACTTCCACGCCCCGCACATCGCGGAGGAGTACGACGGTGTGGGCGCCGACGCGCTGGCCACCTGCATCGTCATCGAGGAGGTCGCCCGTGTCTGCGCCTCCTCCTCCCTGATCCCGGCGGTCAACAAGCTCGGCACGATGCCGGTCATCCTGGGCGCCTCCGAGGACGTCAAGCGCCGCTACCTGCCCGAGGTCGCCTCCGGCGAGGCGATGTTCTCCTACGGCCTGTCCGAGCGCGAGGCCGGCTCCGACACCGCCGGCATGCGCACCCAGGCCGTGCGCGACGGCGACGACTGGGTCCTCAACGGCCAGAAGTCGTGGATCACCAACGCGGGCGTCAGCAAGTACTACACGGTCATGGCGGTCACCGACCCCGAGGGCCCGCGCGGGCGCAACATCACCGCGTTCGTGCTGCACGCCGACGACGAGGGCTTCACCCTGGGCGAGCCCGAGCGCAAGCTCGGCATCAAGGGCTCCCCCACCCGCGAGCTGTTCTTCGACAACGTCCGCATCCCGGGCGACCGGATCGTCGGCGAGCCCGGCGAGGGCCTGAAGATCGCGCTGCGCACCCTGGACCACACCCGCGTCACCATCGGCGCGCAGGCCGTCGGCATCGCCCAGGGCGCCCTGGACCACGCGGTCGCCTACGTCAAGGAGCGCAAGCAGTTCGGCAAGGCCATCGCCGACTTCCAGGGGGTCCAGTTCATGCTGGCCGACATGGCCATGAAGCTGGAGACCGCCCGCCAGATGGTCTACGCGGCCGCCGCCAAGTCCGAGCGCGGCGACGCCGACCTGTCCTTCTTCGGCGCCGCGGCCAAGTGCTACGCCTCCGACGCCGCCATGGAGATCACCACCGACGCCGTGCAGCTGCTGGGCGGCGCGGGCTACGTCAAGGACTTCCCGCTGGAGCGCATGATGCGCGACGCCAAGATCACCCAGATCTACGAGGGCACCAACCAGATCCAGCGCCTGGTGATGGCCCGCCAGCTGCTCAAGAAGTAGCCCACGGACCGGACGCCCGGCCCCCGCTCCGCGAAAGTGGGGGGCCGGGCGTCCTTGCGTCCGGCCCCATCAGAGGGTGGACTCGCGGGCGAACCGGGCCAGCGGGATGGGCTCGCGGCCCAGCGCGGCGTGGACGTCGTCGGTGACCTCGGCGGCGCGGCCGCGGACGGCTGCGGCGAAGCGCTCGTTGAGGGTGTCGATGTAGCGCTCGCCCCAGCCGCGGTCGGAGGCCCGGAAGTAGAAGCGCGACTCGTCCACCGGCTTGAACCGCCACACCGGGCTGTCCGTGCCCCTGGTCCAGCGCACGACGGCGCCGACGGTCAGCGCCTGCGGCCCGGTGAGGGTGTACTCCTTGCCGCCGTGGTCGCCCACGAGCGACTCCACCGCGACGGCCGCGACGTCGCGGGCGTCCACGAAGCTGATCTCGGTGCGCCGCTTGACCGGCAGCTCCAGGCGCCCGTTGCGGGAGCGGGCCAGGTTGGCGAAGGTGCCCTCGGTGAAGTCCTGGAACAGCCAGTTGGGGCGCAGCACCGTCACCCGGCCGAACAGCTCCTTGGCCTTGAACTCGGCCGCCCGCTGGTCGGAGTCGGAGGGCGCGTGCTCGGTGCCCATCGCCGACATGACCACGGCCCGCTCCACCCCCGCCTCGGCGGCGCGCTCCAGGAAGGCGGCCACCCGGTGCCCCAGGGCCATGCCCACGGGGGTCACCACGAAGACGCCCGAGGCACCCTCGAGCACCTCCGCCCAGTTGGAGGTGTCGGTCCAGTCCAGCCGCCTCTCGGCGGTGCGCGAGGCACCGGCGGCGGGCAGGCCGCGCCGTTTCAGCTCGGTCAGGACTCGTCGGCCCACCATGCCGGTGGCTCCGGTCACCAGAGTGCTCATCGACTCCACGGTACCCACGGCGGCGACGGAAGTGGACGCACACCGCGCGGGTGGCGACCGAAGTAGGGAAGCCCACCGCCATCGGTATCGTCCGCGTGTGCGAGGGGACCGCCGCGGCCTGCCGGAACATAGACTCGCGCTGAGATGAACACCGTCACCGGGCCGTACAGGCGGGATGTGCGCGACTGGATCGTGGACCTGTCCATGTTCCTGCTCGCCCTCGTGTTCGCGGCCATGACGCTCCTGGACTTCCCGCCGCCGGGGCCTCCGCACGGTGACGTCCCCGTGATCACCGTGCCCGACCACCCCACCTGGTGGGAGGCGGCCGAACGGCTGGCGGCCCTGGCGGCCTGCACGTCCCTGTGGTGGCGGCGCCGCCGGCCGGTCCAGATCGCCGTGTCCCTCATCGCGCTCTCGGTCGTGACGGACCTGGTCTCGGGCGCGCTGCTCATCGCCCTGTTCTCCCTGGCCCTGCACCGGCCGCCCAAGGTGAGCCTGGTGGTCTTCGGCCTGGGCATCGCCTCGGTGGGCCTGAAGTCGCTGGTGCTGCCCGACCCCCACCTGCCCGCCCTCATCGCCTTCCTGCTGAGTGTGGCCGTCCAGGGCGCGGTCATCGGCTGGGGGCTGAGCGTCCACCACCGTCGGGAGCTGGTGGACTCCCTGCGCGAGCGGGCCGTGCACGCCGAGACGGAGGCGCAGCTGCGCGCCGAGCACGCCCAGCACCAGGTGCGCGAGGCCATGGCGCGGGAGATCCACGACGTGCTCGGGCACCGGCTGTCGCTGCTGAGCGTGCACGCGGGCGCCCTGGAGTACCGGCCGGACGCGCCCGCGGAGGAGATCGCGCGCTCGGCGAAGGTGATCCGCGAGAGCGCCCACCAGGCCCTCCAGGACCTGCGCGAGGTGATCGGGGTGCTGCGCGCGCCGGTGGGCGAGCTGCCCCAGCCGACCATGGCGGACCTGCGCCAGCTGGTGGAGGAGGCCGACGAGGCCGGGGCGCGGGTGGCGTTCACCGAGGACTACGACGGGACCGTCCCGGACCGTACGGGGCGCACCGCCTACCGGATCGTGCAGGAGGGGCTGACGAACGTGCGCAAGCACGCCCCGGGCGCGGACACGCGGGTGTCGGTGCGGGGCGCGCCCGGGGAGGGCCTGACCGTGGAGGTGCGCAACGGCCGGGCCCCGGCCCCGGTGCCGCGGGGCGGCTCCGACGGCCAGGGGCTGGTGGGCCTGACCGAGCGGGTGTCGCTGCTGTCGGGCCGGCTGGAGCACGGCCCCACGCCCGGAGGTGGCTGGCGCCTGTCCGCTTGGCTACCGTGGCCCGCATGAGCGAGGCGCAGCGCGACCACCGGGACATCGGCGTGGTCATCGTCGACGACGACGCACTGGTCCGGGTGGGGCTGGTGATGATGATGGGCGGGGCACCCGACATCAAGGTCCTGGCGGAGGCGGAGGACGGGGGCAGGGTCCTGGACCTGGTGGAGCGGTACTCCCCCGACGTGGTCCTCATGGACATCCGGATGCCCACCGTGGACGGGCTGACCGCCACCGAGCGCCTGCGGGCGCTGGAGGACCCGCCGGAGGTGCTGGTGCTGACCACGTTCGACGCCGACGAGCACGTGCTGCGGGCGCTGCGGGCGGGTGCGGCCGGGTTCCTGCTCAAGGACACCCCGCCGGCGGAGATCGTGGAGTCGGTGCGCCAGGTGGCGCGGGGCATGTCCGTGCTCTCCCCCACGGTGACGCGGCGGCTGGTGGAGCGGGTGGGCGACAGCGACGCGGACGCGCGGGCCGACCGGGCCCGGGGGCGGCTGGCCGGCCTCAACGCCCGGGAGCTGGAGGTGGCGGTGGCGGTGGGCCAGGGCCGGTCCAACGCCGACATCGCGGCGTCGCTGTTCCTGAGCGTGCCGACGGTCAAGACGCACGTGTCGAGCATCCTCACCAAGCTGGGGCTGAACAACCGGGTGCAGGTCGCGCTGCTGGTGCACGACGCCCGCCTCGTCCAGGACGGCTAGCCGTGTTCTTTCGTACCTCCGCTGCGCTTGGGCCCGCCGGGCGCCTCACGAACCCCCCGGCAGTACAGGGGGCATCCGAGAACAGGCCCTGGACACCCCCGCCCGACACGCCGGGCGCGGTAGCGGCCCCCGCCGGAGCCCCGCCCGTACTGTGAGCGACCGGAGCGGCACCAGGAACAGGGGGAGGGGTCCGGTGAGCGGTTCCACGCCAGGCCGCGGCGGCGGTCATGCCCGGAGGGCGGCGCGCCGGGGCGTGCCCGGGGGCGGCCGGTGAGCCCCGCGTCCGGGCCGCCCGGCGACATCGACCTGGACGACGTCCTCGCCGCCGTGATGGCGCGGGTCCGCCCGCACATCGGTGAAGGGAAGGTCGCCGACTACATCCCGGAGCTGGGGCGGGTGGACCCGGCCCGCTTCGGGTTCGCGGTGGCTGCCGCGGACGGGTCGGTGCACACCGTCGGCGACACCGGAGTGCGCTTCTCCATGCAGAGCATCACCAAGGTGTTCACCCTGGCGCTGGTCACCCAGGCGGGTGAGACGCACATCTGGGACCGGGTGCACCGGGAGCCCTCCGGCAGCGCGTTCAACTCGCTCTACCAGCTGGAGTTCGAGAACGGCGTCCCGCGCAACCCGTTCATCAACCCGGGCGCGATCGTGGTCACCGACGAGCTGCTGGCCAACACCGGGGACGCGTTCGCCGCCCTGCGCGGGCTGCTGCGCGCCGAGACCGGCAACCCCGACCTGGATGCCGACGGGGTGACCGCCCGCTCGGAGCTGGAGACGGGCGACCGCAACAGGTCGCTGGCCTACCTGATGGCGGGGTTCGGGAACATGCGCAACCCCGTCCCGGAGGTGCTGGACCACTACTTCAGGCAGTGCTCCATCACCATCAGCACCGAGGAGCTGGCCCGGGCGGGACTGCTGCTGGCCCGGCACGGGGTGCGGGCGGACGGGAGCCGGATGATCGACCGGAACGCCGCCCGGCGCATCATGGCGATCATGCTCACCTGCGGCACCTACGACGCGGCGGGCGAGTTCGCCTACCGGGTGGGGCTGCCCTGCAAGAGCGGGGTGGGCGGCGGCATCCTGGCCATCGTGCCGGGCCGCTACTCCGTCGCCGCCTGGGGGCCGGGCCTGGACGCCAAGGGGAACTCGGTGACGGGCGCCCTGGCCCTGGACACGTTCACGCAGGTGACGAACTGCTCGGTGTTCTGACCGCCCGGCGCCCCGGCCCCCGGTGTCCCGGCCGGCCGCGCGGGCCCCGGGAGGGTCCCCGGGCCCCGCGGTGCGGCGGGCGCCTCAGGCGGCGGGGACGAAGGTCTCCGAGATCCGGTCCAGCAGCTCCCGGTTGATGTCGGCGTGGTCGTTGTCGGCAACCAGGAAGAGGGCGTAGCCCTTCTCCTCGGTGTGGAAGCCGCGGTTCACGGCGTGCATGCGCCCGTTGCGGCCGTCGTAGGTGAACTCCCAGTCGGCGGCGGTGATGTAGGCGTCGGTCCAGTCGTCCTCGACCTCCTCGATGCCGACCAGCTCGTAGCCCGGGAAGTTGCCGCTGCCGACCGGCTCGAAGTCGCGCCAGTCCTGGGCGGCGTCCGGACCGGGGTCGTCGGTCTGGTCGACGAGCAGGTAGCCGCCGTCGGGGTTGTCGAAGTAGACCATGTGGCCCTCCCGGCGCAGGGTCCAGCCGTCCGGGTACTCCACGGTGAAGCCGCTGGAGTCCTCGTGGACCGCCAGACCGCCCGCCCAGGGGTCCTCTTCCTCCTCCGGCTCCTCGGGCGACTCCGAGGGCTCCTCCTCGGGCTCGCCGCCGCCGTCCCCGCCGTCCCCGCCGGCGGGCGGCTCGGACTCCTCCTCCGGCGGGGCGGCCGCCCCGGACTCCTGCTGGGAGACCAGGCCGGCACCGGAGGCGCCGCTCCGGTTCATGCTGATGTAGAGCGTCGTCCCGGCGGCGACCACCAGGACCACGAGGGCCGCGGCGACCACGAGCAGGCCGCGCCGCCGGGACCGGTCCCGTTCGGTGCCGCGGGGCGCCGCGGCGGGGGCCGGTGCGGCCGGTTCCGGGGCGGGCGGCGGAGCGGCCGCCAGGGCCGCCTCCTCGGACCGCGGCTCCGCGGTCGGCACCGTCGTGGTGAGGGTCGGCGCCACCGGGGCGGGGGCGGCCGCCTCGGCGCGGTCCCGGATCTCCCGCAGCCGGGCCCGGACCGCGTCGATGCCGGGCCGGTCCTCCGGCTTCTTGGCGCACAGCTCCCGCAGCAGCGGGGCCAGGGGGCCGGCGTTGACCGGGGCCGGCAGCTCCTGGGTGACGATCGCGGTCAGCGTCGCCACCGGGGTGGGCCGGTCGAAGGGCAGGGTCCCCTCCAGGGCCTGGAACAGGGTGATGCCCAGGGACCACACGTCCGAGGCGGGGGTGGCGGAGTGCCCGTGGGCGATCTCCGGGGCCAGGTAGCTGGGCGAGCCGATGAGCAGCCCGGTGCTGGTCAGGTGGGTGGAGCCGTCCAGGTGGGCGATGCCGAAGTCGGTGAGCACCGCCCGGCCCCTGCCGTCGATGAGCACGTTGCCGGGCTTGATGTCGCGGTGGACGATGCCGCTCGCGTGCGCCTCGGACAGCCCGGCCGCCATCTGCTCGCCGATGTCGGCGACCCGCGCGACCGGCAGCACCCCGCCCTCGCGGATGACGTCGCCCAGGGAGGAGCCGCTGACCAGCTCCATGACGATCCAGGGGCGGCCGTCCTCCTCGGCCACGTCGAACACGGTGATGATCGACGGGTGGCTGAGCTGGGCGGCGCTGCGCGCCTCGCGGAGCATGCGGGTGCGCAGGACCTCCACCTCGTGCGCGGGCAGGTTCGGCGGGGTGGTCAGCTCCTTGACGGCGACCGGCCGGTCCAGGAGGGTGTCACTGCCCTTCCAGACCCGGCCCATGCCGCCCGCGCCGATGACCTCGTCCAGGCGGTACCGGTTGGCCAGGAGTCGACCGGAGTCGGCTTCCGAACTGTTCATGGGCGCGCGATCCTCTGCGGGGAAGGGCGTACAGGGGAGAAGACGGGTGTGCGGGGGAGAAGTCTGGAGCGGCCGGGGGACCGAGAGAGAATTCTAGGTTCCCCGGAGGGCGCTCGACCCTCCTCCCGGGGGTGCCGGTCTCCTCCCTTCGAGGTGACATAACCCCGCAAACCGCCCTGACATGCGACGATTCCACCGCGGCGGCCCGCCGAGGGGCCGGTTCGGCGGGGCCGGTACCCGGGCGTGTCAGCCCCGGCGCACCAGCAGCCTCTTCAGGAGGTTCGACAGGGCCGGCACCGCGCCGCCCCGGGCGGGTTCGGCGGCGGGCGCGGGTGCGGGCTCGGGCTCGGGTGCCGGGGCGGCGGGAGCCTGCGGGGTGAAGCGGACCGGGAGGGAGACCGGGGACCAGGACAGGGTGGCCAGCCGCCACCGCAGGTCCTCCGGGGGGACGGCCAGGGCCGGGTCGGGCAGCCGCTCCAGGATCCGGCGGGTGGCGATGGTCGCGATCGCGGTCGCCTCGTCGCGGGCGGGGCAGCGGTGGGGACCGGCCCCCCAGGCCACGTGGGCGCGGTTGGCCCCGTCGGCCACCTGCTCGGCGTTGTCCTTCTGGAAGAAGTGGTTGGCGGCGGCGAAGGCGAGCAGGATGGGCGACCCGGCCTCGATGACGCGGCCGTTGTCCAGCGGGACGTCGACGCGGGGGTAGATCACCGGGTAGTTGGTGATCGGCGGGTCGCGCCACAGCACCCGCTCCACCAGGTCGCTCAGAGCGGCCGGGGAGGGGCCGCCGGGGACGCGCAGGGACGGGTCGGCCAGGACGGCCCGCAGGGCGGAGTCGATGAGGGCGGCGGTCGGCTCGTTGGCGGCCGCGATGACGAGGAGGAGCTGCATGATGACCTCCTCGTCCGAGAGTCCGGCGCGGTGCCGGATCAGGCGGCTGGTGAGGTCGTCGCCGGGTTCGCGGTGCTTGGCGTCCACGACCTCCGACAGCGCCCGCTCGGCCTCGGCGTTGGAGCGCTCGGCGTCCACCCCGGCCCACAGGTTGCGCATGGCGGCGACGAACCGCAGCCCCTGGTCCTCGTCCATGCCGAACAGGTCGTTCATGACCAGCAGCGGCAGCATCCGCGCGTACTCGTTGAGCAGGTCGGCCCGGCCGCGCGCGCAGAACTCGTCGATGAGCCGGTCGGCGTAGCGGGTGGTGACGGAGGCCAGGTGAGCGGGGGTGACCGCGCCCAGGGCGTCGGTGATCGCACGGCGCAGCCGCTGGTGCTCGGCCCCGTCCAGGAACAGGGCGCTGGCACGGGGCGCCATCATCGGCAGCAGGGGGTCGTCGGGGCCGATCCGGCCCTCGGTGAAGTCCCGCCACAGCCGTGCGTCGTGCGTGAACGTGGTGGTGTCCCGCGACCAGGAGATCAGGGTGGCGTAGTCGGTGACGACCCAGCCGTGCACCCCGGGAGAGAGCTCGGCGGGGACCACCGGCCCGTGGTCCGCGCGCATCTTCGCGTAGACGCCGTACGGGTCGGGGTGCGGCTCGCTCTGGTACAGCGCGGCGTGGGGGCATCCTGAAGACACGGCGACCTCGGGGAGTGGGCTGACGCGGCCTGGACACGGCGGTCCCGGACGTACCCGGCCCGGAACCCCTGCGGGTGTGCGGGCTCACACTAGCGCCCGGGGTCCCGCCGGGGCGAGGCCCGCCCCCTCCCGTGCCCCGCCGCCCGCCCTGCGGCCTGGGGCGATGCCGCCGTGACCGGTCCCGGCCACGGCGTCGGGCGTCCGCGGCTCAGCGGCCGAAGCGGTGCAGCCGCTGGCTGTTGGTCACCACGAACACGCTGGAGAACGCCATGGCGGCACCGGCCAGCATCGGGTTGAGCAGTCCGGCGGCGGCCAGCGGGATGGCGGCCG